>JBGSIO010000116.1:0-36973 GCA_041742455.1 Nitrospira sp. | reverse complement strand
CTTGCGCCTTAAAGGTCGCCCCGTGATTCCGTCTCGTTCTCTTCATCGCCTCGCTCCTTTGTGTCGCCACCTTCCGGTGGCGTTGGTGAAGCCAGGCTACCACTTATCACACTGTCCGAATTTCTGGAGCCCCCTCTGTCTCGCTGTTGCGGCCTATATCTTGCCGTGACTGTAACCGTGTGATTGTGTTGGCTTTCTGTTGCGTGCTGTGTCGTGGTGTGGTCTATAGCATACATACCTAATGTGCTTCCCAAGCTAGTTGTCGTGGGTTCAAATCCCATCGACCGCTCCAGAAGAAGCAAAGGTACCGGGAGACTTTTCCAGCGACTATCTGCATGTCCGCTATCAAACACAGTTCGCATGTTTCTGGTCGCTAACGAGAAGAGCCGACCGGCTTATATGTTTCAACGAACTGAATCCCTTTGGATTTATACTGTACCCATTCAGATTCACTATGAAAAAATAATGGCTCTGTAAATCGCATCACTTGAGTTGCATCTTCCCTGAGTTTTTCTGAGGGCCGGACAAATTACGAGTGGCACCAGATTTGCTGCGCTCTACTCAAGAAGCAGAGAGGAAAAGCCGGTGACGCCGGCCATGATATAGGGTGATTGGACCATCATCGAAGAGACGGTCGTAACGGAAAATACCAGGCCGCGAGAGGGGGGCGGGTCGTCTGGAAGAATAGCATTGCAACCCTGATTGTTGGACGCACTGGCTCTCCTGCGGAAACCGGAGAGCCAGAGAGAGTACAACTGGAGGTGATAATGACAGCACATCTAGATTCGCGATCGCGCTGACTGTGGTTTTTTCGATCACAAGCCAAGGTTGCGAAGAGTTCAAGGATACCCTAGCCGGACGGCCTGATCAAATTCTTGGTCGTGCATGCATCGGATCAATAGTTGACGCCATTTAAGTGGTTGCTTCAACTGCAATTCATTAGATCAGACAAGGAGGGAAACATGCATATACTTAGCATACATTGGCTCGCGTGTTTGGTGGTTGCATCGTCCTTGTTCCCGAGTGGCGCATTCGCGCAGAACTTCTACGAGCTTGCGAAGAAGGAGAACTGCGAGAGCGTGATGGATTCACTCCGCGGTGAGTGCAATACTCTCAATACGAAAAAGGATGGCGTCTGCAAGATGCAGGGCTCTTGCGATTTAGAAAAGCAGATTAAGGAGATTGCAATATACAGGGCTGACGTGAAACGCCTTAGTTCAGGCGAAATCGCAGAAGCCGATAGGAACGCTTTCAAGGAAAGCATCGAAAAGATGAAAGCCCAACTCGATGCCCGCAAGCAAGACGCGACGGCCAACGAGCGTGCAGCGAGGGAATGCGCGGACGCTCGCCAGGCAGTCTACGATTTCTTCAATGACAAGGTGATTCCCCAAACCGATCGCGCCGCTCGTGAAGCCATGGATCGTCGCGAAGGTTTGCTTGAACAGCTCGATAAAGCCGAAGTGCTTCAGCGGGCGGCGAAGGACCAACGCGATAAGCTCGCGGGCGTCGATCCCGAAAAGGACAAGGCACGCTGGGACGAGTACATCAAGATGCGGGACGAATACGACAAGAACGCTGCGACCTATCGTGAGGTTGAAGCGAGGATGGCGGAGGCCAACCGTAAGCATGGGCCAGATACCGACCGCAATGTGCAAGACATGCTCAAGTATTATAAGGGGAAACAGGAAGGGCATAAGATAGAGATCGAGCAGCAGAAAGACCGGTCTGAAAAGTGCGGCAAGCTCGAACATTTGAGTACTGACGCGCAATAGTAGCGCTCGGTCGGGGTGCGCCGGTGGGCTGGGAGGCCCCAACGGTGGCCGGTCTGGAGCAAGCGCGGCTTAGCAGTACGAAGAAAACGCAGGCGACGACGTGGCGCTCGCGGCTGTGGATGGACTTGATCTGGCGAACAACTAAGTCGGGGGCGCAGACGGTATTCTAGATGGTTGTATAAAGATAATCAGCACCGTCCCCCATAGCTTACTCGACCACCTGACGTCGATGAGTTTGTCGCACAACGTCAGGTCATACGGAATGCCAAGAAGCGGTCTACTTAGTTAAGAACCGTCTCATAACGGGGCCATCGTCAATCCAACGAGTGTGCTTATTCCAAACTGTCTCAACCGAGGGGTTCACCCCAGAGGCGTGTGCTAATTGTGTGCTAAAAATCATCACAAACGACCGTATTAGGAAGAAGCTATGGAATCAATAGAAAGCCAGCAAACTCATGATTCTCAACGAAAAACGCGGGAACCTTCGCAACATCGAGCAGTTCGAATCATTGCCCTGTTGCCACTCTTAATCAGCAGGCCGTGGGTTCGAGCTTCCGAACAACGCTAAGCTGGGAGAACGGTTACGTCAATTTGGAAAGTTAGGGGATCGCTTCCCCCTTTGAAAAATCCCGTTGGGAACCTGTTCCATTTGGTCGACCTAAGGACCAGTGAGCGACGCTGGAGGGTTGTCCTATGAGGGTTGTCCTATATAGGACACGCAGTCTGCAACTCGTTGTAAATCCATACTACTCATCGGAACCGTCAGATGACTCATCTTGTTGATTTTCTTGATTTTCGTCTGCCCTCTCAAGGCTTAAACACGGGTTCGAATCCCGTTGGGACCACCACCGTTTACGTATCGTCCGGGATTGTGCTAAAACCGCGTGCATGGCAACCATACGGCCTGAAGTTTCAAAGTTCATGAGTGCCTGCGAACACCTATTTAGCTTCACTCTTGCAAGTGGTCGGCTTACAGCCGACGAATGTTCTGCCTTGGAATACTATGCGGATGAGCTCCGGAAACAAATAGCTCCCGTCTGTGTTGAGCCACAAGCTCATTGCCACGAACAAGCATCTTCCTCCTCTTAAGCATCGTCGTTAACCACGGAAAGTTCTCTTCCGGTCTCGTTGCTCACCGTATCGACGGACCTCCATCTTCATTGAAGTTGGCAATGAACCACTCTTGTATTGCTCTGAGTTTGGGTGACTCTTCGCCTTCCAGAATTACATGACCCACAGCTTCTCCGAGCTTCGCATCGATCGTCGGCTATCAATCAACCTTGGTGATATTCCGCTCGTAGATCCAGCGGAGTTCCCCCTCGATCAGCACGGAAGAAGCAGATCGGATGTTTGAAGAGTGCATCAACGGAGGCAAGCTTTGGGCCCACCACACCAACCTTTGGTTGAACTGGCGCCGGTTCGCGACGTATTCTAATTGAAAGCGCCGAATAAACATCTCACGTAAGATTCTTGTTGTTACGATAGTGCAGCGCCGGCTCATGTGGAGCGAAGTCCTCATATCTGAGACAATTCGGATACGTTGCTGGTCCTCCATGGAGAATGTGGCGTGTAATCGGTAGTCATGGGAGGTACTCTTATGACGCAGAACTTGCTTTGCGTAAGACAGCCACTACTGATAAGCTAAGCACGTAGAACTTCAGGATGAATCGTGAGGAGCAACGACACGAGAAGGGGCGGTAAATGCTCGGCTGGCCGCTCCGTTCGATAGAGTGGGGGAGCTATGAATTCCAAAGTAAAAAATCTGCTGTTATGGGGCATGATCGGCTTGTTCATAGCCTTGCTGTTGAATATGTTTTCCGTTCCGACGCATGCGCCGGAAGAAGAAGTCTATTTCAGTGATTTCATAGCGAAGGTAGACCAAGGTGCGGTGGTCAAGGTCATCATCCGAGGCCGTCACATCAGTGGAGTCCTAAAGGACAACACACGAATTCACACCTATGCCGCGGATGATCCTGAACTGATCACGATGCTGCGGGAAAGGGGAGTTCAGATCGAGGTGAAACCAGCGGGTGAGACCCCATGGTACGTCACGTTTCTTTATACATGGGGTCCTTTTATATTGTTCCTCGGACTCTTCTTGTTCTTCATGCGTCGGATGCAAGCCGGTGGCAATAGCGCATTGTCGTTCGGCAAGAGCCGTGCGCGGATGCTGACGGAGGAACACAAGAAGGTCACCTTTGCTGATGTGGCTGGAGTCGATGAGGCGAAAAACGACGTGCAGGAAATCGTCGAGTTCTTAAAAGATCCTCGCAAGTTTCAGTCGCTGGGCGGCCGCATTCCCAAGGGGGTGTTGGTGGTCGGTCCACCCGGGACGGGGAAGACCTTGTTGGCGAAGGCTGTCGCAGGCGAAGCCGGAGTGCCCTTCTTCAGCATCAGCGGGTCTGATTTTGTGGAGATGTTTGTCGGGGTCGGGGCATCGCGGGTGCGCGACCTGTTTGAACAGGGGAAGAAACACGCTCCCTGCATCATCTTCATCGATGAAATTGATGCGGTGGGTCGTCTGCGTGGAGCCGGTTTGGGTGGCGGCCATGACGAACGAGAGCAAACGTTGAATCAGCTGCTCGTCGAGATGGATGGGTTCGACACGACGGAAGGCGTCATCCTGGTCGCGGCGACCAATCGGCCGGATGTCCTGGACCCGGCCCTACTCCGCCCTGGGCGCTTTGATCGCCAGGTGGTGGTCGATCGGCCGGACCTGCGTGGCCGAGCGGAAATTCTCAAAGTCCATACGAAAAAGGTGCCGGTGGCAGCCAACGTGGAGTTGAACACGATTGCACGTGGGACGCCTGGATTCTCAGGAGCTGATCTCGAAAATCTGGTCAACGAGGCCGCGCTATGGGCCGCTCGTCAGAACAAGACCGAAGTCGATGCCGTCGATTTCGAGATGGCCAAAGACAAGATTCTGATGGGAGCCGAACGGAAGAGCATGATTCTGACTGAAGAAGAGAAACGGATTACCGCCTATCATGAAGCGGGACATGCCTTAATGGCCAGACTCTTGCCAGGGACGGATCCGGTGCACAAAGTCACCATTATTCCGCGTGGGCGTGCGCTGGGGGTCACAATGCAGTTACCGACGGAGGATCGGCATAGCTATACCAAAGAATTCCTGTGCAATAGGCTGGCTGTGCTGATGGGTGGTCGAGTGGCAGAAGAGCTGGTGTTCAAACATGTGACGACAGGCGCAGGGAACGATCTCAATCAGGCCACGGATCTTGCCCGCAAGATGGTCTGTGAGTGGGGCATGAGTGACAAATTGGGGCCATTGACGTTCGGCCAGAAAAACGACTCGGTATTCCTGGGGCGGGACTGGACTGCCAAAAGGGACCTCAGCGAACGAGTTGCGAAGGAGATTGATCTCGAGATCAAGCAGTTTGTCACTGAAAACTACGAGCGAGCCAAGCGAGTGTTGACCGAACACATGGCTGGCTTGAACGCGTTAGCCGAGGCGCTGTTGATCAAAGAATCGCTGGACGGGTTAGATATCGACCGAATTCTTACGGAGTCTTCCGCGGGAACTGTGCCTGCCTAAAAACCCCGACCGGGTGGTTATTCGTATTCGAATGGGTGTCTGCGTGTTCGCGTGAGCGAACCTTTCGTTGACGCCTCCATTCTTGGTTGTGTATAACCGAATGGACAATGATGGATTCTTTCTGAGGGACGTATGTACGCACGTGAGTTTCGTGATGGTGCAAAGGACGGGCTAGAGGCGCTGGAGCCACTCGATCCCGACAAGATTACTTCGTTCAGCGAACTGCTCGAGGCGATGGGCAAGACCGCTTTCGGAGGGCGGCATCTCGGCAAAGCGTTCGATGTGCTCTGGGCGATGATCGAGGATCCGGACTGCCGAGTCGTCATGACGCTGTCGGGCGCCATGACCATTGCCAAGATGGGAAAGATTATCACGAAGATGATCGATGAAGGCATGGTGCACTGCATCATCTCGACCGGAGCCTTGATGGCTCACGGGCTCAGTGAGTCTGTCGGAAAGACGCACTATCGACATGACCCGTCGATGAGCGATGAAGAGCTCTTTCGAAAGGGGTATAATCGCGTCTATGACACGCTCGAAATGGAAGCCAATTTGAATTATGTCGAGCATGTCGTCACCCGGACAGTGAAGCGTCTCAACGATGATCGGCCACTTTCATCGGAAATCCTTACAAGAGAATTAGGGAAGACCTTGGCCGAAGAGTTCGACGGCGAAGGTATTCTGAAAAGCGCCTACTTGAAAAAGGTGCCGGTGTTTATCCCGGCCTTTACCGATTCGGAAGTGGGGCTCGACATGGGAACGTGGGCGATGGCCAGAGAGGTCGATCGGGTCCGGTCGCAGACTGGTCACAAGGGCGATTTGGCCATCCTGCAAACCATTCTGCAATCCTATCCGTCGTTTAACCCGTATCTGGATCTCAATAGCTATGCCGACCATGTTCTCTCAGCCAAACGTCTTGGCATCTTTACGATTGGTGGAGGCGTCCCGCGGAACTGGGCGCAACAGGTTGGTCCGTACATCGAAATCGGTAATTTGCGATTAGGGCTTTCCGTGAAGCCCCCTCGTTTTCAGTATGGGGTGAGAATTTGTCCTGAACCGGACTATTGGGGAGGGCTGAGTGGGTGTACCTATCAAGAAGGGCTCTCCTGGGGAAAGTTTGTGACTCCCAAGGATGGTGGCCGATTCGCCGAAGTCTTGAGCGATGCGACGGTCGTATGGCCCTTGTTGATGATGGGGCTTCTCGAGAGGAAAAAGGCTGGCGTGGTGCGTCACTCGTGAGACGGATGATTAGCCGATGGCTGGCTCCCCTATGTATCGGTAGCATCCTCGTATGGTCTTCAGCAGCCTCCGCCGGAGATTCGCCGGATACTGACGTCCGGGTGAGGGGGCAAGCCAATGCGCCCCTGACCTTGATCGAATACTCTGATTTCACCTGTGGGTACTGTCTGAAATTTTTCAAAGACACCTGGCCCCGCATTCAAGCCCGATATGTCGATACCGGGAAAGTCCGATTTATCTACCGCGATTATCCACGCGCAGATCAAGGTCCTGGCGTCGACGCGGCTGCGGCGGCGCGCTGTGCCGGAGCGCAGGGCAAGTATTGGGCGATGCATGATCGCTTGTTTGCCGAAGGGGGCCGACTTGACAAGCAAGTGTACCTTCGCCATACATCGGCAATCGGTCTGGATCAGCCCGAATTTGAGCGATGTTTCAAGGATGGACGATACACCAGCGCAATTTTCGAAGATCGTCAGGAAGCCAACCGGTGGGGGTTCCATGGAACTCCTGGGTTCATTCTTAGGAGAACGGCGAGTGAACCGACTGAGAAAGAGCCGGCCGTCGCGATACCTGGGGCATTTCCTTTCGAGATGTTTGCGGAAGAAATTGACCGACTTCTGGCGAGTTCCCAACCGTAGCAGGAGTGTGCTGGAGATGGGTGGGCCTACGCGAGTGATGTTGATGTGGGTTCCGGTTCAATAGTCTAGTTCGTAAGCAAAGGTAAGGTGGCGTATGGCATTGATACAATCGTTCTGGCCCGTGTCCCATCGTGACGATGACTTCTGGGTCTGTATGTCTTGTCTGACGGAAGTCTTTTACCGAAAAGTTCCCATGCCGGACTGTCCGTCCTGTCATGGTGTTTCAACGTATGAAGGCTTTACCTTGGAGGCAATTCGCGATTGGGGAACAGAAGAGTTGATCGCGAAGGCTGTTGCCGCACAAGAGACAGCGACTTCAACTCCACCTCCCGTTGAATCTGCCGCACCGATTGAAGCGGCGGATTAATACCAACTTTACGACGGACTCCAGCGGGTCTTCCAGTGCAGGAATCCCGACCATTCCTCGTTCATGGCCAATGGAAACAGGGCCAGATTGCGGCCCCGGTCGTTGATCCGTTCTCCGGGAAGCTTGTCGCGCGGGTCGATCAAGCCACGGAGTTCGACGTCGACCAGGCCATGGCATCGACGTCCAGCGCGGCTGGTCCGATGGGTCAGCTGCCGTCCCATGCCCGATATGATGTTCTCCAACAGATCGCCGCGCTTCTCTATCGACGTCGAGATGAGTTTGCCCAGACGATTACAATGGAGGCGGGCAAACCGATCACCGATGCGAAGCGGGAAGTCAGCCGGGCCATTCAAACGTTCACGGTTGCGGCGGAAGAAGCACGACGAATTCCGGGGGAAGTGATCCCGCTCGATTGGACCCCCGGCTTCGATACGCATATTGGCCTGCTTCGCCGTTTTCCCATCGGTCCGATTCTCGGGATTACTCCCTTCAACTTTCCACTCAATCTAGTGGCGCACAAGGTTGCGCCGGCGCTCGCGTCTGGTAATTCGATTCTCATCAAACCGGCTCCTCAAACACCACTGACAGCCCTCTTGCTTGGAGAGGTTGCCGTAGAGGCGGGAGTTCCTCCGGGTGGGCTCAATGTGGTGCCGTGCGACAATCTCGTGGCTGAACGGATGGTGGTCGATCCACGATTCAAGTTGCTGAGTTTCACCGGTAGTGTCGCGGTGGGATGGATGTTGAAGTCCAAGTGCGGAAAGAAAAAAGTCACGCTTGAGCTCGGTGGCAATGCGGGTGTCATGATCGAATCGGATGCTGATATCGAGCTCGCCGCCCAGCGTTGCGCTGCCGGTGGATTTGGGTATGCCGGCCAGACCTGCATTTCCGTACAGCGCATCTTCGTTCACCATTCGATCGCTGACCTGTTTACGACCAAGTTGCTCATGCATGTGGCTCGGTTGAAGACGGGCGATCCGACCGACGAGACGACGAGCATCGGACCCCTCATTGACCATGCCGCCGCTGAGCGAGTGGAAGGTTGGATCGGTGAAGCCGTGGCAGACGGGGCGCGCGTGTTGCTGGGTGGAAAACGGACGGGATCGCTGGTTGAGGCGACGGTGCTGTCGAATGTGAACCCCGAGATGAAGGTCTCGTGCCGAGAAGTGTTCGGACCGGTCGTGACGGTGACGCCCTATCGACAGCTGAGTGAGGCCGTCGCATTGCTCAACCAATCGGACTTTGGATTGCAGGCCGGCATTTTCACGCAGGATATTAATAAGATTTTTTATGCATATCGTCATCTGGACGTCGGTGCAGTCTTGGTAAACGAGATTCCGACATTTCGGGCGGATCATATGCCTTACGGAGGGGTGAAAGATTCCGGTCTAGGACGCGAAGGTATTCGAGCGGCGATTGAAGATATGACGGAGCCGCGCATGCTCATTATGAATTTGAAGGAACCGTTCGGCGCGACCGAAAAAATTGTCTAGAAGATATTGCGAAGCCAGTCCAATCTTGCTACAACAAACGCCCGACACGGCAGTTCATCTGGTCCGGTTTGTTTGTCTGGCTGACCGCTCGCGCACACGTCACCAAACAACTTCCAAACAGCCAGAAAAGTCGATTACCAGACGAAAGGGGAGATGATGGTACCTACGCACATGTTTCTCACGAGAGGTGTGGGAGTTCACAGGGAGAAGCTGGCATCCTTCGAAGAAGCGTTGCGCAGCGCCGGTGTGGCATACTGCAACCTCGTCAGCGTGTCTTCCATCCTCCCACCCCATTGTAAGGTCATCCCCCGAAAACGCGGAGAGAAACTATTGAAGCCTGGAGAGATTACGTTCTGCGTGATGGCTCGTTCGGAAACCAACGAGCGAAATCAGCTGGTTTCGGCGTCGGTCGGCCTCGCGAAGCCCACGGATCTCGGCACATACGGATACCTGTCAGAGCACCATGCGCACGGTGAGACGGATGAGGAGACCGGAGAGTATACGGAAGATTTGGCTGCGCAAATGCTCGCGACGACCTTAGGAGTCGAGTTCGATCCGAACGTCGCTTGGAAAGAGCGCGAACAGGTCTTTAAAATGGGCGGGAAAATCGTGAAGACGCTGAACATCACCCAATCCGCCGTCGGAAAGAAGGGCAAGTGGACAACGGTCATCGCGCTGGCCGTCTTCATTCCACCAGAGAATGTTCCCAACCGTCCCCGCAGATAGGATCTAATCGGGTTGGCTGCGTCGGTGATACCTCAACTGATCAGCTAACCTAAAGGGGAGAACGCCCGTGACGCTTCCCGCTGGTTGGGAGGGACCGAACCATAACTTTCTCGGCATCGACGAACCCTGGTGTCATCCGGACCGAGCGGGCGTCTACGTACTCCCGGCTCCCTACGAGCATACCTCCAGCTACATCCGTGGATCTGACCGCGGGCCCTCGGCCATCCTGGAAGCGTCGAGTCAGGTCGAATTCTACGACGAACAGCTCCGGTGTGAACCCTATCGTGAATGGGGTGGAATCGCGACAGCGGCGCCGTTGAATCTCGACGGGAAGGTCGATCGCTCCGCCGTCGATGCCATTGAGGCATTTGTTTCTCCCCACGTCGGAGCCGGACGGTTTCTGGTCACGCTGACGGGCGAACACACCGGCGCCTTAGGGGCGATCCGAGCCCACGCCAAACGATACCAGCAGATGACGGTCGTGCAGATCGACGCCCACGGAGATCTGCGGGATGCCTATCTCGGCAATCCGTTCAGCCATGCCAGCGTCATGGCGCGGGTCGTGGAAGATGGTTTATCCCTGGTCCAGGTTGGGATTCGATCGATCAGTCCGGAAGAGGTGGCTCGTATCGGCGCCACGGACCGGATCAAGACATTTTTTGCGGCCAACATCCTTGATCCGTCAGGTCCATATGAAGGGAGGGCCACGAAATGGATCCCGGACGTAGTGGCCGCCTGCCGAATGCCCATCTATCTCACATTCGACTGCGACGGATTGGATGCGTCGCTCGTGCCCGCGCTTGGGACCCCTGAGCCGGGCGGACTCGGCTGGTACGATACGCTCAATCTCATCACGGCGCTCGCCAATGGACCGGGTATTGTGGGGATGGATGTCAGCGAGATTGCCCCAATCGAAGGTTTTGTCGCGCCGCAATTCTCCATCGCACGTTTGATCTATCGTATACTCGGTCGTATCAAGGCCGGACGTCGCGTTCACTAAGCCGGATACTGAAACAGGCCACCCGCATCGTTCTCGCTTCGCTCAGACGCTCGACGTACACCGAACCGTACGACTCGCGCGTTCGCTCGCTGCGGCCGACCTCGGGAAGGGCGCGTCTAGACACGCCGGGGTTGGGCGGGTGAGAAGAGGAACCTGTTTGAGTATCCGGCGACTAGACCAATATCCTGTGGCTCACACTATCCGCATCAATAAGTTCTTCACGGAACATGGGATTTGCTCTCGGCGGGAAGCCGACCGTCTGATCGAGTCGGGTGTCATCACTATTAATGGACGGGTGGCCAAGCTCGGCGACCAAGTAGAACCCTCGGACATCATTGCCCGCGAGGGCCGCATCATCCCCTGGGGTAAGGCCGCTCTATACATCAAGTACCATAAGCCGGTCGGAGTGACGACCACGAGTGAGCCCCATATTCCCCGAAATATCATTGCGGAAATCGGGTACCCGGAGCGGATTTTTCCGATCGGAAGACTGGATAAAGATTCATCCGGCCTGATTTTATTGACGAACGACGGGGACATCGTCAACGAAATCCTCCGTGCCGAATTCGGCCATGAGCGAGAGTATCTTGTGCAGGTCGATCGGCCGTTCGACCAATCATTTTTGAATCAGATGTCTCGGGGCGTGATGATTCTTGGGAGTAAAACCAGGCCTTGTCGAATGATTCGGGTGGGAAGCAATCGGTTTGGTATTGTTCTCACCGAGGGGCGAAACCGGCAGATCCGGCGTATGTGCCAAGCGCTTGGTTATCGGGTGATCAAGTTGCAGCGCACGAGGATCATGCACATTACCGTCGAAGGGTTACAGGTAGGTGAATGGAAAGAACTCACGACGCAGGAGCGAGAGCAGCTGTTGGAGGCGATAGGACGATCTCTTCGGTGACGGCCTGTATTTGTGTAGTTTTCAACGCGCGGCGCTGCCTAGTGCAGGGAGTTGGATGTGCGACTAGCCAAGCAGCGCTTGCCGGGCGGTTCGGACGAGCGCCAGGACGGCCTGGTGTTTGACGCGTCGTTCTACCGTGATCGCGTAGAAATGTTGCTTGAGCGCCTCCAGCTGTCCGACCACCTGCACCCGGTATTGGCGGCAGATCTCCTTCTCGATCACCGTTGCGCCGGGGAAGATGCCATATCCGTCCTGGCCGAACGCCTTCAAGGTTGCGCTGTCGTCGAACTCACCCACAATAACAGGATGGAGGCCATGGTGGACCATCCATTGATCCAACAACCGTCGAAGCATCGCATTCGGGGTGGGAAGCAGCATGGGCGCGCTGCGTAACGAGCGCGGAAAATCCCGACGATACTGCCCGGCCAACTTCGCAGTCGCGAACAAGGTCACGCCAGATTCGCCTAAAGGATGGTTATACATGTGCTCCTTGATGCCCGGCGGAGCCGGTGTGTCGGCAATCACCAAATCCGACCGATGCGCAGTCAGATCGGTTAACAGTTGGCGCAACTTGTCTTCCTGGCAGATCAAGCGAGTCGGTCGGTACAGCTTCAGGGCCGATTTGAGGAGCTGCGTCGCGAGGGGTTTCGGGATTGCGTCCGCGATGCCTACGACCAGCCGGGTGGGATGCCCATTCCCATGGCTCTTGACCGTGTTCAGGAGCTCTTGGCCGGTGGCGAAGATGTCCTCTGCGTATTTGAAGGCCAGGTGGCCCATCTCCGTCAACGCGAGGCGGCGTCCGGTGCGAATAAATAACTTTTCCCCCAGCGTGTTTTCCAAGAGACGGATCTGTCCACTGATCGTGGGTTGCGCGAGGCGGAGCTCCTCGCACGCCTTCGTCATGGTGCCGTGTTTGGCGACGGACCAGAAATACAATAAGTGATGATAGTTCAGCCAATCCATACGGCCCTAGTGCTCCGCCTAGCGCTCCGATCGAGGGGGACACTATACATCGGATTAGCCGATAACTCCAATCCGTTTTATCTATTTTGAAAAATAAGCGGGAGATTGCTACTGTGGGCGCCGTCCGCCACCCGATGTAAAGGAGCATCCCTCATGATCGCTCTGGTATTGGCCCTGTTGACCTTCCTGCCAATGACCGCACTGGCGGAACCCGTGATCGACTCGCGTGCCGTGCAGGCGCAGTCGACCCGCACTGCTCCCCTGACCATCGATGAAGTACTGGCTCGCATCGAGCTGACACATCCGCTGCTTCAGGCGACCGGAGCCGAGCGAACGAAGGCCCGAGGGAAGATCCTGAAGGCGCTCGGGGCCTGGGAACCGACGTTCAAGAATATTACACGGACCCAACGTTATAATACTTGGAATCTCACGACGTCTCCCACGATATTTGATACACACAATGGTGGATTTGCCGACACCAAGCTCGAGGTCGGGCATCCCTGGGGCTTCCGCGTCCAGGCCGGGGTGCGCAACGGCTTCGGAGATAACGGCAATCAAGGTGCTATTGCTATTATCCCTGATATGCATGGCTTCTATGCCCAGCAGCAACTCATCATCGGCGGGTCGTTCCAGCTGCTGCGAGGCCTCATGATCAACGAAGAGTACGCCGAGTATCAACAGGCCGAGCTCGCGGGGCCGCAGGCGGAGATCAAGGTCGCGCAGAAACGGCAGGATCTCTACCTCGCCGGGGCCGTGCAGTACTGGGATTGGCAGGTCGCCGTGAAGCAGGCCCAGATTGTGAAGCGCGCCTTGGCCGTTGCCGAAGACCGCTTCGTCCAGGTCGAAGGATTGGCCAAGGGCGGGAAGGTCGCGCCACTTGATGTCATTGAGGTCAACCAAGAGGTGCAGAAGCGGAGGGAGGCCGCCATCGCCGCCCAGCGGAAGGTGGAATATGAGCAGTACAAACTGTCCCTCTTTCTCTGGGAGAAGAACGAGCCGGTGACGCCCCGACCGGAATGGGCGCCGGAATTCCAGGGGGAAACGCCGCTCCCGACCAACGACGAGGTGGCGGCCTACAAAGTGGAGGCGAAAGAAGATCGACCGGAAGTGCGGGACCTCTACATCGAAGCCAAGCTGAACAATATCGACATCAAGCTCGCCAAGAACTATCTGCTCCCCAAGGTCCTGCTTGAAGGGGGGCCTACCGAAGGGGCCACGGACTGGATTGTGGGAATCGGGTATCGGACCGGCGTGCACGCTGAAATGCCGCTGTTCCAGCGGGAAGCACGTGGGAAGGTCCTATACGCGGAAGTGAGCCAGCAACAATTGGCGTTGAAACAGCAATATACAGAGCAACAAGTTAGCTTCGATGTGGACAACTGGCTCTCGGCCATCGTGCGAGCGAGAGACCGGGTGACAGCGGCGACGGAAGCCCTGCGGTTGGCTAAGACGTTGGAGGAGGGCGAACGGACCCGGTTCAATATGGGTGCGACCACCGTTCTCTTTGTGAACTTGCGTGAGCGTAATGTGGTGGAATCGGCGTACCAGCTGTATCGGGCGCAAGCCGACTACGCCGTGGCGCGTGGAGGAATGCTGTGGGCAAGAGGCGTGTTGTCGAAGCCCTGGCCGACGGAGTCCTTGGCGAAGTATGGGAATCCGCTGACGGCGGCGGGCATGAACGGCTACAAACAACCGGGGCGCGATTAATCCGGCACAAGGAGCATTATTCGATGGCCGCTCTAGTCCTCATGATTCTGATCTTGCTTCCCGTCACGACACTGGCGGAACCGGTTATCGATTCGAGCACGGTGAGGGCTCAGTCCACCCGCACCGAGCCCCTGACCATCAGCGAAGTGCTCGCCCGTATTGAGTTGACGCATCCGCTGCTTCGGGCGACCGGGGTTGAACGGATGCAGGCTAGGGCGAAGATCCTGAAGGCGCTCGGGGCCTGGGAACCGACGGTCAAAAACATTACAGAGGCCGCTCGTTTTCAGACTTTTAATTTTCTGAGCACCATTGATGAGAATACGGGGGGATATAACGACACCAAGCTTGAGGTCGGGCATCCATGGGGATTCCGGGTCCTTGGCGGGATCCGCAACGGCTTTGGGGATGCCCGCACGCAACACGTCCATGCAAATATCCCTGATGTCCTGCTCCTCTATCCTCAGCAGCAAATGATCTTCGGTGGGTCGGCGAAGCTGCTGCGCGGCCTGCTGATCAACGAGGAGTACGCCGAGTTTCAAAAGGCTGAACTCGCGGGTCCGCAGGCGGAGATCGCGGTAGCACAGAAACGGCAGGATCTGTATCTCGCCGGAGCCGTGCAGTACTGGGATTGGCAGGTGGCTGTCAAGCAGGCTGAAATTGTGAAACGGGCCTTGGCCGTCGCCGAAGACCGCTTTGTCCAGGTCGAAGGATTGGCGAAGGGCGGGAAGGTCGCACCGCTCGATGTCATTGAGGTCAACCACGAGGTGCAGAATCGAAGAGAGGCCGCCATCGCCGCGCAGCGGAAGGTGGAGTATGAGCAGTACAAACTGTCTCTCTTTCTCTGGGAGAACGGTGAGCCGGTGACGGCGCGACCTGAATGGGCACCGGAATTCCAGGGCGAAACGCCGCTCCCGACCAACGACGAGGTGGCGGCCTATAAAGTGGAGGCGAAAGAAGATCGGCCGGAAGTGCGAAACTACTACATCGAAGCCAAGATGAACAATATTGATCTCAAGCTCGCCAAGAACTATCTGCTCCCGAAGTTTGATTTTAAGGGGGGACGAATGGATGCCCCCGCGGACTGGCTTATGGGAGTCGGGTATGGGTTTGAAACGCAGTTTGCGATGCCGCTGTTCCAGCGGGAAGGGCGGGGGAAGGTCATGATCGCGGAAGCGGACCAGCAACAATTGGTCTTGAGCCAGCTGTACACCGAGCAACAAGTCAGCATTGACGTGGACAACTGGCTCTCGGCCATCGTGCGAGCGAGAGACCGGGTGAAGGCAGCGATGGAAGCCCTGCGATTAGCGAAGACGTTGGAGGAGGGCGAGCGGACCCGGTTCAATATGGGCGCCACCACCGTCCTCTTTGTGAACCTCCGTGAGCGTAATGTGGTGGAATCAGCGTACCAGCTGTATCGGGCGCAGGCCGACTATGCGGTGGCGCGTGGAGGCATGTTGTGGGCGAGGGGCGTGCTGTCGAAGCCCTGGCCAGAGAGCGAGTTGGCCAAGTACGGGAACCCGCTGACGGCGGCCGGCATGAACGGCTATAAGCAGCCGGGGCGCGATTAATTCAGCAACAAAGGAGCATCCTTCCTTGATCCTTCTCTTGCTGTTCTCGTTGATGATTGTGCCGGCGGCCGCACTGGCGGAAGCGGTGATCGACTCGAGTACCGTGCAGGCTCAGTCGACTCGTACGGCTCCCTTGACCATTGAAGAGGTCCTAGCCAGGATTGAGTTGACGCATCCGCTGCTCCGGGCCACCGGACTCGAGCGCGCACGGGCTCGAGCGAAAGTCCTGAAGGCGTTAGGAGCCTGGGAACCGAAGGTCCGGAACGAACTCGAGGTTGACCGGTATCAAACGTATAATCTGACGAACGTTTCAGGCGTAAATACATTGACTGGTGGCTATAACGATACCATGCTCAAGGTCGGGCACCCCTATGGGTTCGAGATTTTCGGCGGTATCCGTAATGGCTTTGGGGATAGATCCACTCTTGGTGGATTCGATGGCGTCAGGGCCCAACGTATTGTAAGCCCCGCGGTGGGAATCCCTCAAGACATGCAAGGTTTCTTTCCGCAGCAAGTGCTCCTAGTCGGCGGAGCGTTTAATCTCCTGCGGGGCTTCATGGTCAACGAAGAGTTTGCCGAGTTTCAACAGGCGGAGCTTGCCGGGCCGCAAGCCGAGGTGAAGGTGGCCCAGAAACGGCAAGACCTCTATCTCGCCGGGGCCGTGCAATACTGGGATTGGCAGGTCGCCGTCAAACAAGCCGATGTGGTGAAGCGTGCGCTGGCCGTCGCGGACGAGCGCTATCGCATGGTTGAGGGGAGATCCAAAGCCGGCGCGGCCGCTCCGATCGATGTAGTCGAAGCCCGAGAAGAAGTTCAGCGGCGTCGAGAGGCTGCCATTGCTGCGCAACGGAAGGTCGAATATGAGCAGTATAAGCTGGCGCTCTTCCTCTGGGAGAACGGCGAACCTGTGACACCCCGCCCTGAATGGGCTCCGGAATTTCAAGGGGAAACGCCGTTGCCGAGCGAAGAAGATGTGGCTGCCTTCAAGGTGGAAGCCACTGAGGATCGGCCGGAAGTGCGTGATCTCTACATTGAAGCCAAATTGAACAATATCGAACTGAAACTGGCGAAGAATAATCTACTTCCAAAGCTAACGATTCAGGGGGGGCCAGTGACGGGCGGTATCTATTATTTAGGAGGGTTCGCCTACCATATGGGTGCTACCTTCAGTATGCCGTTGTTCAATCGAGGCGCCCGCGGCAAGGTCCTTCATGCTGAGGCTGAACAGACACGGTTAGCCTATAAGCAGGCCTATACGGAGCGATCGGTTGCGATCGACGTCGATAACTGGCTTTCGGCGATTGTGCGTGCTCGAGATCGAGTAAAAGCTTCGACGGAGGCGCTTCGCTTGGCGAAGACATTGGAAGAAGGAGAACGGGCTCGGTTCAACATGGGAGCGACGAGTGTGCTGTTCGTCAACTTGCGCGAGCGCGCCGTCGTCGAATCGGCTTACGAGCTCTATCGTGCCCAGGCCGACTATGCAGTGGCCCGTGGGGGGATGTTGTGGGCCAGAGGCGCGTTGTCAAAAGCACTCTCGGAGAACGTACTCGCAAAGTATGGTGATCCGGTGGCTGCGGCAGGGATATCCGGCCGTAAGATCCAAGGGCGTGATTAGCATTCACATGGGTAGATAGGGTAGATAGTTCATTCGGGGGGCTTGGCTGCAGAATCGTGAATGTGGTTAAGTGCCGGCATCATTAACTTCAGTAAGGGACCAATGATTCACATCCTGATTTATAACCGGGGGTACTCATGAAAGAACCTCAGGGCAATCGTTATCAGGGCCTGTTTGAAGCGTTGATGAAGCAGCTTTCTGTGGCTATGAAGGCTGAGAAAAGGATCATGTACTTGATCTTTTCCTACGCCGTGGCGGTCGCGTTCTTTTCCCTGATCATTCCCTTGACCGTACAGGAGTTGGTCAGCACCTTCTCCTATGCGGTTCAGCCGGTCATGATCTGGACATTGACTGCGATCATGCTGACGGTGTTGTTGTTCGTCGGCCTGTTCAAGACATTCCACTTTTACGCGGTGGACGTCATACAGCGCCGTGTCATGGCCAGAATCACAGTGGCGATGGTTGAACAGCTGCCTCGGAATCGGTTCAAGACCTCACAAGCCCAGTATCTTTCGAATTTTTTCATGGAAACGGTCTTTATGCAACGGGCGCTGTCCACCCTACTGTTCGATTTGATCAATGTGGTCGTGGGTGGGACGGTCGGGATGATCTTGCTGATGGTCTACCATCCGTATTTCCTCATGTACAATTTGCTCCTGATGGCGGGGTTCGCGATCACGTTCTTTGTGCTCTCTCGCGGTGCACTGAAGACGACTCTCGACATGTCTCACGCGAAATACAATGTCTTTCGTTGGGTTCAAGAGGTCGCGCAGAATTCGCTGCAATTCAGAGCAACCGACAGCCGTCCCTATATCCTGCAGAAGACGAACGACCTTTTGAATCATTACGTTGACTGTCGAAAGGCACGGTTCCGCGTTCTTGTGCGTCAGTACATCGGGTCTGTGGGTGGACAGGGGTTCGCACAGGCAGCTGCTCTTGGCATGGCGGCCTATCTCATGTCCATTGGCCAGTTGACCCTTGGTCAGGTAGTCGCAGTCCAAGCAGTGGTGGGTGCGCTGGTCATAAATTTTGACACCCTCATCAAGAACATGGGGTTCGTGTACTACTTCTTCACAGCTCTCACTCACCTTGATACGGTCTTCAACCAAGAACAAGATTACGTCTCGGTCGAATCACCGGTGGGAATGCCGAAGCATTTGACTCAGGGTGTCCGAGTTACCTGCAAAGGCGTCAGCCTGATCCACGGTGGAGCTTCCGTATTCGACGGTTTCAACTTGGATGTGGCGCCCGGAGAGAAGCTTGGTATTTATGCCAAGACGACGGGGGCCAAAACCGCGCTGGCTAGAGTTTTGGGAGGTCTTGAGACCCCGACCAACGGAGTTGTCCAGTACAACGGCGTAGATCTGCGGTATATGGATCCCAATGGTCTCAACCAAGTCCGTAGTGTCATGCTCGATTCTCAATTGACGTTGGTCGAGGGAACGATTGAAGAGAACATCACCATGGGACGTTCCTATGTGACCTATGACGACATCAGCTGGGCCCTCCGATTTACGGAACTGGAGGAGGATATCGAAGCCCTGCCACGCGGGGTGAAATCAGAAGTCTCTTCGCTTGGAGAATCTCTTTCACCGACGCACATCGTGCAGATCTTGTTGGCCCGGGCTATTCTGGGCCGTCCGCAAGTGCTCATATTCGATGGGCTCATTCACGCGCTTGAGCCATCGTTGAGAGAAAGGGTGCTGCGTCGCCTGTGCTCGAAAGACGAAGCATGGTCGGTGATCTTTGTCTCAACGGATCCAAACCTGACGGATCATGCCGATCGTCGGATTATGCTACACCATGCCCATGCATAATGAGCAATGGTTAGATTGGCCCATTAACACAGGTAAATTTATGGAGGCTCCATGGCTAGCCTAGGTGGTGGTCTCGAAAGAAGTGGAGAGCGTGCGCTCGTAAGGAAGGGTGTTGGGTTGGAGGCAATCGCGATCGAACAGGGATCCGCCTTGACGACGTTGCCATGCTGGGAAGCCGTGAAACTTTCCGGTGGGATGTTTACGGCATCGCGAGCCATCCTCACGATCCTTCTTGTGTTTCTCATCATCCTTGAGTTCGTGCCCTGGACACAGACGATCAGCGCACAGGGTCAAGTCTCGGCCTATACTCCCTATGATCGTCCGCAACACATCGAATCTCGGATTACAGGCCGAGTCAAGGCATGGCATATCTTTGAAGGTGTCAAGGTTAAAAAAGGAGAGCTCGTCGGGGAGCTCGAGGACTATGACCCAACCTATATGGCCCCTGAGATCCTTCCGTTGTTCGAACAACGCCGAGATGCGTTAGAAAAAACGCGCCAAGCAGCGTTAGGAAGAGCCGATCAACTCACCAAACGGATCGGCGAGATGAAGAAACTGGTCCAGGCTGCGGTCCCCTCGGCCGAAGCCCGGGTGGTGGAGGCCGATAACCGCGTGCGTGAGGCCCAACAAAAGGTCGAAGCCGCCAAGATTGACGTCGATACAGCGCAACTCAACGTCGATCGACATCGGCAACTTGTGAGGGATGGACTTGTCTCACAACGAGAACTCGAATTGACGATCCAAACTGAAATCGGGAGCAAAGCAGCTCTGCAAGCAGCTCAGGCCAACCTTCTGGCGGCAGAACAGAGTAGATCGGCTCTGAACTTCGGTCGCGATCAGATTACGGCCGATGTGAATCAGCAACTCATTGATGCCATGGCGTCACGTGACAATGCGGTGGCTGAAGCTGCCAAGGCTACCGAACAGCTCGCAGAGATGTCCTACAAGCAACAAGGTGTCCAACAACGTATCGAAGCGGCAAAACTCTATGCGCCCATGGATGGAACCGTCGTTAAAATGGCAAGAGTCGGAATTAATGAAACGGTCAAGCAAGGGGATGATCTGGTCACCATTTCACCCCTCGCAAGCGATCCGGCTATCGAAATGGTGGCCGAAGGGTTGGATGCTCCTCTTTTGAGTCCTGGACGGAAAGTCAAGATCCTGTTCTTCGGAGTGCCGGCTATTCCATTGCCGGCCTGGCCAGGGCTCATGGCTGGTACTCGTTCGGGTGTAATCAAGGTGGTCGATCAGATCGACGATGGAAAAGGGAATTACCGATTCTGGGTCGTGCCTGACCCGGACGATCCTCAACCCTGGCCCGAGCAAGCTCAGGTGAGGCAAGGAACCAGAGTATTAGGGTGGGTTATCCTCAATCGTGTCCCTCTCTGGTATGAATTGTGGCGGCGTTTTAACTTCTTCCCACCTGACTATATGGAGCGTGAACCAAGCATCTTTGAGATGTTTGCTCCAAGGTCAGCTGGACAAGGCATCAAGTAGTAGAATTGCGCCGTACCAATGTGCGGCGCATGAACGTACCTCTGTGAAGATGGCTCAGGAGTTCCTCTCCTGAGCCATCTTCGCGTTTAGTAGCAGATCGCACATTTCTAACGCCATACGCCATGCATACGATGAGGCCGGTTTACGGTACGAAGTGGGGGTCTGTCCTTTCGGATTAGAAGGTTTATTAGTTCCTGCGGTGAATGCTCTTCTTGACCACGACGACCAGACCGGCTAATGTTTGCAGCCCAGTCTTCGAGTAGGATCACGTTTCTCAGTAGGATGGAGAGGAAGTCAAGAATGGCGAGGATCGGAAGGACACTGAGCGGATCACCGAGTAAGGTCAGGCGAAAAACTCCGGTTCTTATGCCGATTGTCGGTGTGCTTGGAGGGAGCAAATCAGATTTTCCCATTTTAGAGAAGGCTGGAGTCGTCCTCGCCCAGCTCGGTATTCCATTCGAACTCTTAGTCGTCTCTGCCCATCGAACGCCGGATCGCCTTTTCGAATACGCGACCAACGCTTCAGGTCGAGGGATCAAAGTCATCATTGCTGGGGCTGGAGGAGCGGCCCATCTCCCTGGCATGCTCGCAGCCAAGACGCACCTGCCGGTGATCGGAGTCCCCATTCCAACAGAAAACCTGCGTGGCCTCGATTCCTTACTCTCGATTGTGCAGATGCCAAAGGGTATTCCGGTAGCAACGGTCGCGATCGGTGGTGCCGAGAATGCGGCCCTTCTTGCGGCACAGATTCTTGCCGTCAGCCATGCGGACATAGCCCAACGAATTACGAGCTATCGCATGGCTCAAACAGAAAGTGTCCTCAATTCACCCGAGGCAAAGGGGATCGCTGAGGCGAGTCGCCGACGGTGATCACACCAATCCTTGAGCCCGGGTCAATTCTCGGCGTGCTAGGTGGCGGACAGTTGGGAGCAATGTTTGCCACAGCCGCGCGCCGAATGGGCTATCGTGTGGCCGTCTGGGATCCAAATCCTGATGCTCCGGCTCATCAGCTAGCTGCCCACTCGTACACGACACCATTCTCCGACCCCACCAGTCGTGAACGGTTTGTGAGTCTTGTCCATGCTGTTACTCTGGAATGGGAGAGCGTTCCGGCGGAGCTGTGTGGGTGGTTGGAAGAGCGTTGTAGGATGACGCCATCCAGCGCGGTTCTTCGCACTCTCCAAGATCGGATTGAACAGAAACAATTTTTGTCGTCTCGACTACTCTCGGTCCCTTCATTTGCTGCCGTGGAATCTGTCGGCCAGCTGAATCTCGCAGTCGACCACCTTGGGCTTCCCGTTGTCTGTAAAACGGCAAAGAGTGGTTACGATGGAAAAGGGCAGTGGATCATCCGTCGCCCCTCCGATGTGAAGGTGGTTGAAACGATCCTTGAGCCGGCAGAATCTGCCCAGCGGTGGATTGTTGAACAGTTCATTCCATTTGTCAGAGAACTTTCCGTTCTAGTAGTGCGCAATGAACGTGGAGAGTGCCGAGTCTATCCGGTTGTCGAAAATCAGCATGAGCAGGGGATCTTGCGTGACACACTCGTACCTGCATCTGTTCCTCCTACTGTAGCGAAACGGGCGGAAGAGCTTTCTACGCAAGCGGTAGCAGAATTACAGGGTGTCGGCGTGTTCTGTGTAGAGCTCTTCCAGACCGAAGACGGAAATCTCCTTATTAACGAGATCGCGCCACGTCCTCATAATTCGGGGCACTATACCTTGGACGTCTGCACGGTCTCCCAATTCGAACAGCAAGTACGAGTAACCTGTGGACTGCCTCTGGGAGAAGTCAGGATCTTGAGCCCTGCGGTCATGGTAAATCTTATCGGCGAGGAAGTCAGATCTGTAATATCTGCAGAGGCTTGCTCCGCGCTCTACTCGACATCAGGAGCGGTACTTCATCTGTACGGCAAACCGATGATTCGTCCAGGCAGAAAAATGGGTCACGTGACTTTCACAGCGCCGCAAAAGGAGATGGCCGTAGCAACGGCTCAGCAGTTCATCGCGACCCTGAGAAAGCCTGTCTAACTGGTTCCCACCTAGCACGCATCACCCAGATATCTGGTGAGCAGTCCGCCCCATAACTTACGTCGTTCGCTTTTGTCACTAGTTGCCGCACTAGAGGTCGAGAGATATCAGAAACATGTTTGAAAATAACGAGTTAACAGCGAGTGGAAGGGTATGCGATTTGCTTATCCTCACATGGTGTTTTTTCTGGAGGGTCCACAAGATGTCCCACGACTCAGTGCCAGCCAGACATCGTCAAGAGTCTAACAGACTTTACCAATTGCTCACGGATCCGGGATCTCGTTACCTCGTCCTTCAAGGCCTTGTCACGATTATCCTGTCATATGAATTGCTGTTCGGTGTTCATTCAGTCATCAGTCGGGTCATGAGCCACACGTTGGTGATGGGCTTCTGGCTAGGCATGGTCGCGATTGCGATATTGCCTAAGGCTGTACTGGCATCTGCTTGGTTCAGCGCCGGCCTGGTGACAATCGATACGATTTTCGTAACCTCCGTTATTTATCTTTCGGGTAACGCACGATCCGATCTCTATATTGCGTACTTTGTTCTCGTGCTTGTGGCGGCATCCGTAAGGCGGTTGAGCCACGTGCTTGGGGTCTCTCTCTTATTGAGCGTCGGATATGCGGTTGTCCTCTATGAAGGGATTCTCCAAACCGGCACGATGGCCACTGGACAACTCTTGGGGATTCCGGTTCTTCTCGTGATGGCGGTGTTCTACGGTGTCGCTCTGGAAAACACGGCCATTGCCCAAGAAGAAAAAGCATCGTTGCTAAAAGACGTTGAGGGTTTGAAACGGACAGAGGACGTATTGTCGACCGAAAAAACTCAGCTCGAAGCTCGAATCAAAACTCTCAAAGAGGACCTCACGAGCGCAAACGCCGAGCTGCGGGAAGGGCAGATTGTCCGGCAGGGACTGGAACGACGACTTCAGGAAGCACAGAAAATGGAAGCTGTCGGCCGGGTCGCGGCGAGGATAGCCGGAGAATTCGGAGCGTTGTTCGCGGGCATCGGAAAGCAGACGGGCATCATGTTGTCGCGTTTTCAGGCCAATGATCCTCTCAGATCATCCGCCGATGAAATCTTCAAGATCGGCGAAAGGGCCGCTACCTTGACGGCACAGTTGATCGCACTCAATCTCGAAGACCGACCGGTTTGTGATATGGTCTCCGTTCATGCGGTATTGGCCGACTTGCAAGGAATGATGAAAAGTCTACTACGCTCAGGTATCGAACTAATTATTCAAACACAGAAGCAGGTGGTCTTTGCCGAAGTGGATCGAGAAGGTTTAGAAACTGTCATTTTTCACCTTTTGGTGAATGCACGGGATGCCATGCCGAATGGAGGTCGCTTGTCGATTGAGGTCAAGACACTCGAGGACGCGTCACGATCGAATCTGCCTTTGCCGATGGGCATGAAGTACCCACAGGTTTTAATCGAGATCACGGATACTGGAACCGGGATGAATCTAAATACTCAAACGTACATGTTCGAGCCGTTCTTTTCGACCAAGGAAACGAACATTGGTCTCGGCCTGACAGCAGTATATAAAATTGTCAAACAGAATGGAGGCTCACTCGATGTCAATAGCCGACCAGGGCAGGGAACAACCGTCCGCCTGTTCTTCTCTGTTGCCTCGCTCACGGAGGTACGTGAGGAGCTTATTGTAACTGCCATGGCGGCCAAAGGAAATGAAACCATTCTGCTCGTGGAAGAGAATGAGATCGTGCGAAAGCTCGCGCTGTCAGCCCTGCAACGGTATCGATATCGGGTTCTGGAAGCAGCGTCATCAGTCGAAGCCTTGATGCTTACGCAACAGTATCACGGCATTCTTCATCTCACGGTGAGCCCATTGATCATGCCAGAGATCGGTGGGCGTGAACTGGCGCGCCGTCTCATGAATCAACATCCGAAGATGAAGGCGCTGTTCGTGTCTGGTTACGACGACGAAACGATTCAACACCACCGGATCAATCAGCGGTTTGTATTACAACATCCTTACCGCCAATCTGGTCTTATCGAAAAGGTAAGGGAGACGTTGGACGCTGCATAGACGGTGTGGACGCAACGGAACATTCGGCGTTAGTCATGCCACGTTGATCGAGATGGAGCAAAAAATCTCACGTCTCTCCGCTTGAAGAACCCAATCAAAACCATGCCTGCGATAAACCCTCCGATGTGAGCAAAGAAGGCCACGCCCCCTCCAGTAGCACCGACACTCATCCCTCCGCTGATCAGTTGAGTAACGAACCACATCCCAAGGACAATTCCAGCTGGGACTCTGGTCATTCCAAGCCCGGGTAGGAAGACCAGAACGTGAGCCCGTGGAAATAGCAACAGGTAGGCCCCTAACACTGCGGAAATGGCCCCACTGGCTCCGACCATGGGAATTTGAGAGGACGGGTCGGTGAGCGCATGACTGAGTGCGGCGAGGATGCCGGAGAGAACATAAAAGACGACGAATTTTGCATGACCCATCACATCTTCAATGTTATTCCCAAAAATCCAGAGATAGAGCATGTTCCCTAACAGGTGCATCCACCCTCCGTGAAGAAACATGCTCGTTATGAGCGTAAGGGTGGCGGGAAACGCGACTCTGGCTTCGTCCGGGAGTGAGGCCTGGCCGAAGATAACAGAAGGAATCGCACCGTATTGGAACGCGAAGAGTTCGCCTGGTCCCTGGGGAAGGTTGATTTGGTACAGAAACACCGCGACGCAGGCGGCGATGAAGGTCATCGTGACGATTGGCGTCAGTCTCGTTGGGTTATCGTCGTGAAGCGGAATCACGATGGTTCCAGGCTAGGGAATGAGGTGACCATTAATGACCAAACGTGGCAGTCTGGGGTCAGCTGGTAAGGTTCCATCGTTCTGTAGAGGAACAGAAAACCCCGCTGCGTGGGTATGGCCTCCCCCGCCGAACGAGGCGGCGATGGTACCGACATCTGTTCCATCGGCACGGGAGCGCATGCTGAAATAGCGTCGACCATCCCGATCATGCCAAATCATGCAAAACGGGTGATGTGGTGAGAGCCGTTCGCCGATCTGGCTGGTCAGGATCGCGCTTTGCACAGAGGGCACGACGACGCCTTGGAATTCCACCATTGTGGCCTGTGCCGAGAGCTTGCCGACCAGCTCATGCTCATAGCGTAAGATGGCCCGGCCCTCTTGTTCGAGCAAGGCTTGCGTAAAGCGGTCCCACACAGTGAAATCGAACGGATAGGAGGCTAGAGCTGCATTGATTTCCCGACTTCCTGGTAAGGTCCACGTCCAGAGATCCTTGTCTTGAATATATTGAAGCAACCATGGCGCGGCAGTACGATGTGCCCACTCCCAGCCCAACACTGCACCGGACTTGGTTTGATCGAAGTAGGCGCTGGGAAAGCCCTCCAGCGTTCTCTCTGCCGTGATATGGTGGTCCAGAATCAAGAGTTCTTTAGTTTCGGAGGCCATGGCTTCCAGAATTGGTCGGCCATAGCTGAAGTCGACAATGACAACTCGTCGATCTTTGAGGTCAGGTGGAGGAGGGTGACCGTGTTTGACGGGCACAAAGCTGGCGCTTGGAAATTTCTTCCAAAGCGCCCAGGCGGCTCCAAACCCATCGGAACAGTCCGCATGGTAGAGGACAATGTCGGGAGAACCATGAAATGGCGGAGCAGACGAGACAGTATCCATAGCAATGGGAGAGGATACCATGCCCACGTCGTGACGAAAAGGTATCTTTCTAGCCTATGCCAGGAAGTGGGTCGATTACAGCCCGTTTAGGTGGCCAATCAATTGGCGAAGTCGCCCGGCACTGCGTCGGTTGAAGTTGAACACGAGCCTTGGCAGGTCGCGCAACGCCGGTTCATCGAGCTCTTCCTCGAGAGGGCCACGGAGTTCAAATGTGCCCTCAGAAAGAAGATCTGTGAATCGCTCTCGGATCTGCTCAAGTTGCTCGGCAGATATGGTTTGCCTGAGTCGCATGGCGAGCTGTCGCCCTACAAACCGGATAGAATGGTATCGGCGATAGAATCGGAGAATGTGGCTGACTGCCGCTTCTGCAGAATCAACGATGACAAAAAGACTCATGTCTTCTTCATTGATCAATTTTCTCGTCAAGAGTTGTCGTACCACGAACGCCGACCAGTCATTCCAATAGTCGCAACCAGGAGCCTGTAGGCAAATGATGGGCTGAGGGTCACTTTTTCCGGTCTGGGCCAAGGTGAGGATCTCAAAGCCTTCATCATGTGTGCCGAAGCCACCCGGAAAGAGCGCAATGGCGTTCGCTTCCTTTTGGAACATCAGCTTTCGCGTGAAAAAATATTTGAAGGTAATCAGTTTCTCGTCATCCGCGATCGTTGAGTTCGGCCCTTGCTCAAACGGCAGCATGATATTGACGCCGAAGCTATTCTCCCGCCCTGCACCTTCTTGAGCGGCGCGCATGATCCCATCCGCCCCTCCGGTGATGACCATGAACCCTTCTTGCACAATGGCGTGGGAGAATTGATGGGCCAATTGATAATTGGGATCGTCCGATGGCGTCCGTGCCGAGCCAAAGATGCTGACCTTTTGACGATCACGGTAGCCACGAAACACCCCAAAAGCATGACGAAGTTCTTTGACGGCCCGATTGACTATTTTTATATCCAGGAGGTCTAGGTGTGCATCGTTGAGCTTCAACAACCCCATGAGCAGTTCTCGCATGAGTGCTGCGTGCAAGTCATCTTCCGGACTATTCAGAAGCGTGCTGATTTGATGAAGAATCTCGTCACGTGACAAGATCGGGCGAGAGCGGTTCTGTGATGATTTTCCGGTTGTATACATGGTTATCCTTACGTTGAGTGAGCAAATTGTACCAGCGGAACGGAGGTTGGTCAAAGATTGAGACGATCTAGACCAATTTAAGAGGGGTCGAACGACTTAGGAAGATTGGCTAGCACCCATGCTTTGATCCTTGACTGATCGGCCGGAGAGAGATCCGTAAATTGGACTTCGATGCTAGGAGGCGTGGAGATGGCAGAGCGGGTTGCGCCTGAGACCTGCTCGACCAGGGTATTACTCAGGACCGTCCCTCGTATCGTCAACGGACTCATTGCTTCTGAAAGGGAAAAACTCAGTATAACTTTTGTTCCGGAAAGGAGGAAGGCTGGAGACTTCACAGAAGCACCGGCATGACTGAGTTGGGTGATAGTAACCTGATGTTCAGTGCCCAGCGCCCCCCCCTCCATGATGCTGATAGTTGCTACTATGCTTGTCACGCACCGCTTCGGCGATAGTACGAGGTCTCTCGCAGTCAGGACTCCGACCGGCTGATCTTGTTTGGTGACGATCAGGATCGGCATCCCAGTGGACATCATGAGGGTCGACGCGTCCTCCACAGCTCGATCGTATTCGATAAATTGGACTGGCTGTGTCATGATCGTACGGACTTCAATATCATCCGGTTCAAGCCCCTGGGCGACCACTTTTTTAACAATGTCAGTCGGTGTCATGAGTCCGAAACGAGACTCTGAGTCTTTGACGAGAAGACAGGGCATCCGCTCGCGCTCTAAGAGAGACGCTGCTTCGGTGACGGATACATCTCCAGGAATCTGAACGACGCCGGGTGTCATCATGTGTGCAACCAGAGTGACCTGCTGTTCCGTCTCTTTTTGCTGTTGACCGTCCTTGTCCGACATTCCTCAGCCAGGTCCCTTTTCACCAGTAATTTGTTCCCCTGGCCGTCGCAGTGTATGCCAAGTATAGCAGAAGGACTGCTGAGCCCACGAAGGGGAGAAAGGCTTGTCATTCAATGGTTTTACGACATACACTAGACGAAAATTGTGACAGACGGAATGGGTATAACGATGACAATTCGAGGGTGTTTCCATCATGAGTTCCTTCGCCGACTCGAGGCGATTCCCAGGCACGGACTAGGCCTTTCCGTCGATATCCATACTCCTGCCCTCGAGAGCTTGCGGGGAGCTCTCCAGGAACGTCACCTTCCGCTCAGCTATTTGGAGGTTTTCCGTACGACCTCCGTGGCCTTGAAAAACATGAAGAAGGATCTTGGCGACGAGTTAGTAACCTATCACGGAGAAGGGTTGTGGGTCACCCAACCCGATATAACGGAAACGAAGGCGTTTCAGGCGGCTCTCCAAGAAACGATCGAGCATCTTTCCATCCTGCAGAGTCCCTGGTTGAATCACGAGTGCGCGACGAAGGTTCTCGCCGGGCATTACTTCGGAACCTATCTCCCTCCTCTCTACACTCAGTCGAGCGCAGAGATCGTGAGCGAGAATATCAGGGGGATTCAACGTCTGCTCGATCAACAATGTGCACTGAAAAATGGCAGCACGCCGTTGCTTCTGCTGGAAATGCCGCCACTCACCTATTTCGTTGCCGGGACTCTATCACTTCCATCCTTTTTTAGAATCGTCTGCGAACAGTCGTCTTGTGGGCTGGTATTAGATGTCGGTCATCTCTGGACGGTCTTTCGCTACTCGAGGGTATCTCGAACTCAGCCGCTCATGCAATTTGTGAGAGCGTTTCTCGACGAATTTCCCATGGAGCGTGTTGTAGAAATTCATGTTGCAGGTCTAGCCATTCATGGTTCAACCGAACCCCACTTCTCAATCCGCGCAGGCCACACGAACGATAACGCCCTTCCTGCATGGATCGATGCACATGAAGCCCCCATCCCCCCCGTCTTGTTCGAAATGCTTGATCAGATCCTGAATCATCCACGGCTTATCAGCCTGAAAGGACTCGCGTTGGAAGTCGACACGAAACCTATTGGACTGATCGTCGAAGAATTCGCCGAGTTCTCGCGATGCTATGCATCAGTGTTCAATCATATGCCGATGGCCGACAAGAGCTCGCTCACTATCGAAGCCGGCTTATTCCATGAGGACCAGAGGTCAACAATGACCGGGCAGGATTTGAGCGATGCCTACCATCAGTATGTGCGTGTCCTAACAGGCAAGGCCGAGCCGGTGGGGCCGGAGTGGAAACAACCTTGGGCGTACGGAGAAGAGTTGGGCCGCTATCGAGCCAGCTATCTCCCGCATGAGATTCTCCATTGGGGAGGTGAATTGGAGGATATGTTCGTGGAGTCCTGTCGTCGGCTCAAAGAGACAGAAGTGTCCCTCGATGGATTTGTCACCTTCTGGTTTCGTGAGCCACGGCCTCTCTCCGAAGCGTATGATTTCTTTTTACTGAAAGTCGAACGGTTTGTGGAGTTTGTACGTGAGGTTGCTCCAGAACTACAGAGCACGGTGGACCGAGAAGCTAGCGAGCTTCGGCTTGCCTATCGATCTGTCAACGAATCACACGTTGTCGCGTAGGTACAATGAGATGAATTTCTGGCTCAACCTTCCGCGTCCAATCATTGGGCTGTCGCCTATGGATGGTGTCACCGACGCCTGCTTTCGATCTGTGATCGCCAGCCAAGGGAAGCCGGATGTCAGCTTTACAGAATTTACTCATGTGCATGATGTCTGCCGTGGGCCTGATATCCAGCTGGAGACTCTCCTCTACAGCGAAGTCGAACGTCCGATCGTCGCCCAACTCTATGGGAAGGACCCTGATCTCTTCTACCAGGCGGCACATGCCGTATGCGAACTAGGATTTGATGGGCTGGATATTAACATGGGTTGCCCGTCGAAGAACGTCGCTTCCTCCGGATCGGGTGCCGGGCTGATCCGCACCCCCAAACTGGCTCGTTCTCTCATACAGGCGGCCAGGCAGGGTATCGATGATTGGGCACAAGGACAGACTCTCCAACAAGCCGGATTTAAACAGGCTCGCATCGACGCGTTCCATCGCCTGAATTGCCGGAGCGGCAGGGTCACTCCAACTTCACGACGCTCGTTGCCTCTTTCTGTGAAAACGAGAGTTGGTTATGACGAGGTCACGGTCGAATCGTGGGTTGAAGAGCTGCTGGAAGAACAGCTGACCGTGATCTCCCTTCATGGACGGACACTCAAGCAGATGTATCGAGGGTCTGCAGATTGGTCGGCCATTACGCGCGCTGCCTCGATGGCGAAGGGATCAGGGACGTTACTGCTGGGGAACGGCGATATTCAACGCCTAACTGACATCGCGTCGCGCGTCCACGAGACAGGCGTGGACGGCGTGTTAGTGGGGCGCGCCGCTCTGGGTGCACCATGGTTCTTTCGCTCTAAGGAACAGGTGCGACAGTTGGCGAGTGAATCGCTCAAGATCGGAGAACCTACAAATCCCGATCTGGCGGTGCTGCAGGAAGAGCGCTTCGCTATTCTTGCGGACCATGCGCAGCAGTTTCAGGCTCTCTTTGGTCAAAAACAATTCTACCGGATGCGAAAGCATTTAGCCTGGTATTGCAAAGGCTTTCCGCATGCCGCCTCGCTTCGCGCGCAAATGGTGCGCGTCTCTTCGGTCGATGAGTTGAATCAGGTGCTCGCGGACTTCAAGGAGCAGATACAGGAGAAAGATAAGGAGGAGTCTCCACCATCTGAATCGACCGATGATATGAGCCTCATGGCGTCACGATGCAGCTAGTTCTGGCATCGAGTTCACCGCGTCGGCAAGAGCTGTTGGCGCTGCTGGGCCTGTCCTTTCACGTTATCCCGCCGAATGTCCATGAACAACCGACGCCTGAGTTGGCACCCATTGAACAGGCCAGACGATTCGCTCTTGAAAAGGCGCGAGCAGTAGAGGCTCAACTACCAGATGGGTTGGTGCTTGGCAGCGACACGGTCATTGAGCTCGACGGTCAGCTCTTGGGAAAACCAGTCGATCTTCACGACGCTCGCACCATGCTCGCATGCTTGGCCGGCCGCTCACACCACGTCCATACAGCTGTGGCTCTGTGCAGTCGTGAGCGAGCGATGGAGTTCGTCGAGAGTGATACTGCGAAAGTACAAATGAGACCGGATCGTGAGAGCCTCTATGACCGATATCTTGTCTCGCAAGAATCGTTGGGGAAGGCGGGGGCTTATGCGATTCAGGGGCTTGGTGGGGAACTTGTGGATCACATCGATGGCGACTATACGACCGTGGTAGGGCTTCCACTCAAGCTCGTGGCCCGCTTGCTTGGGTTAGCCGGGTATCCCATTCCCGTGCATGTCGAAGAGCTCTACCAGCGACGCCTTTATGCGAATTGGAATCGCTTCGCGGTGTGATTGCAACGGTTAGTCTGTTCCCCTACAATAGTCAGATACCTTCAGCCGCCTCGGTTTTTCGCGTTCAGGACAAGCTTGTCTGGCAGTGCACGAGAGAGGGAATGTATGACTCTTCGTAAACAAGTCACGTTGGCACTGGGACTGATCGGAACCCTGGTGATCGGGCATAGTGTCGTCTGGGCGATCGAGGTCAATTTGTCGTCGGAAGACGCCCAGAAGGCGCTCGAGGCGGGGCGAGTGCCAATGGAAAAAGCCAATTCTCCGGAAGATGTGAGGAAAGTCCTGCAGCAAGCGTCCTTAGCGAGTCGTGTGGGTGCTGATCCGGAAAAAGAGCCCTGCGGTGCGAGCGCCATTCTGCGCACCAAGCACTACCGGTTGGAAGCGTTTGGTCGGCAAGAAGCGGCGGAATCGAAGAAGCGAAAGATGGACGTGCGCATGCCCGAGGAGTTTATCCAGAAGGTGATGGACATGCCCAACATGGAGATTGAGGTGCAGTTGTGTGGCGATGACGAGTATTTCGCCGAAGGGGCCTTGATCGAACTGCACCAAGAGTCGAAACGCACCAAGGCGATCGACATCGGTAAAGCTGAGAGGGGACGAAAGAACGAAGGCAACGGCCCGGCCTTCCGATCCCGGTTTACCGCCGTCTTTGCCTATGAACAGTTCGACCCCAATGCCACGTCGGTGTTCGTCGTCAATCTACAAGACGGACAAGAGATCAGAATCCCTGCCGAATTATCAAAAGTGAAGTAAGGCTTCGTTCATTCCCAGGCTTTCTTTCAAGCCCGACCTGGCTGATCAGATGAAGGCGAAGACTTCCAAATCAAGCGCCACGCAAGTCGGGCCTTATCATCCACGTCGATGGGTACATACCGCTGGGCGACCCGGCATTGCTCTAGGGCTCTACAAGCCCGGCGCTCTGAGACTGAGTGCGTGTCCAGGATACATGCTGGTCCGTCTCTCAGCGTCGGGCTGTACTTTGGAGTCCATCTCAAACTGGGGGCAGACAAGCTCATCCACGAGTGAAAACACTTGATTGTAGGTGAGCTCTGGAAGGGAGATCAGAAGTTCTTCGAGCGGAATACATTGCTGCTCTTAAACAAGCGCCACTCGTTTAGTCGCAGGCTCTTGGGTCGTTGAATGCCTCGCTCGTGTTATAGATCAAATCGCGCAGCATCGTGAGTCCCTGTTCTCAGTGTCGGACTCCATCGAACAGCCATGATGCGAACTACACCGAGAATCAGCAGAATCATGCAGAGGACCGCCAGTGGTTGCCAGTCCCCTCCTTTGAACCATTGGGAGATGACCTCGGTTAGCATGACGACTAAGATCGTATCCACGATAAAGGTCACCTTGACACGTCCCTCCCGGAAGTAGGTGACGGTGGTTTTGAAGACCTCAACGAGTGCCAGCAATATGAGCGTGTTGACGATGACCTGGCGTAGGACGACTTCGGTTGAATGATCGAAAAGTAGTCGAATCTCCCAAAACGTCTTCAGCGCACCTCCGGCGAGGGCGGTCAGGAGCGTCAGCATCACCAAACTGAGCACCCCTTTGATGCCTCGGTTCCAGACTTCTAAGAGATCGAGATGAGAGAGCCGCTGCCTCAGAACCTCACCGTCAAACAGACGAGCCGCTCCGAGTGCTGACATGGCTTCCTTTCTTTGCTTCCTTTGTTTCCGTTCTAGCTAACATGACGGTATCGGACCATCGTTCCGGCGCAGTCACGAAGAGGTAAAACCTGTGTTAACTCCATGGCCCCTCTGTGGTAGGCTCATGTCACATGATGTGGAGGAGAAGTATGGACTGTATTCTGGTTCGTCACGGGATTGCAGTACAGCCTGAGGAATGGGAAGGTGAGGAGGAGAATCGCCCTCTTACGGAGAAAGGGAAAAGACGTGTTCGACAGATTGCCGAAGGATTGGCGGCACTTGACTGTAAGCCGACCCACCTGTTTACGAGCCCGTTCGTGCGGGCCTACGATACGGCGAGGCTGCTTCGGGCGATCATCTGTCCGACTCTCAAGGTCGAGACGCGTGAAGAATTGGCAGTCGGAGCGAAGCCTGAGCAAGTTGTTACGTTTCTCCGCACGCTCCCGTCTGAGGCTGTTGCGCTCTGTGTGGGACATGAGCCTCAGCTTGGGGAAGTCGTGAGCCTGTTGCTCTGCGGGAAAGCCCTTCCCAACTTTCCACTTAAGAAAGCCGGGGCTGCGCGTGTCGAATCAGAAGGCATTATCAACCTGGGTCAAGGGCGGCTAGGCTGGTGGCTTCAGCCGATGCAGTTGCGTGCCTTGGGCAAGCGAGCCCATGCCAAGAAACGTGAGGATTCTTAAGAGGCAGTCGGTTGGGTGCCAATCGTGGACACGTCCTAGACCGTGCACTGATACTTGTGACGGTGTTTTGACCTCGTTCACTCCCAGGTCTTCTTTCCTCGTTTCATCAACGTCTTAAATAGCGGTTTCATGTCCTTGCGGGCATCTTTGCGTCGTTGATGCTGACGTTCGACCATGCGACCCGCGACAAATCCGGAGCGAACGTTGGTCGAGTATTTGAGGAACTGTCGGACATGACGTTCGGCTTGAAGCGCATCCTGGTGAATCCCTAACAGATCTTGGATTGCTCGCGCTGCCTTAATGAAACGGGCGGCTGGTTTCCCTACCGAGGCGCGAGCCAATTCGGCGGCATAGCGGGCGCGTTTGGTCTTGATCCTGACTTTGTGAAGCGCGATATCAGAGGGAGAGGCTCTCAGACCCTTAATCGCCTTGCGCAATTTCTTGAAGGCCTGCCTAGCTAGCTGGCGCACAGTCAAGGGAGACTCGATGACTGCAGGGTCGTGTGCGGCTTGTTGCAGTCGCCTGACGAGATCGAGGTATCGGGCGCTGGAGAGTTCGCTTAGAACCATCTGTTGCACGGCATCCCGTTGAGATCGAAGATGGGAGATGAAGGTAGCCAACAACTTTCGATCTCGTGCGTCCAATCCAGCAGATTCCTCCATAAAATAGGCAATCTGGACATCGAGATCGCGGGCCGTTCCCAATAGCTCGCTCAACCAATCGAGCTCCTGGTCTAGTGAGGCGACCCATGCGGACAGCAGGATTGGACGAGCTGTACGAAACACCGCCCGCAGGCGCCTTGTTGCCACGCGCATCTGATGCAGGCTCTCGCTCTCAGTCCTGAGTCTCGTGCCGGGATCATGGGCGAGAAGCCACTTGAGGTGCTGTGTGAGTGCGCACGTCAAATGCTCAATCACCGGCGCTTTTGGCCCAGGTTGCGGTGCCGGGGTGGGAGCTTGCAGCGAGAGGGCACGAAAGAACTTGGGCCGCCCGTCATGGTCGGACGCGCCGGCTTCGCGCATCTGCCGCTCAAGGGAACGAAGTGCAGTCTCATCGCCCTGTCGTTGTTCTATTTCGAGCTCGCGAAACTGCTGAATGGTCCGGCCGTTTTTGATGACCGACACCGTGTCGAGGGCGATCTCAGCGATTGCAACATGGCCATGGCGAACCAGCAGGCCGGTCCGCCAGACTCGCAGTGTCACGACGGGTAGGAGTTTCCGATGCGCAAGAGGAACAACCAGTAATCCACGTAATGTGGCAGGTGGATCGGACTGGTCGCCGGCCACCTCAACTTCCTGCCGATCCTCCCCCAATGGAATCTTAAGCTGCCATGAGTGCTTTCCTCGCTCGATGCGATGGCGCAAGGTAATCCGTGCGTGGGCCAAGTCATAGGCGGCCGTGTCGTAATAGGTCGAGATCAGCAGCCGTCGAGGCATTGGAATACCAGGTAGCCGAGGCAGGTGGAAGTTGGATTCGACGGTCAGTTTGAGCTCACGTTCGGTTTGAGCCGAGATTGAAGCAGGTTGCTGAGAAGAAGTTGCGAGAGGTCGAGCCATTGTAGGACCTGCATGGAGGAAGGAGAGACTCTACTTCTAAACGCATGTAGGCAGGGATTGCAACCCCTGCTGAGCCGAGAGGAATACGTCAGTCGGTTGCTCACGGGATTGGCGACTGGGAAGGGAGGGAGAGGAGCGACCTCATCGAGGAAGCGCTATCTCAAAGCGAGCCTAGAATTCATCGATAGAGACCGGTCGGAGAAAATCACGGACCGACACCAGACCGACGAGCGCACCCCCTTTGGTCACACCGAGGTGGAGCGTACGATGCCTATCCATGAGGTCCGCAGCTTCCGTCAATGGCCGCCGCTCCTCGATGCCTGGGATCGGGCTGCTCATGATCTCTTCAATCGGCACGAAGTACGCGGCTTTCTCTGCTCCAACGAACTTTTTGACAATATCTGATTCGGTCACGATGCCGATGATCTGGGCTTGACGTGTAACGAACACGCTCTCAACATTGCAGGCTCGCATCAACTTCGCCGCTTCGACGACCGAGGTGCCGACGTCCACCGTCACCATTTCTTTCTGCATCAAATTGCCGACTGTTACCATGGGATCCTCCTTTTAATATTTGTATTGGCCTCAAGGTACCAAGCGTCCGTTGCACCGGCGTTAGCTGGCTATTACAGGTCGGTAAACTTTTCGCGTGAGGAGATGTCACACGGAATTTACGATTTGGCAATGAGGCGGTGACTTACACAAGGTACATCTCCTTTCAATGCAGCAAAACGCTCGCCTCATAATCGATCAGGTAAGGACTTCATGATGATGAGTACGGATTCATGTCAATTAGGAAGGTAAGGAGGTGCGCATTATGGTTACCGAGCTACAGATGGGGTGTTCGCTTGGGAGATCCATCATGGTCCGCTTGGCCATCATCGTGATAAGTGTCTGTGGCATGTTCGTCAGACTAAGACCAGCTCCCTGAAGTTCCCGAGTCTGGCCTCTAAACATGAAGCATCACGCTGTATTCTACAGCGGGCAGGAAGCCAGACTTTGATTACAAGTTGAACGAGTTTGCTAGTGGAACTATGGGGATAGTGCGCTCGCGGTGTGTCAGGGGGGAGTCACTGCCAACGT
>JBGSIO010000115.1:0-18188 GCA_041742455.1 Nitrospira sp. | reverse complement strand
CGACCCAGAAATGAAGCGTCGTGGACGATCACAGACGGAACGCGAATATCCTGCAGGCTGTTCAGAAAGGCCGTCCAGCAAGGCCGCAGCAAGCGAAGAGGCGAATCGTACTCTCTGCCGTACGTTGAGCCTCTGAGCGTCTCGAGAACGCCGCGGGCGGACTTTGTCAACAGCCTGCGAAAGAAAGCTAGGACGCACCGAAAGGACTGAATTATAGCTGGCGATGTCATCCTCAGGTGCTGGAGGACAAACTCCAGATGCAAACAGAGAACACATTGAGAGGTGCTCCATGGCAGTGGTCGCGCATGACGTGTCCTCGATCCGCTGGTTCGAAGAAATCGGCATTGAGGATATTCCGCTTGTCGGAGGGAAAAATGCCTCGTTGGGTGAGATGTATCGCGAACTTGCGTCCCAGGGAGTTCAGGTACCGAACGGCTTTGCCATTACCGCAGACGCCTATCGAGAGTTTCTCCTGGTGACGAAGCTGGATAGGAGGATCGAAGAGATTCTTCAAAGCCTGAATACACAGGACCTCGCCAATTTGCGGCAGCGAGGCCGGCAGGTGCGGGACGCGATTCTCGCAGCGACTCTCCCCGCACACCTCCGGCAGGCGATCTCCGAAGCCTACGTTCGGCTCAGCAGCGGCAGTCACGATCTTGTGGACGTCGCGGTCCGGAGCAGCGCGACAGCCGAAGATCTTCCTGATGCGAGCTTCGCCGGCCAGCAGGAGACCTACCTGAATGTCCAAGGACCTCAGGCGTTGCTGGACGCGTGCAAACGCTGCTTTGCCTCGCTGTTTACCGATCGAGCCATTTCGTACCGAGCGGACAAGGGGTTCGGCCATCTGAAGATCGCGCTGTCGATCGGCGTGCAACGGATGGTGCGCTCCGATCTCGCGACGTCGGGCGTTATGTTTTCCATCGATACCGAAACGGGCTTCAAGGATGCCGTCTTGATCAATGCGGCCTATGGCTTGGGGGAAAATGTCGTTCAGGGTGCGGTGAATCCGGACGAGTACTACGTGTTCAAGCCGACGCTGAAACAAGGCTTCCGTCCGATTCTGCAGAAAATGATGGGAACCAAGGAGTTTAAGCTCATCTACGATGTGGGTGGTGGCAAGATGGTCAAGAACGTCCCGGTGCCTCAGGATGACCGCGCCCGGTTTGCCATGAGTGACGATGACATCCTCACACTTGCGCGGTGGGCCTGCGTAATTGAGGACCACTACAGCGCAAAGAAAGGCCGGCCGAGTCCGATGGACATGGAGTGGGCGAAGGACGGACATACTGGTGAGTTGTTCATTCTCCAAGCGCGCCCGGAAACCGTGCAGTCTCAGAAAGACTGCGACATCATGGAGACCTACCGGTTGACGCAACGGGGTCGAGTACTGGTGAAAGGACGAAGTGTCGGGGAAAAGATTGCGTCGGGTCCGGTCCGGATGATCAAGAGCGCCCAGTATCTTCAACAGTTCAAGGAAGGCGAAGTGTTGGTCACAGACAAGACCGATCCAGACTGGGAGCCAATCATGAAGAAAGCTGCTGCCATTGTGACCAACCGGGGTGGGCGCACCTGTCATGCCGCGATTGTCAGCCGTGAGTTGGGGTTGGCGGCTGTGGTGGGGACTGAAAAAGGCACTGAAGTGCTGAAGGATGGACAGATGGTCACTGTGTCAGGTGCTGAGGGAGATATCGGGATTGTCTACGAAGGCAAACTGGCCTTCGACGTGGACCGTGTCACCCTTAAGGGCCTGCAACGTCCCAAGACAAAGGTCATGATGAATGTCGGGAACCCAGAGGAGGCGTTCAGCTTGTCCGTGATCCCAAACGACGGCGTGGGCCTCGCGCGGGTAGAGTTCATCATCAGTACATACATTAAGGCCCATCCGCTGGCCTTGCTGGACTATGCCCGACTGGACGACGTTGCAGTGAAGGCCGAGATCGATCGGGTGTCCGTCGGCCATCCGGACAAGCCACGATTTTTTGTCGACAAGCTCGCCGAGGGCGTGGCGATGATCGCGGCGGCCTTCTATCCCAAAGACGTGATCGTGCGGCTCAGTGACTTCAAGTCCAATGAGTACGCCAACCTCATCGGGGGGAGGCGATATGAGCCGACCGAGGAAAATCCCATGCTCGGCTTCCGTGGGGCGTCTCGGTACTACAACCCACGGTATCAGGCTGGTTTTGCTCTGGAGTGCCGAGCGATGAAGAAGGTACGAGAAGAGATGGGATTGACCAATGTGAAACTGATGATTCCGTTCTGCCGGACGGTAGAGGAGGGGCAACTGGTTCTTGCTGAAATGGAGAAACACGGACTCAGACGAGGGGAGCAAGGCCTCGAGATTTACGTCATGTGCGAAATACCGAGCAACGTCATTCTCGCCGAGCAGTTCGCCGTCGTATTTGACGGGTTTTCGATCGGCTCTAATGACCTGACTCAGCTGGTCTTAGGTGTGGATCGAGATTCTGAGATCGTTGCGCAGATCTTTGATGAGCGGAATCAGGCTGTGAAGTCGATGATTGCCAGCGTCATCACAGTGGCGAATGCGAAGAGGAGAAAGATCGGGATCTGTGGTCAGGCCCCCAGTGACTATCCGGAGTTCGCGAAGTTTTTGGTCGAGCAGGGCATTGATAGCATCTCGCTCAATCCCGATGCGGTGATGAAAACCACCGCTATGATCCTGGAACTTGAACAGTCTATGCGGAGATGACGGCGGGAGGTTCATTGCGACGGTCGAGATCGTCATGGCATCAACAATCCCCGGCGTGATCGGTTGAGCAGCCGGAAATGAGGCGCTATGGAATTCAAGGATTACTACAAAACCCTCGGTGTCGGACGAACGGCCACAGCCGAGGAGATCAAGCGGGCCTATCGCACCCTGGCGCGCAAGTATCATCCGGACGTCAGCAAGGAGTCCGGAGCTGAGGCGCGCTTTAAAGAAATCGGTGAAGCGTATGAAGTCCTGCAGGACCCGGAGAAGCGCGCTGCCTACGACCAACTCGGGACTCGCTGGCGGGCAGGACAGGACTTTACGCCCCCACCCGATTGGGGGGCCGGATTCGAATTCGCCCCCGGCAGATTCTCCACGGCGGAAGCCGCCGAGTTCAGCGACTTCTTTTCGAGTCTCTTCGGCAATTTTGCTCGTCAAGGCGATGCGAACCGGGCTCGCGGCGAGGACCGTCATGCGAAGATCGTCATTCCGCTCGAAGACGCATTTCATGGGGCGACCCGCGCCATCACGCTACGCGCGCCGCAACTGGATGCGCAGGGCCGCGTGGTGTTGCGCGAACACACGCTCAACGTGCGGATTCCCAAAGGCATTCGCGATGGCCAACTGATCCGTCTGGCTGGCCAGGGCGCGCCGGGAGCGGGTGGAGCGCCCGGAGGTGATCTGTATCTGGAAGTTCATTTCGACCCCCATGCCTTGTACCGTGTGGAGGGCCACGATCTTTCGTTGACCCTGCCGCTTGCCCCGTGGGAGGCGGCCCTCGGCGCGACAGTCAAAGCGCCGACTCCGGTCGGCGTGGTTGAGGTGAAAATTCCTCCGGGTTCGCAAAGCGGGCGGAGGCTCCGGCTGAAAGGGCGGGGTATTCCCGGCGAACCAGGGGGTGATCTCTATCTCGTCCTGGACGTGGTGCTGCCGCGGGCGGACACGGAGCGGGCGAAGGAGCTGTATCATGCGATGGCCCGAGACCTGGCCTTCAATCCCCGCCAGGCCCTCGGGGTATGAGGAGGTGTTCTATGGAGCCGGACATTCTAACAGGCAGCGTGATCGGCGATGAGGCGGTGCTGTCGCTGGAGGACTTCGCGAGAGCTTGCCCCGCCGAGGTCTCGTGGATTGCGGAATTGGTTGAGGTGGAGGTGCTGACGCCGCATGGGGCGGAGCTGTCGAGCTGGCGATTCCGCGCGTCGGATCTCCTCTGTGCTCGCCGAGTCTCGCGCCTGCAACGGGATTTCGGCGCGAGCACGGAGGCGGTCGCCGTGATGCTCGACCTGCTTGCCGAAATCGAGCGGCTACGCGCTTGCCTAAAGCGGGTCGGGCTCGATGTCGACGAGGGATCCCGTTGGTGAACGACCGGTGCCGGGACCGTTCCAATCGGATGTTGACCAATCATGAATGGGAAGCGGCACATCGTTTGCCCCCATTGCGGAATATCAAAGAAGGATGGGTGCTCAACAGCGCTGATGACGAAAAAGTCCTCAATCCTGTGCAAGAGGGTGGGGCATAGGCGACAGCACTTGTCGTGGTCGCGCGGTATCGTCGGCTGAAGAAGAGCTGTTTGCCAAGGCCTTCCGGTCGAGTCCTCATCCGCAATCACGAACTCTCGATGCGGGTGAAGAGCGGAGACTGGCGTCAATTTCTTATTTCATCGGAAGTCATCACTCTAGGAGGAAAACGCTGCATGATAACGATCCGCAACGACATTACCGAGCGGAAGCGGGCGGAAGAAGCATTGCATCGGAGCGAAGAAAGGTGGCAGCTTGCCGCGACTGGGACAACCGATGGGATCTGGGACTGGGATGTTGCCAGGCATACCGTGTTCTTGTCCGCGCGGTGGAAGCAGTTACGTGGCTACCGCGAAGAGGAGATTGGGGTGGACGAAACGGAATGGTCGTCTCGGATCCATCCTGAAGACTCCCCAGGGGTGATGGCCACGCTGCAATCCTATTTCAATAAGGAGATACCTGCGTTTCACTGTGAATATCGTACACGGCGCAAGGACGGAACCTATTTCTGGATCAGCGACCGGGGGATTGCCGTTTGGGACGCACAAGGCCGAGTGGTTCGCATGGTGGGATCTGAAACGGACATCACGGAACGCAAGCGGGCCGAGGCGGAGTTGCGGCACAGCGAAGAGCAATTTCGGACGGTCGTGGAGTCGGCCCCGTACGGAATCCTCTCGGTGGATGGCGGAGGCCGGATCGTCCTTGTCAATGGGCAGCTCGAGCGACAGTTCGGCTATCGCCGAGAGGAACTCATCGGCAACCCTGTAGAAACGCTGCTGCCTGAGCGCCTTCGCGGGGACCATGCCGGTCTGCGGGAGGCGTATCAGGAGGCTCCGGAAGTCAGAACGATGGGCCGCGGGCGAGACCTCTATGGGCTGCGCAAGGATGGAAGCGAGTTTCCCATCGAAATTGGGCTGAGTCCGATCGAGACAATCTCAGGTACGGTGGTGCTTGCCTCGGTCGTGGATATCACCGAGCGCAAGCAGCGTGAGCATGCACTCGCCGAGCAGCGCCGCCTGTATAAGACGGTCACTGACAATGCGGCGCTCGCGCTGTTCATCATGGACGATAGCCAGCAGTGTGTGTTCATGAATCCCGCCGCCGAGGCTCTCACTGGCTTCGCACTGGTGGAGGTCATGGGGCGCCCACTGCACGATGTCGTTCACCACACCCGTCCTGACGGTTCGCATTATCCTCTGAGCGAGTGCCCGATCGATCAGGCTTTTCCGAAGAACGATCGCGAGCAGGGCGAAGAGGTATTCGTCCACAAAGACGGCCACTTCTACAGTGTCGCCTTTACGGCCAGCCCGATTCGCAATGAACTCGGCCAGCCGGTCGGCACAGTCATCGAGGTGCAGGACATCACCGAGCGCAAAAGGGCCGAGCTGGCATTGCAGCAGAACCAGATGTTGCTCAACAAAAAACGAGAAGAGCTGCAAGTGCTCACGGACAAATTGTTCACGGCTCAGGACACCGAGCGTCAGCGGATCGCGCGCGACCTGCACGACGACTTCAGCCAGCGGCTGGTCGCCGTGGCCCTTGATCTGGAGGACCTCAGGAGGAATCCCCCGCTCCTGCCGGACGCGTTCGGCAGGGCCTTGGAGCCGATTCGCGAACAACTGGCGCAGCTTTCTGACGACCTGCGCAATTTAGCCCATCGATTGCACCCCTCCTTGTTGAAACATGCCGGACTGCAGGCGGCGCTCGATGAACATGTTCATCAGGCCATGAAGCGATGCGGTCTGGACATTACGCTGAAAGTCAGAGACGTGCCCGATTCGCTGAGTACCGATGTCGCCACGTGCTTGTTCCGGGTGTTCCAGGAATGACTTCAGAACGTGGCGAAACATGCCCATGCGACGGAAGTCCTGGTCAAGTTGAGCGGGTCCTCGAAAGGAATCGGGCTGTCGGTGACGGACAATGGGACAGGGTTTGCTCACCAGGATAAGAGCAGCCATCAGAAGGGGCTGGGGTTGACCAGCATGCGGGAGCGATTGCGGTTGCTGAACGGATTTCTGAACATCCATTCCAGGCCGGCGGAGGGGACTAAGGTGTGTGCCTGGATTCCATCCCAGGAGCAGACCCCATGACGCGTCCTCGTATCCTGATGGCGGATGACCATTCACTCGTGCTGGCCGGTCTCCGAAGACTGGTGGCAGAGGAAGGGGACGTGGTCGGCATGGTCGAAGATGGGCGAGCTTTGGTCGAGGAGGCGAAAAAGCTGAGGCCGGACATTATACTCTTGGACATTTCCATGCCCCTGCTCAATGGCCTGGACGCCGCACGACAGCTCACGAAACTGGTGCCGGACAGCAAACTGATTTTCTTGACCATGCACGCAACCCCCACCTATGTGACCGAGGCTTTTAAGGCCGGTGCTGCAGGCTATCTAGTCAAACAATCTGCGACATCGGAGCTGAAGCAAGCCATCCAAGCAGTCCTGAACGGTCAACACTACATGACTCCGTCGGTGACCAAGGATATGATGGGGGCGACACTCCATCCATCAGAGAGACCTGTCTGTAAACGGCCTGTGACCGCCCTCACGCCGCGCGCAGCGGGAAGTGCTGCAACTCATCGCGGAGGGGAAGGGCACCAGGTCGATCGCCTCCATGTTGCACATCTCCATCAAGACCGTGGAATTCCATAGGACCAAGATCATGGAGGAGCTGGATCTCCATTCGGTTGCCGAGCTCACCCGGTATGCCGTGAGTGAGGGCTTGGTGAGCCTCTGACCAGCTTCATCGTTCGTTCCTCGCCTAGTTCAACACACTCATTCCAGCAATTTTTCACCACTCAACTAGGCGTTCCCTAGTATCTCTCTGCAATTCTTTCACCCTATGATACCCCGCATTGTACGTAGGCTTCATAAAGGAGCGGGTTCCTTATGATATTCGCGGCGATCATTGTGCGCGTGCACCGTGCGTTGGACCAGCTCGGGAGCGATTGTTCCATGGAAGAGTTGGTGGACCTCTGTCCGGAGCTCACGTGGAACCAGGCGTTCCTCGCGATCGATTACTTGAGTCGAAGCGGGCAGATTCATGTAACGCTGGATGGCGACAGGACCTATCGGGTGCAGGCCCAGCACGCCGTCCCGGTCGCGGCTTCCCCTGCGGGACCGGCTCCATAGAACCTCTCTGCAAATTATTGCAGCAGCAGGGGGATCGATGCGACGTGAAATGAGTCCAGAAGTACGTGAGATGCCTGAACCGACCCTGGCCATCGCTGGAGGGGCAGTCACGTTCCGTGTGATCCTTCGTGCGCTGTCTGAGTTGTTTTCTGCCGAACGACCTACCATCCGAACCCAATAGGAGGAGCCACCCAGTGCTCCGTCTTGATTAACGAAACGTCATGATTGGCACCAGCGCGGTGAGTCCATCCCTCATGATCGCGATTCTGAGCCGTCAGTGGCTCGTGGGGTTGGGCTTGCAGAAAATTCTTGAGGGTCGCGCGACCGTCCAAATGGTCGTGCCCCCGTACCAGTGGAGGATACCGGACGGGTTCCCCACCGGGACACGACCAGACGTGGTCATCCTGGACCTGGAGACCGGACACGACGCCATCGGAACCATCAAGCAGATTCGGGAGTCCACCCCGACCAGTAAGATCGTGTTGTTATGCGGGTTTGTAGACCAGGCCCGTACGCGTGAGGCGTTTGCCGCCGGTGTTGACGGCATCATCCTCAAGGTTCAACCGCCCACCGTCATGCTGGCAGTGATTGAGGCGCTGAATGACCCCGCCCCGCCCCAGGCCTATGGAGAACGGGATGGCGCCGTGGGGCTGGACCTCGGCCCCCCGGTCAAGAAGAAGAGTGGCGCCGACGCACCACCGCCGGTGTGGCTCGACGCCGTGACGGAGCGGGAACGTGAGATTATCCGGTTGGTAGGGCAGGGCCTCTCGAACAAAGAGATCGCCTACCAGTTGTCGATTAGTGACAGTACGGTCCGGCATCACATGACGAATATTTTCGACAAGGTCGGCGTGCTCAATCGGCAGAACCTCCTGATCCACACGCATCATGTCCGCTCCCTGAGAGGACTTTCTGCACGCCCTGCTCGGCGAGATACATTCAGATAAACGCAAAAAGCCTTTCCCCACTGTGGGTTTCCAGCAGATGACGAAATCTACAGATCGGAGTCTCATCGGGTACAGGTTCGCAGCCCAGATCAATTCCCACAAACAATGAATAAATCGGGGATCCACTAGACTTTACCTAGTATCTCTCAGCGACTCTTTCACCTACGATGCGCCGCATGGAATGTCGAATTCATCAAAGGGGTGTCATATGAAACTCGTGGCCATCAAGGTGCGCGTGCACCGTGCGTTGGAGCAACTCGGCACCGAGTGTTCCATGGCAGAGGTGGTGACCCTATGTCCGGAGCTGACGTGGAACCAAGTGTTTCTCGCGATCGATGACTTGTGTCGAGCCGGGCAGGTTCGGGTGACGCGGGATGGCGACGGGACGGATCGGGTACAGGGCCTCGCGCCGTCCCGGTCGCGGCTTCCTCGTCATCGCCGGCTCCTTTGTAAACATTCTGTAAATAGTCGCACTGGGCTAGGGAATCCCTAGGTCTGCCAAATGGGGAACTGTGCTAGGGTCGTCTTTGCCTAGTCTCACGAGATATGTGGCCGGAGTGCCTCAATGGACGAATCTCAACCAGTGCCAGGAGACGACCATTCGACGCTCGAAGAAGCGGAGGTGTCTATGGAAACCCACATGATTCAAGAAACCGGTCGGAAATCCAGCAAGACCATCTCGAACGTTTGCTGCAGACACCAACGGCTCATTGATGACGTCCTGACCAGGGGCGGCAAGCGGACCGGCAAGGTTCGATGTCTGGAGTGTGGGACCAGCTTCGACGATCCCTACCAGGGTTCAAAGTGACCTGGTGAGCGTGTGGATTCACCTCGCTATCCTGGTGCCTCTCTCCAAGAGAATGCTTTGACGTGAACCGCACGTAGAGGGCGTCTTGGTACGTGCGCTAATCTGCCTCAGGATTTCCTCCAGCATTGCCCCGAAATACCCCAGCCTATGCTGGGGTGTCCGTGTCGATCGGTTGCTGACCATAGCACCGCATGCCAGCAAGAGCATCGTTTTCAGGCAATTGGTATTGGCGTCTCATCGGCCACCCCGAGTGGCATCCAAGATGCACAAGGAGCTTCTCTGTTCCTTGAGAGCAAAAGTTGTCTTCAGGCTCAATGAGAGAGAAGGAAGGCGCATCATGAAAGTCATAATTCGTTCCCCCGGTGGCCAGCTCGAAGAACTGGTCCTTGAATGTTCCGGTCTGACCTGGAACCAGGTGTTTTGTGAGTTGGATCGCATGAGCCGAACGGGACAAGTCCGACTGACGATGAAAGGTCCTGGCCTCTACGCGGTGTCGAGCTCGACCGCGTGCAACTCCCCCGTGTAGCGATCAAGGAAGGAAAAATAGGACGAGGCAACCATTCGTCGCGAAAGAGCCCCGCAGGAAGAAACGTTCCGAACCTATTCAAAGCCCGGAGCCTGATGTGCCCCAGAAGGAACCGGTCCATAGCCAACCCGTTTCGCCTCCTGATGACAGACAAGCTCGCACCACCGATCGCGCCTATGAACTCTATGCCGAGCGTGGCTACCGACAGGGTTATGCGCTTGATGATTGGCTGGAGGCGGAGCGGGAAATCGTCGGTTTCGAATGCAAGGCGTAGAGAGTCCGAGCTGCTAGTCATGTCCGGATAACTAGACGCAAAGGATTCTGAGTTGTAGTCCATACCGACTCATGAAAGTTGCCGCTCAGAGATGATGAGCCTTGTCTTGCAAGAGCCAGGACGAACCCTTAGCATAGTGAGTGAAACGTCAGGCCACCATGTTGGATCGCGACGAGGGAATTCGTATCATGGCGACTGCCTCAGAAACGTGTGCTGTCCTACCGGCGGACGACCTCCAACGGTTGCTCGATACCTTGAGCGCGAAGGGGTATCGAGTGGTCGGGCCCATAGTGCGAGAAGGATCCGTTGTCTGGGAGACGATCAGCTCGGTGTCCGAGCTGCCGATCGGTTGGCGTGATCAACAGGAACCGGGACGCTACCGGCTGGAACAGACCGGCTCACAGGAAATCTTCGGTGTCGTTCATGGACCGCAATCGCTGAAGCCGTTCGTCTTTGCGCCGCGTGAGCCGCTCTTACAGATCAAGCGGAGCAAGGATGGATTCACCACGAGCCCAACGCTCCCTCAGCCGGAAAAGGTGGCTGTCATCGGCGCCCGCGCCTGTGACCTCGCCGGACTGGTCATTCAAGACCGGATTTTCCTGAACGAGACGTATCGGGATCCCTACTACGCGACCCGCCGGGAAGGGCTTTTCGTGATCGCCGTGAATTGCACCAGGGCGTTGGCGACCTGTTTTTGTGCCTCGATGGAGACCGGCCCTCGTGCTCAGCGCGGATACGATCTCGCTTTAACCGAAGTGGACGAGCAGTTCATGGTCGAAGCGGGCAGCGAAGCCGGCCGCGATATTCTCTCAACCATCCTTTTGCCTGCCGCGTCGGACGAACTGATTAGTGCAGCAGCAAGTTCGATCCATGCGTGTGCCCAGAGCCAGATCCGACGGTTGGATCACTCACGCTTGCCGCAAGCCCTCTATGAGGCTCACGAGCATCCTCGATGGGACGACGTAGCAGGGCGTTGTCTTGCCTGCACGAATTGCACGATGGTCTGCCCGACCTGCTTTTGTCACACGGTCGAGGAAACACCGGACCTCTCGCATCAGGACACCGCGCATGCCAGATTGTGGGATTCCTGTTTTACGCAGGAGCACGGTTATATCCACGGGAAGAACATTCGCCCGACGATCAAGGATCGGTACCGGATGTGGTTGACGCACAAGCTCGCATCCTGGATCGATCAATTCGACACGTCCGGCTGCGTCGGTTGCGGTCGTTGCATCACGTGGTGCCCGGTCGGGATCGACTTGACCGAGGAATTACAGGCTTTGCTGACGCCGGGTGTCCAGCCGCCCATCGCTCTCCAACATAAGGATGGTACGTAGCAGCGTATGTCGGAGGTTAAGTCAATGGTCAATCCCTATGTCATCCATCCGGCGACGATCGTGGAGAAGATCCGAGAAGCCGAAGATATCAATACGTACCGTTTGCAGCTTGTCGATGAAGAAGTCCGACGCCGATTTCGATTCAAGGCCGGCCAGTTCAATATGGTCTATCTGTTCGGAGTCGGCGAGGTGGCGATTTCCATCGTGTCCGACCCAGATGAACCGGAGCTGCTCGACCATACCATTCGTGCCGTGGGCCGAACCACGAAGGCGATTGCCGATCTCCAGCCTGGTGTGACCTTAGGCATCCGTGGTCCGTTTGGAGAAGGTTGGCCGCTGGACGAGGCGAAGGGACGGAATGTCGTGATCGTGACCGGTGGGCTGGGATGCGCCCCGGTCGTCGGGGCCATTGAGTCTATCTTCAGACGGCGCAATCAATACGGAGCCGTTAAGATTCTCCACGGCGTCAAGACACCGCACGACTTCCTCTATCGCGAGCGGTTCGATGCCTGGCGACGGCATCCCGATACCGAAGTCTTGTTGACGAGCGATCAGCCGGATAAGACCTGGAGTTATCACGTCGGTGTAGTGACGGAACTGTTCGAACAGGTGTCGATCGATCCTGCGAAGAGTACGGTCCTGATGTGCGGGCCTGAGATCATGATGCGCCTGGGAGTGCCCATTCTGATGAGGCGCGGAATTCCGGCGACGGCCATTTATGTGTCGCTCGAACGGCATATGGAATGCGGCATCGGTCTCTGCGGTCATTGTCAAATGGGTCCGTACTTCTTGTGCAAAGACGGACCGGTTATGCGCTACGATCGAGTGGCGCAGTGGTTGGGCCGAACAGGAGTCTGAAACGAAACAATGTCCAATCCGGAGGCACAGCGAGAACGGCCAAGGCTGGCGGTCTTTAAGTTCGCCTCCTGCGACGGATGCCAGCTCAGCATCCTGAATCTTGAGGAAGACCTCCTTGCCGTGGGAGAGGCGCTGGATCTTGCCTATTTCCCCGAAGCCTCCAGCGAGATGAAGCCCGGGCCATACGACATCGCGCTGGTGGAAGGGTCGATCACCACCGCAGAAGATGCCCATCGTATCCTCGCGGTGCGGCAACAGGCGAAGGTGTTGATCACGATTGGGGCCTGCGCGACGGCCGGCGGGATTCAAGCCTTGCGCAACTGGGCCGATGTCGAGGCGTTCAAACAGGCCGTTTATCCCAGTCCGGAATATATTCAGAGCCTCAGTACATCCACTCCCATCTCCGAACATATTCATGTGGATTTCGAGCTGTGGGGCTGTCCGATCGATAAGAATCAGCTGCTTCGTGTCATTACGGATCTCGTGGTGGGGGTCCAGCCTCGTTTGCCGGGCGACAGTGTGTGCCTGGAATGCAAGCGGCGGGGACATGTCTGTGTGCTGGTGGCGAAAGGGATACCCTGCCTCGGGCCAGTCACGCGGACTGGTTGTGGGGCCATCTGTCCCGGCATGGGTCGTGACTGTTACGGCTGCTTTGGGCCAAGCGAGGGAGAACGGAAAGGTCCAGGTCTTCCACCCAACACGGTTTCGCTCGCAACGCGCTTCCATCGCGAGCTGCAACTGATCCCCGTCGAAGTCATGCGCCGTTTTCGCGGCATCAACGGGTCTGTGTCGCCCTTTCGCACGGAGAGCGAGGCTTGGGAGAAAAAGACGTGACCTGTGTAATGAAGCGGAACGTCCTTCGAGGTCTGGATGTCTGAAAAGCACACGCACACGAGGACCATCGCCGTCGATCTGGTGGCCCGCGTGGAAGGGGAAGGCGCGCTCCGTGTCACGGTGAAGGGCGACGTAGTCCAGGACGTACAACTCAAGATTTTCGAGCCACCCAGGTTTTTTGAAGCCTTTTTGCAGGGTCGGCATTACGACGAAGTGCCGGACATCGTCGCGCGGATCTGCGGGATCTGCCCTATTGCCTACCAGATGAGCGCGGTCCATGCACTCGAGCAGATTTTTGGCCTGCGCGTCGAGGGGGCGTTGCGAGACTTGCGGCGGCTCATCTATTGCGGCGAGTGGATCGAAAGTCATGCGCTGCATGTCTACCTGCTTCAGGCGCCGGATTTTCTCGGGTACGAGAGCGGCATCGCGATGGCGAAAGACCATCCGGCCGTGGTGACTCGTGGTTTGCGGCTCAAAAAAGCAGGCAATGCGATCATGACGTTACTTGGCGGCCGGTCGGTGCATCCGGTCTCCGTGAAGGTGGGAGGCTTCTCGCGGGTTCCATTGCGCCGTGAGCTGGAAGGGATGAAAGACGAACTCTTATGGGCGCGCGATGCGGCGGTGGAAACCGTGCGATGGGTCGCGGGGTTCGACTTTCTGCAGTTTACTCCTGACTACAATGATGTCGCGCTCCGACACCCCGATGAGTATCCGTTCAATGAAGGACAGGTCGTCGCCTCCAGTGGATTGCAGATCTCGGTGAACGAGTTCGAGCGACATTTCACCGAGCACCAGGTCTCTTATTCCACCGCCCTCCACTGCACCTTGCAAGGCTCGCCCTATCTGGTCGGCCCGCTGGCTCGTCTGAACTTGAACCTCGAGCATTTGACACCGTTGGCCAAGCAGGTCTTGGCCGACTGTGCGGTTGCATTGCCTATGCGTAATCCATTTCACGGGATCATCGCCCGCTCGATCGAGATTCTCTATGCAGTGGAAGAATCGTTACGACTGATCGAGCGGTACGAACCTCCACCCGTACCGGCAGCGCCTATTACGGTGCAGCCGGGCATCGGTATGGCCTGCACGGAAGCACCCAGAGGAATTCTTTATCATCGGTATGAGGTAGACGGCGACGGCATCGTCCGTGAGGCCAAGATCGTTCCACCCACCTCGCAGAACCAATGTCGCATTGAACAGGATCTGCGTTTGTTCCTGCCGCGCCTCCTCTCTCTTCCCGATAAGGAGGCGGCACTGGCCTGCGAGCGGGTCATCCGTTGCTACGACCCGTGCATTTCCTGTGCGACCCACTTTCTGAATCTGGAAATCAGGAGAGAGAGCAGCGCGTGAGAAAAAACGGTCCTCGCTCCTCCTCGATTCGGATTATCGGCCTTGGCAACGACCTGCGAGGTGATGATGCCGTTGGTCTTCTGACTGTCCGCCGACTTCGGCAAACAATCGGTGACCGTGCCGAGGTGATCGAAGCGGGGATGGTGGGCGTTGACCTTATCGAACTGATGAAGGGTGCGTCCGTCGTGATCCTGATCGATGGTGCGCGCGGTGGGAAGGCTCCCGGCAGTGTCTATCGACTTGATGCTTCGGTGAGCCAGATCGGTGGACAAGTCTTTCCTCGCTCCAGCCATGCCATCGGGGTATCGGAGGCGATCGAGCTGGCCCGGGCAATGGACGTCCTTCCAGCTACCGTCATCGTGTACGGAGTCGAGGTTGGGGATACTGAACTCGGCCAACCGTTGTCACCTCCTATGGGCGAGGCGTTGGATCACGTTGTGAAACGGATCATCCAGGAATGTGAAGCCTGTCATGCATGAGTTTCATCTGATGACACAAGTCGTGAAGGCTGTGGGGGAGAAGCTGAGCGGAACTAGATCCACCAGACTGTCCGCAGTGCGACTCAAGGTCAGCGCGGTCTCGCATCTGCTCACTCACGATCACGCCACACTCCAAGCAACATTCCAACTGGCTGCCCGAGGCACAAGGGCTGAGGGGGCGGAACTGGACATCATTTCTGTCCCGGGCGAAGCCTGGTGCCCTACTTGTAGGTGTACCACTGCCATTACAGGATTCGACGAGCCCTGTTCGGCCTGCGGAGGCCCTGTCATTGTGGCACCGGAACAGCCTGAAGTAGTGCTCCACGAGTTAGTGGTGCAGGGATGAGAAGGGCCTTCGCTCAGCGTGTGCAGGTCAATGTGGAAGGAACGGTGCAAGGTGTGGGGTTTCGCCCATTCGTCTATCGGCTGGCACGTGAGTTGGGGCTGACTGGGTGGGTGCAGAACACGAGAAACGATGTGCTGATCGAAGTAGAAGGGAACGTACCGGTCGTCGAAGAGTTTCTCCGGCGGTTGCACACCGATGCCCCGTCTTCAGCTTCCGTCGAGACAGTGAGCACGACGGTCGTTCCAGTACTCCACGAAGCTGGCTTTTCGATCAACCAGAGTGCGGAATCCGGCCAACGAGTCCTCGTCATTCCTCCGGATCTCGCGACTTGCGCCGACTGTCAGCATGAGCTCGCCGACCCACACGACCGTCGTTTCCGGTATCCGTTCCTCACCTGCACCCAATGTGGCCCACGCTATAGCCTGCTCACGGCGATTCCGTATCAGCGGTCCAATACAACGATGGCTGGGTTCGGACTTTGTCCTACCTGCCGGGCTGAGTATGAAGCTGAAGCTGATCGCCGCTTTCATGCGGAACCGATCGCCTGTGCGAGCTGCGGCCCCCGACTGTGTTTGTGGGATGAGCAGGGCCGTGAAATTGCAGATGAGGAGCGAGCCCTACAGCGGACAGTAGCACTGCTCGATGAAGGCCTCATTGTGGCGGTGAAAGCGCTTGGCGGGTTTCAGCTCTGGGCTGATGCAAACTCAAAGGGTGCCGTTCAGCGGTTGCGCGATCGTAAGCGGAGAGCGGAGAAACCCTTTGCCGTACTGTTTCCCTCTCTTGAAGCGGTCAAAGACTATTGCCTGTTGTCTCCAGATGAGGAGGCGTTGCTCTGCTCAGCGCAAGCGCCGATCGTCCTGGCGCGAAAGCGGCGAGATGCAGCCCTTGCTGAAGCCGTGGCATCAGCCAATCGCTATCTCGGTGCGATGTTGCCGACAACACCCCTCCACCATCTCTTAATGGCCGCGCTCCAGCGTCCCATGGTCGCGACGAGCGGTAATCGATCAGAAGAACCGATCGTGACCGACGAGCAGGAGGTGCGGGTTCGACTCAAAGGCATTGCCGATGCATTCCTCGTGCATGATCGACCGATCGCAAGGCCAGTCGATGATTCGGTGGTGTTGGTGGTTGAAGGTACGCCGGATCGCAACGACCGGGGCGAGGTTGGCAAGCCCAGGTCTGAGGTGATGATCCTTCGCCGGGCGCGAGGCTATGTTCCTCAGGCTATTCGCTGGAGCGATGGCTTACCAGATGGAATGCAGAGCCCGGTCCTTGCCGTGGGCGGACATCTCAAGAACACTGTTGCCCTGCTGACGGGCCATCGCGTGACGCTCAGCCAACATCTTGGCGATCTTTCCACCGTTGAAGCGGACAGAGCTTTTCGGCAGGCCGTCGAGGATCTCCAACGATTACTACACGTGACCCCTCAGGCTATTGCGTGCGATTTGCATCCAGACTATCGTTCGACCAGCTTCGCGCGAGAACTGGCCGCGACTCTGTCTGTTCCGTTGATTCCCGTGCAGCATCACCATGCTCATGTGGCTTCTTGCATGGCTGAACACAAACTCGACGGTGAAGTGTTGGGCATCGCTTGGGATGGGGCCGGGTATGGAGGAGACGGTCAGGTCTGGGGCGGAGAATTCTTCATTGCGGGCTATCAACAGTTCATGCGGTTTGCGTCTCTCAGACCCTTTCGGTTGTTAGGCGGAGAAGCGGCCATAAGGGAGCCGGGCCGATCTGCCGCCGCGATCTTGTGGGAGCTCATGGGAGAGCAGATGCTGACGCAGGATCTTCCTTCTTGGAGAGTAACGCACAATCAGCGTGACAAATTCGCAGCCGTGCTAAAGGCCGGCATCGCGTCGCCCTGGACGACGAGCATGGGGCGACTCTTCGACGCTGTTGCGTCACTCGCAGGCCTGTGCCACCTACCTTCCTTCGAAGGGCAGGCGGCAATGGCGGTCCAGTTTGCCGCGGAGCAAGAAGTGGAATCAAGCGGAGTAACGGTAGAAGGCTATCCGATGGATTTAGTGTCCAGTCAGAGTCCCGATACCAAGTGGTTGATCGGTTGGCAATTCATGATCAGCGCCATATTGGATGATCTTCGCAGAGGGATTAGTCCTGATAAGATTGCCGCGCGGTTTCATATCGGTCTTGCAGTGGCTACTGTGCGTGTCGCCCAAGCAGCTGGTCTACCTCGCGTCGTCCTGACAGGAGGCTGTTTTCAGAACCGAATGCTTTTGAGATTCGTGAGACGATATTTGGAGGAAGCGGGCTTCACGGTGTATTGCCATACGTTGGTTCCACCCAATGACGGCGGGCTATCTCTTGGGCAAGCCGTGGTTGCCGCGAACCAATTAATAGTCGGTAAGGAAGGTAGAACATAGAATGTGTCTCGCAGTCCCAGGACAGGTTCTGAACATCAAGGACGATCAGCTTCGCACTGCAACGGTATCGTTCGGCGGAGTGACGAAGTCCGTCTCGTTGGCCTTGGTGCCGGAAGCAGGGGTAGGTGACTACGTCATCGTACACGTTGGGTTTGCTATCAGCAAACTAGATGAGGAAGCAGCACGACGCACATTGGAAATCTACGCAGATATGGCGGCGTTAGAATCGCCAAAGGGGATCAAGGGCTGAATGCTGTCGGCTGAACATGTGTAGCGTGTGAAGAAATTAATTGAACCATGCGACTGGCTTAGGCTTCAACCGAATTGCACTCTGCCCCAAATTGGGTACTCTAAAATAGCGTCAATCAACGACAGGGAAGCACACGCTCCATCAAAGAAGATTACCTGGTGAAGGCCTTTCTCAGAAGTCTCCTCGCGCTGCTTTTTCTCTTCACACTAGGGTGCGTCACACCCGTTACCCCAGAACAAATCGCCAGTGCTGACTATGGAACAGTTCCGGCGGCACCAACCTATCAGAAGGCCATTAAGCACCTTATGGGGCTGTTGAAAAAAGCGGTGTGCGGCCTCCGGTGAGAGGAGGATGGTCCAAACGATCTCGCCACCGGTCTTCGAAGAACACCGACGCATGCGGCACTCCCCGTCGGATGCTCCTGAGGTGGTATCTGAAGGAGGA
>JBGSIO010000114.1:0-5109 GCA_041742455.1 Nitrospira sp. | reverse complement strand
GCGGTATACCCGTGGAGAAAGTTCCGATGCCCGATGGGGCCGATCTCGCCCTGCGCAAAGAAACCTGCCATGGGGATCGAACCCAGTTGTTCTGCGACGGCCCCCGCGTCGTGGTTCGGCCGTCCAAAAAGTCCCTGACCGCGACCACAGCAACTGAACATCAGCGCGCCGAGAGGAGGAGATTGCCGACCGGATCGGTCTGCGGCAAGGAGGGAATTCAAATCTTCACTGGCTGACTCGGCGTCCCGGAGATGAAACTGGACTGTCTGTCCTTCTTGGACGACTTCCCCAACCGCGACGGCACCTGAGCTGCGATCGGCGCCCAGCAAATTCCGAATGAGAAAATCGCCACGCTCAAACCGATTCCGATGTTCATCAATGACGATGCCAAGATGAAGAGCGCGCTGGCGGTCCTCTTCAGATAATGATTCGAACACAGCTTGCAGCCGTTCCAGCGCCGGCTCACCTCCGAGTTCGTGAATGAGATTACGTTCGGCTTTGGTCACCACGCAGCGCTCACCGATGAGGCGACATCCCTGGGAGATGATCGGTCGAATCTCCACGGCCCCTGACAAGCGAACCCCGACCATCCCTCCATCAAGGATTTCATCGTTGAATACGAGCCGATTCATGCCGGCTTCCTGCCCCCCTCCAGCCAATCCACCTAAGGCTTTTGCGCGGGGATATCGTTCTTCCAACAGCCCGAGCATCTCCTGCACTGGGGTGGTAAACGGATCGGCCAGCACGAGGAAGGTGGCGTCCTCCGCCACCGGTTCCGGCCATCCGGCCAGGTGAAACTGGTCTTGCATGGGAGAAAAGGAGGATCGCACTGGGTAGAGATCGACACCAGGGAGTGCCGCGGCCCATACCGTGAGAGCCGGCGAGCCTTCTACTTCTTCCACCCCTGAGATGACCCCTTCTCCACTACAGCCGATGAGGAGCCTAGGACGGAGCACACCCATGAGGATGTTGGTCAAGAGCTCGGCCTGTGGGGCATGATGAGCGGAAAAAAATAAGCACGCGAGATCGATCGAGGTGCCACCCAGTTGCGCCTGAATGGCATCGACCACATCCTGAACCGCAGTCTCGGTGTCGATCGTTTTCGACAGGGCTGAGGCGAATTGCACGTTACTACCTCGTTGTTCAGAACAAGAAACCACAAACTCTGCGAGATGTGGGATCAGACCCCTGGATCCATCCGCTGAGATCGAGTCTGTGCGAGTTTTTTATAGTACCGCCAGAGGTAGGAGTGGTAATCGTCCACCTGTGCGAGGAGATAGTGGAGTTCCGTCGGGTCCTCCGTTTCGAGGGCATGGATCATCCTCGTCTTCAGGAACTCGCCGAAGGCCTCGGTCTTTTGCACCGCCGTCAGCAGTTGCAACCCACCGCCGATTTGGTATTCGCCCATCGACCTCGCCTCCCCTGTTCGGAATCAGCAGGAATCAGTCGGAAGGATAGCGAGACCGGCCAGGAAATAGCAAGGGCATGCGACTCACGGAGATGATGGTGTCGGTGCACATAGGGAAGGATTTATGGGTTTGTCGAGCATGCGGGAATGAGACAATCGGGATATGGCTTGGTATGACAACAAATCGGTTAGTTCTGGACCAGCCCGGTGACCAACGCCTTCAAGCGACCTAGGTCGATCGCCTCGCCTCGATGACCGTCTCGCCCAGTCACAGTCGTCGCGGTCGTCAGTGCGTTCAAAATCGCCTCCTCAGTCGCTTCGACGGTGGCCGTGAACAGCGGGTTGAGATGCGTGTCCGCAAGATGAGTCAGATTATAGGTTGGTTCCTTGGGATAGTGCGGAATGACGTTGGCCGTGGAGAAGGCCAGCATGAAATCGCCGCTGCCGTGGCGTGCGGTGGAGCCGGTACGGGCTAGTCCCAGTGCGGCGCGCTTGGCAAGCCTCGTGAGCTGGCGCCCATCGAGCGGTGCATCGGTGGCGACAACGATGATGATCGACCCTTCACTCTGGCCGGGCGATAGCGTGCCCGAGAGCTGGGCCGGTGCTTCGTACAAGGTACCAACTGGCACGCCGTTCACAATAAGTTCCGGTCTGCGGCCGTGATTCGCGTTGACCAAAACACCAACGGTGTAGGCTCCTTGGTTCTCGGGGAGCTTTCTGGAGGCGGTGCCTATGCCGCCTTTGAATCCGTACGAGGTCATGCCGGTCCCGGCCCCGACCGTGCCTTCTTTGATCGTGCCGCTTGTCGCGCTATCGAGCGCAGTGATGACATCTTGCTCGGAGACATGCCGCCCCTGACTGTCATTCAAGCGGCTGTCGTCACACTCCGCGACGACAGGAGTCAGGGTGTCGTCGGAGATCCCGATCTCCGGATACTGCATGATCATCCAGCTCATGATTCCGTTCGCCACGCGAGGGACGTTAAGGGTGCTTGTGAGGGCGATGGGATACTCCAGAAAGCCGGATTCCGCCACCCAAGGGAGGCCAGTCATCTCCCCGGTTCCGTTCAGGACAAAGGCCCCGGCTGGAACCTTCTTGTGCCAGACGTCGTCGCGCGGAATGACGACAGTGACACCCGTGCGGATAGGACCTTGGCCTGGTTTGAGTGGCCCGTCTCCTTGGATGAGGGTCGTGTGGCCGACTTTCACACCGACCACGTCGGTAATGGCATTGAGAGGTCCGGGCTGATAAGAGCCGATGACGATACCCAGATCTCGAAGACGTTGAGGGCTCGGATCCGATTGGGCCGCAGCCGTAGAAAGGCAGCCAGCTATCAGGATGGCCACACAGGACAACAGGACGAACTGAGTGGGTCGCTTACCAGCGATTGCTCTCACCGTCACCGACTCAAATTTCATGCGTGCTGCCCTGATGCGGAATCCGCACATCGATCTGGGGATGTTCCGACTGGATTGCAGCGCCCAAGGAGAGGGCCTGTTTTTCCTCACCATGCACGACGAACACGGTGCTGGGCAGTGGGTTGATCGCTCTGACATAGGCTAATAGATCATTACGGTCGGCATGGGCGGATAAGCCATTGAACTTGACGATCTGAGCTCGGCGCTTCGTCGGCACCCCAAAAATCGGCACCACATCCCAGCCCTCGACCAGTTTGCGGCCCAAGGTATGTTCAGCTTGAAAGCCGACGAACACGATCACGTTGGCTTCGTCCTCAATTGCATGTTTCAGATGGTGAATGACACGGCCACCCTCGCACATCCCCGACGAAGAGATGATGACACAGGGCCCTCGCATGGCATTGAGCCGTTTGCTGTCCTCAGATGACGACACAAAGTGTATGTAGCGCGAGGCAAAGACATCGCCATCCGAAGAAAACGTCTTTAACGTCTCCTCGTCATAACATTCTGGGTGGCGCCGGAACACACCCGTAGCTTTGTCGGCCAGCGGTGAATCGATATAGATGGGAATGGGTTCGACCCGGCCCTCACCCACTAGTTCCTTAATCCGCATAACTAGTTCCTGCGTGCGGCCCACTGCGAACGCCGGCACGATGATCTTGCTCTTGTGTTGCCGCGCATGAGCGATCAGGTCCTGGGCCTTCCTTTTCATCTCCTCGCCTGCCTGTTCGTGCAGTCGGTCGCCGTAGGTGGACTCCAGAATCAGGATATCGCAGACCGGTGGCAGTTCTGGATCGCGTAGGATCGGCATGTGAGATCGCCCCAGATCTCCGCTGAACAAGACCGTCGTGGTGTTCCCACGAGCCGTATACTTCACACGGACTGCAGCGGATCCCAAGATATGACCCGCATCGTGGAAGGATGCCGTGACGCGTGGTGCAAGTTTCAGCAGGTCTCCATATCGAATGCCCTCAAACCGCCTGACAATCTTTTTGACGTCGTCGCCGTCGTAAAACGGCTGAACGCAGGTTCTTCCGCGCCGCTTTTCCTGCTTGTTCACGTAGCGACAGTCGTTTTCCTGCACACGGGCGGAATCTTCGAGCATGATCCCTGCCAGATCGGCAGAGGCCCTGGTGAGGTAGACCTTTCCCGAGAATCCTTTCCGTGGCAACACCGGGAGGGCGCCCGAATGGTCGATATGGGCGTGTGAGAGTAGGACGGCTCCAACTGATTTGGGCTCGAATCCCAGCTCGCGGTTACGCCGGCCCGCCTCATCTCGTCGGCCTTGGAACATCCCACAGTCGAATAGGACCCGGAATCCCGGCACTTCCAACAGATGTCGGCTGCCTGTGACCGAGCGAGCTGCGCCGTAGAATGAGAGTTTCATGTGGTGGATACTCCATTGTGGCGTGAGATGAGGTCCCAGATTTCCTGAGCTGTCTCGGCATAGTGAAAAAGTTGTAAGTCCTGCTGTGCGATCAGGCCGCATTCAACCAGCAGTGGCCAGTTGATGAGACGTTCCCAAAAGTCCCGTCCAACCAGGACGACGGTCACGCTTTCAGTTTTACCGGTCTGAAGCAAGGTGAGCGTTTCGAACAATTCGTCCAGTGTGCCGAACCCGCCGGGGAACGCCACGAGTGCCTTCGCACGAATGAGGAAATGCATTTTTCTGATCGCGAAATAGCGAAACTGAAAGCTGAGGCTCGGGGTGATATACGTGTTTGGATATTGTTCATGCGGTAAGGTGATATTCAGCCCGATGGATTTGGCGTTCACGTCGGCCGCTCCTCGATTTGCGGCTTCCATGATCCCGGGTCCACCTCCGGTCACAATAACGTAGTCACAACGCCCATCGATTTGACAGCTCGATGAGACGAGGCGGCTGAATTCACGTGCCATGTCGTAATACTTGGCGAGATTCAACCGCCGACGGGCGATCGCCATTCGTTGTTGCAGGTCGGGATCGTCAGGAGCCTGAGCGGCCTCCTCTTCGATCAAGGCGAGCGCGTGTCTGGCAGCCGTTGGCTCGTGAAGCCTTGCGCTGCCGAAGACGACGATTGTTGATTGAATCCCCTCTTCGCGCTGAATTAGCTCCGGCTTGAGCAGCTCCAGCCCGATCCGAATGGGACGCAACTCGTCTCGCTGGAGAAATTCCAAGTCTTTGTCGGCCGGGATATACGAAGACGGGTTGGTGGCTCCGTACAAGTTGGACAATGGAGTGGGATTTTCCGGTTCCATGTCGCGCCATTATAACTGCGCTGTCGACAGTCGGCAATTCATACG
>JBGSIO010000113.1:0-79633 GCA_041742455.1 Nitrospira sp. | reverse complement strand
GGCCTCGCCGTCGCCTGGCGAGCGCCTTCAACTCCTCGACTCTCGCGTTTCTTCTCAGCATGCATGATGGGGGGCGTCTCCTCCACCCTCTACTCTAATTGAAGAGAGGCAACGTGTCCCACTCATATTGGCACAGAGGGCGTCGCCTCCCATCTACGTTTCAAGTCTTTGTAGGAGATCGAGCCAAACTTCGGTGGGAGACAGATCAGAGATTATCTTGATTCGCTAAAAAACCGGCGTATCCGCCTAGTCGTTCTGATTGCAGCCAAGTACACATATTGCCGATAGGTATGTACTGCAAGCCCCTTCCCCTTGAGTCTTTCTTCCGCTGTCATGCTGTTGTAAGCAAGAGTAATGTCTTCTGGAGCCTTGACGTGCAAGCCGTTTGGCGTTGTCTCACCATAGTTGGCAAAAGTGGTGTTTCTTGGCCGATCTACTGAAGCGAATTCGGGAACCGAGAGAGAAAGGGGCTTTACTGATATATCTTCAAATGTTTTCCCGTTGAGACACTTGTCTTTAAGTTCAAACCAGCCCCTGGCCATCCTCCCAGTCATCTCAACTAGATTGTGAACCAACACCCAATAGACAGTCTGCGGTGAATAACCATACGGCACTTGGATAGCGTAGGAGCCGGCGCCTGATGCAAGTTCACAATAGGCCAAAGCCTCGTTTGTCTGAGCATGGCAGAGGACAAGTCCAGGGCGAATCATCCGAGAAAGTGAATGGTGAGGGTCAGCAACAAATATTTCCAAGGTGGTGCTATGACGGTAGCATTGCTGAGCACGATCAAGAATGGACTGCAATTCAGCCAGCATGCCCGTCGCATCAACTCGCCGAACAGAGGGCTTCTTTTCCGTCACTGCCTGCTCCATGATGTTGCAGGCGCGATCAAGCGCTTCTTGCCAACCTTGAGTCTGCAGCTGGTAATTCTCAAATACATTGAGCTGCTCGGTGACTGGATAAATTACTACGGGTGACAGATTGAGCCCTATATCGTGCTCAATCGCAAACGTGAGATTGTCCGGCAGCTCACGGAAATTTGACTTGCACACGATCATGCCTACGGAAAACACCCTGTCAGGTGCGTCATAGGTCGAAATGGCGCGTAGCGCATTACTTAACACTGTATCGTAGTCCGCCCCTTTCCTGATCTTCTCGAACGTCTCTTTTTGGAAACTGTCTATCGAAATACTGGCGTTGATCCGAGGAAACTTCCGGAGCTTAGTGAGCTCCTTGTCAGTTAGCATCGTGCCATTACTGGTAAAACCGAAAGCGAGGTTGGGGTTATCTTCAGTACGGAAATCATCGACAAACTGGCGAAAACGCTTAATGAGATAAGGCTCGCCACCGTGCCAGATGAATTGATAGAGGTAGCGAATGTGCGCCAGGATATCCGGCACAGTCTCGGCACGATGTTGCACACGAACGAGACGCACCATGTTCTGACTGCAACCGGGGCAATCGATGTTACAATCCGCCGTGGATACCAGCGAGATCATGGTCGGCTTGGCCGACAGGACCTCAACCCCCTCTCGATACTCTTCCCATGCCTTGAGTATGTTTTGCCCCGAGACGGAATCGACAACCAAGCCTTGTAACCTTATTCGCCCGTGGGGCACTTTCAGTTCATAGCGACGCCCATTGTCAGATGGGTCAGAATTATCCGAAGTGGAAAAGTACAGCGAGTGACCCCAAACCGAGTAGCGCCCCTCTCCTCGTTTTCGGATGTCATTGTGCACACTATTAGGGAACGGCAGGGGAACGCCGTCCTCCAGCAATTCTGCATGGCTCAACGATTCCCCCGCAAGCTTCGTAAAACTCTCCGGTATTTTCACAAGATAGCAATGGCCAGATTCATGCCGCCAGGGGATAGGGGAACTGAAGGGTGGATAGTTTCCGTTCGACCAAGCATACGCCACACACTGATTACACGGATGGTTCTCAAGGTTGCCCGAGGCATTGGCTCGCCGTAAGGCTTGATACTCCGAGCTGTTCCAAATTTCATCGATGCTAGCAAGGTTGGTATTTCCCAGCGGCTTACCAACATTGCCGTAGCCACTCCAGAAACAACACGGCACTACCTCACCTGTCAGGTCAACGATCATCTGTTGCCAGGGGTATGCACAGTACGTCGGGGTTGCCGTTTTAGTCATGTTTCTCTTTGTGTGCTAGCTAGACACCCTGAGAGCTAAGGGAGATATGGGGATCGCTCTCATGCTTTGCTGCATAGAGACTTAACGTGCGCTCAATCATGTGGTCCATACCGAACTGTTGATCAACAAAACGGGGGCCACGCTGACGTAATTGTTGGAGGAATGAACTATCTGACAGCACGGCCTTGGTTTTCTCTGCGATCTCAGCAGCATCAGAGGTACTACAACACCATCCTGTTATACCTTCTTCAATAGCCTCGCGCGTACCGCCTGCATCAGTTGCGACGACAGGTAACCCCAGCCATTGGGCCTCCAGAACGACATTCGGAGTCCCCTCAAATTTTGAGGTTAAAATAAACACCGTCATCGACGACAGCGGTGTCGCGATGTCCGTTCGCGCACCCGGCATATGCACCTTGTTTTCAAGCTCGGTCTTTCGCACAAACCTTTCCATTTCTTTACGCATAGGGCCTTCACCAATCAGAAGAAAATGTGCATCAGGCACTAATTTTGTTATTTCTCTCGCAGCTTTTAGCCAAAGCATAGGACGCTTTTCTTCCCAAAAGCGAAAGACAGAGCCAACCACTGGAGCATCTGGGGGAATGCCAAGAGAACGACGATATTTCGACACAACCGAATCATCCACGCGAGTTAACCCGATAAGATCCACACCATTTCTTACAACTTGAAAGCGATCATGTGGGATTTCCAGCCAACGGCAATAGTCCAGTGCCCCTGCGAAACTGTTATTGAGAAGAATGAGGTTACTCAGTTCAGACAAGGCCTGATACGCGGGTTTCATATATTCTTGGTGATACCCAAAATTGACCGGTGTTAGGTTTCGGCTCGCGAGCACAATACGCGGAACGCCTGACATGACTGCGGCAATACCCACTTTGATGCTCGTACTGTCTTGCCAGGCATGAACCACAGCAGGTCGGCGATTCTTGAATTCTTGAGCCAAATTCAGAATTTCTTGGGCCATTGCGCCCGGCAACTTAGCGAGAAGCTCCCCAAGTAGGTTGGGGACTGATTGAAGCCCCCATTCGGCCATTTTCATGGTGTTGACTATAGGGTACGCTGCTATTTGGGCAGATTCTAGGAACGGCAGATAGAAGTCGAGTCCATGCAAGCGATGCAAATATTCCCCGATCAGACAGATGTCGTCAAAGCCTTTAGATTTAAGCCCTCGTAAGGTGTTAACAATCTGACGTTCTGCCCCTCCAGCTGCCAGACCCGCATTAACCAAAATGAAACGTTTTGGCTCTGCCTTGAACTTGTTCGTGGATGCTAACAAATGTGCCTGCCTTAGCAACTCCCGAAAAAAAACAATATCCAAAGGTGCAGCAGAAACAGGGGATCGTGCGACATCCCACAGTGGCATATTTGGGCCATGCGAATCTCGCCGAAATACGCGATGCCACAGCGCTCTGGCTCCTGGTATTGTTTTGGCTGCTTGAATGAGATGATGCGCTGACGAACCTGCTGGAAGATTGCTGATCCTGTTGATTAGATTATCTGCTAAATGCCACAAGTAAAATTTGAAAATCGGTATCTCGACAAAGTGGTGTTGTTTATTTTCACAGATAATTGAGCGCGCACCAGTACTTGCAACTTGACTCAGCATCGTTTTTGTCAGCATCACCGGTGGACCTACGAAGATAAAAGTGCCCAGATTCTCTGGGAGCTGCCAAGACAATCCGTCATCGGCGTAACAGCCTAGCCAAGAACAATGAGATTGTGTCCTTATTGTTGGGGCTAGGTTTCTGAAAATTATCGAAGCACAACAAGGGTGGTTCCGGAGAGCAAGTACATCTTCATCTGAAATAGAGAACGGAATCACAAACACCGCTTTTTGACATTTCTTATCCTGCCAGTAGTCAACCGCGGCCCGAAGTCGAAGGTTAGTCATGAATATTGGCCACAGATTTATTCGCCACGACAAAAATTCCGGAAGTTTTAAGATCGCCTTCGGAGAGCGACTGAAAACGGCTCGCCAGTTGCCTATTAGAAATTCCGAAACTCCCAAATTGTTTTATCTCAGCGCTAATACTGAACCCTGCCTGCTTAACCAAACCGAGATGCGTTGAACACGGTTGGCGATTGATGAACCAGGGGCGACCACCGCGCATCAGACGCCAAGTCAGATCGGAGTATTTCCAGTGGCCATTCCACTCAGGTGCTGTATCGTGGCACCGAAGGTCGATCTGGTGAGACATGAAGCCGCCAGGCTTCAAAATACGGTAACACTCGGCATAGATTTCCTCAAGCTGGTCGATATGCTCCATGACAGCTTGTGAAACAATCAAGTCAACGCTATTGCCGGGAATTTCACTCGTTCGTCCCATCGGTGCAAGGTAGTAAATAGGAGCCGTTGTCATATTCCTCGTCAGGGCATTACGAAGACACTTCAGCCGCTCAGGTGCAAGCGCCTGAGTGAGTCTGGATTCCCTAAGTATTTTCGTTGGGAAGCGGTAGTCACTCAACTCTGGCAATATCTCCGTGAACTCGCCACCAGAAGGAATGGGCGCTCGAACCGTGAGCAATTGGACAAGTTCATCAAAAACTAGAAGGTTGGTTTCGGTCGATGCATGGCGGACGGCATCAAGGGCATAGTACTGCTCAGCACCCGTGAGCAACGCCATGAGGCCAATTCCCATGGAATCGCCAGGGCCGAGCTCAACAACCGTGCGAGGAACCGTCGGGAGGCCATGCTGATCTGCCATGACCAAGTGACGCAAGTATACGGAGTAGCAATATTGAGACGAGACAGTTCCCCCGGTTCCAACAGGCGGGGCAACACATATCGATTTAACGCCACGCAAAATGTGTCGCCAGACGGGTGTTGCCATACTGACTCTCGGCGTTTACGCCAATGAGGCTGTAGTGGGTGGAGACAATGGTACTTCGGCGGGATCAATCCACATCTGAAACCACAGCTCAAGCATGAGCAGCGCCCACAAACGGGTATGGTGCAAACGGATACCGCCGCAATGTTCGTCCAGCATGGACGTCACATAGGCTGGTGTGATGATCCCCCTTTGACGAGCTTGAGTACTGAGCAGTGTGTCATACGCAAACTCTTTGAGTTCGCCTTTGAGCCATTCATCGATCGGGACACCAAAACCCATTTTAGGGCGATAGAGAATGTCGTTGGGCAGGAAAGGCTCCAATGCTGATTTCAGGATGGACTTGGTCACGCGGCTTTCCATTTTCTGGGCAGATGGAATGCGGGCAGCCCATTCCATAAGTTTATGATCCAATAGAGGTGATCTAGCTTCTAAACCGTGAGCCATGCTGGCAATATCCACCTTTACCAGAAGGTCATCCGGCAAATAGGTATGGATATCAGCCCAGGCCGCTCCGCCTACGTACGACTTAGACTCTCTGAAATAGGGTTCAAGAAGGTCGAGTGACGAATCGGCGAGAAATGATCGCATATGAAAGTCGTAGCCAGCAACTTTGTCGTGATCGTAAAAGTACGCCATGGATGGAGCATAACGACGAGAGGGTTTTTCACTCACGTAGGACAGCCAGCGGCGGGCCACCCGCAAAACGCGGTAGCGGTCTACGTCGGGTGGGATGGATTGAACTATACGAGATGCAAGCTGTCGCAATGACAGAGGAAGGCTATTTATCCACTCTGTTTCCATGCATTGCGAGTACCGACTATAGCCCAAGAAACTTTCGTCTCCTCCGTCACCGTTAAGAACGACGGTGACGTGTTGCCGAGCCATCTGTGCCACGTAATACGTGGGTATGGCCGAGGGATCAGCAAACGGCTCGTTGTAATGCCATGTGAGCAGCGGAAGAACGGCGGCAGCCTTGGGGCGAACGACCATCACGTGGTGATCCGTATCGTAGCGTTCAGCGACCATGCGAGCATAGGCACGTTCGTCATAGCTCGCTTCATCAAAACCGATGCAGAACGTTTTGACACGGCCACTGGAGTGGCGAGCCATCATGGCAACGATTGCTGATGAGTCAACACCACCTGAAAGAAATGCTCCTAACGGCACATCGGCAATCATGCGCAGACGCACGGCTTCATCAAGCAGGGCCAGAAGTTCTTCCTTTAACTCCGGCAGGGGCCTGTGACGCGCTTGTAAGGGTGCAGGTAATGCCCAGTATTTTTGGGTAGTGGTCCGTCCTTCACGGGTGACGCTCATGTAGGAGGCACTCGGGAATTTCTTCACACCTTTGAACGCCGACCACGGCGTTGGAACATATTGCAGCGACAAATAGTGATGGATGCCTTCATACTCTGGCTCGCGTATAAAACCAGGCCATGCAAGGATGGCTTTGACTTCCGATCCAAACAGAAGCAGGTCACCATGCCAGGCATAGAACAAGGGTTTTTTGCCGACGCGGTCCCGAGCAAGGACGAGCTTCTCACTGCGCCGATCCCATAGGGCGATGGCAAACATACCTCGCAAACGCCTAAATACCTGCTCGCCCCAGCAGTGATAGCCATTCAGAATAACTTCGGTGTCAGTACGACTTTTAAAGAAATAGCCGCGTTCGCTGAGCTCCGCGCGCAACTCTACGAAATTATAAACTTCGCCGTTGAACACTATCTGAATGCTTCCATCCCCGTTGGGCATTGGCTGATGCCCGGCAGCAGTCAAGTCAAGGATTGACAGTCGTGCATGCCCCAGTGCGATACCTGGACCAACCCAGACACCTTGATCATCCGGCCCGCGATGGTCAATAATTTGGACCATCCGGCCAATCGTAGCTAACATATCCACAGGCACAGCTGCTTTGGTAGCAAATATGCCAGCAATTCCACACATCTTAGCCAGCTCGCATCTTCAGGTTCGCAGGCATATTCCTGGCGTGAACCTCTTGATATCTGCATTTAGCAACATCTTGGATGCACATTCCAGCCCGCCGAGAAGTTGTGTCACGGCAACGTGGTGGCAGAAACCTCACCCCGTCATTTGCCCGATAGGTTGACGATCGCGCCGGAGAGTTGCTGCAATGCACAGAACATGCGTGACGGGGTTCAAATGAGATCTTGTGAGGAGGATGCTTCTATGCCGATTTCAGTTTTACTTGCCGCGCAATGGAAACTTTCAAAGCAGAGCCTTCATTAGTCTCATAATATCTTGGGTATAAGCCGAATCACGCCGGGGATCTCACACGACGTCACCTTCATCAGAAGACTTGCTCTTCAAGTACACGCAGCAAGTACCTCCCATATCCATTTTTCGTCAAGGGCTGTGCGAGTTCTTCTAGTTGGGCGGCATCAATCCACTGTTGTCTGAAGGCGATTTCTTCAGGACATGCCACCTTCAAGCCTTGTCGGTTTTCGAGTGTGGCAATGAACTGGCTCGCCTCAAGCAGCGATTCATGGGTCCCAGTATCCAGCCAAGCATAGCCTCGGCCCATGACTTCGACATTCAACTGGGCTTGTCGCAGATAGATGCGGTTCAGATCCGTAATCTCCAATTCACCGCGCAGGGAAGGTTTAAGACTTTTGGCCATGTCAACCACCTGTTGATCGTAGAAATACAGACCGGTAACGGCATAGTTTGATTTCGGTTGTTTTGGTTTTTCTTCCAACGATCTCACTTTTCCGCCTGAGTCGAAATCGACAACACCGTAACGTTCAGGGTCCTGTACATGGTAGGCAAACACGGTTGCGCCTTTGGTACGAGCCATGGCATTACCCAGCAAGCAGTGAAAATCATGGCCATAAAATATATTGTCGCCCAATACCAGAGCAGAAAGATCATTTCCGATGAAGGATTCTCCGATGATGAACGCTTGCGCCAGCCCATCGGGAGAAGGCTGTACTGCATAGTTCAGGTTCAGGCCCCACTGTTTCCCCGTGCCGAGCAGTTGCTCAAATCTCGGCGTGTCTTGTGGAGTGGAAATGATGAGGATATCCCGTATTCCCCCAAGCATCAGGGTGCTCAGCGGGTAATAGATCATCGGCTTGTCGAATACCGGCAACAGCTGTTTGCTGATCGCCAGTGTCGCTGGGTGCAATCGGCTCCCGGATCCGCCGGCGAGAATGATGCCTTTGCGTGGGCTCATGATTCCGCCAAAATCTGTTGCAGGATGTGGTGAACCCCACTTTGCCAATTTGGCAATTCCATGCCAAATGTTCTGCGCAGCTTTCCGGTATCCAATCGTGAATTAGCAGGGCGCTTGGCGGCGGTGGGATATTCTGACGAGGGAATGGGTCGAATGGCATCCCGCGAGAGCTTGAGTGGTTTGCCAGCCGCAAGGCCTTCCGACACGACAAACCGCGCATAGTCACACCAGGTGGTCTCTCCGCTTGCCACTACATGATACGATCCAAAGGGGAAGTGGTCGCCAACTTCACGCTGTTTCTGCCGAACCAACTGAGCCGTCACATCCGCCAGTAAGGCCGCAGAAGTTGGAACACCATGTTGATCAGCCACAATGTTCAGCTGTTCGCGTTCGAGCGCCAATCGCAGTATGGTCTTAGCAAAATTTCTTCCATGCGCCCCAACCACCCAGCTCGTTCGCAAGATCAAGTGCCGCACCCCACTCGCCTGTAGCGCGATCTCGCCATCCCTTTTGGTGCGTCCATAGACACTTTGGGGATTCGTGAGGTCATCTTCTGTATAGGCCTCTGGCTTGGTGCCATCAAACACATAGTCGGTGGAATAATGCACGACCCAGGCGCCCAGTTTCGCCGCCTCTTCACCAAGGACTCCTGGGGCGACGGCATTGATGGCGTGAGCCAAGGTAGGCTCTGACTCTGCTTTATCAACTGCGGTATAGGCTGCGGGATTGACAATCAGGTCTGGCTTAAATGACCGTACCAGAGCGCAGATAGCAGCGACATTGACTAAATCACACTCGCTGTAATCCACGGCATGAACCTCCCCCAAGGGAGCCAGTGCGCGTTGTAGCTCAAACCCCACCTGACCATGTTTTCCGGTTAACAGTATCCTCATCGGGCCCAGATGCCGTATTGTTTGCCGATCCAATTACGGTAGGTACCACTGGTGACGTTAGTAACCCAGCTCTGATTCTCAAGGTACCAGACGACCGTCTTATTGATGCCGGTTTCAAAAGTCTCTTGGGGCTTCCAACCAAGTTCCAGCGCGAGCTTACCGGCATTGATGGCATAACGGCGATCATGACCTGGGCGATCCTTGACGAATGCGATCTGTGATTTGTAAGACCGGCCATCAATCCGAGGCTTTAGCTCATCCAGAATGGCACAGAGGGTTTCCACGACATCAAGATTGGCTTTTTCGCTCCAACCACCGATGTTATACGTTTCGCCCACACGCCCCCCTTCAAGCACCAGGCGAATGGCACTACAGTGATCCTTGACGTAGAGCCAATCCCGTATTTGCCGGCCATCACCGTAGATTGGAAGCGCTTTACCTGCCAATGCATTGAGGATGCAGAGTGGAATAAGTTTTTCAGGGAAGTGGTACGGACCATAATTATTTGAACAATTAGTCGTGAGAACCGGCAAATTGTAGGTATGGTGATAGGCACGGACAAGGTGATCGCCGGCTGCCTTGCTGGCAGAATAGGGGCTATTGGGCTCGTAGCGGCTCGTTTCACTGAAGGCCGGAGCATCGTTCGTTAATGAGCCATATACTTCATCGGTGGAGACATGTAGATAACGGAAGCTCTCTTTAGCTTCACCTTCCAGCGCTTCCCAATAGGCACGCACGGATTCGAGCAAGTAAAAGGTGCCGACGATGTTGGTCTGGATGAATTCGTTTGGGCCGTGAATGGAGCGGTCGACATGACTCTCAGCGGCAAAATTGATCACGGCACGAGGACGGTGCTTGGCCAATAGTCCGTCGACGAGTACGGTATCACCGATCCCGCCCTGCACGAAGATATGCCTCGCATCACTTTGCAAACTGGCAAGATTCTCCAGATTCCCCGCGTAGGTGAGCTTGTCGAGATTGATGACTGGCTCATCGCATTGCGCCAGCCAATCGAGAACGAAGTTAGCACCGATAAATCCGGCACCGCCTGTAACTACGATACTCATATTGCTAATGGAACCCACGCATTGTTGTACCTGCTACAATGCGCAAATTATGCAGACGGACTTTTTCATCACCCTGTCAAGACACTCGTTGAGATAGGACGGGTTGAAAGCTCGGAACGAGTCGTCTGAGATCATGAAGAAGCTCCTCCTCCTCGCTTTTCGACAGATTGGCTTGCAATGACTCCAACCATTCACGCAACTCGCCAATGAGAACAGGAGCACCTACCGCTCGGCGGATTTTTGGATGCGCCGTCGGTTTAACCTGCTCGCGTTCCTCGAACAGCTCCTCATACAGTTTCTCTCCAGGCCGTAGACCAGTAAAGACAATCTCGACATCTTTACCCGGAACAAGACCGGCCAAGACGATCATGTTTCTCGCAAGGTCGGTGACTTTGATTTGTTCGCCCATATCAAGGACAAAGACTTCCCCGCCCTTCCCGATGACGCTCGCTTGCAGAACCAATTGTACGGCTTCCGGAATGGTCATGAAAAAACGTTTGATCTCCGGATGAGTCACGGTAACCGGTCCGCCTCTGCGGATTTGATCGTAGAACAACGGCACCACGCTCCCGTTGCTCCCTAACACGTTGCCGAACCGCACGACGGTAAACTTGGTCATGCCTTCTTGGTTGAACTCCTGCATCAGATGCTCAGCAACCCGTTTGGTGGCGCCCATAATACTCGATGGGTTTACAGCTTTATCGGTCGAAATCAGCACGAATCGATCCACACCATGTTTCACAGCCGCTTCAGCCACCGCACGAGTCCCCAGAATATTATTGCGAATGGCTTCTTTCGGGTTCAACTCCATCAGAGGAACATGCTTGTGGGCTGCAGCGTGAAATACGATATCAGGATTCGTCTGATGGAATATTTCTGCCACGCGGTCGGGCACCGTGACATCTCCGATGACTGGGATGATCTTCACATCTGGAAAAGTCCCTCCCAATTCCAGCATAAGCGAATGGAGGGCATTTTCATACCGTTCGAACAGGACTAATGAATGAGGTTTGCGTTGCGCGATCTGCCGACACAATTCTGATCCAATGGACCCTCCCGCACCCGTGACAAGCAGTGTCTTCCCGCCGATAAGAGGCTCAAGCTCTTGGCGATCCGTTTCGATCGGCTCACGCTGTAACAAATCGTCTAGATTCATCGGCTTCACTTGTCGAAGCGAGACAGGATCATCGAGTAAGCGTTTGACGCTCGGCAAGGTTTTGATCGGGATCGTACAGCCTTCTGACGCCCTGATGATTTTTTGCATCACTGTCGTTGAAGCCGACGGGATAGCGATGATGATCTCATTAGCCTCAAGCTTCTCTGCAGCCTCTTTGGTCGCGGCAATATTTCCCACGACCGGGATACCATGAATTCTCATCTTGCGTTTAACAGGGTCGTCGTCCAAAAACCCGACCGGACGGCAGTCATAGTCTCCGCCTGACAACATATCTCGCACGAGCAGCTCACCCGCATTCCCGGCTCCGATGATCAACGCTCTTCGGGTAGTCGGTCCAACAATTCGCAACCATTCCCTGAACCAGCGCACCGCCAGTCGTATGCCGACTAAATACAGTCCGTTCAACAGACCAGTCAGGACGATGACGGATCGAGGATATTGGATGACTCCGCCGATAAGATGGAGAACCCCGTACAATAGCGCGGCGCCAGTCAGAGAGGCCAAAATGATCTTCCCGATGTCGTGAAGACCGACATATCTCCAAAGTCCTCGCTGGGTCCCAAACATCCACATGCCAAGACCGAATACCAGCAACACGGCCGGAACGTGATCCCACATGATCTTCTGATATTCCGGGGGAATATCTGCATCGAATCGAAGCACGAAGGCACTGAGGTTCGCCGCAAAGATTAAGAACAGTTGTATGCCCATGACGAGAGACGATCGATGTGCAAGCACAGTGCTCCCATATCGGTCTGCAAGGGGATGAATGACCTGGGCGACTATGTGTTTCATGCGAGACTCGTAGTCGGAACAATACCCTCACGCACTCTAAGCATGGTTTCGGCAGCCTGGATCACGCGATGCGCAGAAAGCTGTTGCAGACAATTGCTGAGACTGTGGATATGGCGGTCGCAACCTTCACCGAGGCACGGCACGCAATCTCCTTCCCCTTGGAGAAGGAACACATTTCCCTGCCGTTGCGACCCGTTCTTGCGCCATGGACTTGGTGTTGTTGGAGCAAAGTCTTTAGGCCACGGTCCCCACTTAACCGGATTCGATGGCCCGAACAACACAATGGTCGGCGTACCGGCAGCGGCCGCCATATGGCTCACAGCCGTATCCGTTCCGACATACAATGCGGCACGGCTGAGGAGACAACCAAGCGCTGGCAACGTCACATGCCCTACAAGATTCAGTGCATCCGGCAGTCCTTGAACGACTTGCTCACAGTACCCCTGATCAGCTGATCCCACTCCCGTCACTACGACCGTGACCCCATGATCGCTCAACCACCGTCCAAGCGCTATCCACCCGGCTACGGTCCACGTCTTATACGCGAATTTTGGGGACACGTGTAACACCGCATATCGCCGCGCATCGAGCATGTGCGGGAACAGACAGTGAATGGATGCCTCATCTTCCTGCGTCCAACTGACAACGGGAGTTCCAACCGGTGCGACCTCTAATGACGCTAATAACCGTAAATTCATGGCCACGGTATGGGTCTGTATATTATCGAACGGCACCCATTCGTGGAGCAGGTGCCGTTTCCACCATGATTTGTTGTCCGGCAAGAGAGTCCCGACTCGATATCGACCGGCCACCCACGCATGAAAGGTCGGCCGATCACCGGCTAACACCGATATTGCGACATCATAGCGACGCCAGATCGTACGGAGTAACTCGAGATGAGCCCGAGCCGATGGGCGTTCGGGAATGGTCAATACCCGTCTGAGATCCGCATAGCCTGATACGATATCTTGAGTCCCTTCGAAGACCAACATATCGATCATGAGATGAGGCCGCGCGGTCTTGAGTGAACGGATCACCGGCGTGGCTAAGAGTACGTCCCCAATTCGACGTGTACAAATAACCAATACGCTGCTGATGTCTCGCTTCACGTTCCAACCACTTCACAACCGGCAATCGTAGCCCAGCTATACCTTCCTCAGGGACGCGAGCATGTCGCACCTCTTATCCATCGGGCTCGCCAGAATGCTACAAAACTCGCCGTGTGGCACGCTGATCATGTCGCCGCTGAGCGGATAGAGACGGCAAAGTGCCTGCCAAGAATAAACTGAGATAGCACTGTCTGGTAGAGAGATTCGTCAATCCGGCTCACAAGTTGGCCACGACTTGAGCAACCGAGGAAGTGGCCTTTTGCAATACAACCGTGGTTACCCGTAACTCGCTGTCACAGTCGACCGGGCAACGACAAATGAAGCGATGGCCAACCGTCATCCGAGACTGCTGATCTCATCGAGTCCGAGCGTCGCTCGGACCGTGCTCGACCGCAAAAGATCTTGCAAGCGTTCCTGATTGACCGGCAGCTGCATGCGGTCATGATCGGGATGCCATAGGTGGAATACCGTCGCAGCGAACCTCGCGTTCTTATGTTTCACCCCGGCGTGGAGCAGTCGAATGACTAAATCGGAATCCTCCAGACCCCATCCTTCATAGGACGCATCGAGCCCATTCACGCGAACCAAGTCGGTTCTCCAGGCGGAAAGATTGCAGGTTTTGATCCCACTCCAACGATTCGGCGACCATTTTCGAAACGGACCATCAGGCAGCCTCATCAATGGAAGCACGCGATTCACCTCGCGCCGAGACCAACATCGTGCCCATTCAATCCCACCCCACGCATGAACGGGGATGCGCTCACGCACCACATGAGCCGTCAACTCGGCCGACAGCAGCACACGATTTGATCCGAGGAAATACCCAGGTTCGGCCAATTGCTTATGAGTCCGCACAAAATGGCGGGAGGGGACACAGTCGCCGTCTGTAAAGATCACGTAGTCGGCATTCGTCGATGCGACCGCACGATTACGGATTGCCGCGGCTCGAAATCCTCGATCTTCGTGCCAGATATGCGTAACGGAAAACGGGGCGCGCAGAGCAAAGTGCTGCACGACCTCCGCCGTTTCTCCATTCGACCCATCATCCGCAACCACGAGCTCGAAATCGTGATCGCGTTGCCAGCAATAGCCCTCCAGCACAACCGCCAAGGCATCGGGACGATTGTAGGTCGTGACGATCACCGCTGTTTTCATTTCGATGGTGCGTTGTTAGGCCTTCGGATGGGAGCCTGTTTGGGCAGCGGCCACATTTCCTGTTGCTCGAACCGCTTGGCATACCGATAGAACGTGCCTTCGAAATTTCCAAAGGCAATGACAAACCCAGGCCAGCCGTCCAGAAATCCCAGCTTCGCCACGTAATGTTTCAGAAACGACCAGATCCCGTGAAACAGGGCGGTGCCCATGGACACCCGCTGATCTGCGAGCTTCAGCGCTCCAAGCGACGAATAGCGGTTGGCTTTCTTGACCACTTCCTCAAAGTCTCTGAACGGGATTTGCCAAATCGCATGTTCCAGTCGTCCCACCGGCTTGGAGGTCAAGAGTTCATATCCTTCGTGAACAGGAGACTCCATATACCGCATGCTCCCTTTTCGAAACAGTTGCGGCTGGCGGAAGTTGGGATACCAACCGGAATGCCTGATCCAACGTCCCATGAAATAATTCCGCCTTGGCACAAGATAGGCGTCGTGCGCGGGAGTTCCGGCGAGAATCGCTAAGATTTCGTCGCGAACTTCCGGCGTACATTGTTCATCTGTGTCGAGGCTGAAGATCCATTCATGGGTACAGGATCTGATGGCTTGATTCCGCAGATGACCAAATCCCTGAAACGGAACCTGAACGACACGGGCCCCCAAATCCTGCGCGATCCGCGTCGTCTCATCGGTGCTGGCCGAATCGGCCACGATAATTTCATCCGCCCAGAGCACACTGGTAATGGTATCGGCGATTTTCTTGGCTTCGTTGAAGGCGATGATATACACGGAAAGGCTCATGTCTTCGTATCGAGCTGCGATTCTGTTCCGGAATACATCAGGCCGGAAAGCCAGCAATAAAAGAGCTTCTCCGTATGGTCGTTGAGCCCTGGTTGAAAAAGACAGGTGATCGCGACGGTGACGACTAGCCCTTTGGCAAGCAACGCACACGTGTTGTCACCGGCGAGAGAGGCTGATCGCCACTGTTGCACAAACAACCAGAGCAGCACACCGAGTCCGACTATGCCGACTTGTGCCGTGATGAAGAGATATTGGTTGTGAGGATGGGGTGGAACATCGAGACCGGCTTGTTCCGTGCGCGCCCGATAGGCTTGGACAAACCCTCCAGTGCCGACACCTATCAATGGGTGGTCCTGAATGATCTCGGCTGTGTGATAGTAATATTCCAATCGCCAGCCTATCGGATCATTCACGACCGCCACCTTGGGATTCCACTGTGTGACACTCGCAACGGCCAGATGTACCCGTTCATGGAATGAAAACGACACCTGGTATGCGGTCGCAAAGGAGAGGCTGAGCACCACAACTGCTGCGAGGATTCCTCGCCACCCAAAGATCATCTGAAAAGCCAGGACGGCAAGTCCGGCTAAGACCATATACCCGGTTCGGCCTTGGACCATCAACAACACATTACCAACGGCCAAGACTGACGCGCCTCCCCAGCCCCATCGCCTCCACCTCTGCGAGGACCTCCAGGCCAACACGGCAAACAGTAACGCGCCGAATGCCATCAGGACGTTATGGGTCGTGTGTTTTTTGAACACACAGGGGTCCGACAAATCACAACTGATAACCCCACTAATTGGAAGCACTCCCAAACCCAATATGAGCGACAACACCAAGGTCACTACCAAGGACGCCGACAAAGCGAGGAGCGCGCGATTTCGTTCTTGGACGTCGATCGCCATAGAAATCAACAGAGGGATGAGCAAAAGATCGGCATACTTCTTTAGCGCGTGTAGTCGTTCTTCCGGAGAACCCATTCCCCACAGCGTTCCCAGCAGCAACCACCCAAAGAGCAAGAGGGCGCTCAGCGCCACAGGGTTCGCCGTGATTCGACGAAGTCGTTCTCTCCACTCCCCACCGGCAGCCCAACAGGCGACAAGCAGAACGACAAGAATACTGTCTGCCACCACCCAGATGGGAATGGTGAACCCGAGCGCAGTCGTCGTCCACCCTGCCGCTCGTCTCGCTTCCGCCTGAAGACGAATGACCCACCCAGAAGGCGAATTGACGGTCAGATGGTTATCCAAAACCCGCTCTGTAGGTGACATGACCAATTCGTGAGGGACGACACGAGGCTCAGCAAGTCACGCTAGGCTTTTACAGTCTCTCTCTCAGGAGCCGGTGCTGAGACAGGCGGTACAGGCTTCTCCTCACTTGCCGCGCAAGGATCCGGAGCTGGACACGCGTGGCTCACCTGCCGTTCCAACCGATTCACGGACCTCCCGAAGGCAAGAAACATGACCAGCCATGTCCCAAGAATGGCGAGCTTCCAATTTTCATGTGCGTGATGATAGAGCACGGCTAGTCCTCCGCACAGCATCATGACGCCATACTCAGTAAGCACCGTCCGACGATGGCTCCATCCACTCAACACCACCCGCTGATAATAATGCTCCCGGTGAGGCCTCCAGATCTTTTTTCGACGGAGCACCCGGCGAGTCAAGGTCACGGACGCATCTACAATGAATGGGGAGAAGATCATGATCGGGACCCATATCTCGAATATTCCGTCGCGAACCCCAAGGATCATCAAGGTCCCCGCCAAGAATCCAAGCGTGATGCTCCCGGCATCGCCCATGAAGATACGGGCGGGCGGGAAATTATGAGTGAGAAATCCCAGCGCGCCCATCGCAACAAACGTGGCGATGATGAACATGACTGGGTAATGCGCTTCCCATCCAAAATACGCGAGAAAACTGAATCCGATCAGAGTCATCCCCCCCGCAAATCCATCCATACCATCCATAAAGTTATAGAGATTCGCCATCCAGAGCAGGACGAGTATGCTCACCGGAATGGCGGCCATCCCCAGCAGGATGGTCGGTGCACCGGGTATTGGGATAGAAGACAAGGTCAAGCCGACGCCCCAAATAATGATACAAGCGGAGACGGCTTGCACGCCCAATCGGAGGGCGACAGGGAGACCGACACAGTCATCGATGAAGGACACGACAAAGATGAGGAGCATGGACGCCACGATCCAGAGACTCCCTGACGCCAAACCTTTCGGCAACACCGCTTTCGAGGGTTGTGTAATCGCCAAAATACTGGCAACCAGAATGAGACTGATCACCACACTGCCGATGACGGCTAACCCTCCGGTCTGGGGGGTCGGCATGGCATGCAAGGTTCGTTCGTTGGGATGAGCGAGAATGGAAAGAAACGAGTTCGGCGAACAGAGACGATTGGTGATCCACCAGGCTAATACAAAGGCAACGATTCCTGGAAAGGCGACCATCATGATCGACACGTGTTTCGCTCCGCTTTAACAGTGGCTACACTTCGATTGAACCGCATGTTACATCATGAAACCATCGCATGACGAGCAGCTCCACTACGAAACCAGGCAGCCGTTTCAAGAAGGCCTTGATCGACCGAAACAACGGGATGCCAGTCCAACTCCCGCCTGATCTTCGACGAGTTGACTTGGAGCGACCCGAGCAGGCGGTCAGTTACCGCCTGTCTTCCAACGATTTTCCCCAAACTTCGGAGCATCGGGAGCGGCAGCGGCCACAGAGATACTCTTCTTTCCAGGGCTTTCCCAAGTCGTTGAATCAAATCGGGGGTGGAGAGATCCTCTCCATCGCTGACAAGATAGGTCCGCCCTGCGGCCGATCTGTCGTGAACACAGCGAGAGAGAGCATCGACCAAGTTTTCTCGATAGATCAGGCTGCGGCGATTCTCGACCCTGGAAAGCGGCAACGGAATACCTTTGTGGAGGAGGTTCAAGAGCTGCAAAAAGTTCCCTCCGACACCCGGGCCATAGACAAGCGGTGACCGAACCACGACCGTCTCCAGGCCACTCTGGGACGACACCGTTTCCAAAGCCTGTTCGGCCTCCCACTTTGATATGCCATACGGATCCTGTGGATTCGGAGCATCCTGTTCTGTAAACGGCAGCATGCTCTGTTCGCCGTTAACTTTGATCGAACTCAAATACACGAAGCGACGCACATTCTCCGAGGCAGCCGCCCGCGCCACCCGTTTAGTCCAGTGCACGTTGACCTTCCGAAATTCATGAAGGGGATCGACAACAGAGTCGGCCATGGCATGGACCCGCGCAGCCAGGTGAACGATCACCTCCACCCCACTTAGCGCCTGCTCTGTCTCCTCCTCGCCGGATTGATCGTGCAGGATCACCCATTCAATGCCGTCGTGCTTTGCACGGTCACGAGAGGAGCGATTCGCCGTCTCTCGTACTGCCCCTCTGACAAGACATCCGGAATCCAGAAGGAGACGGCAGAGGGCCGATCCCACAAACCCGTTAGCCCCTGTCACCAGAATTCGGCCGGCCACAGTCCGTCGGCTGCCTGTTTACTTGCGCCACACGAGTCGATTGACGTAATCGGTGTAGCTGAGAATAACGCGAACGACTTTATCGGACACATTGGGCACATCGTAATCCCTCACGATTCGTAACAGGCGCTGCTCTCCACGAGGCTGCGTCCCCAAGATCGACAACGCCTGCAGGACCCGCGCGCGATCAAGGCCCGTCATCATGACCGCTCCCTCTTCCATCCCCTCGGGACGTTCATGGGCCTCGCGGATATTGACCGCTGGGAAATTGAGGATGGACGACTCCTCTGTGATCGTGCCGCTATCCGAGATCACGGCATGAGCCTGACGCTGCAAACTCACATAGTCGAAGAACCCGAACGGCTTATGGAGCTCAACCAATGCCGGGAGGCTGATGTCGGCAGAATCGATCCGCGATTTCGTGCGCGGATGAACGGAGAACACAATTCGCTTGCCATAGGTCTCGGCAATCCCATGAAGCAGATCAACCAGTTGATGCAGATGCCGATCGGAATCGACATTTTCCTCTCGATGGGCGCTGACGACGAAATAATCTCGCGGTGTCACTCGAAGCCGCGACAAGATATCCGACTGGTCGATTCGTGTTCGATGATGCGCGAGCACCTCGTACATCGGACTGCCCGTCTTGATGACTCGATCCGGAGATACTCCTTCACGCAACAGATACTCCCTGGCATGGTCGCTGTAGGCGAGATTGATGTCACTGCTATGATCAACGACCTTCCGATTCAGTTCTTCGGGAACCCGCTGGTCAAAACATCGGTTGCCCGCTTCCATATGGAAGATTGGAATCTTCAAACGCTTGGCGACGATCGCCGCCAAACAACTATTCGTGTCCCCTAAAAGCAGCAGCGCATCCGGTCGTTCCAGCGACAGCACTTCGTAGCTCCGTGCCAGGATATTCCCCAGCGTCGCTCCCAAGGTTGCGCCGACGACATTGAGAAAATGGTCGGGTTTTCTGATCTCGAGTTCATCAAAAAAGACCTGGTTCAACCCATAGTCGTGATTCTGCCCGGTATGAACTAAAACATGGCGGACATGCCTATCGAGCGCGGCAATGACGCGAGACAACTTAATCACCTCGGGACGAGTCCCGACGATCGTCATGACCTTCATCGAAGTCATCAGTGCACGCCCTCGTGCATGAAATACCCCCTGCGGCTAGCGCAGAAGCTCGGCGCCGTCTCCTGGATCACTATCTTCAACCATGAGCCGGTGCTTCTTGAGCAACGCGGTTGTGCCGGCAAGATCGAGCGCATCGTCCCCGGAACTGTATTCTTTGACCAACGCATTGGGTTCGGATACCGAGTCCTGCCTCAGCTCGGGGAGCATGGGTTGAATAGCGTAATAGGCTCCCCGCTTGACACAGTGATGGAACTCCTCCTCAGAGATCAAGATCTCATGAAGCTTCTCACCAGGACGGACTCCGATGTGTTTGACGGAGAGGTCGCGCTGCCCGATCAATGCGCGCGCGATATGCATGACCGTCGCCGACGGAGCGCGAGGGATATAGGTCTCTCCTCGTCTTGCTTCCCGTAAGGTGGCGAAGACGGTATCCACGGCGTCGTCCAGGCTGAGGAGAAACCGCGTCATCTCCGGCGAGGTAATCGTCACCGGCCCTCCGTTCTTGATCTGATCATGAAAGAGAGGGATGACCGATCCTCTGGAAGCAAGAACATTGCCGTACCGGACGCAGACAAAGCGGGTGTGCGGGTTGAGAATGTTGGCGGCCACAAAGATCCGTTCCTGCACCGCTTTCGTCATCCCCATGACGTTCACCGGCTTGCACGCTTTATCGGTGCTGATACCGATGACAGTCCCTACGGGGTACCCCTGCTCCTCGATCGCGCGAACGATGTTGGAAGCTCCCAAACAGTTGGTCAGCACGGCTTGCAAAGGAAAGTATTCGCAGGTCGGAACTTGCTTGAGCGCCGCGGCATTGATCACGACGTCGGTCTGCTTGACGGCGGAACAGACATCCTCGTACCGTCGCACATCGCCGATCCTGAACTCCAACACGTTCATAAAATTGTTGAAAATCACCTCGTCAGTCGTCACCCGCCTGTGGAGATAGGACATCCTCATCTCATGCTGTTTGGCTTCATCCCGAGACAACACGATCACCTTCTTGGGAGTGCCCAATTCACCGGTGAGCAACCGATGCACCAATTTCTTGCCCATAGAACCGGTGCCGCCGGTCACCAGAATGGTCTTGTCCTTCAAAATCATGAGACCCTTTCCGTCATATGATGGACCATGTCGTCGATCATGGCTTCCCACGCCGGAGGCGAGTACCCCGTATCCTGATGAAAGCGGGATGCATCGAGGCTTCGGTCGCATTCGAATGTCACATCGCGTTCGATCGTGACAGGGACGTGAAGCCGGTCTCGGACGAGAGCCAGGAGGTCATGCTTGCTGATCGGCTGTGCCGCGACGTGATAGACGCCGTGAATCGCCGGAACGCCTGTCAGAACCAGTTCTACGATGCGCACAAGCTCGGATGTAGGAAACCCTGAGAAGATGGCCCTGGTGAACCCCTTCACCGTCTGCCCCCGTTGAGCAAGAAACCATTCCAGCAGGCCGGTCTTCCGGGAAAGTTCAGGACCGATCATGGAGGTGCGGAGCGTGAGACAATGTGGCTCTGATACTTCGCCCAACAACTTGGTCCGACCGTAGATATCCTCGGCGTCCGGCTGATCGGTTTCTCGATAATTGCCCTTCCGACCAGAAAACACGCAGTCAGTACTAAAGTGAATCAGTCTCGCCCCGATCGTCCGACAGAGAAGCGCCAACCGATGGGGCAGGAGCGAATTGATCTCCAGACTTGAAATAATCGCTTTGGACTCCGACCGTTGCTTGATCACGCCGACGGCATTCAGCACCCCCTCCGGTCGGAATTCCGCCATAACTGGTAACAGCGCGTCCGTCTGTTTGGCGTCCACTCCATAAAAGACTGTGCCAGGCTCGAACAATCGGTATGCTCCGTACGCTTCACTGCCTAGCCTCAGCGTGACACGGACTTCATGTCTCTCCATGAAATGGCGCAAGAGTTGATGCCCCAACATCCCGTCTCCGCCGAGGATCAGGATACGCACTCTGCCGGCGCCCCTTTCAACTCTTTCATCCACCGGTCGAGCCGTTCGAGCAAAAGATCTCGCTCAAAGTGTGCTTCGAAGTATAATCGGCCCTTGAGTCCCATCGCCATCCTATCCTCTTGCGGCATTCGATACATCGTGAGAACCGCCTCAGCCAACGCTCGAGCATCTTCCGGCCTGGCCGTCAAGCCGGCTCCCGCTTCTTGGACGACCCGAGCTCCTTCCCCATCCAGAGCTGCAATGATCGGCTTCCCGCACGCGAGATAGGACTGCACTTTTGCCGGGATGGTCAATGAAAAGATCGGTTGATTCCGAAGCGTCACCAGCAGGGCATCGGCCAGAGCAAAATAGCGTGGCATCTCTTCGGCAGGAAACCTTCCGAGCAGATGAACGGTCCGGCGGAGTTCACGCTTCTGCACCTCATGACGCACCCAAGAGAACATTCTGCCGTCGCCCACGATGATCCAATGAATATCCGTCCGGCCCTTGAGCAACTCGGCTGCATCCACAATCGTTTCGAAGCCTTGCGCCTTGCCGATGTTTCCTCCGAATATGACTCGAAACCCCTTCGGCAGTTCGGTATGCTCGGACGCGTCCCCTTCCAGAGAGACCGGGCGATAAAAGGCTTCAGCACTGTTGGGAAAATAGGCAATATCCTCGCGTTTCACGCCCAGCCGCTCGATAGGGCCCCTGAACGCCTCGGATTGGACGAGGATTTTGTCGCAGTGACGGTAGATCCGTCGAACCAGCGATTCCACGCGGCGTAAGATCCATTTGGATTCCGTCGCTCCGGTGGCTGAAAGACTTTCCGGCCAGAGATCCTGAACCCAAAACAGGATCGGCGTCCCCCTGAGTTTCTTTATCAGGATCGCAGGAATCCCCACCGTGACGGGGGAAGGCTCGAAGACCAGTATCACATCGTAGGAGTCTCTGCATCGCCTCGGCCCAAACAGACAGGCGGAGAGGGCAAACGAGCAGAAATTCGCGATGAGGCGGAGAGATCCGCCATTTCCACGAGGAATCAGCGGCACACGCACAATCCGGATTCCCTCGTACTGGTCTTCTGTCTTTGCTGTCAATCCATAGCCGGGAAAGAACCGCCCCTCCGGATAATTCGGTTGGCCCGTCAGCACCGTCACCACATGCCCTTTGTCCTTCAAGCCGAGGGCCACATCGTTGATCCTGAAACTCTCCGGCCAAAAGTATTGGGTTACGATGAGTATGTTCAAGGTAGCTCGCACCGAACGTGGGCGGCCGCTGAACGCGACGCGAGTACGCGCTTGAACAACATGCTGCTTTGCTCCGCACCCGGATCCTCGCGCAGGATGGTCATCCCGTATTCCCACGCCTTGCTCGAGAGCGCAGAAAATGCGGCCTGATCCATATCGATACATGTTTGCAAGATCTCTCGAAACTGTTGCCGCTCCGCAAGCGGCAACTCCCAGCCGACCCCTTTCGTTCGTAAGTCTCGCCAGGGGGTCTGATCGCTGATGAGGACCGGACAGCCGGCAAGCAACGCTTCAACGATCACAAAACCGAAATTTTCACCATGCGTCGGGAGGAAAAACAGGTGGTGCCCTGCAAGGACACGCAGCACCTCTTCATGCGCCACAATTCCACAATATTCGGCTCGAATATTCGTCGGAAGCCGATCCATGATGGTCCGGCACTCTTGCCAATACTTCGAGTCCTCCTGCGGACCATAGATACACATCCGAACCTCGCCGTGCAGCTCCGCAAGCGTGGCCAGCGCGCCGTCAAGATTTTTTTTGCGACAAATACGGGACAAGAAGACGATGTCGGCCCGCCCCTTGGTTTTCCCCCGCGATGGAAACGTGACCTCCTCAGCCATCTTCGGCAAGCAGTCGCGCGCGATGACCACCTGAGCGTCACGACCCCAATAGCGCTGGACGTCGGCCCTCTCGTACTCCGTCGAAACGTGCCACGTGACATTCTTGTAGAGCTGAAGCATGTGTGCCAGCGCAATATAGACACGCTTCTTCAGGCGCTTGATGTTGACGGCGCCCGACGAAAATTCTCCACGTGGCGCCACGATCACAGCTCGCGCCGTGACCAGCCCACACCTTCGAAGGAGCAAGACCCAGACGGAGAACAACGGCGAAAAACAACTGTTCAGGTACAAGATATCCACGTGGATTCCTCGTAGCAACTTGATGAGCGTCAGAAAAGGTCTCTTGGGGGGAACGTACATGACCTCCGTTCCATCCAACCGATTCCAGCAATTCGGCGCGATGTGAGGGTACGCCGCTTCGTCGCCTAGATCACGATCTCGCGTTATCACTTTAAACACCGCGGAGTTGCCGAGGTGCGACACCATGTTCGCCAAAGCACGAACCGCCCCTCCTCCCTTGTTACCAGGGAGATAATAGTCGCTGGTGGCCAGGACTACGACGTTGGGCTCAGGCATACTGTAAGAGCAACTGAAACCGAGAAGAACACGGCATCGCTATCTTTTCGGCGAGAGGGATAACCAACGCACTTCTTCAATGCACAGACGATTCGCGACGCCCTTATCCACGTACATTAGCACCCATCAGTCAACCGATGACCGTAACGTCAAACGTCGATACCCATTCACCATCACCTTCGTCCAGCGTTGCCCCAGTAGCTGGGACAACCATCGACGCACATGGGCCTTCACAAGGGCCCACCGCCACAAGGGAGTGACCATCGTAACCCCGTTTAAGTCCCGTGCGCGCTTGATCTCCCGAAGCGTTTCGATCCCCAACCGCCCGTCGCTGCTCATGCCGCCGAATTGCATTGCCGCGATCGTGGCGTCGGGAATAAACACCGGATCGTGAGACTTCAGTTCTCGAAGCAACAGCTCGTAATCCCCGGCAATACGAAACTCTTCGTTGAAACCGCCATGGACCGAAAACAACGATCGGTGGTGAAAGACCCCTTGGTGAGGTAAGGTCATGAGTTGAAAAAACCCCCTCCGATTCCAGGATTCTCCGAACGTCCCTATGATCGAGCCATCCGCTTTGACGAGATGGACCAGCCCGTATACAACCCGCGCATTCGTTGCGCCGCCGCTCAGATACGGCGCGACACGAGCGAGGACCTGCTCATCGATGAAATAGTCATCCGCTCCGAGAAAATAGACCCAGTCGCCCCGTACGACTTTCAGCGCCTTGTTCCAAGCGTGATAGATTCCTCGATCAGGTTCCGACTCCCAGTGCGCAATGCAGTGAGCATGCGTTTCGATCACATCTTTCGTGCCATCCACCGAGCCGCCATCGATGACAATCAGCTCTTTATGAGGATAGATTTGCCCGGCAACGCTGGCGATGCAACGGCCAAGTAATTCGACGGCGTTAGACACTGCGACAACCACAGAAATTAACGGTTTGTTATCGCAATTGCCCACACGCGCTTTCCCGTTAATCAACTCGTGCTCGAGGTCTTGTTTTTCTATACCTGTCGTAGAGGGTCTGGGAAAATTAGCCATCATTAGAACATCAAAAGGTGTGTAATTTTCTTCGTGCGGCAATCCTATCCGGCTGAGGTTCGTGTCACTACGTTCGCCTCCTGACTTGGTTATTTTCTACATTGATGAACACTCGGTCAGCGGAGCTTCAGTCACAACTTCTCAAGCGCTCCAGTCAGATCACGGAGAGGAACCGATCGATATCAAAACCATACAGGGAGTTACCAACTGTGCTGGCGAAGCGCCTAAACATCATTTCAATACGGACTGGTCAAGCATCCTTATATAGTTCAAAATCCGATCACTGAAAATGGTCATCTTGAAACAGTCCGTCAGTAAATGACGTGGAGAGTTCCCCGCTGAGTCGAGGTCTCGGGACAATTCATTGAAATCATAACCCATAATCTTCAATCGCCTTTCTCCAAGCCATCGCAGATAACGACGGCACCACGCTTTTCGTAAGGGATTATGGAGGGTTGTTTTCCACTTCTCCAACGGAGCAACATCGACCTCTCTATAGCTCTGCACTCCTGTCGGATCACCCATATCTCCCGCAAACTGCACTTGATGGAATCTTTTCAGTAACTCGGCATCGAGCTTCACACTCAAGTACTCGGAGATTCTTTTTAGCTCCATTTCAGGAGATTTCAAAAAGTTTTCGTATTGAATAGCCAATATCTTCCCGGAGTGAGATTGATAGCTGTCAATCAGATTCGCTAAACCATCAAACAGATCTACCTCGTATGCCGAGACGTTCCATCTGCCGGCCCCCCATGTTTCAATAATCGAAGCAATGATCGCCAATGGATTGCGCCACAGTACAATGAATTTCCCCTGCGGAAACATTTCAACAATCTCGTCCGCAATAAGTGCATACCGGGGGGTTTTGTCCAGAAAATAGCTTGCATTGACGTCTTTCGTCGCCTTCTGATAAAGATCGTTCGTTACCGCACCAATCGCTGTCAGATAATCCCGCCTACCGTCGGGCAGCTCTCGAATAAAATCATTCAGTGCGGCATTAGCCAATTGATGTGAATACTCGGCACGAATCCCTCGCTCTCTGAGCGTATACACAAATGGCAATAACACCCACGGTTCCGCCACGGATGCAATTTGGTTATCTGCAGCCAGCACTCGCTGTAATAATGTAGAGCCTGATCGCGGCAATGAAAGGATGAACAGCGGCTTCACCATAATCGACTTAATTGAAGTGGCTGGTAAACTTCTTCCAGACAGCTCTACCCATACCGAGCAATTTCATCAGCACTCTGAGAACATAGGGTGGAACCGCCCTGAATTTCCGGTTTGACTCAATAATTCTCTGATCGATGACGACATCATCCGGGAAGGAGAATGAGCGTTGACCACTCACCGCCACGCTGAATCGAGTTGTGACACCGCAATGGGTCCCGGTGCCGTCAAAGCCGATATTTGATGTCAGCGCTTGACGGGGATAGACGGTGTATTGATCTCTCACGAATTGCGCATACATCGCTTTTACATCCCCGGCATCGATCTTTCCATACGCGTCCGCCTTCAAAAGCATCATCAAGTCCTCACCCCCTCCGCTTACAAACTCTCTCACACGGTTGCAATCTGCAGTAAACCGCTCATATTCATCGGGGGTAACGTATCTGACCGTGTCAAACCGGTCCTTCCATATCCCAAACCCCCAGGCACTGCATCTCCTCAGAAAAAATACATCGTGAGGATAACCCTGAGGAATCGCGATAGGGGGACAATAGCCGGTCACGCTGAACACCTTCTTATTCCGCTCATATTTGTCGAGCGCTTGATTCATAAACGTCAAAAATCCCGGTGCGGCAATCACATCCTCTTCAAGAAAAATCGTCTTGCCGTATAGGTTGAGCAGCAGGCTCATACCACCGCGATTATTCGTAGTTCGGCTATTGGTTTTTCGCCCGACAATGCGCACGCGATTAAAACCCTCTATGGTCCGCAGATAGCTGCGCACTGAAGCCACCTTCTCCTCATCGCCGGGTCTCGGCCCATCCGAAAACACAAAGAGATCACTCTGCGCAGCCAACTCGTTTTGCTTCAGCGCCGCAATGCACTCTTGCAAATGCTGAAGACGGACATACGTCGAGACACCAATCGGCGCCAAACCACTCCTCAGCCTTCTCTCCCTATGCAAACTTGTCTCTTCCTGATGAACGTGAACGAGCATGACGGTTTCTATTCAAAAAAGGAAATACGATGTGAAGAGAAGATTTGGCTGCGACCGAGAATCTCGTTTCAGCGAAGTATCAGTAGATACCGTTCTTTCTTCAAGACTGCACGGGCCTTGTTAGAACCCCGGCTAGAAACAAGCTTTCCTGCAGCAATTCCGCGCATAACACTCGGCAAGTCAAGAGATAAATGCCGCAGCCCATGGTACCTGCCACGATCAGCTCAATGATCGGCAATGTCTGCATCAAATCGGTCATGAGGTAAACAGCCGCCGCCATTGGAATGACAGCCACAAAATTCATTGCCAGATCACGCAATTGGTTCAACCCGCTATATGCCAGTAGCACATTGGTATAATGCGTATTAACAAAGTAGCCGCAGATCGAAAGCGCAACCTGCGCCCACGCAATAGCCATGATCCCATAATAACTGGCCACGACAGTTAGGCTGATTGCGATCACTTTTTTAATGACCTCGATCCTGAATTTCAAATCGGAGTATCCCTGGGCTTTCAATACATTTAAATTTAGGATGTGCAATGGCCACAAAATCCCCCCCAAAGCTAACACTTGCAGCATTGGCACACAGGGAAGCCATTGTTCGCCAAATAGCGTCAACACAAGTGGCTCGGCAAGAACGATGACGCACACCATCACCGGTATATTTATGAACATGGCAATGGCTTGCGCCTGCCGCAGCCCTCTGACGAGGCGAGCCTTATCCCCAGCCACTGACGAAAATGCCGAGTATGCCACACGCTGGGCGATACTCATCATCAGCATGACCGGCATGAGTTGCGTATTTCTTGCCCGATTGAATAACCCCACATCGCGAACCGAATACATTGTGCCGATCAGGATCGAATAGAGATTGTTCGCGAAGGCGTCCAACAGCGTCGACGCCATTTCGTACCCACCAAAGCGAAACAACGATCGCAATGATGCAATGCTGAAGCTCCAAGCGGGACGCCACGGATGCCAAATCCACAAAAACAAGACAGTGACAAGACCCGAAGCCACCGTGTGCCCAACCAGACTCCACACGCCATATCCCTGGCTAGCCATGTAAATAGCCAGCGCCCCTCCCATCAGAGAACTTACTGCACCCACTCTTGCGGCAAACTTGAAATTCATCTCTCTATAGAGCAGAGCGGTATGAATGGAACCAAAGGCTCCCACGAAAAGACTAAACGCCATGGCATAGGACAGATATTGCAGCACAGGCTGTCTCAAGAACGACGATATCCACGGCGCTGCCACACACAGCAATATCCCAGATACTGCACCCATACCAAGATTAAAGAAAAATGCAGTAGATTCATCCGTATGCGTTATGCTCTGCCGCTGGATCAGTGCAGAGCTGAGACCACCGTCAATGAATACACTTCCCACAGCAATAAACAAGGCAAGCATCGCAACGACCCCGAAGTCCTCCGGGGTCAGAATGCGGGCCAGAACAATAGAAACGGCGAACTGCACGCCTTGACGCATAAGCACGTCGAGTGCGCTCCACTTCGCAGCGCTCGCCGTCTTTTGCACCAACGTCGTCATTGTCCGGCGAATCCTGCCAAGGGCTTTCTAAATTCTTGTAACTGTACGACGTCAGGATAGCAGTAACTCTAGGCAGGCGCTTCGCTTCCAAGAAAGATGCTTAACAGGGTACCCTGAACTTCGCGCAGAATCTGTTCGACAATGTCGCCCGGCAAGATATCGTGCCACTTGTCGTCGCTTGCTTGCGCTCGAAAGACGGAATATGGATCAGCATCGTGTCTCGACCTGCTTAAACAAAGAAACTCTTCCACTTGCGCATGGATGTCCAAACCACACCAGTCAAACAACCTTCTCGTAACGGCACGCGGCGATCGGTTCAGTTCGTCGTAGCGCACTAGAGCAAACTGTTTAGGATATTGCACTTCAAACCGAAGGAACATTGCAGCAACTTCCTTCCATTTATCAAACCCGTAAAACTCTTCTGGCCTATTCTGGTTCTTTCCTGGCGCGCCGCGCCACTCCTTGGCCAGATCCCACGCAGGATCATATTCCTTGGGCGCTGATATCCATGATGCCAGGACTGCCAACGGATTGCGAACGATGCCAAGGATCGTGACGTCCCGGCACTGCATAAGGATATTTTCGATAATATGGAGATATCGTGTCTCTTTGAAGGCGATATGGGAGGCTATCGCGGCTTTCACAAAAGCCGGATAATTCTTCTGCACGTCCGATTTCATTAACGCAAATGCATCCTTCGAAGTGAGAATTTCCTCAAAGAACGCCCGTATCTCATCAGCCGATGAATGTTCAGACAACCGGCCTTTATGCCCGTAGGAAAATAGCGGCTGAAACCTAAACGCCACGTCCGGATGGCTGTTGAATATCTGCCCGAGCCACGACGTGCCCGATCGAGGCACTCCAACAATTGCAACTTTTTTTTGCATCATTAAGTCAATTCGTACCGATTTAGTAAGACGCTCAACTGATTTTTGGAATTGAACATCATGATATCGATAATTGAAAGCCAGGGCACGTGTGTTGCCCCAAACTGTTCATATGCGATACTGAAGGGCATAATAAACTTTAACTCTACCCCCCTTTCCTCGAACACAGCACGGTCATAGAGGTCGGTTCCTCCTCGAGGATTGATGTAGGTCGCTGCACCTTCCTTTTTGCAAATATCAAGAACCCGGTTTTGGCCGGCCAAGTTATTGTTCTCATAGCAGCGGCTGGTTAGAACAAATTGAGCAGTAATACCAAACAGTGCAGCTAAGGTTTGCAGCTGGTTAACCAGATAGTCAGATAAATTATCGCTCTCAAAACGAATCAGTTTTTCGACGACAGGAAATATATCCTGAAAAAACGGTGCTCTCCGATAAGTCATTTCAATCATTTTCATCATCTTATCACGCCAAACAGGCGATGCCTGCAAGTTGGTGTCGCAGATGCGTTTGAATGGGGAGGCTTGGTGCAGTGGTACGGTCATGTATGCTGGTTTGTCATTGATCAGGATACGGTTTCTATTGACCCATCCCCCTTTGATGTAATTGACGTCATCATAGATAACAAAGCGGTCAACGGCATGGAGCAGCTGCCAGTAGCCGATGTACGGAAAGAAATACGGCTGCATGATCGCCAGCTTCATACATTGCCTTCCACCAACACTCGAATCACGGAAGCCACCGTGTTGACCATTTCCTCATCCATGGCCGTGCCTGTCGGTAGTACGATGACCCGATCCGCTACGAGTTGCGTGTTAGGCAACAGCAGTCCCGCATGCGGATATAACTCTCGATAAGGGAGCATCCTATGACAGCCCGGCCAGAAGTATTTCCGCGCGCGGATATTCTCCGCATGCAACGCGTTGACGATCTGGTCGCGTGATACCCCGCAGCCCTCGCCCACTTCCATCACCATGTATTGATAGTTGTTGGACTCTGATTCATCGAAAGTCAGCAGACTAATGCCAGGCAAGCCGGATAATGCATCCAGGTAGACCTGGTGATTTTGTCGATTGACTGCGATCACATCGTCAATTGCTTCAAGATTGACTAAGCCCATCGCAGCGGCGACTTCGATCATCTTGCCGTTGACACCGGGATGGATGACGTTATCAAGACCAGCGAACCCGAAATTACGCATCAAACGCATCTTTTCGGCCAGGGCGTCATCATTGGTCACCACAGCACCGCCCTCGAACGTGTTAAAGAACTTCGTTGCGTGGAAGCTCAGTACTTCACAGGCGCCAAAATTGCCAATCATTTTGCCATTGCACGAACAGCCGAACGCGTGGGCCGCATCGAACATCAGCTTGAGACCATGATTGTCCGCGATCGCTTGTAACTCATCGACCGGTGCACCACGTCCCCAAAGGTGGACACCGATAATGCCGGTGGTGCGCGGTGTAATCATGCGGAGGACTGCAGCGGGATCCAAATTGTGAGTCACCGGATCGATATCCGCGAACACCGGCGTGATGGCCTGCCAGTGCAACGCATGGGCCGTGGCGATGAACGTGTAGGACGGGATGATGACTTCCCCTTCCAACCTGAGTGCCCGAATGGCGATCTCCAGCGCCACGGTGCCGTTACACATCGCTATGCAATGTTGCACACCGTGCATATCTGCAATGCGACGTTCGAGTTGGCGAACCATCGGTCCGTCGTTCGTCAACCAGTTGCGATCAAAGACATCGTCCATATACTTCATCAATAATTCACGGCTGCCGACGTTGGGACGACCGACATGGAGCAGTTGCTCAAAGGCAGGTGGTGTGCCGTTAATGGCAAGATCTTGCGGTTTACGGATGGTCTTCATGTCTTGCAGTGATACTCGTTTGCTCATCGGCTTGCGCTTGCCCTCTGATTTCGTGCCTCTTCACTAACCCCCGACGCTCCAATTCATCGATGACCCGTCGCACACACTCGTCCAGATCCAACCGACCGGTATCCAAAGTGACTTCAGGATTCTCCGGTGCTTCATACGGCGAGGAGATGCCGGTAAATTCTGGGATGACCCCGGCACGGGCCTTCTTGTACATACCCTTGACGTCGCGCATCTCGCAGACTGTGATCGGGGCGGCGCAATAGACCTCGATAAAGTCGCCTCCCGCCACCATCTCTCTCACGCGCTTGCGATCCACGCGATAAGGCGAAATAAAGGCGGTCAAGACGATCATACCGGCTTCCATGAACAATCTCGCCACCTCGCCGATCCGCCTGATATTTTCTTGACGGTCTTGGGGCGAGAACCCTAAGTCTCCACAGAGTCCGTGGCGCACGTTATCGCCATCCAGCACAAAAGAGCGGCACCCCTCCTGATGCAAACGGTCCTCGACCGCATGTGCCAACGTGGACTTCCCTGCCCCGGACAATCCTGTGAACCAGAGGATTACACCACTATGCCCATTTTGTGCTTCACGATGCGCCCGAGTCACAGTGGCATGGTGCCAGACGACATTGGTTGACGGCAGAGGAGTAGTTGGTGTTGTTTGGCGAACAGACCTAACCGACATCAGTAAGTCCTGTATTCAGGTTCAGAGGGCATTCTTCACGAATTAATAATGGCAAGGCTTGTTGATCGATCCAAAAAGGCGCCTTCCTTTCCGTCCAGATGGCGAAATTATCTGTCCCTACTACGAAGCAAGCAGAATAATGCATCACCGAAAGCTCGTGAGGCTTGGTGTAGAACCATGCCGCTTGATTCCTCAGACCGCCACCACATCGTTCACATCGATCTCCACCGCCGCAGCTTGTTGAATGAGTCTCACTCCCAATACCAGTCGATGCCGCTTCTCCTTCCGCAATAGAATTCCCTGAACGCCCTGCAGCGGGCCGCGAACAACCTCCACACTCATCCCTTCATGAAGGTAAGGATGCGGATCATACGGAAGCACGCTGGTCATGAGGCGGCGCAACGCCTCGATTTCTTGCTCCGGAATAGGCTCAGGCCGACTTCCACTCCCCACGATTTCCACTACACCTGTGATCTTCTGAACCGGCGTCCTTTCCTGTTGAGAAAACTGGACGAAACAATAGCCAGAAAACAGCGGCACCTCGATCTCCTTCTTTCGATCTTTCCATTGGCTTAATCGCTTCACGGTCGGCAGTAATGGTTGAATGCCCTGCTTGTCGAGCTGATCTCGCACCAGTTTTTCATGACGAGATTTGGTACGTAAGGCGTACCAGTGAAGACTAGTCCTTTGGCTCGTCTCATTCTTCTGATCGCCACCGTCTCCAGACACAGCTTCGCCCTCTCACTTACAGGAAACAAAAAGCACCACTATCTTTCGCGCACTTAGACGGACGGACCTAGTATGAGCACCTTTGCATCAGGAACGTTTTGGCGCCCCAGCACTTCGCGATGCCGTATAGTCTGTTCGATATCCGCCAACAACACAGCATCGAACTCCCACTTGGCTAAGACCTCTGGCTGCCACACGGGATAGGATAAGAACGACTCCTGCTGCTCATCATCGACGAACCCGACTAACGTCAAATGCATTTCGCGAAGAGAGAGATACGCCATCTCCGCTAACTCACCAGTTCCATAAATCACTACTCGCTTCATCCCGGTTTTCGTTGTCAGAGAGAGGGTTTCCCTAAGTCGCGCCCGCATGTCTCGGTAGTGAGACAGGGAGTACTGCATGTAGAGATACGTGAGCCGTGATTTTTCGGCAAACCCTTGCGGCGTCAGTAAATATCGAACCCGCTGTGAAGGGATGGTGGTGATTTTGATGTATCCTTTTCGGGCAAGTCGCTTGAGATAAAGATTGGTCAGACCTAGCGCAACTCCGAGTTTTGTCGCGAGGGATCGTTGGGTGACGGCCCCGCCTCGCTCGACTTCGGTGAGTAAGAGAAGGTCGCGTTGGCCCTGAAGATTCATACAGTTATAATCAAATTGTCGTTCGTTCAGAATATGAACATAAAAAGGAAATGGAGTCAAGCTCGAAAACCGATACAGCCTGAATTTACTTTTGTTAGCTATCCTTCCTAAATGTGGAGAATGGTGAGTGAGGAAGCCTTTATGGCCTGATCGATAGCTGCCACCACCTTGTCTATGGTAATCCGATCAAGACAATCCCAATATGGGCACACCTTCCCAATGCATTTCCCACAGGTCGGAACATCTGGTCGCAGCAAGAATCCCGTCCCCAACGGTTTCCATCTAACCGGTAAATTATTCCGTCGAGGATCGAAGAGGCTGACGGTGGGGACATTGAGCGCTGCCGCCATGTGCGCCGGCCCTGTGGCGCCAGAAACCACCACCTGAGCACTCGCAATGAGGGCCATAAGTTCACGGAGGGAAAGTTCACCCATCCGATTACTAATCCCCGCGGGGAGAGACCCGGGAGATAACACATCCTGATCGAATTGGCTCTTTTCCATTTGGCTGCCGGTCAACACCACACCGTAGCCGGTTCGTGCCAATTCAACGGCTAAATCCCGATAGTGCTCTGGCTGCCAGCGGCGCGCAGAAAGGCCCCCAGGGTGGAGCACCACCCTGGGCCTTGGCAAGTGTGCCCAACTTAATTCTGCGGTGCTTCGCTCTTCATTTGTGACACACAATAGAGGACGTGTGACTTTCTGAGGGCGCAATCCAAGTGTTCGGATCATCTCCACATTATACTCTGATTCATGTTTAGCAAACTCACTCCGGTGTTCGTACATACGCCGATTAGCCAACAGGCTATACCATCGATACCCGGTGGCCACGCGAATTGGTACTCGAGCTAACCAGGCTGCCCACATCAGACGACGGAATGGTTTGAGGAAGATTGCCGCCTCCACTCCCTGCAAAAAAGCGTGACGTAATTCGTTCAAGGGATCGGCGAAACGGATTATGCGGACATAGTCGACATCGGGATGAGACGCAAGCAGAGGCGCCACTGTGGGGCTGGTGAGGAACCCTATCGTGACACCCGGCAGAAGGTTTCTGAGCTGTGTCGCAACGGGTAGAGACAACAGAACATCACCTATGCCATCGGGGCGAACGAGTAGAACGTTCATTGACATGTCACATGTGCCGCCAACAGCGGGCGCACCACATCCGTCACATGAGCAGGAGTAATACGCGTAAGACATTCCATCTCAGGATCATGCCGGCAGACCCGGCTGAAGCATGGGCTACAAGAAATCTGCCCAGTTAGGACATGATGTCCGGGCCCATACGGACCAGTTCGAGTCGCGCTGGTCGGCCCAAACATCGCAACTACCGGAACCCCGCATGCTGCAGCGATGTGCATTGGTCCGGAATCATTGGTGATCATGACCGTCGCCTTTGAGAGGAGTGCCGGCAAGCATCTTAATGGGACTTCTCCGCTCAAATTAATACATGGACGCTTCATCAAAGATTGTAACCTGTCCGCGTCGAGCTGATCATCTGCGCCGCCTATGATAACGACTGGAGCACGATGTGACTCATACAGATGATCTGCAACCGCAGCAAAAGACGTGAGTGGCCACCGTTTTGTCAACCACCGTGCCCCAACACTCATGGCAACCCAAGGCTTATCGATGGAGCAACCATGGTGTTGAAACAACTCTCGAACAGCCGTGAGATCTTCATCCAGCATCCTGAATGCAAACCGAGGTTGTCTAGGGAGAGAGATACCCAATGCCGCCGCAAGCAGAAGATATCGGTCCACCGCATGGATGTCCGAATCGGGAACCGACACTCGATGCGTATAAAACCATGGACTCCCTTCCCGTCCGTTGGCAAATCCGATTCGCATCGGCGCCCCGCTCAAGCGAGCAAGAACACCACTGCGAAACAGCCCTTGTAGGTCTATGGCAAGATCAAATTGTTCTGCTCGCAGCGCCTGACCTTGCATGACCCAACTCGCTACCGTTGGATCAACCAGCCACACTCGATCAATGCCTTCGACCCGCTCAACAAGCCCAGCCCACTGACGCTTGACCAGCCATGTCATATGCGATCCTGGCCATTGTGCCTTGATAGCCGACACGACCGGAAGCGTGTGAACGATATCTCCAAGAGAACTGGGTTTGATCAGAAGTATACGCTTGTTGCTTGGCACTGAAGAGGAACCACCATCTATCGGAGTTACAGATGACACCGGAGGACCTTCTACCGAATCCATTCATTGAAGCGCAGCCCAACACCCAACGCACCCACCTGCACATCCCTCCACTATCGGAGTCCAGTCAGGTCTGACTCACAGAACAACTCCTCAGCTGAGGGGCATAGAGCTGGTCAAGTAGCGCCTTACCACTTGCTGCACCTGCTGTTTCTCGCCGTTCCATCAACGACCGGTAGAGGCGTTGCCACGCTCTCAGATAGGGCAGTGGGGTCAGGTGGCGGCGCACGTCGCTGTGCCCTCGCACAATCCTAGACACCCACTCATAGTTCCCTGGAATCACTGCTTCGCATGGTCCTTCGAGTGAAGGTCGACTGGGCGTGAAGAACATCGTGATGTTGCCTCCGTCACGCGAGATCAGATGCCAGGCTTCGTGCATCCCGTGCTTTTTGGCCAACCTCCGCAATGACACCACGTTGAAATTGTAAAGATGCGCCTCATGAAATGTGCTCTTCGGAGCCTGGCAGGTTGATTCAATATTGGGAACCTCCACGATAAGCATGCCATTGACTTTCAGCCACGATCGCAACAACCCCAACACACGACCTGGGTCTTCGGTGTGCTCAAGCACGTGCCAAATCGTCACCACATCGAATGATTCAGGTGGGAATACGGCATCTTGTACAAATCCAACCTGAACGTTGAGACCATAGTTTCGTATCGAATGATCGGCATAGCCTCTATTCGGCTCAACCCCACTGACGGAATGTCCCAATGCTTGAAGCAGGTAGGCAAACTCCCCTCCGCCGGTCCCGACATCGAGCACAGTCTTGCGACACGACAGCAGTTGCGCAACTTTCTCGAATCGTGACAACGCCACCTTGCCGGCACGCAACACATGCTTCGGTCTCGGACTGTAGGTCTGTTTATAAGAGAGGCGATATTCCTCTTCGTAAAACTGCCTGGCTTCATGTGGTCGAGGATCCGACCATACGAGTCCACACGCACGACAAATGACGGTCTGCAACGGCTTCCCGCTTCGACTTCTGTTCGACAGAATCGCAACCTCTGTCCCACCGCAGAGGTTACATGGAATCGAGCACGAACTGCCCTCTTGATTCATCGCCAGTATCCTCGTACGTGAGACATATCAGCCTCTCGCGTATTCATTGCGGCTCCTTCACCGACAACCGCCACTCACGGTCCGATCCACAATAGCCTTACTGCCGTCGGCCCCCGCGATCCTACTCACATGCATCACCGATGAATCGCTCGCCTGTCGTTCGTCTGGTCCGGTAACCTACCGGCATCGCACAAGAGCCAGTCCGCAGCCTCGGTCATCGAGGATGCGGTCCAATCTGGAGCGAGCCCGGTCTCCTTAAGCCGTTCACTCTCCTGCGGGCGAACCGCTCCGGTTGTCACTAAGACGCTCCGTGCTCCAATCCGTTTTGCGAGTTCGATATCTCGGACGTGATCGCCGATTAAATAGGCGCGCTCAAGATCTACGCGTCGTTCGCGCACCGCTTGGTCTATCATCCCTGGATTCGGCTTTCGGCAGTCACAACCATCGTCGGGATGATGAGGACAAAAGTAGATGGCTTCCAACGATGCGCCTGCACCATCAAGAATGCGGTTTAGTTTCGCGTGAACCGCCGCAAGGTCGTCTCGCGACAGCAATCCACGAGCGACCCCGGATTGATTCGTCACAAGAATTAATCGGGCACCAGCTCGCTTTAACCTTGCAAGAGCCTCCGGAACCCCTGGAAACAACTCGAGCTGATCAGGAGATTTGATATAACCAGGATCTGCATTCAGCGTCCCATCGCGATCGAGAAAGATGGTGTAACCATCAAGGACGGCTGACAAGTTTGCAGGTTGACAAGCTGACAGCTCTTGACTCATCAACTTTTCATCGGGCAGCTTGTTTCCTGTGCGCGTGTCAGCACGTATCTGCTTCATGGCTGCATCATACACCCGGTCGACCGAAACCCGGGTCATACACCGGTGATCGATCGGGCACTCCCGGAGAAGGCAGGGCGCACAGTCGACAGCCTCTCGTACTACCGATCGTTCTTGTCTATAGGGAGCCGTTGTGCGCGAGTCTGTTGGGCCGAAAACGGCAACAATCGGAATACCAAAGGCAGCAGCGATATGCATCGGCCCTGTGTCGTTCGTAATGAGCAGCCGACAACGCTTGACCACTGCCATAAGTTCACGAATGCTCGTCGCTCCGGATAGAACAATTGAGCAACAGTCGATCCGAGATGCAATGTCCTTCCCTAGAGACTCTTCCCCCTTTGCTCCAAGAAGAGCCACGGCCACATGTGCGCGCTCCTCCTTCTCCAAACGTTCAGCCAATTGTCGTGCGACGTCCGCAAATCGATCGGGCAACCACCGCTTGGCCTTCCCATACGTTGATCCTGGATTGACACCGATAATGAGGTCCGACGAGTCAATCCCGGCCGATGCGAGCCTTGCATCGGCCATGCGGTCCTCATCGGCCGATACGTGGAGTGTCGGCCACGGAACTGCTCCAGAAAGCCCAAGCGGCTTCAACATGTTCCAATAATACTCGACTTGATGCACCGGCCTATCACGATGAGGAACAGCAACCGGCTCAGTGAGAAAGAGGACTCTTCCATCGGTGGTATAGCCATATCGTCGTGGAATGCCGGCGAGCCACGCGATGAATGCGGCCTCGAAGGCGTTCTGAAATAGTATGGCCAGATCGAATCCGTGCGATCGTAACGACCCTGCAAGCGACCACTTTCCTGCAATCCCGGCGTGAGCGACCTTGTCATCGTAGACAAGCACCCGATCCAGTCCGGAGTAAGCGGTGAACAGTTCCGCGATGGTGGTTTTGGCCAGCATCGTCAACTCTGCCGCAGGAAACAGAGACCGAAGCCCACGAAGTGCAGGCTCACACATCACAGCATCGCCGATCCAATTCGGCGCTCGCACGATGATTTTTCGTGGGAGAGCCTTATGCATGGGCCTCCAATCGTTGATTCCCCTCCAATGACGGCACATCGATCAGCTTGTGCAGTTGTTCTTCTCCGTACACCACTTCCGTTCCAAGCTGAAGCATCCACCAGGGATCGCTGGGCGTCAGAAAAGGAATGAGTTTCCCCCCGTCTTTTTCCGTCGTCAGGACGAACTCGCTTCCGGTGACCTGCACGATGCTCCGAATCTGCTCGATCTCATGGTGCGTATAGCGATGATGGTCTTCGAAGGCGGATTCGCCCATGATTTCGATCCCGATAGACTCTGCTGATCGGCGAAATGATCGGCTATTGCCGATCCCACTCACCAACCAAGCCTTTTTCCTCAGACCCCACCCTACCGGTTGTTGGTCTCTGGAAACGACCGCTGCAAGAGACGCAGGTCTGAACACAACCTCCATAACAGCCGAGGGCGTACAAGCAACCGCTCGTAATCGACTCCGAATGGCGTCAACATCCTGACGAACCTCGGCTCGAGTAATGATAATCGCGCTCGCTCGATCCACGCCAGACAGCGGTTCCCGTAACCTCCCAGCTGGAAGCAGCGCATCCAGTCCAGCTCCATCGGTCGCATCCAGTAATACCAGGTCAACATCACGATGAAGCGCCCGATGTTGAAAGCCATCATCCAGAACAATGCAATCGACAGAATGGTGTTTCAACACCCATCGACCCAAGGCAACTCGATCAGCACCCACCGCAACAATTGCATTCGGACACCGCTGTGCGATAAGGAACGGCTCATCCCCCGATTCCGATGGGCCGGCCAAGAGTCGCGATCCGTTGGACACGAGAAGATGCGGTCTCGTGCTCATCCGTTTATACCCTCGGCTCAAGATCGCCACGCGCTGTCCTTTGGCCATCAGACGCTGCGCAAGGAGAATGACGACAGGAGTTTTCCCCGTTCCCCCGACGGTAAGATTTCCCACACTCACGACCCAACAGGGCAAGCGAGTGATTGAAAACCACCCCTGACGGTAACCCCACAGTCGCAATCGAGTGACGAGACCGTATAATCCAGCAACCCACTGAAGTCCATGGCGGACCGGCTGTCCAGGTTGCAAAAATGCCATATTAGCGTTTGGCCATGAGCGGTCTTGACCCTGCCGCCGCATATCGTTCGGAGTAAGTTGGAGTTGCATAGAGGCAGGATTCTATGAGCTCCACACTCCGGATGAGCGCACCTTGGTTGTCCAACACCATACGTTTCGCAGCCTGCCCTACTTGAGCTCGAGTTTCCGGTTGCGCCAGCCACTCTCCCACCACAGTGACCAACTCTTCAACTCCCGTCACTCGGCACCCTCCGCTAGCCTCCTGTAACAGCGTGGCAACTTCAGCACAATGGTCCGTATAGGGTCCAAAGATCACTGGGGTGCCCCACACTGCTGGCTCCAGCAAATTATGCCCACCCACCGGAACGAGCGTCCCACCAACAAACGCCACAACGGCTTCACGGTATGCGAGAGCCAGCTCTCCTCGCGTGTCTAAAATGACCACGCGTGGGCCGGTTCGTTTCTCTAGCATCTCGCTCTTCCGTTGTACCACGAACCCAGCCTCTCGAAGCATGGCTTCTACTCGGTCTGTTCGTTCAATGTGGCGAGGCGCCAGCATCAACACCGTTGAAGGATAGGCCTTTGCAATCTGGCCATATGCCGAGACCAGCATTTCCTCTTCTCCGGGATGAGTACTGCCAGCGAGAATGAGTTGTTCATTTTGGTTGAGCCCAAAGCTCCGTCGGAGGGTCTCATCAGAGCGAACGACTGGTGGAGGTTGATCGAACTTGATATTACCGGTGACTTCAACACGATCCGACTTGGCCCCCAGCGCAACAATACGTTGTTTGTCACGTTCAGATTGCATCAAACAGAGAGTCAGCGTTTGCACTACCGACCGATAAAAGGAACGAATCAGCGGAACGTCCTGACGGCGAAACGAGCGTGAGGAGAGCCGTCCATTCACCAATATCGACGGCACGCCACTGTCTCGCAATGACCACAGAAGATTGGGCCACAGTTCGGTTTCGACGAAGATATAGAGTGTAGGCCGCACGCGTTGGATCATCCCGGTCACAGCCCAGGAAAAATCGAGCGGAGCATACCGATGTTCGGCTATGCCCGATAAGCGCTGCTGGACAGCCTCTCGTCCAGTTTCAGTGACAGTCGTCACGATGTAGCGAAACTCTGGATGGCGTGTGTGTAATGCCTTCACGAGCGGCGATACCGCTACCACTTCTCCCAGTGAGACGGCATGAATCCAGATCAGCGGCTGAGACGATCCACCAGCGTCGGACGGGTGAGCTCGCCAGCCCATCCGCTGGAAAAATCCAGGTCGGCAACGTGGTTTGGCTAACAGGACGCCGGTCACAATCGGAGTGGCAAGAATGAGAAGGCAATTATAAAGGAATCGCCACATGAAAGACCCGTCAACCGCCAATCATTAGATCTTAGCCGTTGAATCGCTCGAACGACCTGTCAGAGTCACGCCTGATGGCTGGTGGCTGGCGAGTGACGGCTTGTTCGGCCTCATCCGTCAATCGATTGAGCGTCATCTCGAGCTGCAAGCGCGCCTCTTCTAGTGAGGCCTCATCGGCTTCGCGTGAGACCGAGAGCGGATTTCCATAGAGAAACAAGCCTGTCGAAAACGGAAATGGGACCATGTAGCGATCCCAGCTCGCAAAGAGTTTTTTTTTGAGCAGGCGAAGGCCAGCGGCACGATTGGAAGGCCTGTCGCTTTCGCTAAATGAATGATTCCGAGCTTGACAACATGCCGTGGCCCCTTAGGACCATCGGGCGTCACCACCACGTCCCGACCGGATCGTCCCAACTTGATCAAGGCGCGAAGCGCGCCTGCGCCCCCACGTGTGCTCGAGCCACGAACCGCCTCATGTCCAAATCGTGCAATAATTCGCGCGATGATCTCCCCATCGCCATGCCTGCTGATCAATACATGGGAGCCGGTTCCTCGGTACCCGATTGGTATCATCAACTGCTGAGAATGCCAGAACGCGAGGATAATGTGTCGCCCATCCCGATACAGTGCATCAACCCCTTCCTGGCCACGAGTCTCAAAGCGCATCGAGCGTGCGATACCGCGAATGGCTGCGGCTCCCACTGGAGGAATGAGCGACCATTTCACCCACCGTTCGCATGACTTAATGAGATCAGACACTGGTGACGTCCTGAAATTGCATAGTGTGCAGCTTGTGGTAGATGCCTCCTTGCCGAAGCAGTTCCTCATGCGACCCCACTTCGACAATGGATCCTCGATCTATGACGATGATTCGATCGGCATTCTGTATGGTGGAGAGCCGATGGGCAATCATCAACGTCGTTCGGTTCTTCATCAAATTGGCCAACGCCAGCTGCACAATGCGTTCGGATTCGGTATCCAGCGCCGACGTCGCTTCATCCAGGATCAGGAGCGGCGGATCGCGGAGAATTGCCCGTGCAATGGCTACGCGTTGCCGTTCGCCGCCCGACAGTTTGACTCCACGCTCCCCGATGAACGTATCGTACCCTTCCGGGAGCCTCAGAATAAAGTCATGGGCATAGGCCAGCTTCGCCGCCTGCTCCACATCGCCAGGGGAGGCACCGGACCTTCCGAATGCGATGTTGTTTCTGACGCTATCATCGAAGAGGAAAATTTCCTGCGAGACAATCCCAATATGTGCCCGCAGCGATCCCAACTCATAGGAACCCAAAGGAAGCCCGTCCACCAGAATGCGTCCCGCCGTCGGCTCATAGAACCGCGGTAGGAGACTGACTAACGTGGTCTTCCCACTGCCGCTGCTCCCAACGAGCGCAATCACCTCACCCGGACGAATGACAAGATCAATATCGTTCAGCGCCGGTACGGTATGATTCTCATACCTCAAGGAGACTCCCTGGAATTCGATAGCTTGGTTGATCCCCATCAATGGAGCGGTCCCGTGATCTTGAGATTGCTCGGTTTTGAGATCCAAGGCGTCGAACACTCGTTCGGCCGCCGCGAGTGCTTGCTGAATGAGATTATTCGACCCCGAGAGCTTACGAATCGGGGTATAGGCCATAAACATCGCCGCCATAAACGAGAAAAATGCGCCGGGGGTCATCATCTCCTGAATGACCAAATAGCCGCCATACCAGATAATGGTCGCGACGCCGATCACGCCGATCACTTCCATCTGCGAGTGGCCGAGCGACCAGACTTGATTACTCTTGAGGGTGGTTGAGAGTACCTTCCGGTTCCGCTCCCCAAATCGCTCCGCCTCAGCCTCCTCCCTACCAAAGGCTTTCACTATTCTGATACCGGAAAACGTTTCCTGAAGGGTCGACGACATATCACCCAGTTGCTCCTGCGTACTTGTGGCCAATCGTTTCAATCTCTGCCCGACACGTACCATGGTGAGCGCCGAGAGCGGAATCACAATGAGCGAAAGCCCGGCCAATTTCCAATTCTGATAGATGATGACACCGATCATCGCCACAAATGTGAGGCCGTTCTGAAAAATATCTTTGACGACGCTCGATGCGGCATTCGCCATGATTCCGACATCATTCACAACCCGTGAGACGAGGCGCCCCGACGTATTTGCATCGTGAAATCCGACTGAGAGCCGCATGAGCCGTTGAAATAATTCTTGCCGTATGTCCGCCACAACCCGATTGCCCACGTAGGCCATCAAATATCCTACTCCATAGCTGAACACCGCCTTCAACGTGGCCACCGCAAGGATCACAAGCGGCAAGACGAATAACAGCCGCTCGTTTTTTTCAATGAAGATCCCGTCAAGAACTGGACGTGCAAGCCAGGCGTACACCCCTGTTAGAATGGCGACAAACCCGGAACAGGCGAATGCCGCCACAAATCTCGTCCGGTAGGGACGGACATACCGCATGAGTCGCGTGAATCGTTCTAGACTCGACATCCTGCCAACACGGCCTCCGCTGCCCGAGTCGAAGCGCCTGGTTCTCCCAAAGCAGCTCGCACCTTTGCCAAATCTCGTTTCATCTCATCATAGGCGGATTGATCTTCCAAAAGACTAATCGCCTCTTCGTACAAGCGCTGACCGGTTGCCTCGTCCTGTAACAACTCCGGTACGATCGATCGACCTGCCACTAAATTCACGAGCCCAATCCATTTGACTCGGAGAAAGAAACTTGCGATCCAAAATTCCCATGCGGTCGTTCGATAGAACAACACCATGGGAATGCCCACGACGGCCGCTTGCAGTGTGGCAGTACCCGACGCCACCAGGACCAAGTCCGACAAGGCCATGACTTCACTGGCTTGTTCTTTGACCAAGGTGATAGGAAGCGAACCTTTCCGCAAGAGTGGCTGCAGCAGATTATCCTCAATAGTAGAGGCCTGCGCCAAGACAAACTTCGTTTTTGGCTCCCGTTGGGCTAATTTCTCAGCGGCCTCAATGAGGATCGGCAGCAGACCCAGTACTTCATGCGTCCGGCTCCCCGGCAATAACGCAATCACACGCTCATCATGCGAAAAGCCGAACTTGGCGCGAAGCGCCGTCCGATCGTAGGATTTTTCAACTGCATCCAGTATGGGATGGCCGACAAACGCGCAGGGCATCTGCGCGCTGTCATAGAGGGGTTTCTCAAATGGCAATATCACTAAAACCTGATCAACTCGTTTTTTTATCCAGTACATCCGCCAGGGCCCCCAAGCCCAGATCTGCGGCGCAATATAATAGAATACGCGCAGCCCAGCCCCCTTGGCGAAATAGGCGTATCGCAGATTCAATCCGGGATTATCGACAAAGACCACCCCATCCCATGGTTCGGATCTAAACAATCGCCGCATGAAGAAAAACCGTCGAATGACTGCCACCAACACCAAAGGCCCGACCATACCCATCACGTCGAAGTGTCCCATCTTGCAGACCAATTGCACACCGGCCGCCTCCATTGCACGCCCACCAATTCCAGCCAACGAAACCTGGGGGTCACATGCTTTGAGTGCCTTGGCGAGATTGGCTCCATGGAGGTCGCCTGATGCTTCACCGGTAATGATCAGGATGCGTGCCATGATGATCTATAGGAATGCATGCCCTCGCCTCGATTTCGATTCATGAGGCTGCGAAGGCTCACAACCGTCAAGGAGTATGCGATGTTTTTATATCTTCTGCTGCTCGAACACCTTCATCGCAGAGAGCACGCGATGAGCCAGCTCTAGAGCTGCGGCTCCATCCTCGCCGGATACGACGGGGCGAGATTTGGCACGAATCGCATGGAGGAACGACTCAAGCTGCAATTTCAACGGTTCCCCCTCTCCAGCCTGAATCTCTTCGATCGCAATCATCGGCTTGAGGTCATGATCAGCTGATGGACGTCCAATGACCCCCTGACGCGATTGAAAATCGATTGATACACACCCATCAGGTTGAAATAGACGCCATTGTCGCCTTGCCTTCGGTGAGATTCGACTTGCGGTGAGGCTGGCAACACACCCACTCTGAAACTGGATGTGGACGTTGGCGACATCGTTCGTCGAAGAAAGCACCGAGACCCCGACCGCCCTCACATCCTCCACGGGACCAGGGTTGCACGACAACAGCAGGTCAAGATCGTGAATCATCAAATCCAAGACGACATCGACATCGACACCACGCTCACTATAGCTCCCCAATCGATGACACTCGAACAGCACCGTCTCCCGAATGTGAGGCCGCATCAACGGCATGATAGGGTTGAACCGCTCGCTATGCCCGACTTGCAGTGTGCATCCATTGCGCTTTCCCAACTCCACAAGTTCCTGTGCCTCCATCGGCAATACGGCAATCGGTTTCTCGATCAAGACATGTTTACCAGCTTGGAGACATGTTTTGGCGAGGGGATAATGGCCGGATGTGGGGACGGCGATGGTCACCACATCGACCTGCTTCAGGAGATCCAATAGGTCATTGAAGAGCCGTCCGCCGTATTTCTCGGCTATGACAGATGCTCGACTGTGGTCGTGGTCAACCACACCAACCAACATCGAGTCCGAGGACGAAGCGTAGAGACGCGCATGGTGTTGTCCGAGATGCCCGACTCCAATAACACCAGCACGCAGTTTGGCCATAGTCCTGTTTGGCTAGAGTATGACGAGTCTCACAACCAGGTCATCGTTGAACGTCCCGACATCGATAGATCGACTGGTCCTCAGGTGCTGACGGATCATTCGTTCACTGAACTCGTGGTGTTCGACTTCTCTTCACGCGTAAGCCCGATCACGGAGATTCCTGCCTCCTCCGCCTGACTAAGCAATAGTTCTCGATCCAGCATCACGGAGCGGCCAGCCTCGACCGCGAGGACAGACGCCTTCACCGATCGCATCACCTCGATCGTCTTGGGACCGACGGCTGGTAGGTCAAATCGGAGATCCTGTTGTGGTTTGCTCCGCTTTACGACGACCGCCCCATCTTTGGCGAGCGCGCCTCCCCGCTTGATCGCCTCATCGGTTCCCTCAACTGCTTCTACGGCCACAACCACACGGTCTTTGATGACCACACATTGGCCGATATCCAAACGCCCCGTCTCTCTCGCCACATCCCAGCCATATCGGATATCGATCCACTCCTTCTTGGTCGGCTGGCGAGAAGTTAATGTTCCTTCCGTGACTAGGATCCCCTCGAGACCGAACGTCGATTCACAGATCGTGATTCCATCTCGCTCAAGTTCCGCGGCAAGTGCCCGGAGGATATCATCATCCCTCCAAAGCACCAATTTCGTGGCGAGCGCCAACACGCGGAAGTCGGGACGGGCATGGCTATAGACATGGGTTTTCTTGATCCCACCCAGCATCACCACGTTTCGAACACCGTCGGCTTTGAAAGCATTGATGAGCTTGTTGAGCTGGCCGATCTTGACCCAATGAATCTTGTCGACATGCTGCTCGAGCTCTGGATCTGTTTCACCCTCGTGCGCGACCGCAGAGACTTGCAGGCCCATCTTGCGGGCATTATCTGCAAAGATGATCGGGAATCGCCCATTTCCTGCGATCACTCCGATTCGACTGTCCGCCATAGGTATGGGCATCGTGGCTGACATCACACTTGTTGATCAAACTCGCGTTCCGAATCGAGGCTGACCGCCCGCGAGATTCCTCGTTTGGTGCCTTCCATAAACGCAAGCATCTTCGCCACGTCGGCCTGTCCCTTGAATTCCTTTTTGGCCAGTCGTATTGCTTCCGCCGTGCGATGTCCCGAGCGAAAGAGGAGATCAAACGCCTTCCTGAGTAAGGCAATCCGGTCAACCGAGAAGCCGTGCCGCTGTAAGCCCACGGTGTTCAGACCATACAGATGGGCTCGATACCCACCGGCAGCGAATGCAAAAGGCGGAATATCCTGACCAATCGCGCAACAACCGCCGACCATCACATACTCTCCGATGCGCACGAACTGAAGTACACCGGTTAGCCCTCCGATGACGGAATGATCTCCGATCGTGATGTGCCCCGCGAGACTTGCCGCATTGGCCATAATAATTTGGTTGCCGAGCCGACAATCGTGTGCCACATGCACATACGCCATCAGAATGCTCTTTGACGCAAGAGACGTCACTCCTCCCCCCTGAACCGTCCCTCGATTGATCGTCACGTACTCACGAATAATGTTGTCATGGCCGATGAGAACCTTGGTCGGCTCTCCCTTATATCCAAGGTGCTGAGGCGGCCCCCCGATCGATGCAAATGGGTGCACTTCGTTCCGCTCACCGATCTCTGTCCATCCATCGATTGTGACATGAGAAAGCAGTCTGGTTCCCTTGCCGATCGTTACGTGTTCCCCGATTACACAGAACGGCCCGACCTCCACGTCACCATCGAGCTTTGCCTTGGGATCCACGATCGCTGTTGAATGTATCTTCACACATGCCCCCTTTTACATGCATTTGCCGTCACTGGTGATTCGTCGGCCGCTGGGTTAGTGCCTGGCGGACCATGCGTCCTCGGGTTGCCGCAGTTGACGCATGACGGTTATTTTTCGCTTTGCTCCGTTTTCTCTTCCATGACCATTGCCGTCACCATGGCCTCACACACCACTTCATTCTCGACAAAGGCTTTTCCTTGCATTTTCCAGAACGGTGGGCGCTTCTTGAGCACTTCGATCTCAAACCGCAGCTGATCACCAGGGACCACCGGTTTCCGAAATTTGGCTTCATCAATCCCTGTCAAATACATAACGGTTCTTCCCACCGGTCCTCCAGACTTGAAAGCCAGCACCCCGGCCACCTGAGCCATCGCTTCAATAATCAGCACACCAGGCATCACCGGACGACCAGGGAAATGGCCTTGAAAGAACGGCTCGTTGATCGTCACATTCTTCAGCCCAACGATTCGCTTATACGGTTCAAACTCCTTGACTCGATCCACTAACAAAAAGGGATACCGATGTGGAAGTAATGCTTGAATCTCATCCTGCTCGACCGATGCCATTGGCTCTGCCTCCTCTCACTCCCAGACAGCTCAGACGGTTAAGGGTTCTGTCGATCGAATTCCTTGATGACTGACGACGTCACATCCAACGCGGGCTGGTGATAGAGGACGATCCGCATCAATGCATCACTACCTTTATCAACAATGGCGATATAGCCTTCACTCTGCGCCACAACTTGTGCCGCGGCGGCGATCTTACGCGAATACTCCGCAACCAGCTCGCGCTGCTTCAGCTGCACTTCTCGGTTGAACTCTTGAAGACGGTGCTGAAAGGCTTCGGCTTTGCCCCGGAACTGCTCCTCTTTTTCTTGCCGCGCTGCATCGGCAAGCTTCCCATTCGCATCTTCGAGGGACAGTTGCAACTCTTTGAGCTCTTGCTCATCGGAATTGATGATCTTCTGTCTTGTCATCGAATAGCCTTTCATGTCTTCCAGAGCCAATTTCCCGGCCTTGGTGCGTTCCATCACCATCTGCTGATCGATGACACCAACACGCATTGGCTCTCCCGCATAGATGAATCCTGCCCATTGCCCCAATAATAACGCGACACCTAGCAGTAACGCTCTCACCACACTCGTCATGGCCTCTCCTCCCACCGCTCCTAGGGATATTCGCGGTTGAACTCCTTAATGACTTCGCTTGAAATATCAAGCCCTTCTTCATGATAAATTGTCGGCCCGCCCTTGCTCTTATCGACGACGACCTGCAACCCAAGACGTTTGGCCACCTTCGCAACAACTGTTTCGATCCTGTCACGAAACCCTTCTAAAACATCTTTTTGCTTTTCTTGCACCTCTCGATTTAACTCCGCCGCCTTTTGCTGATATTCCTGCATGCGCCGTCGAAATTGCTCTTCCCGATCGCGCTTGGCGGCAGGGCTCAAGATCGAGGATTGTTTGACAAAATCCTCTTCCATTCGGCGTAATTCTCGCTCCTCTAATTCCATCAACGCCTGTCGATTTTTTGAGTAAGCGGTCAGGCTCTCTTTGGCCCGCTTGCCTGCATTCGTATCGTTGAGCAAACGCTGCGAATTGATCACTCCCACCTTTCCATCTACCCTGGCGACCGATCCAGCACAGCTACCCAGGGTAAACGTCATGGCTACCACACTCAAGATCCCAATCCACTCTGTGTGCCGCAGCCGAGTTCTCCGCCTATCCTCATTCAGACTCATCACATCAATGCTCCGACTAAAACAGGGTTCCGATCGTAAATTCAAACACACCGGCACGTTCTCCCGTTCTCGGGTCAAGATTGATCCCATAGGCCACACGCAACGGACCGAATGGAGAGATCCAGCGCCCTTCGAGACCCGCGGCAGGTCGTAAGTTGAACGACAACGGCTCATTGTCATCAAAACCTTTTCCGTAGTCAAAAAAGAGGACGCCGTTCAGCTTCGCTTCAGCAGAGATCGTAAAGATCAATTCCGTATTGAAGATCAACTGCTTGGCCGCACCGTATGGCGCGTGCGTTGTGGGGACCGTCGGACCGGCCCGGCCAAAGACAAACCCACGCATGGTATTGATACCACCGACGAAAAAACGCTCGTTCAGCGGAATCTCCGTCCCCCCAAGCGCTTGCACCTCTCCGTAACGGGCCCGCACTGACACCCTCATATCCAGCGGAAGAGGTGTGACCTTGTTCACGTCAATATAGTACTTGATGAAGTTGTTGGTCCCCCCCATATAAGGGGTCCCGACGTCGAATCCGCCGCCAAACCGCCAGCCGCTTCTGGGATCGATGTAGTAGTCTCTTGTGTCTCTGAAAAGCGTGGTCCGAAATCCTGTGGACGACTGGGTCCCCAATTGCAGACAGACGATCGGCACCAGATCCGGACAAATACCGGGTTGAGGATCCCGGAAGGTGATTTGCTCCGCAAAGATACCGATACTGCCCGTGACGTACTCCGATAACCAGCGACCGAGTGTCACATTCCCACCCGTTCGCTCTTCAAAATAGGAAAGGAAATTCGTCATGCTGCGATAGCCGTCCACTTGGAGCGAGGTGAGCGAATCATACAGGTAGGGATTGCGAAATGTGATGTGTCCAAGGGTTCTTCGCTGGCCGAGCTGCCCACGAATACGCCCGAGGTATCCATAGCCGCCTAAGTTACCCTGGGTGATATCGGCGATCGCCACAAGTCGATCCAACGTACTGAACCCTCCACCGATACTGAACATACCGGTCGGCTTTTCTTTTACGCGCACATTGAGATCAACCTTATCAGGAGCGACTTGCGCCGGCAGGATTTCGACCGTCTCAAAGAAATTTAGGTTGTTCAATCGCTGAAAACTTCGTTTCAACGAAGCCGTATCGATCACATCCTGTTCGTCCACCCGAATTTCTCGACGGATGACGTTGTCTCGCGTTTTATCATTTCCATAGATATTGATCTGTCGGATCCTCATCATCTCCCCTTCCCTAATGCTGAAGATGATGCTGACCGTCCGTTCTACATTGTTCGGATTGACGCCGGGGGCGACTTCAGCAAAGGAGTAACCCTTACTCCCATAGAGATCCGTCAGACGCGTAATCTCATCTCTGATTTTAGCCCGTTGAAAGATCTCTCCCTCCTTGATCTTCAATCCTTCTCGAAGTTCAGGCTCTTCAAACACCGTATGCCCGCGAAACCCGATTTCACCGATGGTAAAAGGCTCACCTTCCGCAATATGATACGTAACAGTGAACCATTTCTTATCTTCGGTCAGGTCCACGGAGGGCTGGCCGACCTGAACATTGAAGTAGCCCTTATTGAGCAATACTTCCTTGATCCGCTCCACATCGTTCGCCAGTTCGTCACGTTTCAGCACACCGGCATCGGACACCATAGACGGCAATTTCAGTTTGGTAAAGAATCCATACCAAGGAATCCATTCTCTGGTTGACATCGCAGCGAACATCTCGGCTTTCGTTGCCGCGCGAAGCCCCTCGAACATCACCGTCTTAATTTTCGCTTTATCGCCCTCCGTAATGTGGAACATCAGACGCTTTCGATCTTCATCCAACGTCTGAATAACCGGGATGACTTGCGCATTGTAATACCCGTCATGCTGATAGAGCTGGCGTATGTTTTCAGCGCTCGCTTTCACCAGCTGCTGATCAAGAAACGTCTGGCTCTTGATGGTCGTTTTCTCCTTCAGCTTATCGTCGCTCAAGTGACTATTGCCGTCAAAAACAATCTCGGTAATGAACGGTTTCTCCTGGACAATGAAGGTGACGGCCATTCCCTCGGTGACGGACTCCGTTTCAACCTGGACGTCTTCGAAAAATCCGGTGTCGTAGAGAATTTTGATCTGACCACGCACGGTTTCCGGCGTATACAGATCGCCGGCTTTCAGCGTGAGCCGGCCAACGATGGCCGGAATTTCAATCCGTTTGACTCCACGGATGTCGATTGACGATACCGTGGGCTCAGGAACCTGGGCAAGTGCTTCACACAGGCCCCACAACACGGAGACGACTAGAGCCGCAACTACGAACGATCGACGCCTGTAAACGGCATGCAAGGTCACCGACGAGGATTCCTAGGGAGAAATGTAGAGATGGGTGGTATGATTGGACTCATCCCACAGCTCCTCACGACGCTCGACCAGCTAAACCAAACCCCTCTCATCCGCCACATCCTGGATGCTATTGTGCATCGAAGCGATTGGAAGTCCTCACGAAAAGTTCTCGACCAAACCGATTCAGCACGGACACAAAGGCTTCGAACATACCCATGCGAAACTTCCGGATTATATTGAGGTCATCCAGTATTGTAAAGGAGTCGACGGTCCTCCGAGCGCCAGACAGAGGGATGGTTGTGAATTTCGTTTCTCATCACAACAGTCACCATCATGCCACCGGTCTGGATCATCGATAAAGCTCCCGTGGATTCACTCCCACTGATAATTGCTCAGAGAACACACGCCATGAATCCCTGAGGGAGTTCGACTACGTCATTCGGTACGCGCAACACAGCTATCGGTGTTGGAACAACGCGTCAGAACCATTGATTCGATGCGATCAGTTCCCCTGTTTCTTGACATCACACAACCCATCACATAGTATCCTTCCATGTCTCGTTTCACTGTGAGAAAAGCAGTCATCCCTGCAGCTGGTCTGGGAACACGATTCCTTCCTGCCACAAAGGCCTCTCCCAAGGAGATGTTACCTTTGGTGGATAAACCTCTCATTCAATATACCGTCGAAGAAGCCGTCGCCTCGGGTATCGAAGACATCATCGTCGTCACTGGGCGCGGCAAACGAGCCATCGAGGACCACTTTGACCGATCCGTCGAATTAGAAGAAAATTTGAAAGGTACCGGGAAGAGTCAGGTTCTCCACCAAATGCGACAAATTTCGAACTTGGCCAATTTCTGTTATGTCAGGCAGGCAGAGGCGCTCGGCTTAGGGCATGCCGTCTTGTGCGCGCAACACCTGATCGGTGATGAGCCATTTGCAGTGATACTGGGAGATGAGATTATCGACGCCGATGTTCCGGCACTCGCGCAATTGATCCATGTCTATAAAAAACGGCATGGAGCGGTTCTGGGAGTCCAGGATGTCCCGAAAGCCGACGTCAGCCGATACGGGATCGTCACCCCGAAACATCTTGCCCCTGGCCTCCATCGGGTTGAAGGTATGGTTGAAAAGCCATCCCCAACGGATGCACCCTCCACCTTGGCCGTCATCGGGCGATATGTGCTTCCTCCGGAAATCTTTCCCATTCTGAGAAAGACTCGGCCCGGGAAAAATGGAGAAATCCAACTGACCGACGCGCTCAAAGAGCTTGCGAGAAAATCTCCGATGTACGCGCTAGAAGTCGAGGGGCAGCGTCATGACGCAGGAGACAAACTAGGCTTCCTGATTGCCACTGTAGAGTTCGCTTTAAAAAATCCGGCGTTAGGAGCAGAATTCCGCGACTACCTTTCGACTCGAATGCGTACCACGCCGACTAATCGACGGAGTTGATTCCATCAGTCGAGATTCGCGCTCTGACGCAAAGATCTGTCGATATCGCTGTTTAGCTCCGTTATAGGAGTGACCAGGGCGGCCAACGCCCACGTCGACACATAATCTCGACGGAAGACTCCGCTCCAACAAATGACTGAACGATTAGGAAAAGAGACGTCCCATGATATGCTCGGGAATCAACCTTGCAGTGGAGTCGACATCTCGTTCTTCTGCTTAACGAACAGGCACATACATGACTGACCCAAACGAGCAAGATATTCAGCCCCCTCAAAACATTGAGGTTCCAACCCAGCTTCCGCTCTTGCCGGTTCGGGATATCGTCGTCTTTCCATACATGGTGCTTCCACTCTTCGTCGGACGCGACATGTCGATTAAAGCCATCGAAGCTGCCCTCGCCGGGAATCGAATGATCTTCCTTGCAACCCAAAAGGCGCTCGACGTCGAAAATCCTTCACCTAAAGACATCCATACGATTGGCACCGTCGGCATCATCATGCGGATGCTGAAGCTGCCGGATGAGCGCATCAAGATTTTGGTTCAGGGTATCGCCAAAGCGAAAATCACCAAATACATTCAGACCGACCCCTACTACTCCGTTCGAATCGACAAGCTGATTGACGCCAAGCCAGCGGCGACGACACTTGAGGCAGAAGCCGTCATGCGCACCGTCAAAGAGCAGATCGAACGGATCGTGAGCTTGGGCAAGGTTTTGATCCCCGATGTCATGGTCGTCATTGAAAACCTCGAAGAGCCGGGCCGACTGGCCGACATGGTGGCCTCAAATCTTGGGTTGAAAGTCGACGCCACTCAAGCCGTCTTGGAAATTTCCGATCCGATCCAGCGCCTTCGCCAGGTGAGCGACATCCTTGGGAAAGAGATTGAAGTCCTCTCGATGCAGCAAAAGATTCAGGCGCAAGCCAAAGGTGAGATGGACAAGACTCAGCGTGAGTACTTTCTCAGAGAACAATTGAAGGCCATTCAAAAAGAGTTGGGCGAACTTGATGAACGGGCGGAAGAAATCACGGAGTTTCGCAAACGCATCAAAGACGCCAAGATGCCTGAGAAGGTGTTGAAAGAATCCGAAAAACAGCTCAAGCGGCTTGAGAAGATGCATCCGGATACGGCCGAATCCGCGACAGTGCGAACGTACCTGGAATGGATGGTCGAATTGCCTTGGTCGAAGCGGTCAAAAGACAATCTTGAGCTGAAAGCGGCAGCCAAGGTATTGAACGACGACCACTATGATCTTGAAAAGGTCAAGGAACGGATTCTCGAATATCTAGCCGTCCGAAAGCTGAAAGAAAAAATGAAGGGCCCGATCCTCTGTTTCGTGGGCCCGCCTGGCGTCGGCAAGACCTCGTTAGGCAAGTCGATTGCCCGTGCATTGGGTCGGGAATTTGTGCGTATTAGCTTAGGGGGCGTCCGCGACGAGGCAGAAATCCGCGGACACCGTCGAACCTATGTAGGCGCGTTACCCGGGCGCATCATCCAGGGGATGAAGCAAGCCGGCACCAGCAATCCGGTATTCATGCTCGATGAGGTGGACAAAGTTGGAATGGACTTTCGAGGCGATCCCTCCGCTGCCTTGCTGGAAGTTCTTGACCCGGAACAGAACAGCGCATTCACCGACCATTATCTCGGAGTTCCCTTCGACCTGACCGAAGTCATGTTCATCACCACGGCCAACTTAATCGATCCCATCCTGCCCGCGCTCCGTGATCGCATGGAGGTCATTGAAATTCCTGGCTACACGGAAGAGGAGAAGCTCGGCATTGCGCAGAAATACCTCATTCCACGTCAGCTCGAAGAACACGGTATCTCGAACAAACATGTCCGGCTGACAGAAGCGGCGATCAGGCAGATTATTTCTAACTACACCAGGGAAGCCGGGGTACGGAACCTTGAACGTGAAATTGCAAATGTCATGCGCAAAGTGGCGAAGAAAGTCGCGGAGGGCAAAGGCCAGGGGTTTCCCATCGACCAATCCAATCTCAATAAATATTTGGGGGTGTCGAAGTATGTGCCGGAAGCGGAACTCGAGAAAGATGAGATTGGAGTGGCAACCGGCCTAGCCTGGACCGAATCGGGCGGCGACGTCCTGTACATCGAGGCGACGGTGATGAAGGGTAAAGGCCAATTGACTCTCACCGGGCACCTCGGAGATGTGATGAAGGAATCCGCTCAGGCCGCCCTCAGCTACGTCCGGTCACGAGAGAAGACCTTAAACTTGAATCCTGGGATGTTCAGCAAGCAAGACCTCCACATCCATGTCCCGGCTGGCGCCATCCCCAAAGACGGTCCTTCCGCCGGCATCACGATGGCTACGGCCATTGCTTCGGCGTTTTCCAGCACTCCCGCGAGGCGGGATCTGGCCATGACTGGTGAGATTACCCTGCGCGGTCGCGTGCTTCCGATCGGAGGACTCAAGGAAAAGATCTTGGCGGCAAAACGAGCCAAGCTCACCACCGTCATCCTCCCACGTCGAAACAAAAAAGACCTTGAGGAAATTCCTAAACATCTCCTGAAAGGCATCCAATTGGCGTTCGTCGACACCATGGACGACGTCATGAAGATTGCCCTTCGGCGAAGAGCCAAGGCTGCGTCGACCTCGAACAAGCCGCCAGCTCCTCCTGCACCCGCCCGCATCCGGCCTTTACGATCCGGAAAAGGCAGACGACCGCACGAACTGCCTGCCACTTTGAGAGCCGGGCGCGTGCCAACTAGCTCATAGGATCGCGCCATGGCGCTTCCTATGGCCAAACCCCTTCAGGAATTCGCTCTGATTCAAGGGTTGAAGCGTCAGTTTGCCCAACACGCTCCGGGTCTCGTTCATGGCATCGGTGATGACGCAGCGGTGGTTGAAACCAGCTCACCGAAGTGGTGGCACCTTACGACGGACCTGCTCGTAGAAGGAATCCATTTCACCCTCACATCTGCAGCTCCAGAGTCAATTGGATACCGGGCCGCGATGGCCAACCTCAGCGATCTTGCCGCAATGGGAGCAGTCCCTCGGTATCTGCTCATATCACTCGCCATCCCCAAAAAGGTGAGTCAACCACAAGTCTACGGCTTGTACAGAGGGATGATGAAGGCATGCCGCCTCTATGGCGTGGCGCTGATCGGAGGAGATACCTCGGCATCCAAAGCCGGACTTTTTTTAAGCATCACACTGGTCGGGACTACCGCCAAACGCCGTACGTTGTTTCGCCATGGTGCAAGGGTGGGAGACCAGATTTATGTGTCAGGCACCCTAGGAGACTCGCTCGCCGGTCTCCGCTTGTTGGCAAATAGCAAAACCTCTCGATCATCCCAAAAGAAGCGATCACAATTATCTCGCTCCCATCGACAATTTCTGATACGCCGCCACTTCCACCCGACAGCAAGGGTTGCCGAGGGCCAGTGGCTCAACAACGGACGGCTGGCCACTGCCGCCATTGATCTGTCCGATGGTCTCTCCGGAGATCTTCGACACATGTGTGCGGAAAGCGGTGTCGGAGCAGAGGTGGAGATTGAGAACCTTCCACTTTCACCGGCCTGCAGAGCGTATGCAGAAGCCTATGACGTCTCGCCGACTCAACTCGCGATCACCGGAGGTGAAGATTACGAACTTCTGTTTACCGCATCGCCGAGATCTCGGAGTGCGCTCGAACGACAAACGCGGGCACGAGGCTATCGCATTACCCGTATCGGGACCATTCGCCCGCAGAAATTTGGAATCCAGATGACCTCCCACGGCCGAACGCAGCCCCTACCGCTGACCAGCTACGAGCATTTCCGCTGATGACAGACGCAGGTAAACATCCCTCTGCTGGAGGAACTCGATCATTCCGCGCACTGCTACGCCAAGTGCTCCATTTGCAAGAATCGCCACAACGCACAGCGTTGGCCTTTGCACTGGGTATCTTCATCGCCTTTTCACCGGCCTATGGTCTTCACACCGCAATGGTAGCACTGTGCACATGGCTGTTCGGTCTCAACTTTTTAGCGTTACTGGCAGGGGCGTTTGTCAACAACCCCTGGACGATCATTCCGATATTGGGCGTGACCTATTGGACCGGTGCCCTGTTGTTAGGTCGCACAGACGTGCCGACGTTCGATTGGCATGATTTAAGCTTCAGCGGGATCTACGACCAAGTCCTACCATACGCAGGTCCCTTTGTGCTGGGAGGGCTCGTTCTCAGTGTGCTCGGAGCACTGTTGTCGTATCCTGTCGCGTATTTTTTCCTGGTGAAATATCGCCATAACTCAGAGACCCCCACCGCCAAGCCATTGCCGCCTTCAGACTCGGTGAGCTAAGATGCCTGGTGGTTATGGAACCTGCAGACCGACCAAATGCTCCGTATGATGGATCGGCACTCATCGCTGATCCGATTCACAAGTATGTTACCTTCACCGTTCCTTACGCGACTCCTGATCCGCACGAGTTCACCGAGAAAGATCTGATCGATTCTCCGTGGGTCCAGCGCCTACGGTACATTTATCAACTCCAAAGTGCCCGTTGGGTCTATCCGTCTGCCGAGCATACCCGCTTCGTCCACTCCTTGGGGACGATGCACGTAGCAGGACGATTCGCCCGACATCTATATCCCTTCCTCAAGAAAGTGGTCAAAGAGGTGCCGTCGGCCAATTATGTGGAAGAGCTCTTACGGGTCACGGCCTTGGTGCACGATATCGGACACGGTCCGTTTTGCCATTTCTTCGACGACAATTTTCTCCATGCCATGGGTCTCTCTCACGAACGCTTGGGGCAGATCATCATCCGAGAACACTTGGCTCCGGTGATCAGGAAAATCCGCCGAAGCCCTTCAGGGCCCTTCGCGAAGGGAGAAGAACTCAATCCGGATCAGATCGCTCATCTGATTCTCAAAGAAAAGGGTAAGGATAATTCCCGGTTACCTCGATGGTTGAACATGCTCCAACCGGTGATCTCCGGAAGCTATACCGGAGACAATCTGGACTATGTCTTGCGGGATTCCTACATGTGCGGCGTCGCTGTGGGCCCGGTCGATCTGACACGGTTAATTCATTATACGATCGTGACCGACAAGGGATTCACCATTCATAAAACCGGGCTTCCCGCGCTCCAAATGTTTTTGAACACGAGAATGTACCTCTACTCCAACGTGTATTATCACCGTACGACGAGGGCCATCGACATCCATCTACGCGATATTTTCGGCCAGACGATGCCGCTGCTGTGCCCGCGCGATCCGCGAAAGAAGATGGAAGACTATCGCATCCTGACTGATTGGTCGCTCTTGGAAGAGGTTCGAGACTGGAAACACTCCCGCCACAAACTCCGCCGGCAGTTAGGGCAGGAGTGGGCAAGAATCTTGGACCGCGATATTAAATGGAAGATGGCCTACAGCACGACCTTGAAAGAAAAGGGGCAGGAGCGCGGAATGGCGTTTCCCAGTCATCGCCACTTCGAACAGCAGATTATGAAAGAATTGCCGGCAGGCCTGAAGCGACTCCCATTCCGGGTGGACATGGCCCTCCTGGATCCACGACCTGATCCTAAAGATCGCCGCGGAAACCCCTTATACGTCTATGATCCCGGTACCGGCCAAGTCTCGTCCGAACCCCTCGAAGAGTTTCTGGATCTGCTTCCTACAAGACTCATTCAATTTCGGATCTATTCACCAGACCATACTCATGACGCTGCCCTGTCGCAAGCAGCTGCGACCGTCCTCAATAAGACACCGACCAGTCTTGAAACCAATTACTAGGGTAGCATCGTGCTTAGACGTTCGAGATAAGTCGTGCGATAGGACTGTCATGATCTAGACAGCGGGCTCATCCTGAGGCTCGCTAGGCCGACATTTTCAGTGACAGGCCCTTCAGCAATTGAGCTTTTTTCGTCTTCATAGTCTCTCGTTGTTTCTCCGACGGAAAATGTGCACCCCGTTTTGTCGACGGGAAGCGGCTTTCAAAGCGCTCAATCATTTCGAGCGCTTCGGCCTCCTCCCCGGCCCGAAGAAGCAGCTGCAGGAGCCGAAGGTAGGCCGGAACGAGCAGCAACAGGTGCCGGACTTCTCTGGCTTCTTCCACAACATAGCGATACCCTTGGATCGCGATCTCCTGATTAATCTTTTCATAGGAGAGCGCCTCAATCATCTGGATCCCCAGCCGATCCGTATCGGCACTGATGCAGCGTTCCCATTGCCCGTTGACCAAGGCTCGCACTTCCTCTGCTGAAAGTTGGACCCCTCCGTTTTTAATATTCCGACGAAGATTCTCCAGCACCCCTCTGGCTTCCAACCAAGCTCCATAGAGTCCAATCAGCACTCCGATACAGGCAGTTGGTCGTTGGCATCGCCCATCGAGAGGTGAAAAATTTTTCTTCGCCACCTGGGACGGCAAATACACGCGCCCATTCGACGCCGCGCACACCTCACAGATGTGGTCATCATCAGGGGTAATATAGAGATACATGCGGATCCCGGAACGATCGAAGATGTCGACGGCCAGTATGCGGCCGGCCATGATCTGCATCTGGTAGTATTGCCACACGACCAGAAGTCCAAGAATGCCCACCAAATAGATCGTCACGTCCGGAAATTGCCAGCCTTCAAGCATCGGCGCTCCCCTCCACCATTAGATTCAGATGATTCCCACCATCAAGCATCCGACAGGTCATCTAAACATTTCCCTATTTTCTCAAATGGGTATAGGACTGTATCGGTAGACTTCCAGGCGTACTTGACTCTTCTTATGCCATTTTTAATTCGTCGCCGTTTCAATGGACGCTGGCAGGCATCCTGCACAGACTGAGATGACCGAACTCGACTCGTAAGGTTACTGGAGAGGAGGTTGCTATGAGAGTGAGAAGATCAATGCTGATCGCTATCTGTTTGATTTTCTTATCATTGGACGTTCCAGCCTATGCCCAACTCGGTGGGGGGCAGCAGGGCGCAGAAAGAATTTTAAATGGAATGCCCCAGGAAATCCTGGCAAAGGTTCAATCTTTGGCTCAGATCATCCAGCAAAGCATCAAGGATGGAAAACTCACGGACGACGAGGTCCAGCGAGGCATGATGTCGGGTCAACTGGGGGAACGACTGAAACAGTTGAGCCCCGAAGCCGGGCAACTCTTGTCTGACATCAGCCAGGCGTCAAAAGATGGCAAGGGACCTGGAGAGGAGAGCTTAATGCCTCTGCTCGGAGGATTAGGCATCTCGCCGGAATAAGAAATACACACTCCCAGGACTACCCGTTACCACTAAACGACTGCCATTGGTTGCGAAAAGACAATCAGCAACTGGATGCCGATGAGGAGAAGGAAGAGTGCTCCTTTGAACTGACCCGTCTGTTCAGTAAGCGAGAATTGATGAGCGGCGAGCAGGAGGGAAACGATGGAGAGGGTAAACAGGAAGATTCTCATGTTGAGCCCCATATCCACTGGAGGAACCAGAGGGTATGCTTGCGTTGTGCAAGGTCAATCGGAAATCATAGGGAAAACATGAAATGACAGACGGCTAGAATTATGGCTCCGGCTCGCCGACGCCAGAGCCTGGAACCGAGACCGGCACCGGACCTGCCGATTGCACACTCCCCTTGAACGGTAGATCCAGCAAGGCATAGGGATTCACGCGCGCGCCGTTGAGTTTCACACCCCAATGGAGATGGGGGCCGGTCGCTCTTCCGGTGGCTCCCACTTTTCCGACGATCTCACCAGCCTTTACCACATCGCCGTCCTTGACCAGCACTTCGGAGAGATGGAAATACATTGAGTACAAACCTAGCCCATGATCTAAGAAGACTCCCTTCCCGGAAAAAACATGATCAACAGTCAGCCGTACGATACCGTCATTTGTCGCAACCACCTCGGTTCCGAGCGGAGCGCCGATATCTTCACCGTTATGAGGATTGCGGGCCTGACCATTCATGATCCTGACACTGCCGAAAATTCCGGTTCGCTTGCCGCTCACCGGTTCGACGAAACCCGCCTGCCAGAACTTCGTGCGGGAATCGTTGGCCAGCATTTCCTTTACCTGTGTTTGTTCCGCCTGCCATCGAGCCAAACTTTTTTCATCAAGATCGACTTTGTTTTTAGGCAGCGTGAGGCGCTCAACGTGAAATTTCTCCTTGAGAACCTGGACACGGTACGTCAACGTCTGGCTTTGCTCCCCAGCCTGCACTTTGACGGTCAGTTCATGGATTCCCGGTTCATCTTGCAGGTCGATCCCAAGCAAGCCCACAAACCCTCTCTTCTCTTCAGTTCGCGTCTCAGGGAAGAAGCTGAGGGAACGGCCTAGAAACGTTCCCTCTAGGCCGGTGACTCCACCATCAAATGGAACTTTGACCACCAATACTTGACCTTGCTTGCCACTATAGTGAGCATCACCCCCTTGAGCGCTCGGCAGGGTACCCGCAACGAGATCGATGGGCAACGCAACAGCGAGAAGAATCATCGCCCCAACCCAGAATCGTCTCTCCGTAGTACGACATCGACCATTCAGATCGTACAGCAATCTCATCGGTAGAATCGTCCTCCGGATACTTGGGAAATCAATTCTTCAACCCGTCGATTCACCGCGCTGAAAGGATCCATACAGAGAATCGTCTCTTCCCAATACCCGTTCAGCTTCAGATACGTCCAGTCCACGGTATAGGACCGATTCTTGGCTCTCGCGAACCGGATAAAGTCTCCACGGACCTTGGCCCTTGTCGTTTGCGGAGGGGTGGACATCGCTCGTTGGACGGTCTCTTCCTCTACCACCCGTTCGATCAGCCCACGAGACTCCATCAAGTAATACAAGCCTCGTGTCCGCTTCACATCATGGTACTGTAAATCCAACAAGGCCACGCGTGGGTCGTCCCAGCCGCAATGTCGCTTATCCACGTACGATTGGATCACATGTTTCTTGGTGACCCAATCAATCTGATGGGTGAGCTGCATGGGATCTTCTTCCAACTGCTGCAGGACGGCTTCCCATTTGTCGCACACATCATCCAGGGTCGGGTCATGATCTTCTTGGGCCAAGTATTCTCGAGCTCTCTTCACGTAGACTCGTTGAATTTCGATCGCAGTCATTTGCCGACCATCATCAAGTTTGACCTTTTTTTTCAACGTCGGATCGCGTGACACCTCCCTGATGGCCTTCACCGAGTCTTCAAGCTCCATCCCATGCACGGTATACCCTTCCTCGATCATCGAGAGGACCAACGCCGCTGTCCCGACCTTGAGGTAGGTCGCGTATTCGGACATATTGGAATCCCCGACGATGATGTGGAGTCGTCGATAGCGTTCAGCATCCGAATGGGGTTCATCGCGCGTATTGATGATGCTTCTGGAAGATGTCGTGGAGGACGACGTTTTTTCATGAATATGCTGAGCCCGTTGCGAAATGAAGTACTGGGGTTTTCCAGACACTTTCAGGACTTTCCCCGCTCCGCTGAAGACTTGCCGAGTCACAAAAAACGGGATCAGTTGTTCGGTGACCTTCCAAAAATCGACGTCACGCCGCATGAGAAAGTTCTCGTGACATCCATACGTATTGCCCAGCGAGTCCGTGTTGTTCTTAAAAATATAGATCTCCCCGGACAGTCCTTCCTCGCGGAGCCGCTCCTCCGCTGCCGGTAAACAGGCTTCCAATAGCCGTTCTCCAGCCTTGTCATGGACCACAAGGTCCAGAATGTTGTCGCATTCTGGAGTCGAGTATTCAGGGTGACAACCGGTATCTTGATAGAACCGGGCTCCGTTGACCAAGAAGGCGTTCGATGGCCAGCTGTTGGGAATCAATCCCTCGAAGATGTAGCCGAGAACCTTTTCCATCGGAAGATAAATCCGGCCATTAGGAGAGAAAATAAGGCCGTACTCATTCTCGAGGCCGAATATTCGTTGCTTCATGGGACCCGACGACATCATGAAAGACCTAGAGATAGGTTACACGCCCGTTCTCGGATCCGCAACAAAGGGAGCCTTCACGAAGATGAAGGCTAAGGAGAGAGGATTCGTCGGATGTCACTCACCGATATACGTCGGAACTTTCGTCCGGTGCGGGTTCTGTCCAAGACCGCCACTTCCAAGCCTTCGGGTGGCAGCTTTTGATTCGCCGTCTGTTCCAGTGCCGTGACACACAGTTTCAACGCGACATCGAGCGACGGAGCTTGGCCGGAACTTTTGTCCTTCAGGATAGCCTGCACCGCTTCGGCTCTTCCCCCGATGACCGCAAAATTTTTCTCGTCGATGATACTGCCGTCGAACGATATACGATACATCTCGTTCGGGTGACTATTGGTACCAGCCTGCACGACCAGAATCTCCACCTCAAGCGGTTTCATTTCCTGGCTGAATACGGTGCCGAGGCTTTGAGAGTAGCCGTTCGCCAGAGAACGGCCTGTGACGTCCGCACGGCTATACATAAACCCTTTGAGATCGGCGTGACGAATTCCTGCCTTTCGAAGATTCTCAAATTCGCTATATTTACCGGCCCCCGCAAACGCAATGTTGTCGTAGATTTCCGAGACCTTATGCAGAGAAGCGCTCGGGTTATCCGCGGTCAACAGGATGCCGTCGGCATACTCCATCGCGATGATCGAACGGCCTTTGGCAATCCCTTTCTTGGCATACTCAGCTTTATCCTGCATCATCTGCTCAGGGGACACGTAATAGGGCATGGCCATAATTACGTCTCCCTCGAACGGCGTGCGGTCATCATGTCGTCATACACTGCCTTCAACTTGTCATCAATCACATCAGTGATGCCTTGAGCAGTCACAAACTTGGCAGTCGGGTAAATTCCACGAATGAGATCCGGTCCGCCCGTTCCGACATCATCATCGGCGGCATTATAGAGGGATAACAGCGCAAGCTTGAGCGCATCAGCCTCGGAAAGGTTCTTCCGAAAATACTCACGCATCGTATTGCGGGCATCTTTCCCGCCGGAACCGATTGCATGGTAGTCGGACTCTTCGTATCGCCCACCCGTGATATCGTACTTGAAGATCCGCCCTTCGGCACGTGTCACGTCGTACCCGACGTACAGCGGCATTACCACCAAGCCCTGGAACACCATCGGGAGATTCGCCTTAACCATCTGCCCAAGCTTGTTGGCTTTTCCCTCGCATGACAGCGACATACCTTCCAGTTTCTCGTAATGCTCCAGCTCGGTCTGAAACAATTTGGCCATCTCGATACACGGCCCGGCCGCTCCAGCGATTGCCATCGCCGACCATTCATCGATCTTGAAAACTTTTTCGATACGGCGATCGGCAATCTGAAATCCTTCTGTCGCTCGACGATCTCCGGCAATCACAACTCCATCTTGATACTTGATCGCGAGGACAGTCGTCGCATAGGGCACGGCTATCGGCCCAGCGCTTCGCATCGGCTCCGATGCCGGAGCCATACCATGACTGCCCAACGTCAATTCTGGATACTGTTTGGTGAGAAAGTCAAAAAAACTGGAGTCGTCGTGATTAGGGAGATACGGCAGCTTCATCGTGATTTTAGAGCCACCATCTCTCACACCTTGAGATTTTCAAGCAAGTCATCAATCGAATCTGCGGTATCGAGCAGCTCTCGTGTCAATGATTGGGTACCACGATGCGGATCCATCAGCGGCACTTTTTTGATGGTGTTATTGCCGGCATCAAACAGGACGGATGTCCAACTCGCCCCGTACAATGACTTCGCGAACTTCCGAACACAGCGCCCTCGAAAATAGGCCCGTGTGCCGATCGGAGGGTTGAGTTCAGCCCGCTGAATCTCGTCTTCCTCAACAATTCGGTCGATCAGGTGCCCGCGTTCCAACGTATAAAACAACCCTTTCTCAGGGCGGACATCATGGTATTGGAGGTCCATCAGTTTCATTCGCGGGTCGTCCCATCCACACCCTTTCCGATCCATGTAGGACTCGATCATATGGCGTTTCGCCACCCAATCTAATTCCTTCACCAGTAGCCGCGGATCGCGCTCCAGTTTGCTCAACACATCGTCCCAACGGATCAGCACATCTTGGATGGTGGAGGGACAACCGTGAGCGGCGTAAAAAGTCTGGGCCGCTTTCAGGTAGGCCCGCTGGACCGAAATCGCCGTGGTCGGCCTTCCACCGGCCAACTTCACCGTCTGCTTCATATCCAAGTCACGCGACACTTGTTTGAATACTCGAACTGGTTCATCGAGTTCCAACTGAGGCACGTCGGCTCCGCTTTCGAGCAAATCCAAGACGACATCTAAGGTTCCGACCTTCAGATAGGTAGACACCTCAGCCATATTGGCATCACCCGTGATGACATGGAGTCTTCGAAATCGTGCCGAATCGGCATGGGGCTCATCTCGCGTATTGATGATCGGACGCTTGACCATCGTGTTGAGATCCATGAGACATTCAAAGAAGTCGGCGCGCTGGGAAATCTGATATTCCGCCGGGCTGGTTTGATTTTCCGCACCGACTTTTCCTGCTCCGGCAAAAATCGGTCGGGTCACGAGGAATGGCGTCAACACACGTGCGATTTTGTCGAACGACACAGCCCTCGATACCAGATAGTTTTCGTGATACCCATAGCTATTGCCTTTGCCGTCAGAATTATTCTTGTATAAGAGATACTGTTCGCTTCTCCGTACGCGAGTCATCTCCTGGAGACTTTTCGCAAGAATTCTTTCTCCGACACGCTCAAACGCCACAACCTCTCGAGCGCTTGAACATTCTGGCGTCGAGTACTCTGGATGGGCTCCATCGACATACAAGCGCCCACCGTTCGCGAGCACCTTATTCAGCTGTCGGTTATAGTCTGGGTTGGGACGCTCTCGCTCACCATTGACTTCGAAGCCCCGCGCGTCCAGGAGGGGATTTTCATTTTCGTAATCCCAAATTGCACTAGGCGCCGGCAAGCCAGGATAGTGGCCGATCACGGCAAACGAGCCGGATACAGGATCCAGAGTGGCTGCATCTTTCGACACAATGCCAAACTCGGTTTCAGTGCCCAGCACCCGTGCGCGATTCGTGGGAGTGTGTTCTTGCATACAATCGCTAGAGATAGTGGCCAGTACTGATGGTTTCAATTTGCCGATGCTCTGCCGGTCCACCGCTGATGGTCCGAAGATGAACGATCTTTTCGCCCTTCTTCCCAGCAACTTTTGCCCAATCGTCTGGATTGGTCGTATTGGGAAGGTCCTCGTGTTCCTTGAACTCTTCGCGAATGGCCCGTATCAAGTCATCCGAATGCAGGCCTGAACCTTCATGCGCGATTACACGTTTCACGGCAAACTTCTTCGCTCGTGAGACGATCCCCTCGATCAATGCCCCGCTAGCAAAGTCTTTGAAGTACAGGACTTCCTTTTCACCATTGGCATACGTCACTTCAATGAACTTATTTTCCTCACTGGCCGCGTACATCGTTTCAACCGTCAAGGCGGTTAAGCGTTCTACGAGCGCCTGGCGATCCCCTCCGTGACGTTCCAAATCCTCCTGGGCGAACGGAAGATCCGTCGAGATATATTTCGAGAAAATATCTCGAGCGGCCATGGCATCCGGTCTTCCCACCTTCACTTTGACGTCCAATCGACCCGCACGAAGAACGGCCGGATCGATCAGATCCTGACGATTGCTCGCTCCGATGACGATGACATTGCGCAAACGTTCCACCCCGTCGATCTCCGAAAGGAATTGAGGAACTATTGTAGACTCAATGTCCGACGACACCCCCGTCCCACGGGTCCGAAAAAGTGCGTCCATTTCGTCGAAAAAGACGATCACCGGATGGCCATCATCGGCTCGTTCCTTAGCTTTTTTGAAGACCTCGCGCACCTGCCGTTCTGATTCGCCCACATATTTATTCAGTAGCTCCGGGCCTTTGACGTGCAGAAAGTAACTGCGAATCTCTTTACCGGCTCGATGGCCCAATTTCTTAGCGATCGAGTTGGCCACGGCTTTCGCAATCAGTGTCTTCCCACAGCCGGGCGGACCATAGAGCAGGACACCCTTTGGAGCACTGAGCTTATACTCGGAAAAAACCTGTGGATGTAAAAATGGGAGTTCGACAGCATCACGCACTTGGTCTAATTCTTTTTGGAGACCGCCGATATGCTCATAGTCGACATCCGGAACTTCTTCTAACACGAGCTCTGACGCTTCGGACTTCGGCAGCTTCTCAATCACATAACCTGACCGAGAGTCATACAAAAGATGATCCCCTACGCTCAGCCGTTCCGTCAGCAGTGGATCACCCAACTCAGCCACTTTCTCCTCATCAAAATGGAGTGTGACGAGAGCTCGCCCTCCCTCCAGCACGTCTTTGAGCCGAACAACTTCTCCTTGGCTATCAAATCCCTTTACTTCAATCACATTGAGCGCTTCATTGAGGACAACTTCTCGTCCTTTACGCAACTCTGTCGGCCTGATTGAGGGATGAAGGCTGACCTTCATCTTCCGTCCGGACACATAGACATTTCCAGTGCCGTCCGCATTCATGCTTGAAAAAATGGCGTAGGCGGACGGCGGTGCCGTCAGTTTTTCGACCTCGGTTCGTAGCGCCTCAATCTGAGCCTTCGCTTCCTGCAGCGTCGCTACAAGCTTTTCATTCTGCTTATTAGCTTGATCGAGTTGGTGCCGAGATTGATACAGTCGACGGATCTCTTCTTCCATCGACTGAATCTGAACGCGAAGTTTGTCCAGTTCCCGTGCGTGTTCGTCGTTCTTGTGGATCATCTCTCCATCACCCTCAGATAGCCGCTTCGTAATCTTCTTGACAGAATCTCGGAGGGACCGGAGTCGATTTGGCTGACCTTTACTTTCCGCCATATCGAGACGACACGAGTGTTTCGCGACATTGATTTGACCGCGAATAAACCTAGTTTTGGGATTCTAACACTCGACCTAGGGGTGGTCAACACCAACAGACGATCTCACGCGACTTGCGTGCACGCCGATGACTCACGGCTCACATCTCCAACGCGCGAGTGAATTCTCTGACAGCTGCACCGATATCGTCGCGTGTCAACACCGCTCCGATCACGGCAACTCCATGTGCACCGGCTTGACGGACTTCACAGACCCGCTCGCACGTGATCCCTCCGATGGCAAAGACCGGGATAGACGAGTTACGACAAACTTCGGCCAACAGATCGAGCCCAAGGGGAGGGCCAAAGGAGCGCTTGGATTGGGTATCGAAAATGGGACCAAGGACTACGTAGTCGACGCAGCCGTGATTCGCGTGACGCACATCTTCAGCCGAATGTGTGGAGACACCGATCAATCGGCGCGGACCAATGATCTGACGCACGGAATGGGAAGGCAAACTATCCGCTCGCAAGTGAACGCCGTCCAAACCCAGCGCCATTGCGAGATCCACACGATCATTGATGATCAACGAAACTCCTCCTGGGGTTGCCATCGCTTGGATGTCTCCTGCCAATGAAAGGAGCTCGCCCGTGGAGAGATCCCGCTCTCTCAACTGAATGGCTTGCACACCGGCGTGGATCGCGTGACTGAGAACCGTTATAAGGGAACGTCCATGAATTTGGTAACGATCGGTTACCAGAAGCAGACGAAAATCTATCGGAGGCATCACTGAAGTACTGAGTGCTGAGTTAACCCGAAAGCTAGCTCTGTTCCAATTTTTCCCATTTCCCTTTTACTGACCAAACTCAGCGATCGGTCCCCAGTACTGTTTTCAAAGCATTCCTTCGATCGGGCTGCTGGCCGTGGCATACAGCTTCCTCGGAATACGGCCAGCTCTGTAAGCTAGCCGACCGGCGTGAACGGCGTACTTCATCGCTTCCGCCATGGCAAGAGGATCCTGTGCGCCGGCAATAGCCGTATTCATGAGTACCGCATCCGCCCCTAATTCCATTGCAAATGCGGCATCGGACGCGGTTCCAACACCAGCATCCACGATGATCGGCACCTTGATCATTTCCATAATGATTTTCAAGTTATAGGGATTGCGGATTCCAAGTCCCGATCCGATCGGCGCCGCCAGCGGCATGACGGCTGGACATCCAACATCGACGAGTTTTTGAGCGACAATCGGATCGTCATTCGTGTAGGGCAATACGATAAAGCCTTCTTTGACGAGAATCTTCGCCGCTTCGATCAACCCCGCCGTATCCGGGAACAAGGTCCTCTCGTCGCCAAGCACCTCTAACTTTACCAGATCCGAGACGCCGGCCGCACGCGCTAAGCGTGAATAGCGAACGGCGTCTTCCACGCTGTAGCATCCGGCTGTGTTCGGTAAAATCGTATATTTCTTGGGATCGATGTAATCAAGGAGGTTCTCTTTCGACCGATCGGTGATATTCACTCGGCGCACCGCGACCGTCACTACATCAGCGCCGGATATTTCAATCGCCTTTTGCGTTTCGACAAAATCTTTGTATTTTCCCGTTCCAACCCATAGCCGGGACTTGAACTCTCGCCCTGCGATCATTAATCGATCGTCCGCCATAGTGCCCTCTTATAAGGATCCGCCGCCGATAAAGCCGAGAATTTCGAGCCGATCACCATCTTTGAGCAACCGTTGATCAAACGTCGCACGATCTAGCACTTCAAGATTCAACTCGACTGCCACTCGTTCTGCCTTGATGTCGAGGTCGTGCAACAGATCAGCGACTGTTGTGCCACTGCGCCAAGTCCGAGCTTGTCCGTTCAGATGGATTTGAATTTCACTATCCATTATCGGTCATCCTATGAGACCGGAATTCAGCTTGTCAATAAAGTGGCTCTTGCCTGAAACCTTGTGAAGACCGCACAATAGGCACTCAATGAAGCACAATAACCTACAACTCGCCACGATCTTCCGATCAATGGCCGACCTCTTGTCATCCCAACGAGCCAACCCCTATCGCGTGCGGGCCTATCGACGGGCTGCGGATGCCTTGCTGGCCATCGAAGAAGATGTGGAAACCATAACGAGTCGCCACGGGCTTGAGGAGATTGACGGGATTGGGACTGATCTCGCGAAAAAGATTGAAGAGTTCCTCGCGACGGGAACCATCCGGGCCTATGAAGAGATTAAAACCCCTCTCCCACCGGAAGTCCGGGACTGGTCGACACTTCCAGGGCTCTCCGATTCACTCGTGACCTATCTCTACTTCCGACTCGGCATACGGACGCTTTTGGACCTCGAGCAGCTCCTTCGATCACATCTGATGCGAACGTTGCCGAACTTCTCGGGATCAGAGGAACAGTTACTGCAAGCCGTCCAACAACGGATGCAGAAACCGGAGCCTTAGGACACCTTCAGTTCCTTGAATATTTTCCAGCTCTTCAACAGCTCCACCGCCTTCTGCAGCTGGATATCCTGTTCGAGCGAAAGCTCCCCGCTCAGTTCTTGCAAAGACGGGGGAGGCGTTCCATTTTTCGAACCAGGTTCGTCCGGGGACTTTACATCGTGTGGCGAGGCATCTTTACCGACCGGTGGTTTAACTGTCTTCCCCTCTCCCTCCTTCTCACTGGGTTTCCCATCAGGGGCTTTGGCCAGGGAGGCATTGGGAAGCTTCACCACGATGTCGGGGGTAATACCGGTCGACTGAATTGACCGACCTTTTGGCGTGTAGTACTTGGCGGTCGTGAGGCGAAGACCTGAGCCATCACCCAAGGCCAAGATTGTCTGTACCGATCCTTTTCCAAACGATGTGGTCCCGACTACGACAGCCCGACCCCAATCTTGCAGAGCCCCAGCTACGATCTCGGATGCACTTGCCGACCCTTCGTTAACAAGGACAATCACCGGAAGATCTTCCAGCTGGTCTTTAGACTTGGCGAACCATTCATCCTTTTTTCCTTCCCGGCTTTTGGTGTAGACCACCAACTTGCCGCTGGGAAGAAATTGCTCGGAGACATCAACGGCCGCAGTCAGTAACCCGCCAGGATTATTTCGGAGGTCGAGAATCGTACCTTGTACTTTCTGGTCGCGAAACTGTTTGATCGCTTTGGAGAGATCTCGTCCGGTCGCTTCCTGGAACTGCGTCAACCGAACATAGCCGAGATTGTCGATCATCTTCGACTTCACACTTTCAATCTTGATGGTATCCCGGAGAAGCGTGAATACCAACGGCTCTGGTGTGCCGTCTCGTTGAATGGTCAAGTTGACTTTACTGCCCTTCGGCCCTCGCATCTTCGTGACCGCATCCATCAAGCTCAGATCCTTCGTCGAGTCTTCATTAACCTTGGTGATGAAATCGCCGGCCTTGATCCCGGCCCGATAGGCAGGCGTACCTTCAATCGGCGCGATGACCGACAACCGGTTATCCTTGACGCCGATTTGAATGCCGACTCCTCCAAATTCACCTCTCGTCTCCACCTGCATCTCTTTGTACATCTCAGGCGTCATGTAGGCCGAGTGTGGATCGAGCGTCCCCAGCATGCCACGAATCGCACCTTGGATGAGGTCTTTCGGCTTCGTCTCTTCGACATAATGCTTTTGAACTTGATTCAGGACCTCGGAAAATGTCTTGAGCTCCTCGTAGGTCTCACTCGCATGTCCGGTGGGCTCCCATCCTTTTCCAATGACGACTCCACAGAGCAGGGCGAGTGCTATCATCGGTCCAACCACCCAAGACTTCCGCCGCGGCTGCTGTTCCATCATTGTCACATCCCTTCTTTCCTGTGTTATCTGACCATCTGGCCACCAACCCTGACGAGCTGAGACCTATCGCTTCGCCAACCAATGGAGCGGATCGACCGGTTCGGCGCCCTCCCGCAACTCAAAGTATAATGTATTTTCTCCAATCATGCCCGTATCCCCGGTTTCTCCGATTGCTTGGCCGTCGACAACTTGTTCACCCACACTGGCAAGGATCTTGGAGGCGTGTGCATACAGTGAGAAGAAGCCGTTGGCATGATCCAGGATTATAACGAGTCCGTACCCTTTCAACCAGTCTGCATAGACCACGCTCCCCGGCATGACCGCATGAATGAGGCTTCCTTCTGAGGCGCGGATCTCAATTCCTTTCCGCTGAACATAGGTATCGAACGTTGGATGCTTCTGGCGTCCGAAGAATGAGACAACCTTCCCCTCGACGGGCCATGGCAGCATTCCCCTGCTGGCGACACGCGGCAACGGTAACGTCGGCGACGAAGTCGTCGGTGGGCTCATGGCCAATGCGCGTCGGCGCGTTTCTAATTCATGCAAGATGTTATCCAGTCGCGAGGCAGATCGTTCCAGCTCCTTGATGGCTCGATGATATGAATCCTTCTCATGCTTGATCTTAGCCAGATAGCCTTTCTTTTCTTTTTGAAGGACGCGGATATCGGCTAGCTTCTTTTCAATATTTTGCTTGATGGCAACCATTCCGGTTCTGGCCTCCGCGCGCTGATGCTCGGCTTCCTCCATACGGGCCATATCGGTCCTAAACGTCTCGAGTAGATCGAAGTCCTTTTGTGAAACAGTGGAAAGATATCGCGCGCGACGTTGAAGATCTCCGTATGAATCGGACGTCAAGAGCGCCTTTACATACCCAAACCGCCCCTCCATATACTGCGCTCGAAGCCGCGAGAGAATTGCCTCGCGTCGGGCTTGGATACCGGCTCGCATCGCCACAAGCTGTTCTGTAATCTCTCCTATTTCTTGATCTTTTTGCCGAAGTTTCTGGTTGATGTCACGATGATCTTGTCGATGACGGATCAGCCGTTCATCCAACGATTGGATGCCTTGGAGAACCGATTCCCATTTCTTCTCCGCTTCATCGGCCCGCTTCCGTTTTTCTTGTATCCTGCCCTTCAACGCCTCAAGTGTCTTTCGTTGGCGTTCAATCTTTTCCGAAATAGGATCATCAGCCGCCTCCGCAACAGACACCACTCCACCGAGCGCAGCACAACAGAGCAGGATGGAGAAAGAGCTTTTCATGCGCGTCCCTCGCCGACTCGAAGCAGTGAAACCACACTTCCTGCGAGGCCCAACCCCATGCCAGCCATCACTAGGGCAATGCAAAGAGAGAACGGGAAGAAAGATAGCAAGCTTTCAATCCCGCTGAAACGGCCAGCCAATTGCATCTGCTGACGAAAGAGTTCAAAACCAATCTTCAGAATTCCCAAAGACAATGCACTGCCGAAGGCGCCAAGCACGGCTCCTTCAAGAAAATACGGAATACGGATGAAGGTGCGCGTCGCTCCTACGGAACGAAGGATCTCGATTTCCTCTCGTCTGGTAAAGAGCGCGAGTCGCGTCGTATTTCCTATGATCGTCACCGAGGCGGCCGAGAGCAGCATCCCCACCCCAATTGCAACCAGCTCAATGTAGCCGATCAGCTCAGCCAGCACATTGATCCATTCTTGATTATAGTCGACCTTGGCGACACCTTCCATCATCTGCACCCGTTCAGCCCAGCCCTTCATCGACTGCGGAGAGCGATAGTTCGGGGCCAGGGTCACGACGAATGACGCCGGTAACGGGTTCTCTCCGAGCCCCTCAAGCAAGTGGGACTCCGCAGGGAATTGTGCACTAAACTCTCCGAGCGCTTGCTCTTTCGAAATAAACAGCACGCCGAATACCATTCGATCCGACTTCAGTTCCTGCTCAAGCGCTTGCCTCCTCGCAGGGTGAACCGTGTCTTCCAGATAGACCATAATCTTGACGTCTTCCTGAAGCCATCCGGCCGCATTGCGCAAGTTTACGTAGAGAAGTAGAAAAATGCCGACGCAGGCTAACGTAAAGGCCGTGGTCAAAATAGCGACGATGGTCGTCGTGCGATTGGTCCGCATATTGGCCCAGGCTTCACGAACGATATACAATAACCGTCTCATACTTCGACTCGCTCCGCGAATCGCCCTTCCGGCATCAAGACTCCTTGCACCAAGGTCAGTGCTCGTCGATTTATCTGCTTCATCACATGAGGGTCGTGCGTGGCAACAATGACGGTTGTCCCACGAGCATTGATCAACTTGAACAAGTCAATAATTTCTCCGGTGCGCTCGGGATCGAGGTTCCCCGTTGGCTCATCGGCGAGGAGCACGACCGGTCCATTGACGATCGCTCGAGCGATACACACACGCTGTTGCTCTCCAGCCGAAAGACTATTCGGCGATTGATCTTTCTTGTGATCGACACCCACGGCACGCAACGCCTCCGTCACTTTACGCCGGATGTCCTTCTCAGACACACCCTGAACGACCAATGGAAGAGCCACGTTGTCGAACACGGATTTTTTCGACAAGAGACGAAAATCTTGGAAGACTGATCCAACCTTCCGTCGAAGATACGGAATCTCTGATTGTTTGAGCTTAGTAACATTTCTGCCATGAACAAACACCTGTCCCTCATCGGGCTGTTCCTCACCAATCAGCATCCGCAACAAGGTGGACTTTCCTGCTCCGCTTGGCCCCATGAGAAGGACAAACTCTCCCTTCTCAATTTCGATCGTGACGTCGGAGAGCGCCGCACGCCGGTCGTACCATTTCGACACATGGATCAATTGAATAATTGCGTCCACTGAATTCCCTTACCAAAGGGTAAGCACCGTCACTGTTCAGTGACGTCAAACGCGTTCTGGAAGTGCTCGATCTGTCCCTGGACGGAAGGTCGCCCGTGGACCAACACAACGTCAAATCGACAGACCTTGTCGGACCAGTGTCGTCGAGCCAAATACTGCGCCGCCAATTTGGCCAGCTTGGCCCGCTTCCGATGGTTCACCGCCAGCAGCGCCCCACCAAATGCTTTGGTAGCTCGACCTTTGACTTCAACAAAGACGACAACTCCACGGTCTTCCGCCACGAGATCCAATTCTCCGATGGAAGTCCGTACGTTGCGATCGAGAATTCTATAGCCCTTGGCACGCAGGAGCTGTTCTGCCAAGTTTTCACTGGTTTGACCGAACACATGCCGCTGATCCGGAACAGCCATGCGCTTACAGATTAAAGAGCCTCTGGCTCTCGGGTGGAACATACCCCATCTTCGCCGCGCTCATCACTTCCTGAACCGGGGCGAAGGTACGACGATGAATGGAACAAGGGCCATGGCGAGCAAGTCGCTCCAAGTGTTCGGCCGTGCCATACCCCTTGTGGGACAGGAAGCCATATTCAGGAAATATCTCGTGATACCTCGCCATTAGGCGATCTCTCGTGACTTTTGCAATGATGGAAGCCGCCGCAATCGACACGGATAAGGAATCGCCTTTGATGATAGGCTTCGTAGGTACTTTGAACCCTAGGAGCACAACGGCATCGATCAGCAGGTAATCTGGAGGAGGATCCAATTGATCGACGGCTCGGCGCATCGCTAACCGAGTCGCTTAAAGGATATTGAGCTGGTCAATCTCACCAACGTCCGCCGACCCGACTCCAACCCCCACCGCCTGCTCAAGAATCGCGGTATAGGCCTCCTCTCGGTCTTTTGCGGGCAGTTGTTTCGAATCATTGATTCCCAACAGTCGACATCGGGATGGCAAGATGACTGCCGCAGCAACCACAGGACCGGCTAAGGGACCACGCCCAGCTTCATCGATTCCAGCGATACGTCGATAGCCACACAGGCGGGCTACCCGTTCGAACTCTTGGGTGGGCCCCATTGAACACTCCCTCTCTGGCAATTATGCGATCATCTCGCATAATTGCACACATGTTCCGAGGAGTGATCTACGCCGTGACTGTTGCTGCTTCTTCCGAGGTAGTGGGCTGTGTGGACGGTTTACTCTCTCCTCCTCCCACAAACTCACGCTCTTCGACTTTTGCAAACTTTCCCTTCTTGCCACGCAGATAGTAGAGCTTTGCGCGTCGAACCCTTCCCTGTCGAACCACATCAACCTTGGCGACAATCGGAGAATGGACCGGAAAAATTCGCTCAACTCCGATTCCATACGAAAGCTTTCGGACCGTAAACATTTCCGTATTCAAGCTTCCCTTGCGGGCAATCACCGTTCCTTCATAGACCTGAATACGCTCTTTCTCGCCTTCCACAACTTTAACGTGGACCTTTACAGTATCCCCAATCTCAAAATGCGGGACCGACTTCTTCGTCAACGACCGCTGAATGCGTTCCAACTGATTCATATTCCTACCCCTCCTCCCGGCGTGATATCGGAACCGTCAATAGGCCTTCGCTTTTCAACTCATCTAATAACTGTCGGTCTTCACTCGTAAACGACCGATCATGCAAAAGATCGGGACGTCTGAGGTACGTGCTGCGCAACGCTTGCTTTCGACGCCACAACCGGATCGCCTCATGATGGCCGGACAGCAAGACTTCGGGTACCCCGATTCCGCCGATCTCAGCCGGTTTCGTATACTGCGGATACTCCAGCAGCGATTCAGAAAAGGACTCTTCCAGCGCAGACCGTGGGTCTCCCAAGACACCAGGAACCAGGCGCGCTGCGGCATCAATCAACACAAGAGCCGGTAATTCGCCTCCGGTCAATATATAGTCCCCGACTGACACCTCTTCCGGAGTCAACGCCAGACGCACACGTTCATCCACTCCTTCATAATGCCCGCAAAGAATCACGATTCGACGACGCTCACCAGCCAATTCTTGCGCATAGGACTGCGTCATTCGCCGACCTTGAGGAGTTGGAAACACGACCCGAATATCCTCTCCATTCGACTGTGCGTCTCTCCGTACTAGGGCAACCGCTTGAAGAATCGGATCGGCCTTCATGACCATACCGGCCCCGCCTCCATAAGGTGTGTCGTCGACCATCTTATGGCGATCGGACGCAAAGTCCCGCAAGTTGCGCACGTTCACATAGAGTAGGCCCTTCTCTTGTGCACGCTTCAGCATGCTGTGAGCCAAGACCGGCTCAACCATCCCAGGAAACAATGTCAGCACTTCGAACCGCAACATGCTAGGCATCCAATCCATCGATCATCCGAACCGTCATCGTGCGAGCGGGGAGATCGACTGCCACGACCAGTTCCTTTGCTGCCGGAATCAACAGTTCCTTCTCTTCTTGTCGAACAACAAATACCGGATTCCCCGGCAAATTCCAAATTTCTTTCAGTATGCCGATTGACCGCCCTTCGTCCGTACGGACGGCCAAGCCGATCAAATCGCATTCGTAATAGTGCCCATCCGGAAGCTCAGGCACTGTCCCACGGATCGTCTGAATGTATCCCCCACGCCAGAGACTCGCTTCTTCCGGTGTGGTGAGGCCGGTCAATCCAAGTATAAACCGGGCACCGGCCCGTCTCACATGAGTGACGCTGGTCTCAAGGGTCTGTCCATTCCGTCCCATAAGACTGACACGCCTCAGACCTTCAATTCGGCCAGGCACATCCGAGAGCGGCCGCACCTTCACCTCTCCTCGGATTCCGAACGGACGCTCAATCTGTCCCACCGTCACGGTTTCAGGCTGATTCGCCATACAACGACGTCGTTATGATTTGGCCGGCGTCTTTTTCTGCGCGGCTTTTTCAGCTTCAAACTGCTTCCAGACTCCAGCTCTGCGCAGTAATGTCCGCACCGTCACTGTGGGTTGTGCGCCATGATGAAGCCACCTGAGCACACGTTCCTGCTTGAGCTCCGGAACACCGGCCTCTTTCAATGGGTCAAAGATCCCAAGGATCTCAAGGAAACGTCCGTCGCGAGCCTTCCGCGAATCAGCCGCCACGACTCGATACATCGGTCGTTTGTGTCGTCCCGTTCGAGCTAGTCTTAAATGTACAGCCACAACTGTCCTCCTTCTCCCGCTATGTGAAGACCACCTACCGAGACCGTAAGAGCTGGGCGAGCTGTCGACGCCCCCCCGCACCGGTCATCGCTTTTGCCAACTTCTTTGCGGACAAGAATTGCTTGATCAGGCGATTCACGTCCTGCACCGTCGTCCCGCTCCCGCGGGCAATTCGCTTTTTTCGGCTCCCATTGATGATCGTATGATCACGACGTTCCCGCGCGGTCATCGAATCGATCACGGCAACGACCCGACCGATCTCCCGTTCCGGCTTATCGCCATCAAGGGCTTGTTTTAACTTTTGGCCGCCCGGGAGCATGCCCAAAATTTGCTCGAACGAACCCATACGGCTTACCTGTCCCAACTGGGTCCGGAAATCTTCCAGCGTGAACGTGTTGCTGGTAAGCCGCTTCTGCGCTTCTTCTGCTTGCTCGCGCGTGATACTCTCTTGCGCCTTTTCAATGAGCGACAACACATCGCCCATTCCCAGTATACGGGAGGCCATCCGGTCCGGATGAAACGGTTCAAGCGCATCCAACTTTTCACCGACGCCCAGAAACTTGATGGGCTTCCCGGTTGCAGCTCGAATGGATAGGACCGCTCCTCCGCGCGCGTCTCCCTCTACCTTCGTCAAAATCACGCCGGTGAGTCCCACTTTTTGGTCGAACTGACTGGCCATCGTGACGGCATCCTGACCGGTCATCGCATCAGCGACCAGAAGCACTTCATGAGGCGACACGGCGGATTTGACGGCGATCAGTTCCCCCATCAACTCATCGTCGATATGCAAACGACCGCCCGTATCCAGAATAATGAGATCGAAGCCCTGTTCATCTCCTCGCTCGACTCCTGCACGACAGATACGCACGACGTCCGCTTGGGAAGCCTGGGCATCATCAGTCCGGTGAACCTCCACTCCCAGGTCCCGACCCAGAGCGCTCAACTGCTCGCCGGCTGCGGGTCGACGGGGGTCGGCCGCAACGAGAAGCACGCGCTTCCCTTGACTCTTGAACAAACGGGCGAGCTTGCCACTCGCCGTCGTCTTTCCGGCACCCTGCAGGCCGACCATCATCATGATCGTCGGCGGCCTAGAGCTTAGGGCGAGCCCCGCCCGCTCGTGTCCCATCATCGCACGTAGCTCATCCCAGACCACTTTGACGACCTGGTGTCCAGGAGTCAGACTCTGCAGTACCTCCTGCCCGATGGCTTTTTCACGGACTCGATCAATAAACTCTTTGACAATTTTAAAGTTAACGTCCGCTTCGAGCAGCGCAAACCGCACCTCTTTCAGCGCTTCGGTAATGTTTTGCTCGGTGAGCACACCCTGCCCACGAAGCTTCCGTATGATTTTCTCAAACTTCTCGCTCAGCGCGTCAAGCATAACGTCAGACCGCCACAAAGAAAGAGGCCATCGAGGCCTTACACCAGACCTTCGATCGCCTCGAAAATCCTAGAAAAAGAGCATCGGGGAGTGTACTAGGACCAATAAAGTCAAGTCAAGATCATCACCAAGTCTGTCAACCCAATTTAGAAATGTCCGGTTTATGTGATGGGCCCCGCCGCCAGGAGTTCTCGTGGAGGCAGCGCCCGTTTGCGCCATGGATGAGTCGGCCCCTGTGTGACCGGCCGGTGCCGGCGGGACTCCGGCTGCGGTACTGCCGGACGTCCCGGACGTGCGGCGATGCGGGCATAGGCGAGCCCGTGACCCTGATGCG
>JBGSIO010000112.1:0-85407 GCA_041742455.1 Nitrospira sp. | reverse complement strand
CAGTATCCATGGCGCCTGATACCGATTCTGGACGCATGGCATGAACACTGCGGCGAAGATCGCTGACTCTCGCGTCATGACCATGGAAGTCACCGACGATGAGATTATTGCGCATTTGGTGGATGGACGGACGATCACCGTACCCTTGGTCTGGTCATGGCGGTTAGCGAACGCTACCAAGAAGCAGCGACAAGATTGGGAGATCCTTGGCGACGGTCAGGGGGTTCACTGGCCTGATATTGACGAGGATCTTAGTGTGGAAGGCATGCTGTAGGGGACGTCGGCCCATTGTCCCAGGGGACTACATTCTCCAACAGTGGGATGAGTTTGAGCGGAGGAAGAAGAATGGGTAACTATCACAACGTGACAGAGGTTGTCGTCGAAGAGGGTCGGTTGCGCCTTGAAGTGGACGGGAGAAGGGTTTCCTTTCCAATCGCAGAGTTGTCTGACCGGCTCGCGGCATCGACACCGGAGCAGCAGCACGTATTTGAGGTGAGTCCATCGGGATACGGCATTCGTTGGCCGCTTATCGACGAGGATTTGTCGATCGACGGCTTGCTGGGTATTCGACACGAACCGAGTAAGAAAGCCTGCGCATAACGAGGTGCTCCATCTCACTCGTTTCCGCCTGCCACCGTGGCCGATGCCGACGTCGGCCGACTCGAACTGACACTCGCCGCGCGATCTGCAGAAATCTTCGACCACACCGGCCTCTCGATTGTGTGTGCCGCGCCGGACAACACTGCACGGTAACACCTCTTCCGACACTGCCCGCTCATGATTGCTGAGGTTGAAGGAGGAGGCGGTCGATCAATCTTTTAAATGGCATGCACGATTCAAGATCCTATCTCTGACGGTCCTCGCGTAAGCCTTCTTCAACCAAGGGCACTAAACAGACCAAAGAAACCAGACAGACCAGAAAGACCAGATAGACCTACCTGCCCGGTCTTACGCGTTTGATGGCAGGGCAGTGGAAGAAAGGGGCGATTCCGCCACTTTAGGATGGGAAGGCGGCGGAACGGATTATCGAGCATCTGGATCGAGCGCTGGCGTGAAATGCGGAATCTTTCAACGATATCGACCGAATAGGCCATGGGCAATATCTCAGCCAGGCGAACGAATGAGAGACAAGGGCGATGGTAAGACTCCGCATGCTTCACGCGTTTTATTTGTAGCCACAACGAGTCTATATTGTAGCCTCATTCTGTTGAGGGGGAGGGTCCGATGTCACAGGTTGGCGTCCGCGAACTCAAGGATCGATTGAGCGCCCATTTGGAGCGGGTCCAGGGCCGCGAGGGAATCGTCGTGACGGAGCGAGGCCGGACTGTGGCGCGAATAGTTCCGGTAAAAACGTCGAGCCGGCGACCGGTGGTTCGTGGGCGAACTGTGGCTGACACGGTGATGGAAGATCGTCGATGATGCTGTATTTGGATACGAGCGCGTTGGTAAAGCTCTATGTGGATGAGCCGATGTCACAAGAACTCTCGGCTGCCGTGGGTGAGGCCGAGGCGGTCGCTAAATCCTTGCTTGCCTATGCTGAAGCTATGGCGGAGCATACAAGCCATGAGCAGGGGGAAGGACTGAAGCGGGTTAGGCCGCTTGGAGGGGGGCAAGTTCCTCCGGGGAAATCGCGGCAAGGCCGAGCGTGCTCAGAACCACATTGATTTGGCTGACCGTCACCGAGGCCGGTGCAAGAATTTCCAGCCCAATGGGTGCTCCGCTCGCAGCAAAATCCACCAGCACGCCGGGAAGCGCTTCCTCAGTGCGAGCGCTCTTCGCTCCAACCGATCGAGGCAGGTACAGATAGGCGGCAAGCGGTTTGCCTTTGCGGAATGTCACTTCGAGATAGCGGTCCTTCATACATTATCCTTTCACAGGGTACGCAGTCACGACAACGAGGAGCTGTGCGTTCGAATCTGGCTCAACGATCACCGCCCATTCTTCGCCGCGATGTCGTGTGCGTATCATCCATCGTGCTGCCACGACACTCGGGCGATAGGATTCTGCTCGTTCCAGCATCGCGCGCAACTCAAGCTCAGTGAAATCTCGGTCCTCCATGCGCTTTTCAAGATGAGACGTGAACTCAAGTTCCCATTCCCACCACTCAGGCCAGTCCGTCACAGTGGAGCCCATTTTCAGCCACCGCTCATCGCATGTCAACACAAGCCAGGCGACCTCGATGGTTCGAGTCTCACTCCCACGGACTGGACATCGGTCACCGTCGAGAAGTCTACCGAAGCTGATCAAGGCCCCGGGGCAGATTAGGCCTCCCAAAGGTGTAACGACTACCCTCTGCGACAACACCGAACGCCCTGCGACCATCACCATCGGCACCAACGAACTGATCGGAACCGTCCCTAGCAAGCTTCCTCCCGCGCTCGCGCGCTTGATGGCAGGGCAGTGGAAGAAAGGGGCGATTCCACCGAAATGGGATGGCAAAGCCGCACAAAGGATCGTGGAAGAATTGGAGCGATTATTAGCAGAAAAGACGATCCCATGATGCCTCTCAATCGAAGCAGTTCTTTTGATTTCGAGCTCGATATGACCGACGAGATAAGCTCAAACAAACAGTTCAATTGTATCGCGCTAATCACGAGGCGATACAGGAAGTACACTTCTAAATTCCTCTCGCTCCTCTGCCGTTCCTACTGGAACACATCTGCACAGTCTTATCTCTATTTGTAGACGGGACCTAGCTCGCCTAATTTTCAGTTCATTGAGTTGACACGCCATTCATATTCTTCCCTGTGTGCAAGGTCTTGTTGTCATAAAAGCGGTTTTCAGTTGCCACAGATACATTCAGGCAATACCATCACGCTAGCCTTCCTAGCTAACTCTGAATAAATCAGGTCGGTAGTAGGTACGTGTAACAGCTCTTGGCGCTTGTCAGAACTCCGAGCCATTGAACGAGGCCCGGAGTACGCTATGAGCATACTCGGGATTAGCTTGCAGCTTTGAGGTGATGAGTGGAGCAGATCGGGTTTCGCGGCCGGGGCTCGATGGGGCATTACGGAGAACGTTCCCGTCGATCAGTCGACTAAGCGGAAGTTCATGATGAAATTAGCAGCGCCTCCTCTTCTGGCCATGACGATACTTACTTTTGCAATGGCTACCCCAGGCGAATCAAGGGCAATCGTTCAGCTGTCTATGGACAGTGTAAAGCTGGGCGCGACATCTCCAGCCCCATTTCGCGTGTTAGAAGGCCGGATGATGCATTTCGGTTCAGAACTAATTCCGAGCCCAAGATCAACCGTCTCTCTACGCTTGAAATCAGGCACTCATGCCGAAGTCGACCCACTTTCGCAACTTAGCGCGTCAGAAGGAACAATTTCCTTCTGGGTCCATCCGCTGTGGGGAAAAGATGACCGTGCCTCGCATACCTTCCTGTCGCTTGCCTGGGATGAGCCCAAGAGGAGTTATCTAGCCATCACATTGGGATGGTGGGAACCACAAGGACATAACCGCCTGTACTTCATCGTGAGCAATCAGGATTATGCACATTGCTCGACGCCGTTTAATTTGGATCACGAGTCGTGGACAATGGTGACTGCGGTGTGGAAAGCCGGAGCGAAGGGATATTGCAAGCTCTTTGTTAACGGCAGAAAGGTTGCTGAGGCGGAGCACAGCTTTAAGGGCAAGTATTTGAGTAAGGGACCTCTCTATCTAGGTAGTGATAAAGGAACTACTCAGGCAAGAGGGCGTAGCGCAGACGCACTCCTTGAAGATCTTTTTATTTATGATCATCCTTTCAGTGAGGAGGAGTCAAAGGCTGCATATCAATCCCAAGAAATGGATTTGGAAGGCGCAACCATTCGGAAATGGAAATGGCTCGATAGTGGGTTAACCTCTCTGAAGCCAACTGCGCAAACTCGAATTGGCGAAGTTCTGGAAAGCCGTGTCATGTTTGACGAAGACATGCATTGGGCTGTCTCAAAGAAGAATGCGGATAAGATTCTCTCTCGAGTGAAAGAAGCAGGATTCAACGTCTTCGTTCCGTGTGTTTGGCACGGTAGGGGGGCGTACTACCCAACTGCACTGACGAGCCCTGACCCAAAGCTCATCGATATCATCTCTGAGTACGATCCGCTGGAATATCTGATTGAGAAGGCTCATGCACTCGGGATCGAGGTGCATCCATGGTTCACTGTCATGCGTCGAGAAGACTCCCGCTATCCACACTTCTTCGGTGAAGGGGTCCCCGACGGTTCGTATGACGTTCACAATCAAGAGTTCAGGAAATTCATTGTTGACCTGATGGTCGACGTAGTCCGTCGCTACAACGTAGCAGGAGTGAACCTCGACTACATCCGGACAATGGGGCTCTGTACTTCCGACTCATGCCGAGCGGATTACAACCGATCTACTGGAGGAAATTTCTGGACTGACTATTCCCTCCGGGGGATTCTAGGTCCGGCAAGGAATCGTCTTGAGCAGTGGCAGGACAAAGCCGTGAGAGACATTGTCGATACCTTTTCCAGGCGGGCAAAGGAGATCAAGCCGGACCTTATCATTAGCGTAGACAGTCATCCCAAACCCAAGGCTGAACACAGGCCTCTCGAAGGACGAAATGAGATCGATTGGTTAAACGATGGTCTAATCGATGTAGTTTTCGCTATGGATTACCGAGAAACGATAGATTACGAGACGATTAATGCCGTGCGTAAAGACCTGCGTCGACCAGAACGATTGATCGTGCTCTTTGGAAACTACGATCGATTAAGTACAACAGCTCTAGTGGTTCCACGCAAGGGAACCCTTGTCGCAAAATATGCCTCTTACGCGCAGCATCAATGGCCGTCAAGCGGTGTAGGATTCTATATCTATGGTCAAATGACCGATGAGCAGGCCGCTGCTTTGCGTGCTGGTCCTTTCAAGGACGATGCAATACCTTCGTGGGGTCGGTCGCAGCGTTAGGTGATTTTCTGCGGTGGGCGCTTGATAAAGAGAAACTGTTTAGGAGGTTTGGATCTTGTTGGGCTCTGTGTCTTAAATTTGAGTCTTGAAACCTACACGGTAAGTTCTTGTTCCGGTATCCAGGCCGTTCGTCCATGAACATCATCGTTCTACTCAATCTAACCGCATTGGTGGCTCTTGGATCGATGCTTTTTCTTTTTTCCCGAGGTGCAGCAGTCCTCCTCCTCCTCCTCCCTGCCTCTCAGATGCTAGGACTCGTAGATCCGATGGCCATTGCGGTGAAAGGTAGTTTTGATATTCATCTATATATCGTGATCTTCACGCTGGGGTTAACGTTAATGTCCGTTCACAGACTCGGAGAGCTTTGTCGTGCTGTATTTATTATACCCTTTCTTCTCTTGGGTTTTCTTTGGATCTACGGCGTTGTATTTCCGGTAGCCACAGACAACTCCTCCTTGTTCTTTTCTCTGAAGGCCTCGAAGGAATTCATGTCGGTATTTACCTATTTTGGAGTATTTCTATTTCTTCGAACAGAGAAGGACGTTGAATGGGGGTGGAGATGCCTTTTATGGCTGGGTCTATACTATTCAGGGTTGGAGATTCTCAGCCAAGTTCTCGGAGAAACTCTACTCAGGCATCTATCCTTCGACTATCGCCGTGAAGCCCATTGGTTTTGGAAAGTCTACGTCTCCTTTTGGCCCGTGATAGTAATCGCCTTCCTTCATTCCTTCTTTGAAATGACTCAATCCATTGGGCGATCTCATATTGGTCTAGCACTCTCTATCTGTGGAATTCTTTTGACGTTTTTTCGATCTTACCTGCTGGGCTTGCTAGGTGCCATTCCACTCTGTCTGTTGTTAGCGAGACAAAGGTTAGGGAAGATCACAGCGAAGGCAGCTTTGCTCGGAGGGATAATTCTTATGGCGGTTGTAGTTGTCACCATCTTGATAGGCGGAGATTTCGAGTCAATGGAGCGGATGTTTGATCAATTTGTTTCGTCGGGTATCAATGAGCTCCAAACTCAAAAGGGTGGGGCTATCGAAGGCCGGGAAGCCTTTGCAAAAGATCGCCGCAGAATCCTAAATGATAGCCCGTACCTTGGATATGGGTTTATCGACAAAGAATCTAAGGCCGGGATTGCCTTTCAAAAGCAGATCAAAGGAGATATGTTGGGGTTTATCGATAAGGGCGATCTGGATGTCGCTTTGAAGTTTGGCCATCTGGGACAGATTCTTTTGTATGGGACATTCCTCTATTTTTCCGTCAATCTTATCCGACTGGCTCGCCAGAACATCCAGCCGCTGTTTAGTGTCCGATGTCTGTCCCTGGCAACAACCGTTATCGTCTTTCTTGTCGTGCAACCGGTACATGCTCCCTTAAGCTACAGCTTTGGCCTGCTTCCATTTGGAATAGCTATGGGTCTTATCGAGCGAGAGCGGGTCCTTTGCACGAGGCCGGTCACATGATTACGATGCTCCATGTGCTGGAAACGCTTGAAGGGCACGGGGGGACGCCGCGGAAGCTGTTGTATCTGGCGCGACACATAGATCGGCAACAGGCCAAGTTAGTATTTGCTCATTTCAGACCGTCACCTCTCGCACACGAGTTCACTCACTGTGGATGGGAGGTTCGGCAGATCGGTACGGAGGCGCCGCTGGCCATGGCTCGGCGGATACAGCGGCTTGCCAGGGACTGCATGGCTGACGTGATTTGCACGCATTTTACGAGGTCTCTCATAACGGGGTTTGCGGCTGCCAAGTGGCAGCACATTCCGATCATTCACAATGAACACAGCAGTGCTCATTATCGGAGAGGATTGGGGAGAGCGTTGGCTCGGGTTGTTCTTCCTTGGGTTGATCTCATCGTCTGCAATTCCGAGCATACACGTCAATCCATTCAGGATTGTTTTTCTGGAACCGAGGACAAGCTAGTTACGATCCATAACCCTGTCGAGGAGCGGATTGCGAGTAAGTTCGCGCAAGAGGTGAGAGCAGAGCTAGGTGTGGCTGAGGATGACATTCTCATCGTTCATGTAGGAAGGATGATCCCAGAGCGGGATCAGCTCACGATCGTTAAGGCGGTGTATGAATTAAGGAAGGCCTTCTCTTCGGTTCGACTGGTGATGATCGGTGATGGGCCTAGAAGAGCTGATCTAGAATTCAGCGCCAGGACGATGGGTCTAGAAGGTTCGGTTAGCTTCATAGGAAACAGCAACGAAATCGGGGACTATCTCGAAGCCGCCGATATCTATGTCAACTCGACGCTTGATGAGGGCTTTGGCATTGCCGTGGTAGAGGCCATGCTCTCGAGAGTTCCTGTGGTACTTTCTGATCGTGGAGCTCACCCTGAGTTGATTGTTCCCGGTAAGAGCGGTCTTCTCTACAAGGGTGGTAACAGCCACGCATTAGCCTCACAACTAGGGCTCCTCGTCGGGGATCCGGATCTGAGAAGGCGAATGGGAAATGATGGACGGAGGCACGCACAACGTCGATTTGCTCCGGCTGACTATGCAACCCGATATCTTGATTTCATAAAGCCAAAAGTGAGTCGGTATTCCTAGAACGGTGTCTCAAGGTGGCAATTATATGGATGTACCAGCGCTAAGAGGAAAGTTATTCTCAGGCGCAGTGGTGGGCTTCTTGAGAATGGGGCTAGCAGTTCCTGTCTATTTGGTATTGACGCCGATTATGTTGAACACCTTGGGAACGGAGCGTTTTGGGCTTTGGTCATTTAGTACGATGATGGTAAGTGCACTTAACCTGATGGATTTCGGTCTTAAGAACAGCCTTGTGTATCATGTGGCGCGGATGCGAAACGACCACGATGCTGTCGCTCGACATTTTACTGCGACAGCTCAAATGTATCTGGTAATTAGTTCATGCGTCGTCTTCGCAATGTGGCTGTGGCATCGGGCACTCATCGAAAACTTATTGCAAGTTCCATCCCATCTTTTCGAAGAAGCCAGGTTCCTGCTCATTGTCACAATTGTCGCGATTGGTGTGAGGCTGATGGCGATACCATACCAAGGTGTATTGGAAGGGTTTCAAGAGCTCTCGCTCTCTCAATCAGTTTTCGTTTTGTGGTTATTAGTCTATAGCGTCGCCATTTGTATCGCACTTATTGTGCACCCAGATATTTATGGCCTTAGCTGTGCGCTACTGTTCAGCAACCTTTTTATACTGATAGGGTTCTACGGAGTTGCCCGCTGGCGTCTTCCGTTTCTCCGTCTTACCTCGTCGGGAATGCAGGCGGATGGTTGGGGAAATATGTTGAGGTATGGCGTAGGGATACAGCTGGCAACGGCGGCGATTGGGCTTAGAGAGCCTCTTTACAAGATTGCTTTAGCTAGAGCCTACGACCTGTCAACGGTAGCAGCGTTTGAGATAGCCTATAGGCTATGTACACAACTGACTTCTATTATCGCCACTCCTCTATTAGGTGTATTAGGTGTCACTGCTCTTCTATCGCAGCGCCATGAAGACCTAATAAGGATTCTACGACCGCTTTTCTCTTATGGCGTGATTGTACTGCCACCCGCGGTTCTATTCGTACATACGTTTACAAAACCATTGTTCAATTTATGGCTTGGACCGAAGGGCAGTGACGCGGCCAACCTGTTTCCCTTATTGTTCCTTGGATTTGCCATCTACTACTCGACAGAGGTCTTGTACAAATCCATCGAAGGTTCTGGTCGATCTTGGTACAGCGGTATCATTCAGGTCGCTGTGCTTGTCTTGCAGGTATCATTATTGGTTAATTTCAAATCTATTCCCTGGCCAGTGGCGGGATCACTTCTTGCCGGTTTTTTGGTTTTTAGTCTGTCCAACATCATAATGTTTGGTCGATGCTATGGGAACGTGAACTTATTCCCTATCTTACCGTTGACCTGTGTAGGCCTACTTTCTTGCGCATACGCGAGCGCGCTGCCGCATCTGCCTCAAGGCACTCAGTTGTGGGCATTTGGAGCCTATCTGGGACTACATCTCACCGTGTTGAATTATTGGGGTGTGGTTACGGTTCAGGCTGTCCTAAGGCTAATGCGCCGGGCTGGCCAAGCTGATCTTCACGGGCAGGTAATCTCTAAATGATCCATCATTAACCTCGGCAAGGGATTTGAGGTGATAACTGGAGGCAGGAAGAGGAACTATCCGAACTTCTAAGACTCAGCTGAGAACGTCATGTCAAGGTTTTCCATGCCTAGCCTTTGCAAATTTGACTGGCCTGCCTATCTATCAACCGGAGGATTCCTGACGGGCATTGAACAGTGCGTTAATCCCGATAACGATCTGAGAATGCATTTTCTGAAGTCTGAGCCCTGCGACGGACCTGTCTGCGTGTTATAAACTCATGATCTCAAGACAACGTTCACTCCTTTTAATTGGGCCAACTCCACCGCCATTCCACGGAGTGGCGGTGGCGATTCAGACGTTACTGCAGTCGGATCTTGTGCGAAGGTTCCCCGCAATACACTTGGAACTCGCAGATCGCCGAGGCATTCAGCACGTTAATAAGCCGGATTGGCATGACGTAGCCCTCTTTGTTCGGCAATGGCTGCAGCTGGTTTGGATACTCGTCTGTGTCTGCCCAAGGGTGAGCTATCTGGTTCTCTCTCAGTCAACGATTGGTTTTCTCCGGGACAGTATTTTGATCTGGCCGGCGTATCTGAGAGGAAGTCGCATCGTTCTTCACCTACATGGGGGGAATTTTCGAGAGTGGTTTCTGGGGCGTTCTTGGTTCATGCAGGCCTATGTGAAGGTAGTCCTTCGATGTGTCACGCGAGCCATTGTTCTCGGCGAATCTTTGAGTTCTCAGTTTGATGGCCTGATTGAGAAAGATCGAATTGCGGTTGTGCCGAATGGCATTGATTGGCCGGGTAGTGCCTCAGGTCGAAACGTGCCTCGATCTCAGAGCCGATATCGCATCCTCCATCTCAGCACATTAAGCCATCTCAAAGGTGCTCTCGTGCTCTTGCAAGCGGTTCCATTAGTCGTACAGCAGCGAAAGGACGTCGAGTTCATATTGGCGGGACCATGGTCACATGAGGAAGACAGGCAGTGGGCAGAGGACTTTATTCATCAACATGAACTCGAAACCTACGTGTCGTTTAGTGGGCAGGTTGACGCTGCAGAGAAAAAAGCTTTGTTTGACTCTTCCGATCTTTTCGTCTTTCCTGGAGTACAGCAGGAAGGCCAACCATTGGTTGTGATCGAGGCAATGGCAGCAGGTATGCCCGTGATCTTTACTAATCGAGGCTGTTTGCGAAACACGGTTGTAGAGGGACAAACAGGGTTCGAGGTACCGATCGGTGATACCCATCAGTTAGCGGAGCGCATTCTCTGGTTTTTGGAGCATCCCGAGCAGATGAAATCGATGGGAGCAAGATCTCGTAAGCGATACGAAGCGTTGTATACAAAAGAGCAGCACATCCGACGAATGATCGATGTGTTCAAGGGGGCAGCCAGGGTAGAGGCCGCATGAAAACTTCCGACTATGCAGAGAGAGCATCAGGCTTGAGGAGTCGCACCACGGGAGTACTGCTTGAGGTTCCAATCGATTCGAAGTCTCTCTCGGAGATTGTTCAAGACTCCCTCCTCTCCATAGAGTGCGGGAATTCTCAAAGCATATTCGCTTGCGCTAACCCGCACTCATTGGTGATTGCCCAACGAGATCTAGAATTTAAGGTGGCTTTACAGCAAGCAAACCTTGTCGTGGTCGATGGTATTGGCGCATCTTTGATGGCTCGTATTGCCGGTGTCCAACTTGGACCTCGTATTACGGGGATGGACTATTTTCAAGGAATTCTAAATGCCCTCCAGCGTAGCGGGAGTGGGCGAGTCTTCTTCTTTGGATCATCTCCACACGTTCTGGATCGTATCGCCAAACGTTTCACTGTTGATTTCCCCTCCTTGACCTTGTGTGGTGTCGTGTCTCCACCGTTCGGCGACTGGAGTGAAATGGAGAATCTTCGCATGGTGAAGTTGATCAATGAGGCCAAACCGGATGTGCTCTGGGTTGGAATGACGGCGCCAAAGCAGGAAAAATGGGTGGAGGCAAATCGACGGAAACTCATGGTTCCAGTGATCGGTTCGATTGGGGCAGTATTCGACTTCTATGCCGAAACGTACTCGCGGGCTCCGAGGTGGCTCTGTAACGCCGGCCTCGAATGGTTGTATCGATTCATCCGTGAGCCTCGCAGAATGTGGCGGCGAAACTTTGTATCCGCTCCTAAGTTTGTCTGGCTTGTGCTTCAACAACACATCTTCAATAGTCATACACACGTGGCGAAGAAAGTGCCTGGACACGAACAAGATGCCTGTCAGAGCAAAAAAGCTGCCTAGTCCGTGGAGCCACCCAACATGTCGATGTGTGAAGCAAGACACTCCGCGGTAGTCTGTTTCTTCAACTTTCCGCACATAATTGAACGCTCCTGCAGGAACGTGCCCACAGCTGTCACCCAGCATTTCGAGTTCCTTCCTTCGTTTTCAGTGACATAGCGCGAGTATCAAGTGGCCCAGGACTTGCTGGGTGGTTCATGTTCATGTGTGTTCCTAATGATCAACCTTTAGAAGGAGCGGTGATATGCGGATGATGAGACGCTGGTTTTGTAAAGGGTTACTGCTGCCGGCTGTAGCGATGTGTTCCTTGTTTGTTCCTTTGAGCGCAGCCCATGCCGCTTTTGTGAGCTATTCATTCAGTGGAGGCGTCAGTGGCATCAGTGGAGCCTTGCTCGCACCCGCCATGAATATGACTTCGCCAGTCAATGGTACCTTTCAGTTCGACAATGGGATCAGCGGCAGCATGGGTAATTACCCCGGTGCCGTAACGGCTTTTTCGGTGACGATCGGAGGCTATACTTCGTCCTTCGCCCCAGGTGCCAATGCTGTCACGATTTCTCAGAATGTCAGCTTGGGTGGTGGATTGTTCGGCGACCGGTGGAAACTGGTCTCTGCTGCGACCGGTCCTCAGGATCTCCAAGGCAATGGCTATAGACCAGTGAGTTTCGACTTGCAAATGGATCGTGAAGGTGGGGGATTATTTGCTAACACGGACCTAGGACAAGCCCCGAGCTTGAGTGCTCTGACGGCAAATAGATGGCGGTTGGTGTTTGAGAATACAGACGGCAACTTGGTCACTGTTCGGGGCGCAATCAATAGCCTGACGGCAGTGCCGTTGCCAGCGGCTGTGATTCTGTTCGGTGCGGGGCTCATTTCGCTGGTCGGTCTGGGCGCAGGTGGGTTGAGAAATCTCCGCGGATCCAGGGCCTAGTCGAATACCTCGCTTCTGACAGCTAGGGTCTGATACCCCCTGAGGGGTATCCGACCTGTTCTTTCTTCGAAATCAATCGACAGATCGCCTGGTACCATAAGATATTTGCATAATTGAACACCGTAGAAGGAATGTGCACGTAGCCGATTTAGAAAACCTCACTCGCTGTCCTTCGTTTTTAGTGACATAGAAGGTTTACCGAATGGTCTGGAATTTGCTGAACATTCCCCGTTCATACGCGTTCCTAATGTACCAAAGCCTAGAAGGAGCGGTGATATGCGGATGATTAAACCATGGTTTAGGAGAGGGGGCATACTGGCGGCTGGGCTGGTACTGTGCAGCGGCTTGGTGGCCACGCCAGCCATGGCGGCATCGATTACTTATAACTTTACTGGGGACGTGAGGGAAGTCAACCCACTAGTGTCATCACAATTCAACAATTCCATGACGATGAAAGGCTCCATGACTGTCGACATGGTGGATCAAGAGCCTGGCGACAGCTCCTACGGGTTCTACGAGGTCCAAAGCTTCAACGTGACAATTGGAGGCTACACGGCCACGCTGAGGCCTTCTTCTGCAGGAAGCATCGAAATCCTTAATGATCTGCTGACGAATACTGGGTCGCTGACTGATGGTTTGTTCGCGGCCATGGAACAGATCAATGGCAATAATGTGAATCTTTTAGGTCCCAGATTCTTTGCCATATCACTTTTTGGACCAGACACTCTTTTCGGCAGCGATGCTTTGCTAATGTCTCCTCCAAGTGTGTCCTCCTTCAATGAAGTTAACGATTTTCGACTGGTCTTTGGACTTATTGGTGTGCCGGGAGTAGTTTCTGGAGTCGTTACCTCGTTAACCGCTGTTCCATTGCCGGCGGCCGTGCTTCTGTTCGGTGCCGGTCTGATTTCGCTGGTTGGTCTGGGAGCGGGAGGGTTAAGAAATCTCCGCGGGGCCAAGGCGTAATCGAATCCCTCGCTTTTGACGGTTCGGGTCTGATACCCCCTGAGGGGTATCAGACCCGTTCTTTCTTCGAAATCAATCGACAGATAACAGGTTCCGATAGAAAATCAGGCGTCGACCTGCTCTTCTAGCCCGACAGCTTGCTCGGCTCATTCCTTATCAACGTTCGAATGAGTAGTTCATGATGACCAGCACACGTTACCTGATTCTCAGTTCAGTCCTGGCCATCGCGTTATTGTTCTATATGTATTCGGACAGTCTACGGTTTGTATTTAGCTACTGGTTGGGAAGTGATGACTATAGCCATGGAATGTTTGTGCCTCTGATTAGTGGGTTTTTGGTTTGGCAATCACGACATCGATTGATGCAAGTTCCAAGAGAACGAGCATGGTGGGGGCTCGGCGTTATCTTTGTGGGGCTCATGCTCTATGTAGTCGGCGAATTGGCCACGTTGTATGTGGTTCTCCATCTCTCGCTCTGGATCGTGATTGTCGGGTTGGTGATTGCCTTGGTGGGAATTCATGGGGCAAAGGCTATTGCGTTTCCACTCGGCTATCTCCTCACGGCTGTTCCGTTACCAGTCTTTTTCTACGCCAACCTATCGAGTCAACTGCAGTTGTGGTCTTCATCGCTTGGGGTTGGGTGTTTGCAGCTCGTTGGGGTTATGGCCTTTCGCGAAGGGAATGTCATCGATCTTGGGCAGGTGCAGCTCCAGGTTGTCGAAGCCTGCAGCGGAATTCGCTATCTCCTGCCTTTGACATCTCTGGCGTTGCTCTGCGCCTATTTGTTTAAGGACAAGATGTGGAAGCGGGTGGTTCTCGTACTCTCAGCAATTCCCATCTCCATTCTCATTAACGGTTTCAGGATCGGCATGATCGGCGTGCTGGTTGAACTCTATGGCAAGGGCGCCGCGGAAGGTTTCTACCATCTATTCGAAGGATGGGTCATTTTCATGGTGAGTTTGGCGTTTCTGATTATAGAAATGGGACTGTTGGGGCGGATTGGGACGGTAGCACCATACCGACCTTTTCTGGCGCAACTATCCTGGTGTGATCAGGATGGAGAGGGTTCGCAAGGGAGTGCCCTGTCGTTGCCAAGGCGGATCTTGCCATCTCTTGGTCCGGCCTATCTCTGCAGCGTGGCGATTCTCGCGCCCTTCACGCTGCTCTCGACCTCTCTGGTGGATCGTGCAGAAACGCCTCCGTCACGCGCGGCCTTCATTGACTTTCCGATGGAGGTCAACGGATGGCGAGGCGAGCGCTTTCCACTAGAAAAACAGTATATCGACAGACTCCGATTCGACGACTATGTGTTGGCCGATTATCGTTCCAGCTATGGAGATCGGGTCAATTTCTATGCGGCCTATTATCAATCACAACGGAAAGGACAGTCCGCCCATTCCCCGAAGAGTTGTCTGCCTGGGGGCGGTTGGGAAATCACCTCCATCACCCATAAAGAATTGCCGTCGTCGACGAAGATAACGAAGCCACTCATGGTCAATCGTGCCGTCATTCATAAGGGGGACCAGAAGCAGATCGTCCTGTACTGGTTCAAACAACGAGACCGATATTTGGCGGATGAATATTTAGTGAAGGTGTACTTGCTGTGGGATGCCGTATCGCGTCAACGCACCGACGGCGCGCTGGTCCGAATGGCCTCGCTTGTGGGGGCAGGGGAAACAGAGGCGATGGTCGACCAACGTCTTGAGGCGTTTGCAGCTGAGATAGGGCCAGAGCTGAGTAGGTTTGTGCCGGACTGATTAGGAACCGACAAACGAGTGAGAGTCTGATCGATGATCAATGAACTCTTTTTCAGCTCCATGACTGCATTGCTCCTGTGCATGGGATTGATTCCGCCTCTACGGCTGATGGCGGAACGATTTCAGGTGATGGATTTGCCCGGGGGGCGAAAAGTACACGAGCATCCAGTCCCGCGTATAGGAGGTCTTGCCTTTGCCATCGGAGCGTGCGCGTCGATTGCTTGGTGGGGGGCAAAGGATGACACCACGCTCTCCGTGTTGCTGGGATGTGTGATTATCGTAGGATTCGGCGTATGGGATGATCGCGTTGACCTTGGTTATCGGACAAAATTACTCGGGCAGCTGCTTGGCGCTCTCGCCGTCGTCCTAGGCGGAGGCATTTCGTTTACCACCCTTCCATTTCTGCCTGACACGGAAGTGCCTGCTTGGGCTGGAATGCTTTTCACCATCGTGTTTCTCATTGGGGTGTCAAACGCAGTGAACCTCACGGATGGGCTAGATGGCCTGGCCGGTGGACTGTCATTTCTGACGCTGAGCGGAATTGCCTATTTGGCGTACCTTTCCAGTGATGCAACCGTCCTGATGCTGACCGTTCCTTTCCTTGGGGCGCTCTTGGGGTTTTTGCGATACAACACGTACCCCGCACGAATTTTTATGGGAGATGGGGGAAGTCAGCTTCTAGGATTCATGATGGGCGTGCTGGCCATTCTGCTGACGGATTCATCACGCGGTCCGTTCAGTCCGAGTCTTGCTCTCTTCCTATTGGGGTTGCCGTTTCTGGACACGCTCGGCGTGACGGGTCAACGGTTGGCTGAGGGGCGGTCTCCATTTGTCGGTGACCGTGCTCATGTCCATCATAAACTCCTGCGTGTTGGACTCACTCATTACGAAGCCGTGAGCGTGATCTATCTTATTCAGGCAAGCATGTTAGGCATCGCGTATGTGCTGCGATGGGAAACGGATACCGTAATCCTACCGCTGTACCTCGCACTCGCCGTCACGGTATTGATCCTCTTTGTTGCCGCCGGACGAGGGTTTCTTCCTGCTCTCGCATCGCGCGAGGGAGTCTTTCTATCGAATCGTACTGTGACACGGCTTATGAGTGGCCCGTGGCTCACGGATATGCCGATCCGATTTTTAGCCGTGGCTGTGCCGTTGTTCCTCATTGCCTTGGTGTTTCTTCCATCGACCGTCCCGAATGACGTGGGGTATCTCTCGATCGCACTGTTTGGGATCGTACTGCTCGGTCTGTCATTGTCTTCCCAGGTGGCGCCGTACTTCGTGCGAGGCGGACTCTATGTGGGCACGACATTCTTGTTGTATGTCTGTGAAGGCTCGAGAGTGTCCTCGGTGTCCGCCGTCACAATGGCGCATAATGCGTTTTTCGTGGTCGTTGCCGTCATGGTGATCTTGAGTCTCCGCTTCAATGAAGAAAATCGCTTTCAGACGACCCCACTCGACTATTTGATGGTATTTCTGGCCGTTACATTCCCGCTTCTGCCGGAGGTCAGCGCAGATATTTCGCACTTGGGCATCTTTGTGGCCAAATTGATGGTCCTCTTTTTTTCCTTCGAATTGCTGCTCCACGCATTTTCCAGCCGTGTCAGACAGTTGGGACTCGTTTCGCTCTGGATCCTCTTCGGACTCGGAATTCGGATTTTGTTGTAGCGAGACAAGTTACGTAATAACCTAAGTCTATGACGCAGGATTCACGCACAACCTACAGGGGTGAACTTTCAGTATGAGTAGTGGAATCGGCATTCTCCTTCTGGCTGTGATGACATTAGCGGCTTGTGGCGGCCCTGAGGAAAAAAAAGCCAAGTACTTTGCTCGTGCGCACGAGTATATGGAAGCGGCGAATTATCCCAAAGCGAGAGTTGCACTCCGGAACGTCCTGAAAATTGATCCCAAAGAGGGAGAGGCCTATTACCTGTTCGCGCAGGTTGAAGAAAAAGAAAAGAACTGGCGCAATGCCGTTCAACTCTACCAAGAAACTGTCCGGTTGGTTCCTGATCATTCGGCTGCCTTGATTACGCTCGGTAAGTACTACCTGGAGGCCCGGTTAACGGAACAGGTGATCGAGGTGGCGGATACGGTGCTGAAGAAAGAGCCCCGCAATCCTCAGGCAAGCGCCCTGAAGATTGCTGCAGAGGCCGTGACGAAAGAGACCATTCCGATAGTGATTCCAAGGGCGGAAGCACTGGCACGCGAGTTTCCGACCGAGCCGGATGTCGCCATCCTCCTTGCGACGTTATATGGCCAGCAAGAACGGCATCGTGAAGCGGAACGCACACTGACACGCTCCTTAGCCGATCATCCGAGAGACCTGGACCTTCTCAACAATTTGCATACCATTCTGATGAGAGCAAAGGATTGGGTCGGCGCGGAAGCCGTCGTTCGTCGAATGATCGAGGCTGAACCTCAATCCATGGACCATCGAATACGGTTGGCCAGATTTCATATGGGTCGCAATGCGTACGATAAGGCCGAAGCGGTCTTGCGCGAGGCGATTGTATCGGAGCCTGACAGCGAAGAGCGTCATCTCGTGTTGGCAGACTTTTTTGTGAGTCGGAAGGATGTATCTGCAGCGGAACGGGTGCTTCTTAATGCCGCCACGACATTGCCGTACTCAAGCCACATCCAATTCGGACTTGCCGCGCTGTACCGGAAGAGTGGGCAGGACGACAAGGCCAGAGAGCGGTACGTCGCATTGGTACAGGAGTTCAAGCACAAACCGGTTGAGTTGGAAGCTAAAGTGAAGCTGGCAGAGATGGATCTTCTCGCCGGACGGGAAAGCGACGCGGAGCGACAAGTACAAGAGGTGTTGAGTGAGAACCCTCGATCTTCTGAGGGACTGATCCTCGTAGGCCGTATGGCGCTGGCCAGGCGGAATGGAAAGGATGCCGTTCAGGCATTTCGGACGGTCCTGCACGATCAACCGGAATTGGCAACGGTACAGTACTTACTTGGTCAAGCCTATCAACTCACCGGAGAAACCAATCTTGCGAAGGAAAGTTTTGAACGAGCGGTTGCGCTGTATCCTGACCAAGTGGAGGCAAAACGATCTCTGGCAGTGTTAGAGAGCAGGAGTGGTCGCCACCAGCAAGCCCGCGCACGACTGGACGATCTTCTGAAACAACGTCCCGATGATGTCGCCGCGCTGGACATGTTGATGACACTCGATTTGGCAACGAAGAACCGGCAAGGGGCCGAGCAAACGTTGGCACGGCTTCGTCGACTGTCGGTGGAGAACTATGTTGGGGTACTGGCCGAAGGACGCTTTTATGAAGCCCAGCGTCGTTTGAGTGATGCGAGGCATGCGTATGAGCGTGCAACTACGCTGGCTCCAAACGAGCCGGAACCCTTACTGTCTCTTCTAAGGCTGGAAGTTGCCGACGGTCAGACGGCTCGTGCGAAAACACGATTGAACTCTCTCCTGGCCGCTCGTTCTGACCATCCTTTCGCGCATGGATTACTCGGTGAGGTGTTGTCGCTGACGGACGAGCGTGAAGCGGCTGTTCATGAATATCGTGAAGCGGTGAAGTTGAACCCCAAGTGGATGACACCGTGGTTGAATTGGGCGACCTTGTTACTGTCCGAGAAGAAACCGGAAATGGCTGCGCAGGTTGTGGAAGACGGTCTCAACGCCAATCCGGAAAGTGAAGAATTGTACATGCTGTTGGCCTCGGCTCGCTCGGAACTGGGACAAATCGATTCGGCCCTGGCTGCCTATGAGGCGGTGTTGCGTCTCAATTCGCGTAATGTTCTGGCTGCGAATAACCTCGCCGTGTTGCTCGTGGATCGAAAAGGCGATCCATCAAGTCTGCAGAAAGCCTTTGCTCTCAGCCGAGATTTTGAAAAAGACGCTCCGCATCCTCTCTTCATCGATACGCTCGGCTGGGTGCGATTTAAAATGGGACAGCAGGAAGAGGCGATTCGTTTGATGAAGTATGCAGTCGCCAAATCACCGGAAATCCCTGTTCTGAATTACCATCTCGGGATAGCATTTCTTCAGTCCGGGAAACGTGCCGAGGCGCGAACCTTTCTTTCAAAGGCGCTCAAGAGCACAGAGGCATTTGATGGACGACAAGAGGCTGAACAGGCCTTGGCACAGCTCAGAGGATAAGGAGAGGCCATGTTGAATTCCGTACGAGTGCTGATCTATCGGGTATCACTTCTCCTGGCAACGGTCGGTGGCGTGTCTGTCCTTGGAGGTGAGATCACGACAGCCGCCCTTGCCTCGCAGGTAGATCCCGAGTATCGCTTGGGGGCCGAGGATGTCATGCTGATCTCTGTATGGAAAGATGAACAGTTGACACGAGAGGTCGTCGTTCGCCCCGACGGGATGTTTTCCTTTCCCCTCATCGGCGACGTCCAGGCTGAAGATAGAACGGTTGATCAAATCCGTACCGATCTTGTTCAGCGGCTGACGAAGTATATCCCGAATGCAAACGTCTCCGTGGCAGTGACGAAGGTGGTCAGCTACAAAGTGTATGTTGTGGGGCGAGTCAACAAACCCGGAGAATATTTGATCGGGCATTACACCGATGTGCTCCAAGCACTGAGTCTTGCCGGAGGCCTGACTCCATTTGCCGCAGAAAACGATATTAAGGTGATGCGGCGAATGGGGAGGGAGCAGCATGCTATTCCCTTTCGTTACGGGGATATCCAAAAAGGCAGGGAGCTGGAGCAAAATATCATCCTCCAGCGCGGTGATGTCGTGATGGTGCCGTGACGGTTGCCGCCCGAATGCAACCAAGTTGTACGTGGCGGAGTCAAGTCTGGAGCAGCACGCGTATCGCCAAAGCTGTGGTGGTTTTGGTGATCCTCCTGTCAGGAGGGACGTCTGGTGTCAAGGCAGCTGAGTGGTCGCTGGCCCCATCCTTGGGGGCCAAGGGTGTCTATAACAGTAACTTGCTACTGACTCCGTTACCTCATGATGACACCTATGGATATTGGGTGACACCGGCGATGGAGTTATCCGGCAACACCGAACGTCTGGATGTAAGCAGTCGGGTCACGGCAGATGTTGTCGGGTACTTCGGTGGTGAAGACCGGCACTTTACGAACGTCTTTGTGCCTGTGTCGATCCGTTATAGGACTGAGAAGGATCTCATAGGTTTCACCGGCGGTCTCAGTCGAGACAATACGCTGCTCAGTGAGTTACAAGCGACCGGAGTCGTCCTGCAGTTTGCACAGCGCAATCAGTGGACATTTAACCCGACATGGACCAGAAGCGTAACTGAAAAGTTGTCGTTTCAATCAGGTATGCAGTTTTCAGATACGACGTATGAAAGCGGACGGTTGGTTGATTACCGACTGCTCGGTGGTTGGGGTGGCTTTCTGTATCACGTGACTGAGCGAGACCAAGTGCACATATCCGGAAGCTATACCGATTTTCATACGACCGACTCCCCATCGCCCTTTCGAGCCAGCTTTCCCGGGATTGATCTCAGTCTGACGCACGCCTTTAGCGAATCGCTGACGGGGACGGTCCACGGCGGTCCACGATTCCTGAATTCCACTTCGCAGATCTTAGGCGGGAATTTTACGACTCACGATACCGTATGGTTGGCAGGGGCGAGTCTGAGAAAGAGTTTTGAGCGCGCTGTTTTCCAGGTAGCATTCGCGCGGGATTTGGTTCCCAGCGGGTTCGGATTGCTCATCCAGACCAATCGAGCGGAAGCGTCAGGATCATACGACCTTTCAGAAACCCTTGCCGTCTCTGTCAATGTAGTGGGAGTGTTGACGTCAGGAAAGACACGAGTGGCGATCGGCGGAGCTTTTCCCGATAGCAGCTATGTCAGCGTCGCGCCGAAACTGTCCTGGAAGTTTCTCGAGTGGTGGCAAGCCGAGGTGTCCTACATGTACCGATGGCGCGACATTGATACGCAAGCTGATTCGGCGAGCTCCCATGCCACGACATTCATGGTGACCTATTATCCACCTAAACGGACGTTCTTCCATTAAAACTATGGCACAGGCACAGACTTCGATGCAGGCATCCGAACAGAACAAGAGTTTTGCTGAATACGTCGTCGCGTTTCGACGACGTCGCAAACTCATCGTCTTCACGAGTGTAGGGCTTCTCAGCGTCTGCTTAACTCTCGCATTCCTCTGGCCACCGACTTTTAAGTCAACGGCCACGATATTGATCGAAGAACAGGAGATCCCATCTGATCTCGTTCGGTCGACCATCACGAGCTATGCCGATCAGAGGATTGAGACTATTAAACAACAAGTCATGAGCCGCACTACGCTCTGGAAAGTGGTCGACCAATTTGGTCTCTATCACGATCAACGGAAGAACAGTCCCGCGGAAGAGATTGTCAAGCAATTCATCAAGGATATTGAAGTCGAAGTCATCAGTGCGGATGTTGTGGACAAACGCACGCAGCATGCCACGAAGGCGACCATTGCCTTTACGGTTGCCTATCAAAACAGATCTCCAGAATTGGCACAAAAGGTAGCGAATGAGCTGACGAGCCTGTTTCTAGGGGAGAACCTCAAGAGCCGCGAGCGACAAGCGCAGGAGGCCACAACTTTTCTTCAGCAAGAGGCGGAGAACCTAGAGCGGCATATCAATGACATCGACGAAAAGGTCGCGAAGTTTAAGAAACGGGCCAATGGAGCGCTTCCGGAGTTGACACCGCTGAATCAACAGCTGATGAACCAAGCTGAACGTGAGTTGATGGATATCGATCAGCAGATTCGTGGTCTAGACGAACGAAAGACCTATCTTGAGGGAGAGTTAGCCACGATTAAACCGAATACGCCGATCTTGTCCGTTACGGGAGAGCGGATTTTGGATTCCACCGAGCGGCTACGGGCTCTTCGTGCCGAATATGCGGCTGCTGCGGCGAATCTTTCATCTGATCATCCGGATATCCTCAAAATGAAACAGGAGATCGATGCCTTGGAGAAGGAGACCGGCCAACTCCCTGATGCGGAAGAGGCATCGAAGCGGCTTATCGATGCCCGTGTCGCGCTGTCGGCCGACTTAGAACGACTTGGAAGCGCGCACCCAGACATCTTTCAGGCGCAGCGAAAAGTTGCAGCTCTCGAGCAGGAAGTGTTTAGGCTCAACGCCAGGCCGAACAGGCTCACGAATCAGCGACCGGAAAACCCAGCCTATATTAATCTTCAGGCGCAGTTGAATTCTGCTCTTTCCTCGTTGGACGCACTCCGTAAGACGCGTATCGAGGTGAAGCGGCGTCTGGGTGAGTATGCGACCCGTCTGGAACGATCTCCGGGGATGGAGCCGGAATACTTGGTGCTCATACGTGACCGCGATACCACGGCACAAAAGTATCAAGAGATCAGGTCCAGGTTGCTGGAAGCGAAAGTTGCGGAAGGTTTGGAGGTGCAGCGAAAAGGTGAGCGGTTTTCTTTGATTGATCCGCCGAGCCTCCCCGAAAAACCGTTCAAGCCTAACCGTATGGCTATCGTTCTGCTTGGCTTCATTCTAGCCGTCGGTGGCGGAATCGGGACCGGAGCGGTCGCTGAATCGCTGGATCATTCAATCCGCTCTCCAGAGCAGCTTCTCACGTTGACTCAACATTTTCCGCTGGCGGTGATTCCTTTTATGCCGAATGAGGAAGATGTGTCACGAGTGAGAATCAAGCGACGCCTCGCTCAAACCGCAGGGTTGGGAGTCCTCGGGACTGCGCTGGTCATCTTACATGTCTACGTCATTCCTTTGGATGTGTTGTGGTTTACCGCTTTGAGACGGGTCGGTATGGAATAAGGAACGGGAACAGCATGGATCGGATTCGAACAGCGCTTGAGCTCTATAGAGAATTGAAAGGTACTTCTGCCGCTGAGGCAACGCCAAAGCGGTCTGCAGGGGAGCAGGCCGTACCGCCCCCCATCACCTATACGCGAACCAGGTCACTGACCGTTCCACGGTCTATTCTGCAGGGACATCGCGTCATGGCCGCTCACAACAAAGGGCCGTTTGTCGATGCGTACAAGATCCTACGAACTCAAGTGACACATCGACTTCGAGAAAACGGCTGGAATGTCGTGGGAGTTACAAGTCCTGGATACGGCGAAGGGAAGACGTTAACCGCGATCAATCTAGCCGTGAGTCTTGCGATGGAGACGACGCAGACCGTGCTCCTCGTCGACTCGGACCTTCAAGATCCTAGTGTGCACAAGGTGTTTGGTGTACAGGACTGTCTGGGCCTCGCTGACTATTTGTTGGATGATCAACCGGTTGAAGAGCTGCTCCTCCATCCAGGCATCGGGCGATTTGTCTTGCTGCCCGGAGGGAGAGCTATTTCCAATTCCACCGAAATTCTGACGTCGCCAAAAATGGTTGCTCTTGTTGAGGAGCTGAAGCATCGATACCCCTCGCGCTTCGTTATCTTCGATCTTCCTCCTTTGCTTCATACGGCTGATGTTTTGGCCTTTGCTCCCTATACGGATGCGCTCCTCATGGTCGTCGAAGAGGGCAAAACCACAGGCGAGGAACTCCAGCGGGCTTTGGGGTTGGTGCGAGACTCGCGTCCGGTTCTCGGAACAGTATTGAACAAAGCCGGCCGATCGTCATTGAGCCTCGCCGACATGAAAGCCATGCTGTCTTGACCGGGGAATACATCGAGGGGCGAGAGACATATCCATGTACGAATCCTTTTATCACTTGAAGGCCAAGCCATTTGCACTCCTGCCGGATAGTAGTTTTCTGTATTCGGGATCCGAGCATCAAGCCGCATACAGCCTCTTAGAATACGGCATTGTGAGTCAGGCTCCTTTCATGGTGCTTACCGGAGATCCTGGGATGGGGAAAACCTCCCTGCTCCAGAAGCTCATCGCTGAGCACGGCAGTACGCATAAGATTGGGCTTGTGACAAATGCGCGTTATGATATCGAGCATCTCTTGCCGTGGATCCTATTGGCCCTTGGGCTGAGCACCAAACGTCTTGATCCGATCGAAGCCTATCACATGTTTTCAGAGTTTCTGACGCAAGAGTCGAAGCGCCTTCGACGCGTCATTCTCATCGTGGACGAAGCCCAAAGTCTGGGGGCCGAGCTACTCGAGGAATTGCGATTATTGTCCAATATGAACGACGGCAAAACATTAAAGTTGCAGATCATCCTCTCCGGTCAACCGGATCTGTATACCTTGCTCCAACGAGTCGATATGACTCAATTCGCCCAACGAATCGTCGTCGACTATCATCTAAAACCGCTGTCAGAAATGGATACTGCCAACTTTATTTGTCATCGAGTACGAGTTGCGGGCAGACACCAGAGGCTCTTCACCGACAAGGCTTGCGCATTAATACATCGATTGAGCCGAGGGAACCCCCGATTGATCAATCAGGTATCAGATATCACGTTGACATATGGGTACGCGGAGCAAGCGCCCATCATTACCTCAAAGTTAGTAGCTCAAGCAGCGCTTGACCGACTCAAAGGTGGAATTCTTCCCCTGGACGGCAAGGAAGAGCTGGCAGAATTGGCGGATGCGCCGGAGGATCCGACGGAATTTCAAGAGTCCGTTTCAATTCCAGAGCCGATCGCAGTTGCCGACGAATCACCTGAGCCAGGTCCAGTCAGTTCTCCGGAAGAAGACTATGAGCGAGGGATGACGCTCAAAGAGGATGGACGCCTGAAAGAAGCAGTGGATATGTTCCATTCAGCGGCCAAGGATAAGGCAATGTGGCTGAAAGCCTACGCCCAAGTCGGATTTTGTTATGTCAAGATGCGGGAGCCTCATGCCGCGATACAAGCATTTCGTACGGCATTGAACGATACGGCGGCACTTCCCAGAGATATGATGGATGTGCTCTATTTCTTGGCTCGTAGCCTCGAGTCTATCGGGAAAACGAGTCAAGCAGTGGAAATCTATCACCGTATCGATCATTCGACTCCATCCTTCAGAGATGTCGCGGCTCGATTGGAGGAGTTAAAGGGGGCTCCAAGGCAGCCACGCACAACTAGACAATCCTCTGCAGGAAAACACTCGTGGTTCAGCGGCATCGTTGATAATTTTCAGCGGTTCCTAATTGGTAGCCAGAAGTAGATGTTTGGGACTGTTCTGGTAATTCACATCTCCGTCTCGCTGCCGACTCTCTTTTCCCCTCAACACAAGCATGTTCGTTCTAATAGATCGGCGCAGGTGATAGTTGTGAGGAGCATTCAAGAAAAGCATGTCAGACCCTGTCACTCACGCATCTAATCAAACGGTACACCCTGCTGAACGGTATGAGCGTGGAATTGCGCTGAAGAAGGCCGGTTTGTTCAAAGCTGCCATTGAGCAGTTGGAACTGGCTACCGTTGATAGGTCGTTGGCCGTGAAGGCATATGCCCAGATCGGACTTTGCTACAAATTGTCCGGTCGTTATGAGGAGGCTGTCCCTGCATTTCAACAAGCCCTCAAGGCTACTCCCGTCTCCTCGAAAGAAACCGTCCAGATCCTCTACGTTCTAGGTCGCACGCTGGAATCATTGGGACGGATAGCAGAAACGCTCGAGGCCTACCGCTGGATTAGGCGAGAGGATTCCGAGTATCGAGATGTAGCAGAGCGTATAGAACGGCTCAGCACTCGACGACCAACGGTACCAGCAAAAAAATCTTAGGTCATAGAGTCACCCGGCTCAACGGGGCTGCTGAGCCTACAGCCTAGCTGGCGGTGACGGAACATACTGCCTGCGTTTTGCCCCCACTTCTCTGGCCGGATCCTCAAATATGACCTATGCGGGGAAGTGCGTCTTTAGACTGAGGCCGAACATGCCAGCAACTCATAATCGAATCCTCGTCGACGCAACGAGATTAATTGTCTTCGGCTAAGCTCGTCTACCAAGGAAAACACCTGGTTCCAGGTTAGTTCGGGGAGGCTGTTGACAAGTTCTTCCAGAGCAATGTGTCGGTGTTCATACACAATCGCCAATAATTTAGCTCTCGCCTGTTGGGTCATGACATATCTCCATGATGACATTGGGTGCCTTGTGTTATGCCAGCTTTCTTCTCTAAGATTGGGCGTCGATAGCCGAATTTCATATGGTGTCGCTGTGCCAAGACGAAATCATTCACACGGTCGCTAGGACATATTAGACGTAGTTCAAGAACATCAAAAGAAAAACCGTAATCCGGGCGATATCTCTGGTATAGGTTCATGTCAGCGTACTCAATCTCGGTTTCAACATGGTCATCACTCGGTAAAATCTTTGTTAACTACAAGATGGTCTTCCGGTAAGTTTCGGTCTCACTGCGGGGAGGGAGTGCTATGGAATGTATTCTGATTCGCCACGGCATTGCCGTAGAGCGAGACGAATGGGAAGGAACGGATGAAAATCGTCCTCTTACAGAGCGGGGAAAGAAACGCGTACGACAAGCCGCTGCAGGGCTTGCCGCATTAGGCTGTAAGCCGACCCATCTATTCACGAGCCCATTCGTACGGGCGTATGATACGGCTAGCTTACTTCGCACGGTGGTCTGTCCTGGACTGAAGGTGGAGACACGTGAAGAGTTAGCGGTTGGAGCAAAGCCTGAACAGCTTGTGAGTATTCTGCAGGCGCTGCCTTCGGACGCTGTGGTTCTCTGCGTAGGCCATGAGCCCTTTCTCGGCGAAGTTGTGAGCTTCCTCCTGTGTGGAAAAGTGCTTCTGAATTTCCCGATCAAGAAAGCTGGGGCCGCTTGTATAGTAGTGGAAAGTAAGGACAGACCGGGGCAGTGTCGGCTGCGCTGGTGGTTACCACCGATGCAGCTGCGGGTGTTGGGCAAGCGGAGAGGGATGAAACGACAACGCGAACAGTCCTAGGCCCCGCCCCCTCCAGCGGCGATAACGGATTTGTGGTTCTGCAACACGGGGAGGATATAGCCTTTGAGCTCATCCTGGATCTCTTCGGGCGATTTTCTTGCGTCGACGACATTGAAGCGGAATTCAATGGCCATCTTGTCGAATTCCTCGATTAAGAGGGATTGGTATTTCTTAAAACTGTCATAAAGATCGGTTCCCAGCCGAAGGTCCATACCGGATTCCCAATAATTCATACCAGTGGTTTCGATGACACGAAGTGCAAGAGTCTCGACATCAATCCGTAAATAGCACACAAGGTCTGGAATCGGCGCGAACCCGAATACATCGCGAATCCATGTGCGATCAGTGCTGCGCACGAAATCACGCGCGAACGCCGTGTAGATGTAGCGATCTGCCAAGACGACAAACCCCGAGCGGAGAGCAGGAATGACCTGGTGTTCCAGGCGGTCGGCAAAATCCGTTGCATAGAGAAGGCTGAGAGACCATCGGTCGACGATGTTGCCGGCTTTTGCCATTTCGATAGTTTTGGACATGAGATTGGATCGAGTCCATCCGGTCGTGATTACCCCATACCCTTGGACCTCCAACCATTCTTGCAACAGCTCGATGTGAGTCGAGCGGCCGACTCCGTCGGTCCCTTCAACGGCGATCAGTTTTCCTTTGAGCTCACTCGGATTTATATACGTCAAACCGTCGCCAAAAAAGCGTGCGTCGACCATAGGTGCCTCGTTTTGGTTTGTAGCCACGCAGGGTATCAGACACCAGCGTCCGCATGAGCTCCTGTTGCGTCTCGATGTCTTGGGTCGCATCCATCGTTAAGAGACCGAATTCGTCCACGATCTTGTCGTATTCCGTCAGAATTCGCGATTGGAAGATCTGAAAGCTCTGGGTCAGGTCAGGACTCAGATTCATATCCATACCAGCTTCATAGTACTTAAACTGACCGCGCGTCCCTCGCAGGAGTCGAGAGATGGCCACCTCAATCGGAACTTTGAAATAGAACGACATATCGGGCTTAATAGCAAAGGCATAGAGTTTGCGGATCCACTGAGCCGACACCCCGCGGATGACATCACGTGCGAATGCCGTATACATGTAGCGATCAGCTAGGACGATCATTCCCGCTTTTAGAGGAGGGAGAACGTGATGATAGAGTCGGCTGGCAAAGTCCGTTGCGTGCAGCAAGCTGAATGTTGTCGGGGTAAGACTCTTTGATTTCTTCCCTCGTTTCGTGGTCTCCTTGACCAATTCTGAGGAATTCCACTCAGTAAAGAAAACCTTATGGCCTTTCGATTCGAGCCACTTGTGCAATAGCTGTAGTTGAGTGCTCTTTCCCGATCCATCAATGCCTTCGACGATAATCAGCTTGCCGGGGTAGGGGTGAGATGGCGTTGTGATGGAGTGGGGCTCACTCATGATTTGTGGGTGTCCAACAACACTTTTGAGAATTGGATCCGTCGGTGGAATACCTGTTCGAACAGATCGGCCCGACTCTTCGCCGCCCACAGCTCCATCTCGGCATCGCCCGTGAGGCGTATCTCGATCATGATCTGCTTTCCGAACTTAACGTTCACGGACCGGACGAGAGAAAAATGAGTACGATCAAGTCCATCGGCGATCCGTAATAAGGCCGCAAGAATCTTGACGACCCGCTGGAGCCGAGGGGTGAGCCGGTCAAATTCTTCGTGTTTGAGGGCCGGTAGAGCGCGCCGGTGGTAGCGGGCAACGGTGGCAACCACGTCGATTTCTTCGGCGGTCAATCCCGCCAAATCGCTATGTGTGATGAGGTAATAGGCGTGCTTGTGATGCTGTCGTGGATTGATGAGATATCCCACATCGTGCAAGATCGATGCGTACTCCAGCCATGTCCGTTCTTGCGGCCCTAGGCGATGCACCCGCTGTGTTTGATCAAAGAGGCTCAGAGCCAGCTCAGCGACATGCAGCGAATGCGCTTCAGGCGCATGACAACGGCGCGCAAGACCGATCACGTTGCGGCGACGAATGTCGGGAATCTCGTTCTCAGCCTTCAACCCCTCACGATGCCGTACAATGAAATCGTAGATCACACCCTCGCGAATAGCCTTGTCGCATAATGTCAGTTCATTGAGGCCAGAAATCTCCAAGAGGCAACGGAGTAGGACGGTGGCCGGGAGGAGAGTATCGACACGTTTGGGATCCAAGCCAGGAATGGACAAGCGAGCCTTCACCGAGGCTTGAGCCAGCTCTGCTTCAAGGGCACGGATATCTTTGAGCGATACCGTCGCAAGATTATGCTGTGGCAGCGGTCGTCCAGTATGGCGCAGATGGATTACCTCACCGATGTTGGCAGCCATACCGGAAGTGGCGACGAGCGAGCAAAACTTCTTAGTCTTGAATGATGCCACCGCCTCACGCAGGTGAGTGAGCACGGCCTGCTTAAGGGCGTGCATCATCTGCTCTGACGGCGGAGTTTTAGGAAGATACTGTTCAGCTAATCGGATCGCTCCGAGCTTCAGGCTCGTTCCATGAATCATCCCTTCCCGATGGCCCACGATCAATTCCACTGAGCCGCCGCCGATGTCCACCACCAATGTAGGCTCATCCGTGAGTGCAATGCTGTTTTTGACCCCTAGGAAGATCAGCCGAGCTTCTTCGGTGCCGCTGATCACGCGCACCCTCAGTCCGGTTTCTTCCATGATCATAGAGACGAAATCACCGCCGTTTTCAACTTCGCGTACCGCGCTGGTAGCAACGGCGATCACACGATCAAAACCTTTATTGCGGGCAAGTGTCACTAACGTCTTCAGGACTTCAAGGGCTCGAGCCATGACCTCATCGGCGAGTCGTTTGCTCGCAAACGCTCCGTTACCCAGCCGGGTCATGTCCTTGAAGCGATCAAGAATCTTGAAGCTGGCATCCGGCAGAATTTCTGCCAGTACCATATGGATGGAATTTGTTCCGATATCGATAACGGCAAGTTTTGACACAGAAATACCCTACAAGGTAACAAAGGTGAGAACGGATGAACCTTAGTGAATGAGTGAGGGGCTGTCAAGGATCCATGTGTTAAATGTTGTGTTGTGATAGGTGCATGCGCTAGCGCAGTACGAAGAAGGTCAGGCGTATCATGTATGTGGAGGAAACGGTGGGCGAGGTCTTTAATCTATCAAGGTAGCAGATTTCCTAACAGTCTGCTGAAAAACTCGGTTTCTGCTTCGTGCACCGTTACAAGATGACAGAAAAGCTGTGGCACTCTATATTCCAGAATCCTCAAAAAAGCCGTCCAGCAAGGCCGCAGCGAGCGAGGAGGCGAGGCGTACGCTTCGGTACGTTGAGCCTCTGCGTGACGCGAGAACGCCGCTGGAGGACTTTTTCAGCATTCTGCTAAGCGATCTTCTGGAATGAAGCAACTGGGAGAACATTACCGAGGCAGCTTTGTTGCGGCTTCATAAATAGTCCGGATCTCGTTGAGCGGTTCCCACTTCAACACGGAGAGGGTATCCTCAACATACCGAGTCGTACGCATGCCGTTCAGAACGCAGGTGACTCCTGGCGTGCTGGTGAGGACCCATAGCGCCTTTTGAGAGAGTGAGGAGGCTCGATGCGATACCGGCAGGAATGGATCGATGGCTTGCGTGACTTGGCCGGTTTGGGTTCGGCTTCGCACGGTCGCTTCATGCCGGAGGCCGCGCAGCAGAGTCAGGAGTTCGGGAACATAGCGTTGACGCCAGTTTCCCCACTGTTCAGCCGTATCTCCTGACAGTCGATGGTCAAGCAGCTGGAATACTTGGTTGATTCGTGGAGCGATCATGCGATGTTCGATCTGTTCCCAATGTTCCAGCCCCTGAATCTGGGGACGTAGCCGTTGCAGTTCGATCGACCACTTGAAGAATTCCGTTGGGGCCACTTCAGTCTCAGTAGCCTGGATATGTGGTGCGATGGAGTTCCGGTATTCCTGTTCAAGCGCACCCAGCTCCCCGAGATGTGTATTGAAATCAATGGGACTGTCTTCGAGCGGCAGATCCGACAGTCGTAGCATCCTGTTCTGTCCGAGCATGGCGTTTAACGGTCGATTCACCAAAATCGCGATCTGGTTCTGCTGAGCATGTTCAAGGACAGTTTGAGCGTGAGTGGGGCCGGTATTGGCGGTTAGGGCAGGACCGGATTCTAGGAGATTCATCGGGCACTGAAGTACCTGAAAATGATGGTTGGCCGAACCTACGAGTTGGGCTGCGGTCTTTGCCGCCTGGATCATGCGCTCGAGCGAGGTTGCTTCCGGATCGTCACTTGGGGAAGCGACGGTATTTGAGGAGACGCCGTAATACTGCAATCGCCCCTCCGAAATCTGAGATTCAAAGTAGGTAAAGGCTCGTTCGAGTCGGGCATAAAAGTCTGTGCGAAGCTTCTCTAAGTCTGTTTCGCCGCGATGCTTCGCTTCTGAGAAATAGTATTCCGGATTGTGTAGCAGGCAGAGATCCAGTGTAGCCAAACCAAGCCGATCAAGTGACAGCATCAGCTGATCCGCCAAGAACTCGGGGTGGATGCAGTGCCAGATCCCATCTCCGTATTTGACGACCTCAGGGTAGGGGCGGCCACTCTTTTCTCTGGACTCGGCAAGCTTCAGGTTCTCTCCCTGCACATATCCGATTTTCGAAACCACGATGAGTTCATCGCGTCGGATCTCGCCGGATGTCGCAAGCTCAGCCAGCACGGATCCCACCAACCGTTCGCTGTCGCCGTCCATATAATTAGTTGAGGTGTCGATCAGATTGCACGATGTCCGTAAGGCCTTTTTCAACGCGTCGCGATATTCAGCATTGCGCAGATCGACTCGGTACGTGCCGAAGCCGATGCGTGTGGTGGTCAGACCGGTTGTGCCCAGTGTCGTAAAGGCGTGTACGAGATTGGACTCTCCGTCTCGCGCCATCATGCGGGAAGCATAGGCTGCGGTGCCTTGGCTTGTGGCATGCCCTGAGAGGGCGGCGCCCCGCAGTAATTTCGGTTCGTCATGGCTGCCCGTCGTGGTCACCAACTCCTTCGCCAATGCGTCTTTGACTAGGCGAGGGTCGGTGATCGGTTGGCGGCAGCTATAATTCCGGCACACGTACAAAGTTGCTTTGCCGGAGATGGCTGATCTGCCGTTCAGGAGGGGAAGCGAAGAGGGTTGCCCTGGCAATCCTGTCGCCACGACGCGGTTAGGAAGATAGTACTCTGCCACCGCTTCGCGAAGGACACGAAACTCCTCGGGCGATTCGCTCGCCCTGATGGCCAGTTCCACCGGTCCTTCCGTGAGAAAATCGAGCACGGCCAGACTCTTGGCAAAGGCCCGGGGATAGCGAGTCATCTGCCGACCGTAGACACGGACAGCAGAAATTGCAGCGTTGCGCCATTCGTCGCGATCGAAGTGGAACGATAGCCTGACAAGGGCTGAGGCGGCGACCGCGTTCGCGCTGGGAATCGCTCCGTCGGTACCCTCCCGGTGCCGGAGAATGAGCGATTCATGGTGCTGCGCCGTGGTGAAGAAGCCGCCTTGCTCCTGATCCATAAAGTCCGTGATCAAGAACTCCGCGAGTCGTGCTGCGGCATGGAGGTACGATTCGGCGCCACCGGCTTCATAGAGGTCGATCAGTCCTTCGGCCAGGTAGGCGTAGTCTTCCAGATAGGCATCGAGATGCGCGCGCCCGGCTCGTGACGTGCGAAGTAATCGGCCATCTGACTTAGCATGACTTCGCAGCAGGAAATCGGCGGTTCGCGTGGCGCTTTCGAGATAGCGGGCGTCTCCGAAGACTCGCGCCGCCTCAGCCATAGCGGACAACATCATGCCGTTCCATGCGGTGATCACTTTGTCATCCAGACCGGGAGGAACGCGTCGTCGGCGGGCTTCATAGAGCAGCGGTTTGACGCGGGAAGTGGTTTCCACTAACTCGTCTGGTGTGAGGTTGAGTTGTCTCGCGACCTCTTCGATGGGTCGTAAGCGATTAGGAATGTTCTTGTGTTCCCAATTGCCCGATGCCGTGATGTCGTATAGTGCGCAAAAACGTCGAGCATCGTCATCGTTCTTAAGAACATTTTCCACTTCATCAGGCGTCCAGACAAAGAACTTTCCTTCGATTCCTTCGGAGTCGGCGTCGGTGGAGGAATAGATTCCTCCCTCCGGCCCGGTCATTTCCCGTCCGATATAGTCGAGTATTTCGTTGGTTACCTGCCGATAGAGCGGCTTCTTGGTAACTTGATAGGCCTCAACGTAGATGCGAGCGAGGAGCGCATTGTCATAGAGCATTTTTTCGAAGTGAGGAACCAGCCATCGTGCGTCGGTCGAATAGCGCGCAAATCCACCGCCGATGTGGTCATAGATTCCCCCGGCTGCCATCATATCGAGGGTCTTGGTGACCATCGTGAGCGTCCTGGGATCGCCTGAGCGTCGGTGACTTCGGAGCAAAAACGACAATCCCATGGCCGGAGGAAACTTCGGGGCTGTTCCGAACCCGCCATGGGCTTCGTCGAACTCTTCTTGAAATTGGCCGACGGCCTCGAGGAGCAGCGATTCACTGATCGAAATGGGGGAGGGGATCTGGCGCGTTCCTTGTAGCTGACGGGTGAGTTCCTTAGCCTGGGCTTGAACTTCCGATGGGCGTGCCTCCCAATAGTCGGCGATCTTCTTGAGAACTGAGCCGAAGCCTGGGCGCCCCCACCGATCTTCCGGTGGGAAATATGTCCCCGCGAAAAAAGGCTCTTGATCCGGTGTCAAAAACACCGTCATCGGCCAGCCTCCCTGTCCATGATTCATGGTGACCGTCGCGGCCATATAGATTTCGTCAAGATCAGGCCGTTCCTCACGATCGACCTTAATGCAGATAAACCAGCGGTTCATGAGCTCGGCGATCGTCTCGTTCTCAAAGGATTCCCGTTCCATGACATGGCACCAGTGGCAGGCGGAGTAGCCGATGGAGAGCAAGATGGGGCGATTCTTGTCTTTGGCTAACTGCAGCGCTTCCGGCCCCCAGGGGTACCAGTCCACCGGGTTGTAGGCATGTTGGAGTAGATACGGACTCGTTTCGTGGATGAGCCGATTGGGATTTTGTTTTTCAGAAGATGAAGATGATGACATCTATTCAGCCTAGCATCGCGGTGAGAACAGCGTCAACGTATAGCAGAACTCAACGGTGCTCATGCACGTATGAGGCTACGTAATTTCTTGCCGGTCGTCGTGGTTATGATAGGCTACCGATGAGCAACGTCTATGAGCGAGATCGGCCCCTATTCGAACTATCGGTTGACGGTCCGTCTGGAACTGTCGAACACGCCTGGCATCTTTGCCAAGGTAGCGGCACTCCTTGCGGAGGAGCAGGCGAATCTCGGGGCCGTCGATCTTGTCTCCGCGACAAAAACCCGCATGGTTCGCGATATCACCTTTGACGTGCAAAGCGAGGAACATGGGGAAAAGGTCGTGTCTCGTCTCGGCGAATTACCCGATGTCACTGTGCTTTCAGCGTCTGATCGCATTTTTCTGCTTCATCTCGGAGGAAAGATCCGAGTCTGCAGCAAGTTTCCAATCAGTACCAGAAACGTCCTGTCGATGGTCTATACCCCTGGTGTCGGTCGTGTGTCGCGAGCGATCGCTCAAGACAAGTCCAAGGTCTATACCTTTACGAGCAAGAGTAACAGCGTAGCCGTTGTGTCTGATGGATCTGCGGTGTTGGGGTTGGGGAACCTTGGACCGGAAGCGGCGCTTCCGGTCTTGGAGGGCAAGGTGATGCTCTTCAAAGAACTCGCCGGGATCGATGCCTGGCCCATCTGCCTGAATAGCCAGGATCCTGATGAGATCGTTCGGATCGTTCAAGGGATCGCACCTGGGTTCGGAGGAATCAATTTGGAAGACATCAGCGCGCCGCGCTGCTTTGAGATCGAGCAGAAACTGAAACTATCACTTGATATTCCAGTGATGCATGATGATCAGCACGGCACGGCCGTTGTCCTACTCGCTGCGTTGACCAATGCCCTCAAGGTGACAGGAAAGCAGCTGGACCAAGTTCGCATTGTCGTCAATGGCTTGGGTGCCGCAGGTACGGCCTGTTGCCGCATCTTGCTGGCTGCCGGGGCGACGCATCTGCTGGGCTGTGACAAGGAGGGCATCATTCTCTACGGAGAAGCCGAGCAACTCCGCGCCTGCCGAACGGATCTTCGTGCCTGTTTGACTCGAGATCGCCCAAGAGGGACGCTGCGCCAGGCGCTGAAAGGGGCCGATGTCTTTATCGGCCTCTCGGTGGGGAATGTTCTCATCGCCGATGATCTCGATCTCATGGCGCCCAGCCCGATCGTCTTCGCGCTGGCCAATCCAGATCCGGAAGTTTCGCCGGAGCTTGGGGTCTCTCATGCCGCAATTTTTGCGACGGGGCGGTCCGATTATCCCAACCAGATCAACAATGCATTGGCATTTCCAGGAATATTTCGCGGTGCGCTGGACGTGCAAACCAGCGAGATCAACGAAACTATGAAATTGGCTGCAGCCCAAGCCATCGCCAACGTCATTCCCGAGAATACGTTGAGCGAAGATTATATTATTCCCAGTGTCTTTGACAAAGAAGTCGTCCCTCGTGTTGCGCGAGCTGTCGCTGCAGCAGCCCGTGCCACCGGAGTCGCTAGAAGACGAGCCAAACCAGACGATCCAACTGAAATCGAGTAGCTCACCCACCGGTGACCTGTCTGCCACAGATATGTTTTTGTAGCCTTCAGACCGCAGCTGTGGCTGTGGTAGAATGCGGCCTCTCAGGAGTTAGAGGGGACCGATGCCATTTTCAACGGCAAAATTTCTCAAATTTCGCAGCGGGATGCAAAAGCGCATTGGTTCCCTACGATCTAAAACCGAAGACAGTTTGGAATGTGCCGTCGAGACGATGATGGAAGACCGGGTCGATGGGTTTTTTCAGGTCGAACATGGACTGGAGGAAATCATTAAGTCGCTGATAGAAATCGAAGAAGAATTGGAAGTGATCCGCGACCTGAGCGGTGCCATGCGACTCGAGTCTCGGCTGGAGTTCGTGGAAGACCGTTGGGACGAGTTCGACAGCGAAATACGCGAGCGCCCACGACGCCGGCGGAAACGAGTTAGTCTTGCGGACATGCTGAAGGCCGCCAGTGGGAGTGGTGGCTTATCGGAGAATCCCACGACCGTGAACAATGCGGTGGACGCCTACGCCATCATGGGGGTGGAGTTCGGTAGTTCTCTCGCTGATGTCACGGCGGCCTTCCGGAACAAAGCCAAACAACTCCATCCTGATTCGAACAACGGCGATCGGAGTTCAGAGCCTGAGCTCCGCCGGATGCTTGAAGCGTATCAGTTTCTCAAAGAATATCTCAGCCTCAGCAACACGGAACCGATGCGACCTCCGGATCGACCCTATTCCCCTTCTGAGTGACAGGCCTGTGACAATACCCACTCCGCATCACTACATTACGAGCGCGACCGGGTTGAGCGAGTTGTGCGAACAACTGAAAGATAGCCCGCGTTTGGCACTAGATACGGAATTCGTAGGCGAAGATAGCTTCGTGCCGAAGCTTGAGCTTATTCAAGTCGCAACTGAACGCACGGCAGCCATCATCGATTTTCCAGCCGTCCAATCGAATGAAGCGCTGGATACGTTCTGGGAGATCGTCTGTGATCCGGGAGTCGAAAAAGTGGTGCACGCGGGACGGCAAGATCTCGATCTGTTTGCGGTCCATGCCGGCCAGATCCCCAAACCCTTTTTCGATACTCAGATCGCCGCGGCGATGGTGGGGTTTGGCTCCCAGGTCGCCTATGCCAATCTCGTTCAACGAGTGCATGGGAAGAAGTTGGATAAGGCGCATACCTTTACGAATTGGAGTGCCCGCCCGCTGTCTCATGAGCAACTCGCCTATGCGCTGGAAGATGTGACCTTTCTGTTGGCAATTCATGATCATTTACACAGCCGGTTGTCGAAGCTTGGACGGCTGCTATGGGCGCACGAAGAGTTCGCTCGCCTTGAGGGGGTTGTCAGCGAGACTCGGCGCGAGCCGCAAGAGCGCTATCAGCGTATCCGAGGGTGGGATCAGCTCAAGCCGAAGTCAGCTGCGATTCTTCGTGAACTCGCGGCCTGGAGGGAAGGGGAAGCGAAACGTCGAAATGTACCTCGCAGTCGGGTCGTTCGGGATGAAGTCCTGCTCCAGCTGGCACGGCATCCCCCGAGACAGATGGACGAATTGCGCAAAGTAAGAGGCCTCCATAGCTCGGAGGCGGATCGCAACGGAGAGATTTTGTTAAACATAATCCAAGCGGCCATGGCGCTTCCTCCCTCCGCCTGGCCCGTGCTCTCGAAAGAGCGCAAACCGGAACCGGAGTCCACCGGGCTGGTCGAACTACTGCAGGCGCTCGTGAAGGCTTGCGCTCTCAAAGCAGAGATCGCGCCGACTCTGCTGGCAACTACAGCAGACTTGCAGGCATTGGTCGATGCCAAGACCGATCGCGCTGCTCTGGAGCTACCACTTCTGCGAGGATGGCGTCGCATACTAGTTGGAGATGTCTTATTGGACGCACTGGAGGGAAAACTGGCCGTGACGGTCGATCCGAACATCCTTGCCGTTCAGTGGTCACCTTCGGACGAAATATCAGACTCCTAAGTGCGGACTTTTTCAGCATCCTGCTAGAGGAGTTTCTTGATCGAATCGGCAGGCCGCGCAAGCATCGCCTGGTCACCCTTTTCGACGATCGGTCGTTGAATAAGGTCCGGGTGCTGGACCATCATATCGAGGAGCTGGTCATCGGAGAGTTGTTTTTTCCCCAAACCGAGCTCCTGGTAGATTTCTTCTTTAGTTCGGAGCACGTCTCGAGGGGACAAGCCGGCCTTCTTCAGAATAGCTTTTAACTGTGTCTTGGTAAATGAGCGTTCATAGTAGTTGATTGCCGTAAATGATTGGCCGCTCTCTTTGAGCAGCTGGACTGCTTGCCGACATGTCGTACAGGTTGGTTTGTGATAGATCGTGATATCCGCCATAGTAACTCCTTGGTGAGAAAAACGCGCCTTGACCATGTTTTTCAGTCTATGTTTAGATCCCGAACAGTAACTGTTGTGCCATAGGATTGTCCATGCCGTGGGTCGGAACCAGCTCAGCCGGTCAGTTTGCCTGCACCACCACCTCGGAGCGGACCCTGAAGGACCTTCGTATCAAACGTAAGGGGCAGCCGGTTTTTGTGCTCGGCCATGTTCTTGCGCGCAAAGAGCAGGAAGCTATCTTCGAAGCTTTTAACGATCGCCTTGCTGTCGTGAAATTCAATGACGGAGGGCTCGTAGGCTATGATCCGCGCGAGCTTCTGCTTCCTACGGACATCGATGAGCATGGTGTTCCCTATTTCGAAATTCGGCTCTGCCGATCCTGCGAGATATTATTCCCGTTGACGATGGAGGAATGCGATTCAGACCAGGAGCCCGATCGTTGCCCGGACTGCATGATGTGATCGACAAGGCCTTCCTGCTCAATCGACAAAGGGCGCAATCTCCAAGGCCTTTCGTAGCAGACAATCCCCTGCAAATCCCTGCAACACCATCGGTAACATAGCCGCATCAATGGCCCGAACCGACAGTACGTGGAATCCGTCTTGAGACTTGTGCCCTTCCAGCTTGAGCGCGTGACAGATTTCCAGTTTCTTCCAAATCAGGTTGGAGAGAATCTGTTCCGACGCCAACAATCTCATTTGTGAAACCGTCCCGTCGATGGCGATTCTGGCGGGTACTCGCGCCGTATCCTTGGGATCCTCACTGACCACCGCGAAGGCCACGACACCATCGTCGGCGATGACGGGAGACGGTCCGAGGAATTCCATCGCTAAAATGAGTAGGCAGACGATGACGCCTGCTCTTCGCATCCATGTCTCTCGAACCGCATTCAACATGGCCTGATCGCACTCGTAGGTTGGCTGTAATCAGTATGCCAACCACGATTTTCCATTGCAAGAATGACACGGAGCTATGATAGGGTAATGACACGTATCAGCGTCGAGCCTTGTCTCCGATTGATGGTGGATTATGCCGCATGACTTCATGCCTGGTTTAGCCGGCGTTCCAGCCGCTACGTCATCGATCAGCGATGTCGACGGCCAGCGTGGGATTCTTGAGTATCGCGGGATTCGAGTCGAGACGCTGTGCGCCGAATCCTCCTACCTGGAAACGGCGTATCTTCTTCTCTTCGGACACCTCCCGTCGGCAACCGAGTTCCAACAATGGAACAAGGACGTCACCCATCATCGACGCATCAAGTTCCGCATCGTCGATTTGCTGAAATGTTTGCCTGAACAGGGCCATCCGATGGACGCGTTGCAGGCGGCGGTGGCGGCGCTCGGGATGTTTTACCCAGGTCGCAACGTCAAGAACGTGGAGAATAACTATTGGAGCGCGGTGCGGCTCGTGGCCAAATTACCGACGATCGTGGCTGCCTGGGCGAGACTACGGCATGGTGACGATCCCATTCCCCCGCGCGATGATCTCGGCTTCAGCGAAAACTTTTTGTACATGCTCACGGAGTCCATGGCTCCCTCATTGTGGGCTGATATTTTCGACGACTGCCTCATTCTTCATGCCGAACATACGATGAATGCGTCCACCTTTACCGGATTGGTGACGGCGTCGACTCTGGCTGATCCTTATACCGTCGTCGCGTCTTCTATCGGTGCCTTGAAAGGTCCCTTACATGGGGGTGCGAACGAGGAAGTCGTGGTGATGCTCAGGGAGATCGGTACCGCCGACAAGGCGCGGGCGTATGTCACACGCGCCATGGAAAATAAGAAAAAGCTGATGGGATTCGGTCACCGTGTCTATAAAGTAAAAGATCCTCGTGCGACGGTGCTGCAACAACTCTGTCGCCGGCTATTTGCCGAATCAGGAAGCTCGCCGCTGTATGAAGTAGCCTTGGAAGTGGAAGCTGCGGCCGGAGAATCTTTGAGCAGCAAAGGTATCTATCCGAACGTGGATTTTTATTCAGGCATCATTTACGACAAAATGGGCATCAGCGTAGACCTCTTTACCCCGCTCTTTGCGATATCCCGAGTCTCGGGCTGGCTCGCCCATTGGCTGGAACAGTTGCGGGAAAATAAACTGTTCCGTCCCGACCAAATCTACTCCGGCGAGCACAATCGACCGTATGTGACTATCGATCAACGCTAACACCTGTATTTACCGCGACCTTCCCAGGCCCTTGACTTCCTCTTGGTCAGGCTTATCTACCATTCAGGCAGTTGAGTCGACGCAGCGCGCCAGTAGCGATAACCTGACAATTCAATAGGCAAACCCAGAAGGAGGTTACCATGGCACTGGTACGATGGGATCCGTTTCGGGAGTTGGAAGAAGTCTCAGATCGGTTGAATCGCATGTTTGCGCGTCCGGCGACACGGTCGTCCAACGGCAAGGAGACTATGATTGTCGCGGATTGGACGCCCTCCGTCGATATCAGTGAAACGGAAGGGGAATATCAGATCAAGGCTGAGATCCCTGATGTGAAGAAGGAAGACGTGAAAGTCACACTGGAAGATGGGGTCCTCACGATTCAGGGAGAGCGCAAGCACGAGAAAGAAGAGAAGGGGAAGAAGTACCATCGTATCGAGCGATCGTACGGTAGTTTCGTTCGAACCTTCTCTTTGCCCGATGTGATTGACGACGACAAGGTGAAGGCCGAGTTCAAGGATGGAGTCCTCAATCTCTATCTGCCGAAGTCGGAAAAGGCGAAACCGAAAGCCATCGAAGTGAAGGTGGCGTAAGTCGCTCCGCAGAGGAATCGTACAATGAAGGCCCGCCTCCCAGGCGGGCCTTTTTCTTTTGCAGAGCCGCTACTAATTCGCTAAATCTCCTATGTTTAGGGTAAGGCTAATGCTTGGTACGACAACGTATGAATGCGAGAGGTGACGCTCAGGTAGGTGCAGCGTGCTTCCAGAATGCGCGGTGGCAAGAATGACGCACGAAACAAGACTTGACCCCAATTGACGCCATTGTCAAGGAGAGCTTAGGCGTCTGTGCCGGAGCTGTATTCAGAGGGCCGGAGCTGACTCAGGAGGGCCTGGACCAACCTAGCGACAGCCAGTCTTTGTCATGGGCGGAAACCACGGTATCCGACTGGTATCAGGAAGCGGCTTGTCGGTCTTTTTGCTGAACCCGCCGAAGACCTTAGATTTGCGCTTGGAGGCTCTGGCCGAACCTAGTGATGGCTTCTTTGTAGGCATGCCTTCAAGTATACCAGGAAATCTAGCTGAGGTAGACCATGGCTGCCATTACTCAGCTTTATACCTTCGCCTAATACTCAATGCTGTCATGACCAGGAGGATGTCGGAGAACAATCCTTGAATTGTTAACAGCGCGCTCCCCAAACCTGTGGTTGGTACGAATATCTTTCGTGTATCGAAGAAGACCCCAAATGGATTAATGATCGAGTGGAATGGAAGTAGAAAAGATCGAGTGTAACGGCCTCCGTTTTCATCAAGCAGCACAGAGTAAGCTCCAAGGTAAAAGCTATCTGACTTTGCCAGCATGCCAGGATCAAAGTTGTAGCAACCGACGACCGCAAGAATATAAGCACCAAGCACCCAACAGATAGGCTTACCTGGACTCATCCCGTAATCCGCGAATGTACCATAGATCCAGTTGGCAACCTTCGCAAATCCTTGCTCCTCCGCTCGTTCGGATCGAAGCTGATGGGAACGCATGAGGTTTGCCATCAGCGAATTGTCAAGTTTCTTCAGGTGGGCATAGAGACTCCGATAGGCATGAGGACCTTGAAAGAGCCTGGCTTGGGCTGGAGAGGAGGGAAAGAAGACTCTCTTAAATGACACTAATCCCAGGAAGGGGTTGGCACTTTCAGAAGAAGGGCATTGAATCTGAGCAATCCCTCCACCTACAACGGTAAGTTTCTTTATGCTTCTAGAATGAAGGACCATCGTGCCAATCCAGCAATCGTGTATCTCCACACTCGGCCTTAGATCCGCCTTCTGGTTAGATAATTCTGAGAGGTCAGGTAAGGTTAGGTCTCCAATGACGCAATTTATTAACCGAATGGGATTCTTTGTTCCTCTAAGACGCAAATGGAGGGAGAGCGTCCTTAGGTTAATAAATTGCAGATTCTCTGGGATCACATTTGAGTTATTGTCGAAAGAACACCGCAGAACGTGCGTATTTTCTGCCATGATTGAGGCAGAGCTTCCTTCCGAAATAGGGAACTGAAAGGTCCAGTCTTCACGAGCAAAGTGACCATTTGAAACATTGGGGCTCAGGTTCGTCCAATGCGTCCCTTCCTGGGTGACGGCGCGGATAAACTCTCTCACTATTGCACTCGGTGAGGTCCCAGTGTAGTTATTCGAAAAAGCATCAAGAGTTGGAAGTGACTCAAATCTCACAGGGTACGGGGGTGATAGTTCACGCCACGCATCAAATTCAGGGGAGAAATGTTGCCCCTTGACCCGTCTGAGTATCCCCCTTCCTTTACTGGCAAGATTGTCGAGCATGAATCACATCCTTGGAAGAGTTGTGGCCTTGCGGAGGTGGAGTCTACCACAAGGACATCTCAGGGGAGAGGCTTGTCTCCCTATAGGGCACCTCTAAAAACTCAAATATGGCTCAGTGTGCGCGCACAAATCAGCTGAGCGGCAAGAGGCGATGTGGTAGAAGACGGCATGAAGACCATTCCAACACAACAGCCCGGATTGTTCGACTACGAAAGCCGCCTGAAGAAGCTGGACCGCGGCCCTGACCCACTGGCGAGGCTCAACGCCCGGATCGACTGGAAGATATTTCGGAAGGATCTGGAACGCGCCGTTGAGAAGGAGGCCAGAGGACCCGGCGGTCGCCCCCGCCATGATGTGGTGATGATGTTCAAGGTGCTCGTGCTGCAGCGATACTACAATCTCTCGGATGAGCAGACGGAGTACCAGATCAACGACCGGCTCTCGTTTCAGAAGTTTCTGGGGCTGACGTTGTCCGATTCCGTTCCAGACCAGAAAACGATCTGGCTGTTTCGAGAAGTGCTGATTCGGAAAGGACAGGTCAAAACGCTCTTCAGGCGATTTGAGACACATCTGCAGGAGGCCGGGTTGATAGGGCACGAGGGCAAGATGATTGATGCCTCGTTTGTGGATGTACCGCGGCAGAGAAACAGTCGTGAGGAGAATGAGGAGATCAAACAGGGCAAGGTGCCTGAGTCCTTTCAGCAGAATGAGAACCGGATGGAACAGAAAGATGTGACGGCCCGGTGGGCGAAGAAGGGTGAGGCTGTGCATTACGGGTACAAGAATCATGTGAAGGCGGACCGGACCACCAAACTGATCGAGGATTACGAAGTCACCGACGCCAGTGTCCACGACAGTCAGGCGGTTGAAGATCTGGTGGAAGCCGACGATGGGATTGTGTATGCGGACAGCGCCTATACGGGTGACGCGATCGCGGCGATCCTTGAGGAACACGGGGTCACGGGCGAGATTTGCGAGAAGGGGTATCGGAATCATCCGTTGACGAAGGCCCAGAAGAAGAGGAATCGCAAAAAGAGCAAGGTCAGGGTTCGGGTGGAGCATATTTTCGGGTTCATGACAAATACGATGAAACAGGGGTTGAACATGAGATGGATCGGGATGCCACGGATCACCGCGGGGATCGGACTGTTGAATCTGGTGTACAACCTGGCCCGATACGAACAGATCCTGAGGCTAAAGCTGGCGTAATGCGTCGAGGAAGGAAAAGACCTCGGAATGACGCACCCAGGAAACAGAAAAGGCGAACACACGTGGAGATCAGAGCCCCTCAGGGTATCGAAAAGCAAAAACAACGGCGGGCAAACGCCCCTGTTTTCAAGAAAGGATTTTCCCGGCTTCAATTAGCGGTTAATAGAGGTGCCCTATACTCATGCATCGGCTCAAAGATCGGTGATCTACCGTCTGGGTTTCATGTGAGTTTGCAGGGAGCTAAGGAAGCCTCCCATATGAAAAGGCGGAGAATATGGAGTCGGGCCTTGTTTTGTGTATCCCCACACACCCGAAATCAATTGGCCACTGTACCGGTAAAACAAACAATGCTTCGGCAGGGCCCACCACAGGCGGGGCGATAACCAATTTCGTCTGCGACGGCTTGAATCCTGTCGAAGAGAAGAACGGGGTGACATTCAGACACGGTGAGGTCACATCCTCTTGTGTGCATCAGACGAGTCGTCTCATTGCCGAGGGCGCACAGTTCACAGTGGCCCTAAACGGATGACCTTTAGCGACCGAAGGTCGTGCCGGTGAGTTTCTTTGCGACGATGGGGAGATGTTTTTGGGCCTCCGTTCCTTGGAAGCCGAACGTCAATACAAACCCAGAGCATTTTGTGTATCCCACTCCACCTGGGCCACGTCCGTTCTTGAAATCCCCGACCACCATGTCGCCTCCCGTGCAGACGGGGAAGGGGGTTTTCTTGAAGACCGGATTCTGTAAATTCGCTTCCATGACCTGTTTCATCGCCTCCACCGTTTCGTCTTGCTGCTCGATGTGGACATAGACCGACAGCGCCTGAGCATCCGGCCATTGCCAAGCGCAGCCTTCTCCGGTCCCTTTGCTTGACTGGAGGGTCGATAAGGTAGGGACTGTCAGCAGACTGCAGACTTGAGCTGCCAGAGGGCTTGCCGCATGGACGGGGGATGCCATGAGAACTCCGAAAACGATGAACAGAGCCCGCAGCACGTTACCTCTCGCTGAAGCCAAGGTATTAGCGCAAGGCTGAGTCGCTCTCTGCATAGTGTGCCCCATCGTCCCACCGATCGTAGAGGTGCGTTGGCCAGACCGAACGAACAAGTCTTTGGATTGTAATCTGGGCATTCCGTCCTTTCAATGGGTGGTCTCTTGGGCGGGGAATACGGCGAGGACGCACGTCTCCTCACCTCATACGCGGCTTCCCGCGAGTGTTCCTCGGGTCATTGGGTTCATCGTGCAGGAAGGACCAATCGGATCTACTGAACAGGGGCATCTTGACGGATTGCGTATTCGAGGGAAACAAGTAGAGTCCCCATAATTTTAATCACTATCCTCGCTATGGCCACACACAGATGGAGGTGTTGATAGCTGTCATAGGCAGATGAGGAAGGAGGGGAGCACTCTGCCTCATAGTCGACCTTGTTTAAGCACCGAACATGTTTGATGAGGTGAAGATGAAAACTCTCAGCTATTCGCTGATGACGGTCGGGATTCTGCTCGTTCTCGGGGGAGTCGTTGCCGTGTTCAACTTCGACCAACCGGCAGACTTATTTTCATTGGTTTGGTGGATGATTGTAGGGGGGTGGTGCCTTGCTTTGGTCGGTATAGGTATAGACATCATACATTTGTTCAGGATGGCCGGAGGCGAAGGGGTGCAGATGTTCCAATCAAAGGATACGAGCGCAAAAGGTGTCGAGGAGGAAGCGACTCGAATTTGATCAGCTGAAAAAGGAGCAGTTGCCCTGTCCCTCACGCTGTAACGAGATATTACAATGGATCGCTTGGGCACCGGTAGTCCGGAAGGCCCGCCTCTCCAGGCGGGCCATTTTATTTGTCTACATTTCGTTCCTGCGTCACCAATTCCCAGACTCCATCGTCAAGGTCGTATCGCAGCCCATGCGGAGAACTCTTGTGAAAATCAGTAGGCTGAGTTTATCATGACGCCCGCAAGGAGTTGGAATCACTTACCTATGGAGTCCCACGCATGAAAACGAATCAAGGTCAGTCGTCAGGATCGACTCGAGTTGAGCGAGATACGATGGGTGAACTGGCGGTCCCCGCCGAGGCCTACTACGGCGTGCAGACAGCCCGCGCCATTGAGAACTTTCCGATCAGCCCGCTGCGCATGCCACGGTCGGTGATTCGAGCCATGGGCATGATTAAGCGGGCAGCGGCGGCTGTGAATCACTCCCTGGGTTTGTTGGACAAGAAACCGGCAGAAGCCATCAAGCAGGCGGCGACAGAAGTGGTAGAGGGAAAACTGGATGCCGAGTTTCCCGTCGACATTTTCCAGACCGGTTCCGGCACCTCGACCAATATGAACACGAACGAGGTCATTTCCAATCGCGCAACGGAGCTGCTTGGCGGCGCGCGTGGAAGCAAGCTTGTTCATCCGAACGACCATGTGAACCTCGGCCAATCGAGCAACGATGTGATTCCCACGGCCATTCACATTGCTGCGTCGGAATTGATGGAGCAACAGCTCGTGCCGGCGTTAACCCAGTTACATAAGGCGTTAAAGAGAAAGGCTAAAGAATTCGATCAGATCGTGAAAATTGGGCGGACGCATTTGCAAGATGCCACGCCGGTTCGGCTCGGTCAGGAATTTGGTGGCTATGCCCGTCAGATCGAGCTCGGTATTCAGCGCGTCAAGCGGGCGCAAGAGGCACTGAGTGAGGTGGCTTTGGGTGGAACGGCTGTGGGCACAGGGTTGAACTGCCACCCGAAGTTTTCGGCCAAAGTGATGGCCATCATTTCGCGAGAGACCGGCTGTTCATTCAAAGAGGCCAAGAACCATTTTGAAGCACAGTCAGCACAGGACTCATTAGTTGAGGCGAGCGGCCATCTCCGGACTCTGGCCGTGAGCTTGATGAAGGTTGCCAACGATATTCGCTGGCTCGGCTCCGGGCCGCGGTGCGGGCTTGGCGAAATCAATTTACCGGAAACGCAGCCTGGTTCGTCCATCATGCCCGGAAAGGTGAATCCTGTGATTGCCGAATCGGTCACGATGGTCTGTGCCCAGGTGATAGGGAACGATGTCACGGTGACAGTTGGTGGCCAGGCGGCCAATTTTGAGCTCATCGTCATGATGCCGGTCATGGCCTATAACCTGCTCCAGTCTATTGAGCTTCTGGCATCGGCTTCCACCAACTTTGCGGCAAAGTGTATTGAGGGCATCAAGGCGAACGAGGAACGCTGTAAGAGCTTGATCGAGGAGAGCTTGGCGATGTGTACGGCGCTGGCTCCTGAGATTGGCTACGAAGCGGCGGCCAAGTTGGCGAAGGAGGCCTATAAGTCTGGAAAGACTGTCAGGCAGGTGGCAAAAGAGCAAAAGGTGTTGCCTGATAAGCGCCTCACTCAACTCCTTGACCCCTGGCGCATGACGGAGCCGGGTGGACCAGTCGGGAGTGCGGGGGGATGACGGAGCGGCAAGGAGGTCTTGCCTTGCAGCGGCTGGCCTGTATACTCAAACAGTATGAGTTCAGATAACCATAAGTATTCCATCACGATCGGTTGTGTGGCTTTGTTGGTCTCAGGTATGCTCTCTGGCTGTGCCGCGACGGGACGTCAGTCGGCATCCGATGGACCTCTCGTGATTCCCACCATGGGTGCTCGCGGAGCACTGTGCTGCGCCATGGCCAGGGGAATCCAGAAACAGAAGGCATTGGCGAAGACGGCTGTGAGATTTGTGGGAAAGTCCCGGGTTGAAGTTGATGGGCGGCGTTACAATTCCGACTGTTCCGGTTTCGTCCGAGGCGTCTACGCGTCACAGCGTGTGGACTTGTACGGTGGACTGGGGGAACTGGATGGAGGAAACGGAGTTGGGCGCATTTATACTCACGTGGTTGAACATGGGCGAATTCATTATGGCCCGACCGTCCATCCGGGAGACCTGGTCTTTTTCCATAACACGTGGGATTTCAACAGGGACGGCCTGCCCAATGATCCGCTGACACATGTCGGTGTTGTGGAGAAGGTCGAGCCGGATGGAACTGTGCTGTTCGTCAGTTCGCTTTCAAGCGGCATTCAACGCTATCGCATGAACCTTCAGCACCCGGATCTCCACAAGGCTCCCGACGGGCGAGTACTGAACCACTTTCTGCGTCGTAAACGTTCGGGGGATGTTCAGGGAACCCGCTATCTGTCGGGGCAATTGTTTGCAGCATTTGGCACTCTGGCTCGTTGAGGTTGTGACTAATTGGTTGCTATAGCTTCCTGAATATACGTCACTCCATTCATCAGCGGATAGTATTCTCACTACATGGTCAGAGCGCGCGTATTGCTCACGCGTTCAGAAAGGTCGGTTATCAGGACATATGACGGCTGCAACAACTCAGACTTCATCAGAAGTAGAGAAACGCAAGATTCCGCTCATCATTGCCAATGAGCTGGGCGTTGGATTTCATCAAGTTTCGGCAGCGGTCTCGCTGCTCGACGAAGGCGCGACGGTTCCCTTTATTGCCCGCTATCGAAAAGAGGTAACAGGCAATCTGGATGATACGCAGCTACGGACGCTGGAAGACCGACTGCTTTACCTACGTGAACTTGAGGCGCGGCGCGCTGCCATTCTGGCTTCGATCGAAGAACAAGGGAAACTTACGGATGCATTGCGCACCAACATTGAGGCGGCGACGACGAAACAAGCTGTTGAAGACTTGTACCTCCCGTTTAAGCCAAAACGCCGCACTCGTGCAATGGTGGCGCGCGAGGCAGGCTTGGAGCCGTTAGCCGATAGCCTTTTGGCCGATCCGACCTTATATCCTGATCAAGAAGCGCTCAAGTACATTCGTGTGGTCCCTGCCGGAGAAGGCGTGGAGGCGATCAATGTGCCTGATGCAAAAACAGCATTGGAAGGGGCGCGGGATATTCTCACAGAGCGATTTGCTGAAACCGCTGAATTGTTGGCCGGGCTGCGAACGCGGCTGTGGGATGAGGGAGTGCTCACCTCAGCCGTGATGAAAGACAAGGAAACCGCCGAGGCCGAGAAGTTTCGTGATTACTATGCGTATGTCGAGCCGATCAAGACCATTCCATCGCATCGGGCGCTCGCGCTGTTTCGTGGTCGCGCCCTTGGGGTATTAAAGCTGGAGTTGGGCTTGGGGGAAGTGCTTGATGCAGTCGTCCCTCACCCCTGCGTATCGATGGTCGCAGCTCATGCCCACATTGAGGATCGCGGGCGGCCTGCCGACGCATGGCTGATTGGTGTCTGTGATTGGGCCTGGCGCGTGAAGTTGCATCTGCAATTGAGCACTGAATTGTTGGTGCAGTTGCGTCAAGCAGCCGAAGCCGAGGCAATTAAGATTTTTGCCCGTAACCTGCACGAACTGTTGTTGGCGGCGCCGGCTGGACCGAAGGCTATCCTTGGTCTGGATCCTGGCATTCGGACTGGTTGCAAAGTGGCGGTGGTGGATGCAACGGGGAAATTATTGGAAACGGCGACAATTTACCCTCATCAACCTCACAACGACTGGCAGGGGTCGTTGGCGATACTTGCGCGTCTCATCATCCAGCGTGGTGTGCAATTGATCTCCATCGGCAACGGGACGGCGAGCCGAGAGACAGACAGGCTGGCGGGTGAGGTGATTAAGTTGGTCGCAGCTCAGAAGCCTGAACGGCCGGTGGCAAAAATCGTGGTGAGTGAAGCTGGGGCATCGGTCTATTCAGCGTCGGCCTTTGCTGCGGCAGAGTTTCCCCAGTTAGATGTCAGCGTGCGGGGCGCCGTGTCTATCGCTCGCCGCCTGCAGGATCCGCTGGCCGAGCTGGTCAAGATTGAGCCGAAGGCGATCGGAGTGGGCCAATATCAGCATGACGTCGATCAGCGGGCTTTGGCGCGGTCGCTCGATGCGACGCTTGAAGATTGCGTGAATGCCGTCGGTGTTAACGTCAATACGGCGTCGGCGCCCCTGTTGGAACGGGTGTCTGGTCTCAACAAGGCGTTGGCCAAGAACATCGTGGACTATCGGGATGCGAACGGTCCGTTCCCAAATCGGATGACGATCCGTAAGGTCCCTCGCCTCGGCGAGAAGACGTTCGAGCTGGCAGCCGGTTTTCTGCGAATTCCTGATGGTGATAATCCCTTGGATCGATCTGCCGTGCACCCGGAGGCTTATCCGGTCGTTGAACGTATTCTGACGCGGTTGGGAACAGGGATTGCCGAGGTGATGCGTCAACCAGCTGTTCTAAAAGGGCTGTCACCCAGTGACTTTATCGATGAGCAATTCGGACTGCCGACGGTGCAGGATATTTTTGTCGAGTTGGAAAAACCAGGGCGCGACCCGCGTCCTGAATTCAAGACGGCAACCTTCCGGGAGGGAGTCGAGACTCTGAACGATTTGCAACCTGGCATGGTGCTGGAGGGAGTGGTGACGAATGTGGCCGCGTTCGGCGCGTTCGTCGATATCGGGGTGCATCAAGACGGGCTTGTCCATGTATCAGCGCTGGCCAATAGATTTGTCAAAGATCCCCACGAGGTGGTCAAGCCGGGTCAGGTCGTCAAGGTGAAGGTCATCGACGTTGATCTGAAGCGCCAGCGTATCGCGCTGACCATGCGGCTGGAAGATACGGCGAATCGTGCTTCTGCATCGGCACAGGCTAGTAGTCAGGTAGCGCGTGACTCGCGGGGTCCGGGGGGGGTAGCAGCAGCTCACTCTCAGGCACGAACTCCACAACCAATCGGTGCCATGGCGTTGGCGTTAGCGAAGGCCAGGCAAAAGTTATTGTGAGCATGAGCAGGCTTCGTAAAGGCCTGATTTATATGCATCGACAGGATCATCACGAACGGGAAACACCAGTCTATTTAATGACCCCTCCGTTCTTCCTGAGGCTCTCGAACAATGAACGGATGGATGTTCCGCAGCCTATGAGGAGTGGGTATCTATGATCAGTCTCTGACGAATGGCCAGGCCTTTTTTCTTCGCACTCTCGACGAGCTGCTCTACACGCACTTGCTCACACATTCTACATGCACTGATTCAATACTGACTCAAAGCCAGGTCCGAATGGTCCTTATGGCATGAGGCCATTTATCTGAAGCCATCTTGCCGGATTGCACATCCGACAGAAGCGTGTAGAGTATCGGCGCGGTGCGAGCATGTCGGGTAGCTCAATTACGACGGCTCGCGTGGTGGTCCTTCACTAGAAGCCAAGGAGCTTTATGAGGCGTATCATCGCAACGTTGCTGCCATTTGAGTTGGTGCTGTTGATCGTCTATATCTCTTAGGGATGTCCTGAGGCCGAGATCGAAGAGATATGAAGTGAGGCGATAGGGAGCCACCGTTGCGGAGCCAGTCGACCTAGAGCGGCCACTGTTCTTCGTTCCACGCCATCTCCCAGAACATCCACTCGTACCGTGAGCTGATAATGAACGATTCTTCCATCCGGCGCAGTTCTTCTTTTCCAGCGGTTTTGGCCCACTGATCGACCTTCTTCCGCATCCACACTTGCACCTCGGCAAACTCCGGCGAGGCATAGAGCATCAGCCAGTCGCGATAGGGATGATTCTTGGGTGGTGGGCCTTTTCGTAACAGGTGCCGTCCCACAACGCAGTAGACCCACGCACAGGGGAGGGCCACCACTGTCACCTCTGCGGCTGTTCCCGCAGCAGCGACGGCCAGCATGTGCCTGGTGTACGCATAATTGGTTGGCGCCATGGGTACCGAGGTCATTTGCTTCGGTGTGAGATTCCAGCGTTTGCCATAGTTCTCATGCAGACTGCGTTCAACCGTAATGGTTTCCTCAGCGAGTTTGACGAAGCGAAGCGCACTGTCGGAGTCCGGAGCTCTCAGCGCACCGGCGGCAAAGACACGAGAGAGATCTCCAAGGAATCGCGCATCTTGCAGAATGTAGTACTGGAATTTCTGTTCGGGCAGCGTTCCGTCGCCAAGCGCGGTAACAAAGGGATGGCTTAACTGAGCGTCCCAGATTGAAACAGTGAGTTTTCTAAGATGGTTTGAAAACGACATGAAGCACTCCTTATCGTCAGATCTTATGAAACGTGAAGCCTATCACCTGCGAGCGTTTCAAGTTTCTCGTTTCAAGTTTGTCTTCAAAATTGTCGTGGACCGAAATGATCAACGTGAAACCTGAAACTAGAAACCTCGAGTTCGGATGAGAGGCGGTTCACGAACGATGGATCGCGAACGTCATAGGTACGGAATCCAGGGTCTCGGTAGCCGATTTATGCCGTCCAGTGCCGCCACTTTATAACATTCGGCCAGGGTCGGATAGTTGAAGACCGTATCGATGAAATAATCGATCTTTCCGTGAAAAGTCATGACTGCCTGGCCGATGTGGATCAACTCCGTTGCTCCTTCACCGATTGCATGAACTCCCAGAAGATGTTTGGTGTCTCGATGAAACAGGAGCTTGAGCATGCCGGTTTCGTCGCCGATCAGTTGCCCTCGGGCGATCTCCTTGTACCGGGCGATGCCGACGGCATAGGGAATTTCAGCTTGCTTCAGTTCCTCCTCGTTTCGTCCCACCATGGAAATTTCTGGAATCGCATAGATTCCATATGGCAACAGCGAGGTATCGATACGATCGAAATGACCGAACGCATGGCTGGCTGCATGGCGTCCCTGCTGCATCGAGGTTGAAGCCAACGCCGGAAATCCAATGATATCACCGGCCGCATAGATATGGGGGATAGCGGTTTGGAGGTGCTCATTAACGGTCAACCGTCCTCGATTATCTGGCTTCAGTCCGATCGCATCGAGATTGAGTGCGCGGGTGGCCCCGACACGCCCGATCGCATACATGAGGGTCGATGTTCGAAGCGGCCGGTTGTTTCGCAAGGAGACGTGGATGGAATTGTCCCAATTTCGCTTGATCGCAAGGACTTCTTCATCATGATACAGCGTGACGCCTAACTCCTTCATTTGTCGCTGCAGCGCATCGATGATCTCCGCATCGACGAACTCCAGTAACCGCGGTCGTTTGTCGATGAGGGTGACCGGAGCTCCCAAGGCAGCGAGCATGGAGGCATATTCGGTCCCGATGACACCGCCTCCGACGATGACAAGGGACTTGGGTATCCGTTTAAGCGTCAGCAGTCCGTCGGTATCGATGATGGTGTGGTTGTCGAAAGGAATATGGGCCGGTCGAGCCGGCTCCGTACCGACGGCGATCACAATGAAGTCGGCCGTGAGTTCGAGCGCGCCACGGGTCGTTTGAATGCGGAGACGATGGGGATCGAGAAAACTGGCCGTCCCAAAAAACATGTCGATTCGATTGCGCGCCATTTGATCTTGGACGATCTGGATCTCGTGTTTGATGACGTGGTTGGCTCGGAAGGCCAGGTCTTCGATGGTGATCGTCTTTTTCAGTCGATAGGCGCCGCCATAGATGCTGCGCTGGCGGAATCCGGAGAGGTAAAGCACTGCTTCACGGAGGGACTTGCTGGGAATGGTGCCGGTGTTGATGCAGACGCCACCGAGGACCATCTTACGCTCGATGATGCCGACCTTCTTACCGAGCTTTGCCGCCTGAACGGCGGCCTTTTGGCCGGCTGGTCCTGTACCGATGACGAGTAGATCGTAACGAGCCATCAGCGCTTCACGCATGCTGAGGTGACGGCTGTGCCTGGCATACGATGAGAGGCGCGCCCGTCACCTCGGCTCCAAGATCGTGTCAGTTTAACTCTCCGTCACCAAACGGCGGGCGATCTGGAAAGCCTCTTCCATATCCGGCAGTTGAGTGAGCTCAGGGGTGATTTGAAGATGGCGAATGGTATTCATCTTATCGACGACCATGACGGCTCTGGTCAAAATGTGCGGACCTTCCAAAAAGAGACCATGGGTTTTCCCGAAGTCGCCGCCGCGATAATCGGACAAGAATGTCACATTGGCAATCTTGGCTTCCTGCGCAAAACGTTTCTGCGCAAATGGGGTATCGACGCTGACTGTGATGAGTTCGACCATTTTATCAAGGCCTTTATTTTTCTCGCTGAGAAGGTGTGTCTGTTGCTCACAGACCGGTGTATCAAGGGAGGGAACAATATTGATGATGCGCACTTTTCCCGCGCCTTGCGTTTCCACGATATTGACGAGCGTCAAATCGTTCTGTGTAACCTTGACGTCCCGTAGGATATCCCCAACCTTCACCCCATTGCCGCTCAACGGTAGAGGATTGCCTTTGAACAGGACCTTGTTCCCTTCTCCAGCAGCCGCACTTCCGTCGGCCACCGGCATGTTCTTGTAGGAGAAGGCCTGTCCGGATGATCCTGCCGTTGTCTGGCATCCCATGAGGCCAAGGGAAAGACACAGTGCTGTGCCGATAAATCCATAATATCGTGTCTGCATCGTATGCTCCTTTCTGAAGATAATGAGTGATCGGTCATCGTTTATGGTAATGCCGCTCGAAGTTACGATTGAATATACGCGATCAGCGATCGGTTCACCAGCTCCGGACGTTCCCATTGCGGCATATGACCGGCATCGGAGATTCTGACAAACTGTGATCCACGGATCCTATGGTGAAGTTCTTCACCCACGGGAATGGGGAACACCCGGTCGTACTCACCCCAGATGATCAGGGTTGGGTGTGCGATGGTGCTGAGCTCTGGGGCGAAATCGGTTTCCCAGGAGGGGAGGGCATTTCGCACGGCCATGATGGGCTTGATGATGTCGGGGCGTCGACGATTGCGGTTTGACCGGTCGATGACGGCCGGTGTGAGCAAGGTATGGTCGTGGACGATTTCCTTGAGCACGGATTCGGTCGCCATTCCACCGAACAACCAATTCCCCAACGAAATCAGCCAGACTGGGGCTCGCGTTTCCAGGGCTTGCCTGAATGACCGGCTACTGAGCTTGGCCATGACCTGCGACGGCAATCCGCTGATGAGCACCAGTTTGTCGACGCGCGTGGGATGGGCGATTGCCATGCCACTGGCTAATCCCGCACCCATGGAATTACCGACCAGCGTCGCCTTGTCAATCTGAAGGGCATTCATAAATCCGATGCAAAAGTCCAGCATCTGGTCCGTACGGTAATCGATGTCTGGCTTGTCGGAAAGCCCCGAGCCGGGTAAGTCCGGTGTCACCACCCGGAACTGTTGCGATAAGGCGTGTTGCTGATGTTCCCATTGCCACATGGATCCGCCAAAGCCGTGGATCAGGATGACGGTTGGGCCAGTGCCGACATCAAGGTACGCAATACGCTGTTCATGGACCACCGCCGTCTTGATCGGGAGGCGATGGAACGCGTCAAAATAAGGAGGAATGTGCGAGGGTGTGGCACAAGCGGTCATCAGGGATGATAAGAGGCAGAGGACGAGCGGCACAAGGGGCAATGGTCGGCAGGGGGAAGCAAGATGCTCGACTCTCGGACTACTCAAGTTGGATGACCGTTTCATCCGTCTTCACATTGTCTCCCTCGTTCGCCAGGATCGTCGCGACTTTTCCATCGATGGGTGCTGGGACCTGGCTTTCCATCTTCATCGCTTCGATAATTAACAGGGGGTCTCCGGCTTGTACCTGATCACCGATTGCAGCGAGAATTTTTACGACGCGGCCTGGCATGGGCGGGGCGACGTCACCCGGTTTTGAAGGTTTGGGTCGTTTAGGTTTTCCTCCAGAATGGGTCTCCTGGGATTCGGGGACACCGGCCAATACTTCCTGGATCGGTTCGAGCGAGACTTCCTCCAGCTTATCGTTGACCCGGATATAGTAGGGTTTGCGGCCGTCGATCTTTCGACCGGATCCTGAGACTTTTACGTGGTACGTCTCGCCATGCACCGTCACATTAAATTCCACGGGGGCCAGATGCAGTTCGTGAGCGGTCGTGGGCCCTTTTGCCGAGCCGAATTCGAGTGGTTCCGGGGTCAGATCGCCTTTTTCACGAGCCTCGAAAAAGTCACGCGCGATGGTGGGGAAGAGCACGAACGACAGCTGGTCCTCGATGCTTTGGGCCGACTCGGGTAGTTCCTTTTTGGCGTCGTCCAATTCAGGTTCCAGGCGATCGGCGGGTCTGGTCTTGATCGGGGTTTCGTCGCCGGTCGCGCGTGCCATCACATCGAGATCGACTTGCCCCGGTGCACGGCCGTAGAGTCCCAAGAAATAGTTCTTCGTTTCAGTCGTGATGACTTTGTACCGTTCTCCGGTCAACACGTTGAGGGTGGCCTGGGTTCCGACGATCTGGCTGGTCGGGGTGACGAGCGGAGGATACCCCATCTCTTTTCGTACACGCGGCACTTCGTCAAGGACCTCCTTCATCCGGTCCAGGGCGTTCTGTTCGGCTAATTGAGCCGCCAGGTTCGACAACATACCACCAGGAATCTGCGACATGAGGATTTCGGCATCGACACCGGTAAAATCGCTTTCGAACTGACGGTACTTGCGACGAACAGTTCGAAAGTGTTCGGTGATCGGCTGGAAGGATGCGAGTTCCAGTCCCGTGTCATAGGGCGTGTTCTGGAGTGCGGCGACCAACGTTTCTGTCGCCGGGTGGGATGTTCCTCCAGCGAGCGGCGAAATCGAGGTGTCCAGCATGTCGAGCCCTCCAAGAATCGCCATCAACGAAGACATGGAGGCCATTCCCGAGGTGTAGTGGGAGTGAAGATGGAGCGGAACTTTGACCGCCGCTTTCAGTCGACGCACCAGGCGATACGCATCGAGCGGAGCCAAGAGGCCAGCCATATCTTTGATGCAAATGGTATCCGTCCCCAGATCTTCCAACTTCCTGGCAAGATCCACGAAACGGTCGATGCTATGCACCGGGCTCACTGTATAGGAGATGGCCGCTTCCGCGTGTTTGCCGCAGGCCTTGACTTCACTCACGGCCCGATCGAGGTTTCGCACGTCGTTCAGGGCATCGAAGATGCGAAAGACATCGATCCCGTTCGTAGCCGAACGTTCGATGAAGCGTTCCACCACATCGTCGGCGTAATGTCGATAACCGACAAGATTTTGTCCCCGCAACAACATCTGGAGTTTGGTGTTGGGCATCGCGGCTCGTAATGCTCGTAGCCGTTCCCAAGGATCTTCCTTCAAGAATCGCAGGCAGGTATCGAAAGTCGCTCCACCCCACACTTCCAGAGACCAATAACCGACAGCATCGAGCTTCTGCGCGATCGGCAGCATATCCTCGGTGCGCATGCGGGTAGCCAGCAAGGATTGATGTCCGTCTCGCAGCGCGACATCGGTAATCAGGACCGGTTTACCGACGGCCGGTTGGATCGTGAACTCACTGGGGGGTGAGGAGATTTTTTTTGATGTCTTCACCGGCGGACCATACGATGCGGTCTTTTTCGCCTGTTTTCTTGCTGGTGGTCGTTTTTTTGCCATAACGTCTCGTGTATGGTGTTAGGTCTCGGCGGCGTTGTCTGGATTACTAGAGTCCTTCGTAAGCAGCGATTGCGGCAGACAGCGCGAGAACAAGATCTTCGGGCTGCTCAAACTCATGGTACGAATACAATTCAGGGTGGGTGTCCAGATACGATGTGTCAAAGCGTCCGGCGATAAAATCAGGCTCCTGCATGATCGCCTCCATGAAGGGAATCGTCGTTTTCACTCCACGGAGCACATACTCTTCAAGCGAGCGTCTCATCCGGCTGACGGTTTCTTCCCAGGTGCGGCCCCGGACCGTCAACTTAGCCAGTAGGGCGTCATAGTAGGGTGGCACGGTGTAATCCTTGTAGACCGCTCCGTCGATGCGGACGCCGATTCCACCGGGAGAGAGGTACGCCGTGACGGTGCCCGTGCAGGGCAGGAAATTGTTTTTCGGGTCTTCCGCATTGATCCGGCACTGGATTGCATGGCCTTGCAGGATGACGTCTTTCTGCTGGATGCTGAGCGGCAGGCCTGCTGCGATCTTGATTTGATTCCGCACGATATCGATGGCGGTAATCTGCTCCGTCACCGTGTGCTCGACTTGGAGGCGCGGATTCATTTCGATGAAGTAGAACTTACCTTCTTGATCGAGGAGGAACTCCACGGTTCCCGCGTTGTCGTAACTCACTGCTCGGGCGATGGTGATCGCGGCGTTGCCCATCTCTTCCCGGAGCTCCTGAGTGAGCACCAACGACGGAGCAATCTCAATCAGCTTCTGGTGTCGTCGCTGGATTGAACAGTCTCGTTCTCCCAGATGAATGATGTTGCCGTGACGATCTCCCAGAATTTGGAATTCAATGTGATGCGGGCGCTCGACATATTTTTCGATGAAAACGCTGCCGTCTCCAAAAGACGCCTGCGCTTCTCGCGCCGCAACCTCCATATTCTCGCGCAGTTCCTCATTGGACCGGACTACTCGAAGGCCACGACCGCCGCCTCCGGCGCTTGCCTTGATCATGACGGGGTAGCCCGTTTTTTTTGCGAAGGCCAGGGCGTCCTTGACGTTGGTAATGGCCCCATCGGTGCCGGGCACAACCGGAACGCCAGCTGACTCGGCGAGCTTTCGCGCTTTCACCTTGCTACCCATGAGGGTAATGGCATGAGTCGAAGGGCCGATGAATGTGATTTCTGAGGCCTGACAGAGCTCGGCGAACTCCGCATTTTCAGAAAGAAATCCGTATCCTGGATGGATGGCATCAGCGCCGATTCGTTTGGCGAGATCCACGATCTGCTTGCTATCAAGGAATCCCTTCACCGGTCCGGGTCCGACCATGTAGGATTCGTCCGCCTTTTTCACATAGATCCCGGTTGAATCCGCTTCGGAATAGATCGCGGCGGTGGCGATATTCAACTCGCGGCAGGCGCGAATGATCCGCATGGCAATTTCACCACGATTAGCCACTAAGATCTTCTTGAACATATTCTGAGCCTGCGAGTTTTCGCGTGAATGAGGGAGTGACCTTAGAAAAACGAGAGGATAAGCTAGCATAGGATCCGGAGGTCTGTCGAGGGAGAAGCGCTGCAGAGTAGGGACACTTGTGATGTGGAATCGGAGAGGTTATTCTGGCTCGCTTGCTCGACGATTTGGGCGTCACGTCATTCTGTGGTATGTAGAGTGTCTCCGAAGTTCTCTCCTGCTAATGTCTTCATCAAGAAAGGTCTTTCCCGATGGTCAGGATCATGCCGATTTCAGCTAGCCAACGGTTCAGAGATCTCAAGGAAGCGCATGCTCGTGTAGTAGGAACTCGTCGTGAGACAGGAAGGTCTCGGTGGGTGACAAGGAGGTTGATCCACTTCGTAAGCATTTGCCTGTCGGCGGGGCTGGTAGGATTGTTTCATTCTCCCGCGTGGAGCGAATCTCCTGCTCCATCCGTCCATTGGGGTGCCATGGCATTTCCTGATCAGTATTCCACATTTACCGGGGGGTTGACCATCAATAGGTTCACACCGACGGATGGTTTGGGGAACAAGTATGATTCTACTGTTGGGAATACGCTCGGCTTTAACTTGATCACAATGAGCTGGACACAACATTGGGGGGGATTCCTACAAGGCTGGAGCACCAATCTCACAGCTGGTGTTGGCCCTACTGGGGACGAAATCACTAATTTTCTTCAGAACAAATTCGTTCATCAACTTCGCCAGCTTCCGTCAGTTCCGACCGTGAATCCCCGCAAAGAGACTGACGCCATGATCGATGGGTCCATCACACGATGGTTTCCTTTGTTTCGCCCCAAAGTCATCTTTGCGGGCGCCGGGTTTTCCGTCGGTACGATTTATCAGCAAGGGTTTCTTCGAGCCGGTATCAGGCGGATGCCCATTACGCCAACACTCTATTCCGGAAGTTGGGGAGAGGTGAGCGCACGAGCTTCCGTCCTGGGGCGGATCAGTTATCAGGACAATGGAGCCGTACTACATTCCGTGAGAAGCACCGCCGGACTAGTGCAGCCGTCGATCGCCTTTGGTCAGTATGTGACGACTGAGACGGGCGAAACGATTCCTACGTGGGAAATTGAGTTTGCCCTCATGTGGGACTCCGGGATTTTCGTGAATACGACGGGGCAGAGCCAGGAACAATTTGCTTGGGCCATTGCGGGGTCTTTTGGACCGGTGCGGTTTGAAACGTGGAACGATAGCATGGGAAATATCGCGGAGCGCGACTATGGACCGACGTACGGCGCGACTCTGACTCTCGATGTTTTCCGTGTGTGGAACATGATACAAGACTTCCGATCGAACCCGACTACGAACCAGTCAGGCGCGTCGTAACATTCATCACGTCGATTGTGCCAGCGCCATGCACGCACTCATAATCCCGCGCACACGTGTAGTGAATCCGTTCGGATGCACTGAATCAAAAGAGATACGCTTTCCGAGGCTTCTACCTAGAGACCGGCAAGGCGATTCTACGTAATTCACTCAGCTCTCACGCGGATACTTTGAGGCACAGTCCTTGCGTTCTTAACGCCCAGTATTGAAGAAACGCTTTCTAGTAGGATTCCTAGTTGTCTGCGGTACATCATTATGTGTTATGGTCTCACCCATTCACTCTATAACGCGTCGGTGTGCAGGTGGGGCATGCTCGAAGAAGGATCTTATGACCACAGTTAAGAGCCGGTTCGTCCAGCATACGTGGGCGGCGATAGCGCTCCTCCTCGTTCTCGGTGCGCTCTCCATGATCTGGCCTAGCATCATTGCTGTGTCTCTCGGTGTTCTTCTACTGCTCCAATCTTTCAACGACAGCCGGGAAATTGCGCTACTATCGTGCAGCGAAGTCGGCAATTTGCCAATCGTCTTTTCCTCTCTTCGGCGATCCGGTCTTTCGGTGATTTTCTCCTAACGAATTCCGCAACAGCCGACTGTAACACTTCGTCTGTGCTTTTCAGCTAAAGCTGTCACCAGAAGCACATTGTCATGCTGGATACTTACCTTCCAAGCTAACTTGGCGTTGTCGCCGGCTTGCCGGCAAATCGTTGATGAGCGAGTGTTCTGCTGCTAAGGCAGCCGTTGAGAAGCGATATCCTAGGCGAGGAGTATGGAACTATGGACTTGAGAAATCCCGATCTGGTCGTATAGGTTCACGCACGATGAATTTGAGGCTGTGGTACAGGATGAATGGGAGTGCTTTGAGCAGCGTAGTGACGATCTCCGTTGTTTTGCAGGCATGCGCTGTCGTTCCTCCTCCCCCGGTAGAGCACCAACCGACTCCGGTTGTCGATCAATCAGCGAAGGCACGCGATCTTCGAAAGCAAATTCGTGAGCGAGATAAACGAATCGAAGAGTTAGAAGCTCAACTGGAGGCGTTAAAACTGATCGATCAAGATTCCAAAAATCAAAAACCTCTGCTCAGACCACCCACCACGTTACCACCCCTGGAATGACAACTATCAACTTTCTGAAGAATCGGAGTTGATGGGGCCCTATGTTGCGCGGCGGTGGCAGACGCCTTTCTACTTGGCTTACGGACAGCGCTATGGCAGGAATCAACGTATTTTCAGTTTAATTTCTCCGCAAGGCTCACAGTATTATGATGGGCGGGAGGAGAGCGGTCGGGTGTGATTGTGGTGGGACACCCGCCCTCTGTTACTACTCATGTTGGTGTGGAGCGGCTGATGCCGTCGGCATGGGAGCCGAAATACATCCCTCTATGAATTCGACTTTGCATTGCCATGAGGATGCCGCCTCGTTGACGCGGGTGATCACATCAGCCGGTTTCACAGTAGTCGGAATGATGTCCACGAGCACATGATCGGGGACGCGATTGAAATACACACCGATCACACCAGGGATTGCCTGCAGAACAGCATTCATCTCGGTTTCCTTGCTGTTACAACCTGCGCCGGTCAGCGTCAAGGGAAGCCGCTCCTTGATAGGTGGATTTGCTGAAACCGGTAGCGCGAGAGTAAGGCTTGCGAGAAAAAACATGGCAGTGAGGGCTTGATAACTCCAGATATTTCGCATTAGAAGAACTCCTCATGTAAACAATGTCCATTTTAACACACAAGCACGAGTATATAAAACACGCGAATCTCACTCGGTTCCAAAGTCGCCATAAGAAGATCTGGTCCTATCAGTCTTTGAAGTGACAGTGAGGTGTGAGGCGGTTGCCTGAGAACACGATATATGGTGAAAGTCGATGGACTCAGTATCTGAATCCGGTGATAATGTGTGTCGTATGGTCGCACCTCGCTCCGATCAACCTCGTCGAGTCTGGCCGGAAGTCGTGGGACTTATCCCTGCGGCTGGCCAAGCGAAGCGCCTGCAGCCGTTTCCCTGCAGCAAGGAATTGTTTCCTGTCGGGTTCGCGAAAGATCCGCTGACAGGGACGCCGCGACCAAAAGTGGCGGCACAATATCTCTTGGAAAAATTCAAAGCCGCCCGCATTTCCAAAGCATTCATCGTCATCCGCGAGGGAAAATGGGACATCCCAAACTATTTTCAGCAGGGACAGGGGGTAGGCCTCTCGCTTGCCTACCTTGTCATTCCTGGATCAGTCGGTCCCCCTGATACTCTTGATCGTGCATACCCATTTATCGCACAGCACCGCATCGCGTTCGGCTTTCCCGACATCCTCTTTGGTCCACCTGATGCCTATGCGCGATTGATAGAACAACAGGAGCGAACCGGGGCAGACGTTGTGCTCGGTCTGCATCGTATTGAAGACACGCGCATCTGGGACATGGTGGATAGCGACACGGACGGGCGGGTTCGTGAGATTGTGATGAAACCGGTTTCAACTACACTGACGTTCGGCTGGTGCTTCGCCGTCTGGACGCCGGTCTTTTCGGAGTTTTTGCACCAGTTCCTCCGTGCCGACGAGACGAAGCGCAATATGAGCGTCTTGGCCAGCACGACCAACGATCCAGGAGGAGACTTAGCTATGGGCGTGGTATTCCAAGCAGCTCTCAAGGCTGGGCTGGCGATACAGACGGTGAAGTTTCCACAAGACAGCTATCTTGATATTGGTACGCCTGAAAACCTCGCCAAAGCGGTACGGCGAGAAGCCACTGAATGACGACAAGGCCCTCACAGAGCATACGGGCGCGATAATGCCTTCTATTCCGGGGACTTACTTGGCCTGGACGAGAAAGGCTTTTGAGCGCGCATTCCCACCGCTGGTGACAACATCGATGAACGACATGCCTGGCTGAACATCGGGAACCGTTGCCTGAATGCTGGTGTCGTTGATATATGTATAGTCGATCTTGATCGGACCTCCCGCGCTAAACGCCACGCCGCGGAAACAGTCCTTGGTTCCAAACTGTTCCCCCTTGATCGTGACGGTCTCTCCTGGCTTGGCTTCGTCCGGTTCCACCTTGATGATTTTTGGTCGCTTGCTGCTATCGCAAACAGGGTCTTTTTCGACCGTCTGCTCATTGTGTCCTTTAATCGATTCCGCGTCGTGTAGCGTATAACCGGCACCATCAACGATCATTCCCTCTTCGGCAAACAAATGGACAGGGACGAGAGGAAGCGTCAGCGACAACAATAGCAAGAGAGACGACAGGAATCGGGGAGCCATCGGGACCTCCTTTGCTTCGGAACTATTTACTGGGCATCGGGACATATGTTTCTCCGACGATAGCTTGCCCGGGAGGAGATAGCGCAAAGTTGGCAAACGCGTCAACAAGGGGGTTCGGACCATTCTTTGACAGGAGCAACAGAGGCCGTCGTAGGCGATATCGCCCGTCCTTCACTGTCGGGATTTCAGGCTCAACTGCATTGACCCGCAAAAGACGCACGGCGACTCCCTGTGTCACGGCGGAGCTCCCTGTGCTTAATGAGATATAGGCTGCAGCAGACAGTGGTGGGATCGTTCCGACGACCGTCGAAATGACCATGTCATCTGCAGCAATCATCGTGGCGGTCTGAGGAATGCTACCGATAATTCCAAGTTGAGATTCAAAGGCCTCCCGGATGTTCTGATTGCCGGCGCGGTCGATCAAAAGAATTCTGGTCTCTGGCCCCCCTACCTCAGACCATTCTTTAATCTTTCCAGAAAAGATGTCGGCAACCTGCTGCGTGGTGACTTCTTTGGTGAAGTTTGAAAGATGCACTAAAATGCCGATCCCATCCCAGCCGATTTGCGTCGCAATCAGCGTCTGGTCTTCGACTCCTGTTACGGCTATATGAGCATGGCCTGTCTTGACCAATTGCAGCGGCGTGGATTTCTCATCCCACAGGACGTCGATATAGGTGCGGGGATTGGCTTTTTCAAAAGCCCGGGCTAACGCTTCCATGGTCGGTTGCTCTGGCCCGTTGCCGACTATGACCAGGTTGCCTGCGAGTTGGCCCCAGGCACCAGAAGGAGACAGGAAAAGAGTCATGCTGAGAAGCAGGGTGGTGAACAGTCGGCTTATTGCCTCGGGGTAGCCGGGCGATGACATCATGCGGGATGGCATAAGAAAGGTGTTGTACGTCTACGATCCAGGGATCGATTCTCCTTGTTCCGTTGAGTCTGAATCGGAAGACATATTGGGCGGCGGCATGTTGCGTTGTGCGTTCAACGGGGGTAGCTTGGCGAATCGCTGCATCCGTTCCTGGCCCATGGCCTTGGCTTTGATTTCCGTGAATCCTGGTTTGCGGTCGCCGCTGACTGAGGAGGAAAACGAAGACATCAGGCGAGTGGCTTGCCTGGCATGACAATGAGGGCATTCTGTGTCTTCGATCCTCGTATAGACGGATTGAGTTGCCTCGAATTGTTTCTCACACTGTCCACAGCGGTACTCATAGAGTGGCACGGGATTCGATCCTTTCTCTCAGTAGCCGCAATCTAATCTGTAGGGAGATTCGGACCTTGACAAGCCTGCCTAGTGTAGGCGATCTTGACCGGCCCACGGATACCCGTTTATTGTAACAACTTACGCTGCTCAACTGCCAGCTTCATAGGAGGGCTTCGATGCCAGTGCTGATTCGACGGTACAAAGGTCACAGCGGGATGATGCAGGAAGAACGAATCGATGATGAGGATCGAATCGAGCGTTATATGAAGCTCTTCGAGAAAGATGATGTCAAAAAGTTGGGGACCGGCGTGAAGGTCTTCATCGAGAAGGATGAGTGGCAGCTCCTCCCATAGTTCGCTGAGGGGGTTATCAGTGAAGGGTAGGCGCATAATAACCCGCATGCCCTTTCCCAGCCTGTTACCACGATCTATTCACCCCTGATTGCTCTGCCATGACATACTGGCTTCACATTGCCCGTGGGATCGACCGAGTGACGCTCCATCGAGATCGTTGTTCCGAGGTTCCATCCACGTCGACCTCGAGCGATTTCTGGGAAGGCGGATGGTTTGACTATCCCGATAAGGAGCGTGCGCTCATGGCCATGGAGCAGGCCGGAGTGAATAGACAACGATTGTGCCCCTTGTGCAAACCCTAGACCAAGAAAGTGCCGAGTCTTGAGTGCTGAGTTCCGAGTGAAATGATTGAGCGTTCTTGCTCAAGGCTTTCCACTCAGCACACAGCACTTCTTTAGTCATGCCCCGACTTGCACTCTTACTGACGACGGTTATCTGGGGCGCGACCTTCCCAGCCACCAAGGCGGCACTTGACCAAATTTCTCCGCTCTCTTTCCTGTTTCTTCGATTTTTCCTCGGCACCCTGTTGATCCTGCTATGGCTTGTGGCCAGTCGCCGTCGATTGCATTGTGATCGTGCCGTATTAGAGGCGAGTGCGCTGACCACCGTTTTCCTTTTCCTCGGATATTTGCTGCAAACCGTTGGGCTCCAGCATACGACTGCATCGAATTCGGCCTTTCTGACGGCGCTGTATGTGGTTTTTGTTCCATTGATCTTGATGCGGATCGACCGGCGGGTGGTGATGGCAACAGCAATTGCGGTCGTTGGGCTCTGGTTGCTGATCAAGCCCGATACCTCTATGAATATCGGAGATCTTATGACGCTCGGATGCGCGGTCGCGTTCGCGGGTCATATCATTTGTCTCGAGCGATTCACCAGACAAGTCGATGCACCGTCGTTACTCGTTTGGCAGATGCTGGCGATGACCGTCCTGTTTCTTCCTGCTCCCTGGTGGGAAGAGTCTCCATCAACCGCATTTTCCCCCACCGCCGTCTTGCTGGTCGGTCTGGGGGTTACGGGCGTACTCGCTACATTGGCATTTTCTGTTCAAATGTGGGCACAGCAGCTGGTTCCCGCTCAGCAGGTGGCGCTACTATTTGCGTCCGAACCAGCCTATGCGGCCTGGCTCTCGTGGTACTTTCTCGGAGAGACGTTGGACATGCAGGGATGGATCGGGAGTGCACTCATCTTATTGGCTGTTGTGATCGGAGCGTTCGGCGGTTGATCATTTCGGCAGGAGGAGTTCTATGGCACAGAAGTTTGGCAATGGACGGTGGGTTTGTGAGGGGTTCTTGGACAATCGGGTCGAAGGAACCGTCGTTGGGCAGGTCGTGTTTGCCGTGATCGGCTCGGTTGATTTTTATTTACGCGGCAATTTCAAGCCGGATATTGCAGGGGAAGTCATTCGATTCCGCAACGGCCGGTTCGAAGATGATGATATGGCGGGGCAGATCATCGGTGATATGGCAAACCCACAGATCGGAACGGTAAATCTGATTTCGCTCGATCCGCACCCCAATCTGGAGCCGCATCCCTATGTCGAATGGTTCACGCTTAGAAATGACCATTATCGATTCGAGCTGAGCCCTGGCGAGGCCTGGGTGCTATCCCATGAGGAACGGAAGTCCATTGATGAAGTGAGTCGACGAATTCGGGAGACCCTGGCCAATCACGAGTCTGTTCGGCCAGGGTCAGACGAGAGGACGGATTGGATCTAACGAGCGGTTAGCTCAAGTTCCGGCTGAGGGGTTGGCAGCTCAGCGGCCTTCGCTGCTGTGTCCATCTTCTGTTTCAGTACGCTGCGGTCAGAATCCCGTTTGGTTTTTCCTTCTCGCACGTACACAGGGACACCACGGATATCCCAGACCAGGCCTAGCCACTCGAGCCCCTTCAAACAGTAATAGGTCATGTCGATCTCCCACCAGTAGAAGCCTTGTCTGGTCGAGGCGGGGTAATAGTGATGATTGTTGTGCCAACCTTCTCCCATGGTGATCAGGGCCAGGAAGAAATTATTTCGGCTGTCGTCCCCAGTCTCATACCGTTGGGAGCCGTAGACATGGGACAAGGAGTTGATCGTGCAGGTTCCATGAAACAATGCGACGGTTGAGATGAAGAAGCCCCAGATCAGCATCTGAGGGCCGTTGGTCCCAAGCCCTGGTGCATGGGCTTCCAGCAGCATACCGAGGCCGAACATCCCGAATCCGGTAATGGTGGGAATAAGGACATCAAACCGGTCGAGAAACCGCAGCTCCGGAAACTTCGCAAAATCGGCGATTCCCTTCAGGCGCGGCGCGTAAAATGTCTGCGACATAATCCAACCCATGTGCGACCAAAGAAATCCCCCCTGGCGCGGGGAATGCACATCCTCCGGGGTATCGGAGGCGATGTGGTGATGACGGTGATGGCCGGCCCACCACAAGGGGCCACGTTGTGCGCATGAGCCACCGAGCAATGCAAATAAGAATTGGACCGTGCGAGTGGTCTTGAACGTGCGATGGGAGAAGTAGCGGTGGTACCACCCCGTGATCGCAAACATGCGGATGTAGTAGAAGGCCACCGCGACGGCCACCGCGGTCCAACTCCAGCCTACCCAAATGACTCCCAAACACACCAGATGTACGGCAAGAAAGGGAATACTTCGAATCCAGTCTACCTTGGGAGGTCCCTCTACTTTCGTTTGTTCAAGGCCCGCCCAGGAATCGAACCAGCGCAGAAAAGAATACCAGGCATCAGGGGCTTTGGTCGAGCGAAGCGATTGCGCATCGGGCATACAATTCTCCTCTAGGTCGGGGGATCGGCAACGTCACTGTGGTGGAAAACAGGGAGCCGGGGTCCCGATTAAACTGATTAAGCGTCCAGAGTAGGTTGGGAACCCATTATACACAAAAATGTCAGGAAAGTGAAACCAGAGTTTTGCGCGGCCCTCAAGTCTTCATTGTACCGGAACAGGGGCCTCTGTCTACTGAAATGCTGGACTTCCCGAGAAGAATTGAAGCTCAATTTGTCGGTTTGACACCCTCGCCTATGCCTCTCTAAAATGCGCGAACTATGAACGATCGATTTCTCAAAGCCTGTCGTCGAGAACCTGTTGACTGTACCCCTGTGTGGTTTATGCGCCAAGCCGGGCGCTACATGTCTGAGTATCGGACGTTGCGCGCGAAACATTCCATCCTCGACATGTGCAAGACACCCGAGCTGGCGGCCCAGGTCACGCTTCAGCCTATTGATCGATTCCCGTTGGACGCTGCCATTATCTTTGCCGATATCTTGCTTCCATTGGAACCGATGGGGCTCAACCTCGAGTTTGCCGCAGGGGAAGGGCCGGTGATCCACAATCCGATTCGTGACCGGGCTGCGGTGGATCAACTTAAAGTCATAGACGGCGACGAGTTGAATTATGTGGCCGAGGCCATTCGGCAAGCGCGACGGGCTCTGAATGGACGAGTACCGCTCATTGGATTTGCAGGTGCGCCGTTCACACTTGCGAGTTATGCCATTGAAGGCGGCGGGTCCCGCAACTATTTGCACACCAAGCAGATGATGTATGGAGATCCCACCGCATGGCACAAGCTCATGGACAAGTTTGCGCGCGTGATCACCGGATATCTGCGTCGCCAGATTAAGGCTGGAGCTCAAGCGGTTCAATTGTTTGATAGTTGGGTCGGGTGCCTCTCGGCAGGCGACTATGCTGAATATGTGATGCCGCATGTCCAACTGATTTTTGAGGGCCTCAAGCGGGAAGGGGTGCCGATGATTCATTTCGGGACCGGCACCACGGCGATCTTGCATCAGATGCGCGAGGCAGGCGGTGATGTCATCGGGATTGATTGGAGGGTTCACCTGGACGAAGCCTGGACGATGGTCGGACATGATCGGGCAGTACAAGGAAATCTCGACCCACTCGTGCTATTTGCACCGCTCCATGAAATTGAACGCCGCGTGGAGGATATCTTGCGACGAGCCGGGGGGCGCTCTGGTCATATCTTTAATCTCGGTCATGGCATCCTGCCGACCACGCCAGTCGATCACGTGGCTGCGACGATCGATATGGTACACAAGCTGAGCCAACACTAACCAGATCGCCTCAAATGGTCATCCTCTAACCTACAGATTATGTCTACTTCGCGACGTCCTATCTCGGTGTTACTGATGGCAATGGGTGGGCCCGATTGTCTGGAGAACGTTGAGCCGTTTTTGCTCGATGTTCGTGGAGGCAGACCGACGTCCCCAGAGCTCGTAGAGGAAATTCGTGAACGGTATCGTGCCACCGGGGGCAGATCGCCTGCCGTCGGCATTACCCAAGAAGTTGCAAAGAAATTGGAACAGCGGCTCAATAAGTCAGGTGAGATCCGATACCGGGTGTACGTCGGGTTGCGTCATTGGCATCCCTTTATCAAAGAAACCTATGCCGAATTGTTGAACGAATCGCCAGAGGAGATCATCGGCGTGTGTATGGCTCCTCAACAGTCCTCGCTGAGTACCGGAGCCTATCGAAAGAAAGTCGAAGAGGCCCGCGTTGAGTTCGGAGACCGTACCAGCGTGACCTATGTCGGCAGTTGGAATCGGCACCCCCGACTGATCGCGGGGATTGTCGACAATATTCGAGAGGGGCTACTCACATTTCCTGCCGATGTGCGGGCATCGGTGCCTATATTGTTTACCGCTCATAGCCTACCGGAACGGATCGTAGCCATGAAGGATCCCTATCCGGACGAAGTGAAGGGCACCGTTGAGGCGGTGACAGAGTTCTTGGAAGGCCAACCAACGTACTTTGCCTATCAAAGCCAGGGGCGATCGAGCGAGCCGTGGCTTGGACCAACGGTCGAAAGCGTGTTGGATACTATCCAGCAGGCAGGGCATCGCTCTGTCCTGGTGGCCCCCATTGGGTTTATCTGTGACCATGTTGAAACTCTGTACGATATCGATATCGAATTAAGACAGTTGGCCGTCAACAAGGGAATGCGTCTCGAGCGCATTGCGATGTTGAACGACTCACCCGCCCTCATCGAGACATTACGCGACATCTTGGCGGCACACGTATCTTCCTCTTGCATTCAGTCGTGACTCGACCACGCACAGTCGTCATAGTGGGTGGCGGTATTTCAGGCCTGGCTACGGCCTATGCTCTACTGGAACGTGCGTCAGCGGCCGGTCTTTCCCTTCGCTGTACTGTCCTTGACGCCGGGTCATCATGGGGGGGGAAGATCGTCACACATCGGGTTGGCGAAATAGTTACGGAGGCGGGGCCGGATTCCTTCCTTTCTCAAAAACCGGCCGGTCTTGAGCTCTGCACGAAGCTCGGCCTTGCCGATCAACTCATCAATACCAACGAGACAGGCAAGAAGGCGTGTGTCTTCTACAAGGGGCGGTTGCATGATTTGCCAGAGGGACTGCTGTCCTTTGTTCCGAGGCAGCTGAAACCGTTCCTTCGGAGCGGACTCCTCACGTGGACAGGCCTTATTCGTATGGGGTTGGAAATCGCGGTTCCCCCTGGTCCTTCGACAGGCGACGAGTCACTCGCCGGTTTTCTTCGTCGACGGTTCGGCGCACAGGCGTATGAGCGGGTCTTGGAACCGCTCATGGCGGGGATTTATGCGGGAGATGCCGAGCAGATGAGCCTGCGGGCTACGTTTCCACGCTTCTTTGAGCTGGAACAACAGCATAGCAGCGTTGTTCGCGGCATGATGGATGCCAAGAAGACAGCTTCGCCGGCATCGCCTGGACAACCGAAGCGGACGATGTTTGTGAGTCTGAAAAATGGGCTCGGTGATCTTGTGGCTGCCCTAACACACCGATTGACGGAGCAGGGTGTAGAGCTTCGGCTGGGGATGCGAGTTGAGGCGATCCGAGTGAGATCGCATGAGTTAGGTCGTTGGATGTACGACCTGATTCTTCACGATCAATCAGCGCTTTCTGCGGAAAGCGTCGTGCTGGCAACGCCGGCGTATGTTTCGGCTGATCTGTTGCGTCCGTTGACACCCATTGCCGGAGGGCTGCTGGATTTGATTCCTTATGCGTCGACCGCGACGATTGCGATGGCTTTTCCCCGGGCATTGATGAGCGGGATCGAAGGATTTGGGTTTATCGTGCCTCGATCAGAGGAACGAGATTTGATCGCGGCAACCTGGACATCGCTCAAGTGGCCTTATCGTGCCCCAGCGGAACAGTTGTTGGTGCGCTGCTATGCCGGTGGAGTGGGGCGCGAGGATATTCTCCAACTCGATGATGCGGCATTGACGGCAAAAGTCCGAGCCGAACTCGCTGCGTTAAGCGGGATCAAGGCAGAACCGAGTTACACGGAGGTGAATCGGTGGTGGAAGGCGATGCCGCAGTATACGCTTGGCCACCTGGACCGATTAGTACAACTCGATGCCGCTATCAGCCGGTATCCTGGACTGGTCCTCACAGGGGCCGGCTATCGCGGAGTGGGCATTCCCGACTGTATCCGTGATGGGGCGACTGCGGCTAATCGTGTCGTCCAAGATCTTGTAGGTCAAACCAGCCATGGACGGCGACCCACCGTAGATGTGGACTCAGCTTAATCCGTCCTCAACTATTTCCCTAACCTCACGCTGGTACATCCAGCTCCTGGTCAACGGGAGCTCGGTTGGGCCGCTGGCTTCCTGGCGGCTGGCAAGTACCTGATAGATGTTTAGCCAACCCTTCGAAAAGGCCAGCGAGGAGCCTGCCAAATACGTGCGCCAGACCCGGAGCGTCCGTTCACCGATGAGTTCACGACCGGCGCCCAGGTTTCTCTCGAGCCTACGTGACCAATGAGCCAGGGTTCGAGCATAATGCGGTCGCAAACTTTCGACATCATAGACCTCAAACTTTTGTGCTGCCATAGCTCGAATGACGGTGTGGAGAGGAGGCAGTTCGGTGTTTGGAAACACATACTTATCCATGAACTCACTCACTCCGGATCCCACTGTGCGACCGTCGGCATCGGGGGTGGTAATCCCATGGTTCATAAAGAGCCCGCGATCGCGTAACAGTCGCCGAGCCACGCCGATGTAGGCAGGAAAATTCTGTCGGCCGACATGCTCGAACATCCCGATACTCGCAATCTTGTCGAACGCGTCCTCGCCGAACCTTGCGGGTGCGTCACGGTAGTCCAGTAGGAGCACCTCGATTTGGTGTTCCAGGCCGGCTGCTCGTATACGCTCATTGGCCAACGTGAATTGGTTATTCGAGAGCGTGATCCCAACAGCGCGCACTCCGTAATGCTGCGCGGCATGTACGATCAGCCCGCCCCAGCCGCAGCCGATATCGAGGAAACGTTCACCAGGCTGAAGGCGGAGTTTGCGGCAGATGTGATCGAGCTTGGCCTCCTGCGCAGCGTCGATCGTTTCTTCGCCGGTCTGGAAATAGGCGCAGGAGTGGACCATGCGCCTATCGAGCCAGAGCCGATAAAAGTCGTTGCCCACATCATAGTGATGCTTGATATCGTCTAGGTCCTGCGTCGGTGTGTGGTTCGTCGGTGACAATGAGATTCGTCTCGTGGCGGGCGATCCACCAACTGCCACGAGCCGCTCAGCACTTGTGATCACAGATAGGATATCCCCGTCGATATCGAGGCGACCGTCAATAAAGGCTTCACCGAGTGTCCCGAGTGTGGGATGGGTCAGCGCCGGCAGTAAGGCCGGATCGCGTATCGCCATTACGACGCGAGGTACTTGACCAAAGTTGAAACGTGAGCCGTCCGGGAGGATAAGGTCTAGCGGCTGGCCTCCGTGAGCCCGGACGTTTTCTGCTAAGCGTTGAATGTGGTGACCAAGTGCTGTACTGACAATTTTATTGGTCGTGTGGGATAAGAGATTGCGCTGAGACATGATGACCTCCTTCGGGCAGTGCTGGAAATTCCGGCTGAATATGCATGGTGACTAGGACTAGCGCCTAGGATTTGCACATTCTTACTTGCTTACTTGCGGCGAATTCGGTGTCAGCGAATGCCGATGCCACTCGAACATTTTCCCCAGAAGCATCACATACATGTGTATCTTTCCGGTTAATCCTTCCGCATGGCCTTGTCAAGGCAGAGCACAAACCACATCCGTAAGCGAAGGGCATGCCATCGTAATCAGCAGGAATTCAGACAGTTAAAGGAGCTCGAATGGAAGAATAATGACGAAGTTTGAGGTAAAACTCCGCAGAGGAGACGAAATGACTGAGGAGTATGGCAACAACGAAATGATTCGATCACAGCATCGTTACGGGAGAATAATGGCCTGCTCCGGGTAGCCAAGGTCCTTGAGCGTGGTTTCTACGGAATCAACCATCGGCGGGGGACCGCAGAGGAAAATACAGGTGTCAGGGGATGGCGCAGGGAGGTGTTGTTGCAACATGTTCGCTGTGATGCGGCCTGTGCCGCCAGACCATCCTGGCGGTGGCTGTTCCAAGACGTGGTGACAATGAAAGTTCGGAAATTGTTGGGTATTGTCTTCCCATTCTTGTTGGAAAATAATGTCCGATTCTGTCTTATTGGCAAAGGTCAGGAATAGTTCTACGTCCAGCTTCTTGGTAAGAATCCAGCGAATGATGGCAATCATCGGGGTGATGCCGGTGCCTCCGGCTACGAATCCTACCCGTTTTGCCATTCCATCGACCCAATGGCCTCCAGGATTCGGGCCGCTCATGAGGACGGTATCTCCCGTCTGCTGATCGTGCAGATACTTTGAGACCATACCAGTTTCGTAGCGCTTGACGGTGAGGTCAAAAAAGCCTGCTGTGCCGGGCAGTGAAGAAGGCGTATACGCGCGCTTCACCGCCTTGCCGTCGAGTGTTGCATGGACATACAGAAAGTCTCCAGGCTGGACGTCCAGTGTTGCGTCTGCCGGCAGTTCAAATCGGAACGTCTTTGTATCGTGAGTGACCGTTTCGATGGCAGTCAGTTTGTATGAACTCGGCGTTTTACTTTTGATGCGTGTCGTAGGGGGCAACATGGTTGAGCCAGCTAGGGAGGGCAGTGTTATTGCTTGGCGCTCTGGGCTGGTCCTCTGTCTTTCGGTTTAGGATTGACCGTCTGTTTTGCTTCAAGCTTAGCAAGAACTGGCTGAGCCGCTTTCACGTTCTGTTCGACCGCGTGGGTCAGCCAGCGGCGCGCCTCCTCCGTATTCTTTGCCACTCCTCGTCCATAGGCGTGCATGACGCCGAGGACATACATCGCTTGTCCATTTCCAGCCTCGGCTAGGCGGCGCAATCCCTTAGAGGCCTTCTTGTACCAACCGATGGACTCTGGTGCTTGTCGTCCATTTAGCTTTTCATAATATTTGCCAAGGCGATACTGCGCGAATGCATCACCGTGCTCCGCCAATTTGGTGTCAGGAATCGGATGCGACGTTGCTTTTGTGGACGGCACACTTGCCCCTGATTTCTCGTCGTTCGAGCTTGTTCCAGTGCGATCTGCTGGAGGGTCTGCCGGAGCAGATAGTTTCGTCGTCGGATTCTCATAGTGATTGGACTCAGGGTTAGGCGGATTGTTCTCAGGGGTAGCTAAAGAGACTGAAGGCTGAGACTGGGTCAGGCTTTCAGCTTGAGAGATTTTGGTAAGGCTGAAGTCGTCCTGGCCCGTCTTCTCTGTGGCGGTTGCTTGATTGGATTGGCCACATTCCTCTGGTCGATTTTGAAGGTTAGTCTCGTTGGTCGTGCTCTGACAGTCTGTGTCGTTATTGGATGTGGGGGGCCACCCCATGACCGTCGAGGCAAGCCACATGACGGGGATGAGGAACAGACTCCACCGGACCACTCGACGTCGTAAGATGGTCCGATCGCTGGGAGGTACGATTACGAGTCCGGGATAGTCCTTCTTGGCCATGCCTTGGTCACAACGAGTTCTTGATTACAGTCTATCAGGCTGTTCAAGCGCTGTCTGGGTATATTCGATCTCCCTTGTTTCGGCTCATTAGCGTGTTGTGTAGACGAGGCTCGTCGAATGAATCCACGCTCAGCATCCCTCACTATCATCTTTATACATAGCCTCTTGTCCTACTCGATCGCAAGCTCCTATAGTGCAACTACACACAGCCAACAAACATTCACCCAGGAAATCAGTTGAATCATGCAATCAACCGAAAATTCTCTTACTATCTTGGATGTCAGTGGCCCATTTCGGGAACCGAGGGAACAGGCCTTTTCCTACGACTACTCGATACAACGGTCAACCTGGGCGACGCCGCATGCCGTGCGCGTGAAGGTTTCTATACCGGATGAGCTGGAGCCGTTCAAGAGGCGTCTGTTAGGGGTTGTGGCCGGCTCGCCGGGACAGCAGCTGCTGATTAGTAACATTCTTTCCAAGACCATTGCCGATTTGAAAATGCGGGTTGCCGACAAGGAAGGCTCGTTGGCAGAACGACGTGATGTGATGTTGCCTCCGTTTGTCGGCCCGCAGGGCCATCTGTTCCCCAAGCTGGAACGCTTATTTGAAGCGGATCAACCGGCTGTCCGTGAGGAGGTCAAGCGGAGGGTGGGAATTTAATCTGATCCACTCAAGTAAGCGTCAGCGGGATGCACTAAAAGATTCTTCGGTGGTGTTTGGAGTGCACGCCGGATTCGTCTGCAAATCCGAGAGAACCGGTGTCCGGGCTGCCGGTGTCATTGAGATCGATCCGGTAGTACCCACGGACGTTTTCCATCGCTACCTCGAATGGAATTGCATTTGGATAAAGTGTTCCTGGAGCATGAGCCCCTCGCTCTAGTGTGCGGATTGTATCTGGTTCCGCGAATTGCTTGTCTGAAAAAATGAAAATATCGGCGATGGCGTGGTCACCCAGCTTGTGGCCCGGTGTGGTGGCTGGAAGGTGTTCAGTGAGGGTTCCATCCAGTCGTGCCTCCTTCAGGCGTTTCAAGAGCGCAACGATTTGACTATCTGTCGCTTGAGAGGGTACGACCAGCCCTAGGGTATTCATGTCTGGGATGGTCGTGTGCACCTTGAATATGACCGGAGCTGCTTCTGGGTCTTCGATGACTGAAACAGTGGGACCTTCGGTTCCGGTGGCCTGTTTGTTCCTGGAGCTTGGGACGATCAAGACCACGAATAACCACAACCCGATGAGGGTGCCGAAGACCACCAGTAACGGATGAGCTCCGGCGCGCTTTCCCTCTTTGTACGGCTCTTCGTGCTTATTCATGTGGTTCGATTCTCCATGGGTGGAGGGGTGTACGGGGAGGAATGCTCCAACCGGCGCTTGGCTTCTTCCCATAATGTATCCATCTCAGCTAGTGTCATCTCTGTCAACACCCGTCCTTGCCCTGTAGCCTGTGCTTCCACAAGGTGAAATCGATCAATAAATCGATTTGTCGCACGGCGCAGGGCGTCCTCAGGATTGGTTTTGAGAAAACGAGCGAGGTTGACTAACGAAAAGAACAGATCCCCGATCTCCGCCTCGATCCTTTGACGACTGTCGGATCGGCTGGACTCTGTTTCGGCAGGTGTTTGACTGAGCTCCAGTGCCTCCTGCAGTTCATCGATTTCTTCGGTCACTTTTCCAATGATCTGCTCGAGCCCTTCCCGGTTCTGTGGCCAATCGAAGCCGACGCGAGACGCGCGTGCCTGAATTTGGTAGGCGCGCAACAACGCCGGTAAGGTTTTGGGCACTCCTTCAAGTGCCGATTGCGTATTGCCGGCGGCTTCACGTTCGGCACGTTTGATGTCTTCCCATTGTGCCAAGACCTGCTCACTATTCGATGCCTGGTCTGCTTGGCCGTTGTGTCCGAAGACGTGGGGATGCCTGCGGATTAACTTCTTGGCCAGGGTGTCGAGCACGTCCTCAACGGTAAAGGAAGCTGTCTCAGCGGCGATCTGGCTGTGGAAAATGACCTGCAAGAGCACGTCTCCGAGTTCTTCACGAAGTTTCTGCTTGTCACCTTGATCGATCGTCTCGAGGACTTCATAGGCTTCTTCGAGCAGGTAGGGTTTCAGTGATTCATGGGTCTGTTTCCGGTCCCATGGACAGCCATTCTGCGCGCGCAATGTAGCCATCAACTCAACGACTTTAGTGAATTGTGTCGACATCGAAGATGAATCCTTCCTGGCTGTCCACTGCGAGCCGCGCAGTGGTACCACTCTATACCGACGGTGACTTCCTCTTCAATCTCGGTGATGGCTTGCGAGCAACTAGGCCCTATGATAGGGTACCGACGGTATCTGTCGATTCTACCAAGGGGTTGAGAAATGATCGATGAGGAGCAGGGATTCGTCGTTCGTGACAGGCGAGGAAGTGCAGGGGGAGAGAGCGCTCCTGCGACGGCTTCAACCGCAAAAGAAACCACGGCTTCTGCTGCTGCATCAACTGAATCGGCTCATGTGGCTCCGGTACCTCCGGTTACCTTTTCTTCGTTTGTGATTTCACTCGGCTCGTCATCGCTCATGCTGATGGGGGAGCAACTGGACCCTCAACAATCACCCATGCCTGTGAACCTGCCGCAAGCCAAAGAGATTATCGATCTGTTGTCTGTCTTGGAAGACAAGACCAAGGGTAATCTGACCCCTGATGAGCAGACGGTTCTGCGTGATATGCTCTACGCGCTTCGTATGAAGTATGTCACGTTGGCCTCACCCAAATAAGATTCCGTTGTTCTGCTCGTTGTCCAAATCTCGACATTTCGCAATCTGTGTGTGTAGCGTTGAGATGGCTTTAGACGCCGACGACAGGGATAGGCGATGACTTTTTCTGTTAGCGACGTTGTGTTGAGGCGTGTGAATGTTTAAGCCGAATCAGCCCATGCACGCGGGAAGATCGACTTTAGGCGAAGAAAAGGACCTTGAGTCGGCCGTGATGAGTGGTAGGTTCAACAGGCCTTCGGCTAACCGGGCTCAGCCGCCTGAGCGAAAAAGACCTCACCTTCGCCCCGTCTGGATTGTCCTCATTCTCCTGGTCCCGTGCGTTGCCCTTACGCTGTATTACTCACAGATTGCTGCGCCTGATTTGCAGGAGACCGGCTCCTTCTTGCCTACGACTAGTTATGCCCTGGTTCTTCTCCTGGTCAATTTGGACCTCATTGGTCTCGTTGTGTTGGTTCTGTTGTTGTCCAGAAATCTGATTAAGGCGTATTTCGAACGTCGACATCGGCTCGTCGGGTCAGGATTTCGTACGAAGCTCATCGCCGCTTTTATCGGGTTCTCATTGATTCCTACCGTCTTGCTGGCGTTGCTCGCGAGCGGGTTGGTTAACAAGGCCGTCGATGTCTGGTTCAGCGAGCACATCGAGAAGGTGATGAAAGACTCCTATGAGGTGGCGCGCTTGCAGCATGCGGGGCATGTCTCACTTGCGGTGAACAGTGCACGCGCGATCTCGCAGGAATTGTTTCGCGAAGATATGCTCATCCCGGAACAGCGCGATCTCTTGATTGCCGCGATGGCTCGAAAACGGATGGAATATGGGGTTGCTGGGATTGAAGTGTTTTCGAACAAGATGGAAACCTTGACAAAAGCGCTTGATGCCGACATTCCTCTCGGTGTGTTGGAGCTGCCGATCAGTCAATTGGTGCTCCAAGTGATCAATGGGAAGCAGGAGTTTACCTCTGTTCAGGAAGCTCAGACTGGAAGATTAGTGCGTGCGGCGATCCCGGTGGCCTCCGGCAGCCGGCGGGGTGAACTGGAGGGAGTCGTGGTTGTGGAAACCTATGTCCCCGAATCGCTGTTGACGAAAATGGAGGGGATCGGTCGGCAATATGCGGAGTATAAACAGATTAAGGCGATGAAGAATCCCATCAAAGCCGGGGCCTATCTATTCGTTGCCGTGGTGACGGTGCTGATTCTGTTCAGTGCGACGTGGTTCGGGTTCTACGTGGCGCGCGGTATCACCGTTCCAATCCAACGGCTGGCGGAGGCTACGGAAGCGGTGGCCCAGGGCGATCTCTCCGTACAAATCGATGCGAAGGCGACCGATGAGATCGGAACGTTGATCGAGTCGTTCAATCGGATGACGCAGGATCTGCAGGGGAGTAAGTCCAAGCTGGAGGAAGCAAACCTCACGCTTCGGAATACGAACGTGGAGCTGGACCGACGACGGGCCTACATCGAAACAGTCGTGGATACGATTGCCGCTGGGCTTTTGTCGATCGATCGCCGTGGAATGGTCACCACGTTTAACCCATCCGCTGAACGCATTCTCAGTTTGGCGGCTGACCGGTTCAGGGGGAGGTCAGCCAATGAGGTGTTCAAGGAATTTGGCTTGGACTTATTTCAGACGGCCTATGATCGAATGTTGGCTGATGAGCGGGATGATCTCGACCTTGAAGGACAGGTGGACATTCAAGGAAAACTGATCACGATCGGCTTAAAAGGCTCTCGTATGCGAGATGAAGCCAATAAAGATCTGGGGTTTGTGTTGGTGTTTGAAGATCTGACGGAGTTGATTAAGGCGCAGAAGGTCGCTGCCTGGCAGGAAGTTGCAAGGCGCGTGGCACATGAAATCAAGAACCCACTGACGCCCATTCAGCTTTCGGCACAGCGGTTGCGCAAGAAGTTCTTCGAAAAATCTCCGGATCTGGATCGGGTCTTTGACGACGCAACCAATGTGATCATTAACGAAGTGAGTAGCTTGAAAGAAATGTTGGACGAGTTCTCAAAATTTGCCCGTCTTCCCGCTCCGCAAATGACGCGACAATCGCTGCATGATGTGGTTCGAGAAGTGGCGACGTTGTATCGAGAAGCGCAGAAGGATCTTGAACTTATTCTAGATCTGGATGACGACCTGCCGCCCCTCAGCTTCGATCGTGAGCAGCTGCGGCGTGTGTTTGTGAATCTTTTCGATAACGCGGTTCAGGCGATGAATCAAAAAGGGCGACTGTGGGTCGCTACAAAATACGATACGAAAAGACGGCGCGCCATGGTGACGGTTGCGGACGAGGGGCCTGGCATTGCGCCAGAAGATCAGGAACGCCTGTTTGTGCCCTATTTTACCCGGAAAAAAACAGGAACCGGATTGGGACTGGCGATCGTCCGCCGAATTATTACGGACCATGAAGGACAGATCCAAGCTGGGAATAATCAACCGAGGGGAGCCGTGTTTACGTTTGACTTACCGGTGTAGAGGGGAAATGATCGTCAGTTCTCGTCGGCAAGTACGAAAGTTATCGATGGTTTGTTGTATGCGAATTCTTGGGGGTGGGACGAGAGGGAGGACAGATGTCGGCATCGATTCTCATTGTGGATGACGAAGAAGCGATTCGGACATCCTTGCGGAGCATTCTGGAAGACGAAGGATATGAAGTGGCCGTCGCAGCTACAGGAGCGGAGGCACTGAAGATCTACGGGACGGACCCGCCGGATCTCATGATTTTAGATATTTGGATGCCGGAAATGGACGGGCTCGAAACCTTGCGGCGTGTAAAAGAGTTTATGCCTGCCACGCAGGTGATGATGATCTCTGGGCACGGGTCCATTGAAACGGCGGTGAAAGCCATCAAGTTAGGCGCGTATGACTATATCGAGAAGCCGCTGTCGCTGGAAAACGTCACGCTCCGTGTCAAGCATGCACTGGAGCAATACCGATTGGCACAGGAGAATCGATCTCTGCGGACCAAAGTCCAACAAAAATTCGAGCTGGTTGGGCATTCTCCGACCATGCAACGATTACGGGAACTCATCCAGACTGCCGGCCCTACGAATAGTCGCGTACTGATTGGGGGCGAGAATGGAACGGGCAAGGAGCTGGTCGCCCGAGCCATTCATATGCACAGTACCCGTTCGGACCATCCGTTCGTTGCTGTCAACTGTGCCGCTATTCCCGAGACGTTGATTGAGAGCGAGCTGTTCGGTCATGAAAAAGGTTCCTTCACTGGAGCGACGTCGATGAAGCGTGGTCAGTTTGAACAGGCTGATGGGGGAACCTTGTTCCTCGACGAAATCGGGGATATGAGTCTCAGTACTCAAGCGAAGGTTCTGCGGGCCTTACAAGAGCAGCAGTTTACGAGAGTCGGCGGTACCAAGTTGATGAAGGTTGATGTACGTGTGCTCGCGGCTTCCAATAAAGATCTGGAGAAGGAAATCGGTAATGGGCACTTTCGAGAGGACCTGTTTTACCGCCTTAATGTTGTTCCAATTGTGGTGCCCCCATTGCGGGAGCGGCGTGAGGATATTCAAGCCCTGGTGCAACACTTCATGAAAATCCATTCCGAGGAACAGGGATTGCGGATGAAGGAAGTGTCGCCCGAGGCGATGGCGGTGCTTCAACAATACGATTGGCCGGGTAACATTCGGGAACTGAGGAACCTGATTGAGCGACTCATGATCATGGTCCCAGGATATGTTATTGAAGGTTCACAGGCCGCCATGTCCTTGCAGGGGAGAACTACCGGAGCCGTCGTGGTTGCCGTTCCGTCGTCCAATCCCCTTCTTGCAAAGTCATACGACTCACTCCGGGATGCTCGAAATGCATTTGAGAAAGAGTATATTAGCCGAAAACTTCGTGAGCATCACTGGAATATTTCGCGGACGGCAGAAGACCTCAAGATCGAGCGAAGCCATCTCCACAGAAAAATTAAGTTGCTGGATGTGGAGATGCGACCTGAAAGCTAGGGATAGAAAAATGCGAGGGTTATACTCTACACGTCGAACACATCAGACTCTGAAATTTCATTCGGGGATGGGACTGGGCATATTCGTTCATCGCGGCCTCAGAGATTTGCGAAGGATGAGACTTCCTGCACGTTGGACAGACCGGGATCAATTGCTGTAAAGCCTCCATGTCGCTCACGGTTCGGTCAAGTTCATTGATCGTTTTAGTCACCTCTTCTTCCCAGCTCTTTCGTGCTTCGGACTCCTGTTTAAGCTTGAATGCTGATTTGACTCGAGCAAGGAGTTCGACTGACTCCACGGGCTTCCGAATATAGTCTTCTGCGCCGGCGTCGAATGCGGCATGAAGGAAGTCTTTCTGGCTGCGTGCGGTCACCACGATGATGGGAATCTGTGTCAAGGCAGGAACCGCTTTGATACGTCGACAGGCCTCGACGCCATCCATATCCGGCATTTTGATATCCATCAGAATCAGGTCAAAGCTGAGGGCGTTGTTGCCAGCGTGATCCAAGTCTAATTGTGTAAAGGCATCTCTTGCAGACGAGACTGTGATGAGATCACGATAACCTGCGTTCTTCAGAATATGGTGAAGGAGCAGGCGCTCATCCGGTGAGTCATCAACGATCAGAATACCCATCTAGATGGCCATTCGTAAGGGTTCCAGGCATGGACAGGGACAGATCCCACTCTGCCGTCAGTATAGGCAATATTTCTAGAGCATCAAGGAAAAAGCGGAACGCCAGGGGTGGACAACTCTTTCCGTGAGGCTCCAATCGGTGCGTTGACCTCTGTAGTACCCTCCGCTAAGATGCCTCCCCAACGACACGGAACTCGAGGTTAAGCAAGCCACAATCGTGGCTGTTTTGGGTGTTATGCATGACAACGTATCGTGATGCTGGCGTAGACATTGATGCTGGCGATGAATTTGTTAATCGTATCAAGCCTCTCGTCCGGTCGACGTTTCGCCCGGAAGTTCTGACTGACTTGGGCGGGTATGGAGGTTTGTTTGGTCTCCAGGCAGGCAAGTACAAAGAACCAGTCCTTGTCTCAGGAACCGACGGCGTCGGGACTAAACTCAAGATCGCGTTCATGATGGATAAACATGATTCCGTTGGTATCGATTTGGTAGCCATGTGTGTCAATGACATTGCGGTGAGTGGAGCGGAACCATTGTTTTTCTTGGACTATTTTGCGACTGGGAAGCTGTCTATATCCAAGGCACAGGAGGTTGTGGCTGGCATCGCTGAAGGCTGCCGCCAGGCTGGCTGCGCTCTGATTGGTGGCGAGACCGCCGAGATGCCTTCATTTTATCCAGAAGGGGAATACGACTTAGCCGGGTTTGCGGTTGGAGTAGTCGATCGCTCCAAGATCATTGATGGTCGGCACATAGCTCCTGGAGATCTGGTCCTAGGTTTGGCTTCCTCAGGACTCCACAGCAATGGCTACTCCTTGGCTCGGCGAGTACTGTTTGACCAAGCCAAGCTGACAGCTGCCAGTCGTCTCTCTGAGCTCGATAGATCGATAGGAGAGGTTCTTCTCACACCCACCAGAATTTATGCGAAACAGATTTTAGCGCTCCTTGAGCAATTTCCGATCAAGGGGATCGCACACATTACGGGTGGGGGTATTACGGAGAATCTCCCACGCGTGTTCCCTAAGGGCGTGCGAGCGAGGATCACCCGCAAGTCCTGGCCGGTACCACCAATTTTCGACGTCATCGGCCGATTAGGACAAGTCGATCGTGACGAGATGTATCGGGTGTTCAATATGGGGATCGGGCTGATTCTTGTGGTACCGCGAGACTCAGTGGCTGGAGTACTAGAGCGTGCGGCGCTGCTTGGCGATCAGGGCTGGCCTATCGGAGAAATAGTGGAGGCGAAAGACAAAGAGCTGGAGGTCGACTATGCCGATTAACCGAACAACTCCTTTGAGAGTGGCGGTGCTGGCATCTGGTCGTGGCTCCAACTTGCAAGCTATTATCGATGCGATCGAAGCAGGTCAGGTGGAAGCTCAGATTGTATGCGTTATCAGTAACAAGAGGGATGTGGGTGCATTGGCGCGGGCTCGGAAGCATGGGATCAAGGATTTGTTCGTCGATCCAAAACCCTTTGCCGGACGACCGGACAGTCGTGAAACCTATGACCGAGCATTGCTGGAAGTACTGCAACAACATGAGGTCGACCTTGTCCTGCTCGCCGGCTACATGAAGATCGTCACAGGGGTCCTCGTCAACGCCTATGCGAACCGCATGATGAACATCCACCCCTCGCTGCTACCGTCTTTCCCCGGATTGGACGTACAAAAGAAGACCATCGATTGGGGCTGCAAGCTGGCGGGCTGTTCCGTACATTTCGTGACGGAGGGTGTGGATGAAGGGCCGATCATCATTCAAGCAGCTGTCCCGATCCTCGACGATGACACTCCTGAAACGCTTGCCGCCAGAATTCTCGTCCAAGAACACAAGGTCTATCCCCGCGCCGTGCAACTCTTTGCCGAAGGCCGGCTGCGAGTCGATGGGCGACGGGTGCTGATTAAGGATGCGAAGGGGGGCGATGAGGCGATCATTAGCGCAGCGTAAATTGTAGGGTTCGGCAGGCCTCTTCGCGGCCTCATATGACATTCATCGGTGTCAGCAGGAGCAACACTGTCAAGGGTGCAAGGCATGAGGAGCAAGATGGCACTGAAATAGAAACGGGCAGGGTTATGGGTTCCCTGCCCGTTGGAGGTCATCTACGTTCGCTGTCAGCGTGTAATGGGTTATTTGACTTCATTCAGATGTGTGAGAGCCGTTTCAGCATGCTCTGTGGCAACGTCGGCATGCCCCGCTTTGCCATGTTCAACGGCTTCGTTTAGATGATTAATCGCCTCGTTGAGGTGCGGATTCTTGCCTCCTCTTTCAGCATGGTTGCGCGACTTTTCCGCATGGGTTACGAGCGCGTCAGCATGCCCCTGTTTGCCATGATCTACTGCTTCCTTCGCGTGCGTGACCGCGTCTCTCACGTTACCAGCCGGGGATGGCTGAGCATTCACCACGGGCACACCAACGAAGACTCCAAGCGCAACGACGATCAGGGCACCACCGTAAAATTTACTGATCATTTATGCCTCCCTTTATTGAGTTAGAATTCACATGTGAATAAGACGCACATGGCGCAATTCACATTTCATATTAAGGAGATCGTCTCCCTATTTAATCGTCGTCAAGGAAACACACCCTTTACAGGAAGACCCTCTATCACTACTTCATCTTGCTGTGGTCGACAGTATGTGAGAAACGAATTGGTGGAGGGCAGGGGAGTTGAACCCCCGACCCCTACGTTGCGAACGTAGTGCTCTCCCAACTGAGCTAGCCCCCCACCTGAAAAAAGCGGACAATGCAAACCATGTATCCCGCAGTGTTTGCTGCACACCAGCGTACAGTCCTGTAGCTGCGGTAGAAGAACGGGGAGGAACGTCGGTCCACTTGGCCCGTGGGGCTATTATACACAACCTGTGACAGAGACTCTACTAGTACATTGGCCATTAAGCTACGACGGTTACCTCTCGAGTGGTGTCCGGCAATAAATTCTTGAAGTCTTGTGTGGGAAAGCCATTCTAGTCGCACGGCACCGGCTTACCGATAGACGACAGAGACGCGTCTGAGAAACTCCTCGAGTTCCACGATTTGTTGTTCGATCATCGAGCCGTCCTGCTGTTTTGCCGCCTGTTCAATCGTGGCTCCAATCTCGGTAATCCGATCGAATCCGTAGCCGCCTCCATCACCTTTCAAGCGATGGCCTACATTCTGGACAGTTCCGAAGTCTTGTCGAGTCAGCGCGTTCCGAAGTGTTTGGAGATCGTTCTCTCTGTTACCTAAGAAGATAGGCACAATCTCCTCAAGGTCACGGCTAATCTCCACAATAATTGTGTCTGGGAAGTCGGAGTATAAAGGATGAGTCACGAAATGATGTGCTCCATGTGTGCTCGGAGAATCTCCAGTAAAGTGGACTTCTTCACGGGTTTCGTAACATGGGTGTTGCAACCAGCTTCAAAGATACGCGCTTCTTCTTCTTTCAGGGCCAACGCGGTGAGAGCGATAATTGGTGTGGGGGCTAAATCGTGCTCTCGCTCCCATGATCGCATCGCTTTTGTGGCCGCATACCCGTCCATGACAGGCATCTGTATGTCCATCAAGATTACATCGAAATGCGAGGCCTTGAATTTATCCAATGCGAGAGCGCCGTGCTCCGCAATCTCCAGTGTATGGTCTGTTTGTTTCAAGTATGACTGGACCAGCAGTTGATTATCCGGAGAATCCTCGACTAATAGAACCCGCAAGGCTCGTGTTGGGGCTGTTGAAGTTGGTTCAAGGGGCTGCGTACGCTTCAGAGATGTTCCTTTTGTACGGCCTAGCGCAATCCCGATTGATTGCAGAAGGTCGCTTCGTCGAATGGGTTTGATTAAATACCCACCAAGACCGAGATCATAGGTCCGTGCAATATCGTCGGCCCAATGATCCGATGTCAGCATGATCACTGTCGGGCCTCGCTCAGTGGAGAGCGCTTTCGCATATTCGGCAACTTGAAAGCCGCTCATCTCTGGCATACGACAGTCGAGGAGGAGAAGCTCATAGGTCTTATTCTGTTGGGCCGCGCATTGG
>JBGSIO010000111.1:0-55320 GCA_041742455.1 Nitrospira sp. | reverse complement strand
GAAGTCCATCAACTGGGCGAACAAGGTCTTGCCGGTGTTCATGGCGGCGGTCTCCGGGATAAAATCTGAAAGACTGCCTGAAGCGGCCAACACCGTTCAAATCGACACCACCCTTCATCGCTTCAAATCCCGCTCCAGATCTGGCTCTCCAGTTCATGGGGCTTGTTTTAACCGGACACTATTGCCACTGCGTATTATCTGATCTCGGCGGCATTGTTTTACTTCCTTCATAAACGTCATGATGTTCCGTTCAGATGGATGTTCATGCTGTTCGGCCTGTTCATTTTTGCATGTGGAACGACGCACCTCATGCATGTGTGGACCGTCTGGCATCCGGATTACATGGGAGAAGGCATCGTAAAGGCAGGGACTGCGCTGCTGTCGATCTCCACTGGCCTTTTGCTGGTTCCCTTGCTTCCTCGAGCGATGGCCTTGCGAACCCCTCAAGAGCTGGAGGCGCTGAATGCGAGCCTTCGTGAGGTGTTATGCGAGCGGCAGAAGGCGGTCGAGAATCTGCAATCGTCCGAGGCCATGCTCATCCGCCGCAGTGAAGAATTGATCCAGCAACGACATCGGCTGCGGGAAATGGCCTCGCAGCTGACGTTGATCGAGCAACGCGAGCGACGACGTCTGGCCACAGACCTTCATGACTACCTCGCTCAGATGCTCGTGGTATGCCGACTGAAGGTGTCCCGAGCCAAGAAGGCCGTTACCCCCCCGCTAGGCGTTCTGTTAGATGAGCTCAACACAGACCTCGACCAATGCCTGCAGTACACCCGGACTCTGGTCAGGGAGTTATGCCCCACGGCGCTATACCAGACAGGCCTTGTCGGCGCGCTTCAGCAACTTGCTCTGGAATTTGAAAAATATGATCTTCATATCACGGTCGTTGCCGAAGAGTCCCATATTCCGCTAAGTGAGGATACGGCCATCTTGATGTATCAAACCGTGCGGGAGCTGCTGTTCAATGTCTTGAAACACGCGAAGACCAATCGAGCGCAGGTGCGGGTCAGCACAACGCCTCACCATGCCGTGGAAGTGATCGTGGAAGACAAGGGAAGCGGGTTTGACCCAGCAATCCTTCTCACCCGGTCCGCTCAAGGGTTTGGACTTCTCAGTATCCGGGAACGCATAGAAAGTCTGAGCGGGCTCTTTGATGTACAGTCAGCGCCTGGCGTCGGGACAACGACCACGATCGCGCTGCCGGTCACCTCTGTCCCTGATGACAGACCATCTTCGACCGGCGGTGGCGTCACGATGGCGGTGGAGCAGGGTGGATTCGTGGTGACGTCGTCGAGTGAAGGCGCGATCACCGTTCTGCTTGTGGACGATCACGCGATCGTGCGACAAGGCTTGCGGTCCGTTCTGGACGCCTATCCAGACATTGAAATTGTGGGTGAAGCGTGTGATGGAGAAGAGGCGGTCAATGCCGTCCACCACCTTCGCCCATCGATCGTGGTGATGGACATCAACATGCCGAAGATGGATGGAATCGCAGCGACCCAGCACATTACATCACAGTATCCTGACGTAGTCGTGGTGGGATTGTCCGTCAATGCGGGTGACGATGCAACGACAGCGATCCTGACTGCCGGGGCTGTTGCCTTGATTGCGAAAGAGGCTGCGGTCGATCAGTTGTATCCGACAATTCAGAACGCCCTTCGCGCAAAACGTGCCAACATATAACTATCACGGCCTCTCACGAGAACTCGATCGATTCGGCCTATTGGGACCTTGGAAGACGCACAATTGGAACGCGCGATTGCGGGATGCAGTGACACGACTGGAATCGTTTACGAAGGTTGTTCTGAGATGAGAGAATGACGTTCAGGTGCCGCTTCAGTGCCACCTGCCTACCTAGACCTACCTGCAAGTCTGCGAAATATGGTGCCGAGGGACAGAATCGAACTGTCGACACCAGCCTTTTCAGGGCTGTGCTCTGCCAACTGAGCTACCTCGGCACATTGCGCGGTCCGATCACCCGGCGCATCTTACCAAGGTAGACGGTTGGAGTTCCACATGTTTTCGTGGCAAGGCCTGCTTCAGAAAGACACGAGGTAGTAAAACCTCCGATGCTGCTTCGAGAGTAGGGGAATTGACGAAAGTAAGGCCCAAGTGCGTTAGTCTGGTGTGGAGCGCACATGATGGGCGTGAACGAGGAGTTTCTGTCGATTCGGCACGCCGACCTTATCGAAGATGCTTGTCAGATGATGACGGACCGTACTGTCAGAAATCGACAACTGGTACGCGATGTCTTTATTCGAGAGTCCCTGACGTACCAATACGATCACCTCTCGCTCACGCTCGGTCAATGCCTCAGGCCACACTGCAGGCTGTGACCGTTTATCGGCGCTTGCGTTGATGGTTTTCTTCACCCCATCGAGTTCGATCAGGGCATGGTTGCAAAGGGGGGAATACAGCGCGTCAATTGCGGCGAGCATCACCTCGGGCGGTTGAATTTTCAGGACTACACCGTCGATTCCGTATTCCACAGCCTCACACATGCGTTCCTTATCCTCGAGCCCGCTTAACAGCAGGATTTTGCTTTTCGGGGCCGCCTCTCTTATCTGCCCAATCGCGCCGATGATGTCTCGTTCGGTCTCCATATCCAGGATGACTATGTCGGGGAGGTTCTCTGGGAGCAACACGTCAAGCCTCATACGCTGGTAGGGGTGTACGACGACCCGAGGAGTCTCTCTAGTCTCGAAAAGTTTCTGCAATCCGAGCCGCACGACATGGTGACTGCTGATAATCGCAATGGTAAGCGCTGGAGTCACAGTGTCGGTCATGATCTTTTCCTATAAATGAAGATGGGCGATAGCGTGCTGGCCCAGTGCACCTCTCTCCAGATCCAGCATCTGGCCCTTCCCGGGCAGTAAGTGTCATCTTGAATGGAGGAAGTCATTAACCTAGGATAGTTTCTGTAGGCATCCCCTGTAATTTCCCAAGTTATCCGATTGGCGAGATGACCAGGCTTTTTAATCTTTTGTCGGGTTAAATGGTATCATCCATTGGTAGGGGGTATGTCCATTTAGATCTATCTACGCAGATCGAATATGGTGAGTTCAGTCTCTAATTCTCCGTGGCTTCAATACGCTTTCCTGAGCTCGGCGCCAAGCGAATTCCCCATGGTATCTGGCCATCGCAAGTTGCCATAGACAGACTAGGAGCAAAACCCATTCTATTTCCTCGCCAATGGCCTGGCCAACCATTCAGACATAAGTGCTGGTATGGAATACACGATAATTGGATAGTTATCCTATTTGAATGGAAGCTATAGGCTATTCTAGATTGCGTTACGACGACTTAAATCCAATATATCTAGATCTTAATGCTACTTTTCAATGCTCTATCGGCACTATGAATACCACAAAACTGCCATCCATGACCCTCTACGTAGATCTTTGTTCTATACCATAGCGTTTGTCCCTCCTATGTGTGCGCCTAGCGGAGTGTGCCTACACAAAAACTCGACATCTGTCTGATGGCATAGAGCCAACATTATCTATATACAACCAGGGCTGTAAAGCTCTGTATCTAAAACCATGCGGTCCCCATGGCTTTAGAGCTAATACGGGCCGTTGATTTTCAAGAAGAGAGTGGGACTAACGGGGCGAAGCTATGTCTACTATCTATCAACAAGAGCGGATCTTGAGGGAGGAAGAGGTAACAGCGCTGCAGACGGATCTTCGGTGGTATGCGCTTCAGACACATGCGCATCACGAGAAACAGGTACGGGACCGGCTCCAGGCCGGTGGCATTGAACCATTTCTTCCGTTAAGCAGACAGCGCCGCCAATGGTCCGACAGGAAGGTGTGGACAACCGTACCGCTCTTTCGTGGATATTGCTTCGCTAGATTTGCGTTAGACAATAGCCTTGCTATTCGTATGGTCCCGGGTGTCGCGCGTATAGTTGGCATCTTGAAACCAGAGCCCATTCAGGACCAAGAAATCGCAGCGCTCCAGCAGGTCGCCTCGGCTGATTGCACGGTCGAACCGTGCGAGTATTTTGTCGAAGGCACCTGGGTCGAAGTGGTAAAAGGCCCCCTTGTCGGCCTCCGCGGACAATTCGTAAGGCGGACGAAGCATCATGGGCTGGTGATCCGCGCCTCCCTCATTCAGCAGGCCGCGTTCGTCCACATCGGAGCCGACGAAGTCGTAGCCGTACAGTAAGCGTACACCTGACAATACCATCGGCTTTACACATGAGTGTCTGTCCACAAGGATGTGGATGGTCTTAATGTCAAAATTGCGTTTCTCTCGAAATCAGATCAAGACCGCACTCTCGGAGTTATCTGCAGGACGTACGGTCCGAGAGGTTTCTCGCGAGCACGGGATCTCCCCAAGAACCCTCTACCGCTGGCGGGCGAATCTTGCCGGTGAGCAACAACTGGAGATAGAGCGACTACGTTCGTTGGAGGCTGACCATCAACGGCTGAAAAAACAATTCGCTGAGCTCACGCTCGATTATGCGACGCTCCGGGCAGCGCTGATCAGGGATGTGATGGGGGACAGTTAGGCGGCTGGCAAGTGGGTTCCACCTTAGACCAAGATAGAGAATCAATGATGGCTATCGCCAGAAGTAGGCAGAGAATGTGCGCCTTCCTCAGTTGGATGTTCCTCGCCACTATCGTCCTTGGAACGGTGGGATGCGCTGAAAAGAGAGTGGATTACAAAGTCGACATGGTCGAGCCGTCTGATTTTTTCCTCGGGCCGGAGGATGTGCTGAAAGTCACGGTCTGGAAGAGTCCGGATCTGTCGGGTGAGGTGACGATTCGTCCTGATGGCACGATCACCCTGCCACTGATCGGGGATGTGCCGGCGGCTGGTCTTGCAGCGAATGTCCTGGCTAAGCACATCGGTGAACGGCTGACGGAATACATGTCCTCTCCTATCGTCACCGTTCAAGTAAAGGAAGTGAACAGCTATTTCATCTACGTCATGGGAGAAGTCGTGAAGCCGGGGAAGTATCCCCTGAAGTCCTATGCCAATGTGATGCAGGGCATTTCGCTGGCCGGCGGCTTCGCCCCCTTTGCGAATAAGAACAAGATCAAGGTGTTGCGCAATGTGAGCATTGGTTCCGAAGGACATGAAGGTAAACACCAGATCCAAATTCCGGTGCGCTATGACGACATTCTGAAGGGCGCCGCCATACCGGGTAATTTTGTTCTATTGAGCGGCGATGTCATCGTGGTGCCGTAGGTGAGTCGAAGATGGCTGCTTGCGCATATGGTAAGCATCTTTCTTGGGATGGGCTTTGGATGGTGTTTGGTAAGTCAGGCGCAAATGGGTGGAATGAGCGGGGGAATGCCGACTATTCCTGGAACGGAATTTGGTGGGGCAACTGACCCCAGTTCGATTCGAGTAGGCCCGGGGTTGAACGTTGTTCCCTCGGTTCAAGTTTCCGAGCGATACGACAGTAATGTATTTTTTGCACCGAAGAGCCGGCTTCAGGGACTAACTCCAGAAGATTTTGTCACGACAGTCGTGCCCCAAGTTAGAGGGTTATATACCGATCATGAACACCGGGTGAAGGTGAACGCAGTGGTGGGGGCGGTCGGCAGTTATTATGTGAACAATACCGGACTCAGCTATGTGGGGGCCGATGCCGGTGCAGTTCTGGACATGAGTGATCTGGTGAGCCAATGGAGACCTGGGGCAAGGTGGACGGTGTCTGATACGTTTTTTTACAGCCCTCAGCCTCCTGCCTTTCTTCTGGGAGGCCAATCAGGGGAACAAGCGAATCCGTTGGTGGCAGGTTTTCAGGCATTTCGTAACAATACAAAGTCTAATAGCGTCCACACTCTGTTTGAGCTTCCACTCAATAGGACTGTCAAATTGAGCGGGAGCTACACGAATAGTTTCATTCGGTATGGGGCATCGCAAGTCCCGGGTGCCCCCACTCTTATTAGCCAAGACCTTCATGCCTATACCGCTGGTCTCTTAAAGGAGATTTCCCATTACGACACGGTGAGGGCAGACCTCACTGGTAACGAATTTGACCTAGGCGGCCTGGGATCCTTTAGCACAAGGGGCGGGACCTTGGGCTGGGTTCACAGGTTTACCCCTACCATTAGCATCAATGCGACCGGTGGTGTGCAGATGCTGTCGGGAGAATTGAATGGGGTGCCCTTCGCCTCGACGATTGCACCAGTTAGCAGCCTTGCCATCGACTGGAAGGATTCTACGACGTTTATTGCCCTCGCATATCGGTCCGCTATTACACCGTCCTTTCAGTCCCAAGCAGGGGCTCTGCTCAATCACACGGTATCGTTCAACATGACTCAGAATACCTCGATTCGTGACTTGGTCGGTCTACTTGGTGCGAACTATAGCGTCGCCAACGAGTACGGGTCGAATTCAGGAGCTGCCCTCTCCTGGACCACAGTGGGAGGAACGGCTGGTTTGCGGTATCGGGTCACCCAGAAACTGTTTCTCACGATGATCTATAGTTACCAAAACATTGACAACGCCTTTGGAGGGACGCGTTTTGCATACGACAGGCATGTGACCCAGCTGAGTCTAGCTCAGGCTTTCTACTAAGGCAGAGGAAGAACCCATATGCAACCGCTCACTCAGAAAGACGGGCGAATGGGTGATGCCAGGCCTCTCGACCCTCGCAGTGCCAGATTAAAGGAATTGAAGCAAGAGCTGACTCGTACACCCACAGGCAACTCGGACAAACCCTCGTGTCCCAGAAATTCCCACTCGACCGGTATATGGTCCAACTCAACCTAGTGTCCTGAGTCTGAAGTCCGATGACAAAATCGAGCGACGCTCGCCAAAATCTGATCAGCGGTTTTCGTCCACACGAACGGCTTGGGATGCTCATTGGTGTGGGCAATGTAAGCCCGGATGGCCGCTTGGAGCGCCTGTGTGCTGCGATGCACCCCGCGCCGCAATTGTTTCTCCGTCAACAGGGCGAACCAACGCTCCACCAGATTGAGCCAGGAAGCGCTGGTTGGCGTGAAGTGCACGTGGAAGCGCGGTCGCTTGAGCAACCACCGTCGAATCACGGCGGTCTTATGCGTGCCGTAGTTGTCGAGGATGAGATGCACGTCCAACTGTGCCGGGACTGTCGCCTCAATCATGTCGAGGAACTTCCGAAATTCTCGGGCTCGTTGCCGTTGGTGCAGTTGCCCAATCACCTGGCCCGTCTTCACGTTCAGCGCCGCAAACAGCGAGGTGGTGCCGTGACGCCGATAGTCATGGGTGCGCCGCTCGACCTGTCCGGGACGCATCGGCAGCAACGGCCGCGTCCGATCCAACGCCTGAATCTGCGCTTTCTCGTCCACGCACAGCACCAGGGCTTTGTCCGGCGGATTCAGGTACAGCCCGACGACATCCCGGACCTTCTCGATGAAGAGCGGATCCTGGGAGAGTTTGAAGGTCTCGGTCCGATGCGGCTGGAGTCCGAAGGCGCGCCAGCTGCGGCTGACCGTGCTTTGACTGAGACCGCACGTTGTAGCCATGTCTCGGCTGCTCCAGTGGGTCGCTGCCGTGGGGGTCGTCTCCAGCGTCAGCGTCAGAAGCCGCGCCACCTCCGCATCGCTGGTGCGTCGCGGGGTGCCGGGGCGCGGCTCATCCACCAACCCGTCCAGCCGTCGACCGACAAAGCGTCGACCGACAAAGCGTCGCCGCCAACGCCCGACCGTCTGCCCCGTAGTCTTGAGCTCAGTGGCCACGGTGCGGTTGGTCTTGCCTGTGGCGCAGGCCAGCACGATCCGTGCACGGCGGGCCAGAGCGTGCGCGGTCTTGGGCCGACGGGCCCACTGTTCGAGGGTGTGTCGTTCGTCGGCAGTCACGAGCAGTTCGGTTTTCGGGCGTCCCGTTTGCATCGGTGTCCTCCTGTGTGAGGTGAATCTTGAGGACACAATGGATGCACAACTTATGCTCACGACTTCAGACTCAGGACACTAGCAGGCTGTTGAAAAACTATTTCTGCACCTCTGTCCTAGGTGTTAACGAGTGATCGTAGTAGCAGTCAAATACCCCTCAGGATGTTCAAAATGGCCGTCCAGCGCGGCCGCAGCAAGCGAAGAGGCGAGGCATACTCTGCTCCGTATGTTGAGCCTCTGAGCGACGAGAGAACAAAGCTGGCGGACTTTTTCAACATCCTGCTAGTGGCGGAGAGGAAATGAGCACGAGCGAAATCGATCCACAGGCTGAGCCTAATCTACAGGCAGAGCCGTTGTCGGTTCTGATACGGCAACATTGGGACAACATCGTCCGCAGGAAATGGGTGGTGCTCGGCTCAGCTGTGGCAGGGGTCGCGATTGCTGCGATCTTGTGTGTAGCTCTGCCCAAAAGTTATCGTTCCAACACACTGATCTTAATTGAAAATCAGAAAATCCCTGAGGACTATGTGAAGGGCATTGGAGGGGCCAACATTGAGCAGCGTCTGACGATGATACACCAACAGGTGATGAGCCGGACTTTTCTGAGTCAGATTATGGATGAATATAAGCTCTATGAGGGCCAAGTGAGGCGGGAAGGGCTTGAACCGGCTATTGAGACATTTCGCAAAATGATCAAAGTGGAGACCGTAGGCACCCCCGGCGCATCCGGTAAGAGTGTCGAGGCGATCACTCTTTCATTTGCCGACGAAGATCCGACCACAGCCATGAACGTGACGGCGAAACTCGCTTCGTTATTCATCCAAGAAAACATCAGGTCACGCGAACAGCTCGTGTCAGGTGTCACGGTCTTTCTGGAGCAAGAACTGCATGACGCAAAAAAGATATTGGAGGAGAAAGAGCGCGCCATCAGTGAATTCAAGACACGCTATGTCACCGAGCTTCCGGAACAGAAGGAGGCGAACCTCAGGACATTGGATCGACTACAAATGGACCTCAACACGACGGTAGAGGCGTACCATAGCCTCACTGCGCGGCAGAGCCTTTTTGAAAAGGCTGTGGCGCAGTATGAGCAGTATGAAAGGACGGGGAGTACTTCAAGTCAGCCGATGCCTCGGATGGGGAATCAGCCCATTCAAAATCCCCTGGTCCTTCGTTTGGGCGAGCTTCAGAAGCAACTTGCGACATTGATGGCGACGTACAAGGATACCTACCCGGATGTCGTTATCCTCAAAGATGAAATCGAAGAACTAGAAGCTCACATAGCTGAACAAGCGCAGGTCGCTGAGCAGAAGAGGCTTTCCCCGCCAGAAGAACCCCAACCGGATCCCAACGGTGGGGCAGGGAGAGTGTTCGACCCACAGCTGCAGAATCTTTTGGCACAGAGGGACGAAGCCAAACTTGAGATCATGAACCTCAAGGCAAAGGAAGCCAGAATCAGTCGGGAAATGAGGGAAATTGAGGGAAGAGTCCAGCGGACGCCGTCTCGCGAACAACAATTGATGATCCTGCTGCGCGACTACGAAAATATGCAGAATAACTACCAAGCATTGCTGGACAAACGATTGAACGCCCATGTGGCGGAAAATCTTGAAAAGCATCAGCAGGGGGAACAGATCCGCGTACTGGATCCAGCCAATCTTCCTCAGAAGCCGGAGAAGCCAAATCGATTACTGATAATGGTTTTGGGGCTGATAGGAGGAGGCGGACTTGGTGTAGGTCTGGCGCTAGGAGTCGATCAATTGAATCCGACGTTCAAGCGGCGCGAAGAGGTGGAGCTCTTGCCCGGCATCCAAGTGTTGGCGACCATACCGCAGTTCTTCATCTTGAGCCCTCAGATCAGCGCGATGCCAAAGGCTGGTCCTCGAGTGGCCGGCGACCATAGCCCCAGCGTGCCGGCGGTGAAGAGCGCGGCGAAGGTCATGCCTTGGGCCTCATACGGAAATGGGAATGGGCCCAATCCTGCCAGCCTGAATCTGGTCGCCAAGTGGCAACCTCGTTCCATTGCTGCCGAACAATATCGGATGGCCGCTACCAAACTCACTCTCTCCACCGAGGGGCACCATTCCACAGTTGTCGAAATCACCAGCGCGCTGATGGGCGAGGGTAAGACGACCACGGTGGTGAATCTGGGCTACACAATTGCGCGAGACCTTGGGAAAAAGACCCTGCTTATCGATTGTGACTTTCAACGGCCGGCCCTTCATCATTATGCCAGCCTTCCCGCTCGAGCTGGGTTGATTGAATTCTTGGATGGTCAGGCGTCACTCGATGACTGTTTATCGGTGATCGACGAGTCTTCATGCTCAATCTTGGCGGCCGGTGGAGCGGGCGGCGAAAGGAATGAACTTGCGAGAATTCAACAGCTGAAGGCGGTCTTGCCGGAGCTTCGTGCGCAATTTGAGTATCTCATTATCAATACGCCACCCGTCTTATCCAGCGCGACAATGGGTATCTTGGCAAGTTTGGCCGATGAGCTTGTGTGGGTGATACGTGCAGGCCATTCGCCCAGACATCTGGTGCAAAAGGCCTTCACGATGCTGGGCCTGACAGCGCAACGGCAAGTGATTCTTAATGGACTCGATGTGCAGAGTATGCCGAATCATTTATATGGCTATACCGTGCCCTACGGTCGGGATCTTTCCGTTGAGAGCGTGAGGTAGTAGGGTATATGAATCACCCGCAGATCTCACATCAAGTATTACCATCAATAGTGTTCTCGTTCTATTCCGACATCACGTGCGACGTTCGCCATGAGTGCAGCTCATAGCGGGCGACATCATCCTGAGGGAGCATCGTATGGAACACACAACGGAGCAAGCGCTCGGATATCCGGACCTTGGTACCGATCAAGACAGTAAACGGACCCCTGATGTGCCGATTCCGATCATCGAATGTGATACGAATGCGGCACCCATCAACGGATATCTCTGCATTGCGCCTGATGTGAAGGTTGGGAGCAATGTGAAATTTTCCAAGTTTGTCAACCTCTATGGATGTGAAGTGGGTGATGACACCAAAATCGGGGCGTTTGTCGAGATTCAAAAGAATGCCAAAGTGGGAAAACGATGCAAAATTTCGAGCCATACTTTCGTCTGCGAGGGTGTGACGCTCGAAGACGAAGTCTTTGTCGGACATAACGTCACGTTCGTGAACGACACCTTCCCTCGCTCCACCACCGCAGCGGGCACGTTGCAGACCGAGGCGGATTGGAAAGTCGAATCCACATTAGTGAAACGGGGTGCATCAATCGGGTCCGGCGCGACCATTCTTGCCAATGTGGTGATTGGGGAACAGGCCTTGATCGGGGCCGGAGCGGTCGTCACGAGGGATGTGCCCGCGCATGCCGTCGTTGCGGGGAATCCAGGTAGGGTCGTGCGATATTTTAAATCAAGGGGGCAGCAATGAGTAACGAGAAGATCCCGTTTCTAGATCTCGTCACCGTTCATCGGGAGTTGCAAGACGAATTGCTCGAAGTCCTGACGACCGCTCTGAGGAGCGCTGGGTTCATCGGTGGGCCGATGGTGCAAGGGTTCGAAGAGGACTTTGCCCGGTTCTGCGAGGCCCGATTCTGCGTCGGAGTCGGCAGCGGCACTGACGCCCTTCGGTTTGCCTTAATGGCCGCTGGCGTGAGGTCCGGTGACATCGTGATAACTGTTCCCAATACGTTTATTGCCACGACGGAAGCCATTTCGCAGGCGGGTGCTCAACCGGATTTCATCGACGTCGATCCAAAAACCTATGCGATGGATCCCGGTAAATTGCGGGAGTACCTAGAGCACAAGTGCAGGCAGAGTACGAAGACACGACAAGTCATTCACAATGCGACCGGTAAGCCGGTAACGGCCGTCGTTCCTGTCCATCTCTACGGGCAGATGGCTGAGATGGATCCGATTTTGGACATTTGCGCCCACTATAATCTCAAAGTGATTGAAGACGCCTGTCAGGCACAGGGAGCAGGATATTTCTCACAGAAGGACAATCGCTGGCACAAGGCCGGCTCGATGGGCCACGCCGCCGCGTTCAGCTTTTATCCTGGCAAAAACCTGGGGGCCTGCGGCGAAGCGGGCGCGATTACCACCAATGACGAACAACTGGCCCATACCTGCCGACTCTTGCGCGACCATGGGCAATCAAAGAAGTATTTCCACGATATCGAAGGCTACAACGGTCGCCTTGACGCGATCCAGGCCGGATTTCTGCGCGTCAAACTACACCATTTGGCGAAATGGAATGAACAGCGTCGACAGGTGGCGGAGCGTTACAACAAATTGTTCGCCGGATCCGAAGGAATTGTGACGTTGCCCCATCAGCCGAGCTGGGCGCGGTCGGTGTATCACCTTTATGTGGTGCAGGTCGAGGACCGTGCTCGGCTTCAGCAGCAGCTGAACGACGTGGGCATCGGGACGGCGATCCACTATCCGATAGCGCTGCACCTAACAAAGGCCTATGACGAACTCGGTTTCCGGATCGGGGACTTTCCGATCGCCGAGAAGTCAGCGGCTCATATCTTATCACTTCCGATGTTCCCCGGACTTACCGCGGACCAGCAGGAGAGAGTGGTGACGGAAGTTCTGAAGGCTCTTTCTGTTACCACCAGTGAGCTAAGATAGGGACCGCCCGAGCGTCATCATGATTCGTCGTTCAAATGAGAGCCGGCGTGAGAAAGACCTGTCGCAAATAGTGATTAGGGAGAAACAATGCAAATCAAAGGCAATAGGTTTTTGATCACGGGCGGCGCGGGGTTGATGGGTTCTCATATCACCGAACGTCTGCTGGCTGGAGGGGCTGCGGAGGTCATCCTGTTGGATAATTTCGTTCGCGGAAGCATGCGCAATATTGAAGAGTCGTTAAAGGATAAGCGGGTAAGGCTTGTGGAAGGCGACATCCGCGACCTGGATCTCCTGCGCAATCTTGCCACCGACATACAGGGCTTGTTTCATATGGCTGCCTTGAGAATCACTGCCTGCGCCGATGATCCCCGGGAGGCGATGGAAGTGATGTTGGTGGGGACCCTCAATGTGTTGCAAACGATGGTGGAAAAGAAAGTGGGAAGGTTGGTCTATGCGTCTTCGGCTTCCGTCTATGGATTGGCGGACGTGTTCCCCACCAGCGAAAATCATCATGCGTTCAACAACCGTACGTTGTATGGGACCGCCAAAATGGCCGGTGAAGGGATGGCCCGCTCGTTCGCGGACATGTACGGCTTGCAGTATGTTGCGCTCCGCTACTTCAATGTGTACGGACCTCGCATGGATATTCACGGGAAGTATACGGAAGTCCTTATTCGTTGGTTGGAAAAAATTGCTGCCGGTGAGCCTCCCGTGATTTACGGAGACGGCCGCCAAACCATGGATATGGTGTACATCGATGATGTGACTGATGCCAATATCACAGCCATGGAATCGGATGTGACGGACGAAGCGTTCAACGTCGCGAGCGGGAGGGAGACCAGCCTCTTGGACCTGCTTCAAGCGGTGCTGAGAGTTACGGGATCGACCCTTACGCCACAGTTCTTGCCGGCCCGTTCGGTCAATCCTGTCCCACGACGACTCGCCGACACGGGGAAAGCGGAAAACTTGCTTGGGTTTAGAGCAAAAGTCGGCATCGAGGAAGGATTGAGGCGCCTCATCGACTGGCGCGAATCGGTCCTTGCCCGCAAAGAGGCTTAACAGAATGCTGAAAAAGTCCGCCAGCGGCGTTCTCGCATCGCTCAGAGGCTCAACGTACCGAAGCGTACGCCTCGCCTCTTCACTCGCTGCGGCCTTGCTGGACGGCCTTTTTGAGCATCCTGGGGTGTATCGTGTCGTGCTTCCTTCTCCCATATTTCAACGGTTGTTGATGTATAAACTGAGTTTTTCAGCAGACCGCTAACGCCTTGTGCTCAATACTTCCGCTTGAGGGCACCCACGCTATGATCCCTATCGCCAAACCGTTTGTCGGAGAAGAAGAAGTTGCCGCGGTAAGAGAAGTCCTTCTTTCAGGCTGGTTGACTCAAGGGCCAAAGGTCAAACAGTTTGAGGAGGCTTTCGCATCCTATGTTGGAACACCGTATGCCTGTGCCGTGTCCAGCTGCACGACCGCCCTGCACCTCGCGCTGCTCGTCGTCGGAACAAAGCCGGGAAATGTTGTCATCACGGTCAGTCACTCCTTCATCGCAACAGCCAATGCAATTCGCTACTGTTCGGCCGAACCGGTGTTTATCGATATCGATCTGCGGACCTACAATATGTCTCCGCAGTATTTAGAACAATGTTTGAGCGAGGCATGTGATGTGGTTGATGGGAAACTCTACTATCGCGATGTCGCACGACTCGCTGTCGGCGAATCACCTCTATGCCATCTTGTTCCCACAACACCGGGTGGAAGACAAGGCGAGATGGGCCGAGTCGCAGCCATTGTATCGGTGCACCAAATGGGAATGCCCTGCGATCTACCAGCCATCCTGTCCATTGCCGATCAATTCCAGCTGCCGGTGATCGAAGATGCCGCCTGTGCCATAGGGAGTGAAATCCAGATTGCCGACCGGTGGGAAAGGATCGGCAAACCGCATGGTGCCATCGCCTGTTTCTCGTTTCACCCGCGGAAACTTGTTGCCACCGGGGACGGGGGAATGATCACCACTGCCAAGGCCGAGTACGACAAAAAGTTTCGTCTGTTGCGCCAGCATGCCATGAGCGTGCCGGATACCGTCAGGCATAGTGCGAACAAGGTCATTTTTGAAGACTATGTCACCACGGGATTTAACTACAGAATGACCGACGTTCAGGCTGCCATAGGGATTGAACAACTCAAGAGGTTGCCCGGCTTTTTGGAACAGCGGAAACAGCTTGCGGCTCTCTATCATGAACAATTGAAGAATCTTTCATGGCTGGAGCCGCCCCATGAACCGTCCTACTGCAGAAGCAATTGGCAGAGCTATCCCGTCAAGGTACTAGACCATGCACCGGTCAGTCGCGATGCACTGATGCAACGCCTCCTCGATTCTGGCATCTCGTCACGCCGTGGCATCATGAACGCACATCAAGAACCTCCATACAGCGGACATCCTGCATTGAAGCAGTCAGAAGAGGCGAGAGACTCGGTGATCCTTCTGCCGCTCTATACGGGCATGACTGAAGCAGAAGTAGGATCCGTCATAAAACGAATAACCGATGTTTAAGAAGCTGCTGCTTTTTCCATTCGGCGGCAACGCAAGGGAAGCCCTCATCTCGGTTTTTGCCATCAACAACGTTCAACCAGAATGGGACATCGTCGGATTTGTTGACGATGACCACTCAGTCCACGGGAAAGACTGTTGCGGCATAAAGGTATTGGGTGGCAGGGAATTGCTTCGCGCGTATGACGGTGCCTACGTTCTTGCAGTCCCTGGTAGCCCGAGAGGGTACTTGAAACGTAAGGCCATCATCGACGGCTTGTTGCTCGACAAGTCTCGCTTTGCAACCATTATTCATCCCTCAGTGGTACGAGCACCCGACGTGACGATCGGTTACAACACGCTATTGATGGCCAACGTCGTTGTCAGTTGCGGGAGTCGGATTGGAAATCACTGCATCGTTCTGCCGAATACGGTCCTCGCGCACGATAGCAGCATCGGCGGTTATGGTTGCATCGGCTCTAATGTATCGATTTCAGGTTCGGTCGGCATTGGGCCCGAGTGTTATATCGGGTCAGGTGTCAAGATACGAGAAAACATTCGGATTGGGGAACGAACTCTTATCGGCTTAGGTTCAAACGTTATTTCGGATATCGAAAAGGAGACTGTGGCGGTCGGAAATCCTGCGAGAGCCATTAAGGAGTGACTTTCTTAGGAACGATTCGTGAGAACGAACCCGGCATTTGATATCGGTTGGTCTTGCTGTAAGCCTTATTCAGGCAAGGGTCGACCGGATTACCCCAAGAACATGATGCATCTCTGCACCGCAAACCTGCCTTGAATACATGACTGAATGAATCGGTGTTTCGCGTCAATCTTCGACTTGAGGATTGACCATTCCTGGTCGAGCGAATCCTGAGGCAGATCCCTCCAAAACTAGACTAGCTCTTTATTCGTCCTAACGCGAAATATGAGAAAGGAAAACCTTAGCATGGAGAAACAGCTTGGCCCAGTAGTTGGATGGTTAGCAACGGTGTTGTCCATTACATTGCTGGTGTCAGTATTTTCTGTTGGAGAGGCGGCGAGCTCATGCACGTCACCCGCGAATCCAATCGAAGCAGAGAACTGTCTGCCTGGCACTCCAAGTACTACGTGGGATCTCCCCGATGCCGATCAAGGTGACACCACCATCCAGGGTTTTGCGACCGATATGAGTGTGAACGTGGGAGGCACCGTCCACTTCAAAATCAACGCGAACACCTCCAACTACAAGCTGGATATCTACCGGATGGGATATTATGGCGGAATGGGAGCTCGAAAAATTACGACCGTCAATCCTATTGCGTTCCCTCAGCAACCACCTTGCATCTATCAAGCACCCACGGGATTGACGGATTGCGGCAACTGGACGGAAACAGCACTATGGGACATACCGGCAAATGCGACGTCGGGGATCTATTTTGCCAAGGCCATCCGGAATGACACAGGCGGTGCCAGCCACATTTTCTTCATCGTTCGAAACGATGCCAGTCATTCCGACATCCTCTTTAAAACTGCAGATGCTACATGGCAGGCGTACAATAACTATTCGCAGAGCTTCTACGGCTGCAGCAGCGGGAATTTCGTCAGCGAATGTCGGGCCTTTAAGATCAGCTACAACCGTCCCTTCTATACACGAGTGGGCGAGATCGACAGCTGGGTATTCAACGCCGAGTATCCAATGGTGCGCTGGCTGGAAGCGAATGGCTACGACGTCACCTATTTTACCGACGTAGACGCAGACGGCCGCGGCTCGTTGATCCGGAACCACAAGTTATTTCTGTCAAACGGCCACGACGAATACTGGTCAGGGAACCAGCGGGCCAACGTGGAGGCTGCGCGTAACGCCGGAGTTCACATGGCTTTCTTCAGCGGGAATACGGTCTACTGGAAGACGCGATGGGAGAGCAGCATCGATGGAGCAGGTGTCCCCTATCGGACGCTCGTTTGCTACAAGGAAACGTGGGCCAATGCCACCATCGATCCGGAAGATCCCCCAACCTGGACCGGCACTTGGCGTGACCCGCGCTTCAGCCCTCCGGCCGATGGCGGACGTCCAGAAAATGCGCTGATGGGCACCTGGAGCTTGGTTGTTGGAGAATATCGTGGCACCATGACTGTCCCCCAGTCAGATGGCAAGATGCGTTTCTGGCGTAACACCACAATTGCGACGCTCAATCCAGGGCAGACCGCCACCTTAGCGCCCGGGTCTCTTGGGGCAGAGTTGGATGCCGATGAGGACAACGGTTTTCGTCCAGCTGGCCTATTCCACCTCTCTACTAGTACGGTCAACTCGGATCAGATTCTTTTGGACTTTGGGAGCACCGTTGGTTCAGGCACCATGGTGCACAACATGACGTTGTATCGCCACTCGAGCGGATCACTGGTCTTTAGCGCTGGCACCTACCGGTGGGCTTGGGGATTGGACGCCAACCACGATCTCGACTGGCTGGGGCAGACGACTGACGTTCGTATGCAGCAGGCCACCGTCAACCTCTTCGCCGATATGGGCGTGCAGCCGGTAAGCCTACGGCCAGGACTTGTACCAGCGACCGCTTCTAGCGATTCTGTTGCTCCAAACTCGATCATTACTGCGCCATCGGCTGGTTCTTCTGTCACAAGCGGCACCATCGTAACAATCTCCGGTACGGCTGTGGACAGCGGAGGTGGAGTAGTAGGCGGAGTTGAAGTCTCAACGGACGGGGGAACGACATGGCATCCAGCCAAAGGGCGTGAGAGTTGGATCTATAGCTGGCAGCCGAAGATTGCGGGTTCCACAGTGATCAAGAGTCGAGCCGTTGACGACAGCGGCAATCTGGAGAGCCCCTCGGCTGGTAGGGGAGTGACGGTCGCTTCATGCACATCGTGTGGCGGTTTCTGGTCTAACACGGAGATTCCTACTGTCGTGGACTCGGGACCCGACCGTCCGGTGGAGTTGGGAATGCAGTTCCGCTCCGATGTGAACGGGACCATTACCGGCGTCCAATTCTACAAGGCGAGCACCAATACGGGCACTCACGTGGCCAATCTCTGGTCGAGCAATGGCACTTTGCTGGCGACCGCCACGTTCATAGCAGAAACCGCTTCAGGCTGGCAGCAGGTGGTGTTTTCGACACCGGTATCCATTACGGCCAACACGGTCTACACGGTGTCCTACCACACCCTCAATGGCCACTACAGCGCCGATCCGAACTACTTCGCGACGAGTGGTGCTGATAACTCACCGCTCCACATCATTGGCGGCGTCTACGGGTATGGAGCGACCAGCAGCACTCCGACCACGTCGTCTAACGGTACCAACTATTGGGTGGATGTGATGTTCGCCGCTGGCGCGCCTTCGTCCATTGTCGTGACACCGGCCACCTCCACGATTTCGACGGGGACCACGCAGTCCTTCACCGCCACAGGGACCTATTCCAATGGCAGCACCCAGAACCTGACCAGCCAAGTCGCGTGGACGTCCTCCAGCGCGAGCGTGGCCACGATCAATAGTACCGGCCTGGCCACCGCCGGCAATCCTGGCAGCACCACCATCTCGGCTACGCTGGGGACGGTCACCGGCAGCACGACCCTGACCGTGCAGGCAACCTCGTTGACGATTACCACGAGCTCCTTGCCCGGTGGAGTCCTGAATGTGGCCTATACGGCCACGTTGGCAGCCAGTGGCGCATTGACGCCGTATACCTGGTCGATCGACAGTGGGGCACTGCCGACGGGCTTATCGTTGACTAACAATACAGGAGTCATCTCCGGAACGCCCACGGCAACCGGCACGTTCAGCTTCACCGCCAGGGTGACGGCTGCGAATGGGCAATCGGTCACCAAGCTCCTGAGCATCGGCAGTAGCACTCTTGTCACGCTCTGGCCTGGTACGGCGGTCCCTGGCGTGGTGGACGCAGGACCCGATAGCCCGGTGGAGCTGGGGGTGAAATTCCGTTCTGACGTGAACGGGACCATTACCGGCGTCCGTTTCTACAAGGCGAGCACCAATACGGGCACTCACGTGGCCAATCTCTGGACGAGCACCGGCACCAAGCTGGCCACGGCAACCTTCACGGGAGAGACCGCTTCCGGCTGGCAGCAGGTGCTGTTCTCGAGTCCGGTCCCGATTACCGCCAATACGGTCTACGTGGCGTCCTACCGCACCCTCAAGGGCCACTACAGCTACAACGGGAACTACTTCGCAACAGGGGTGGACAGCCCACCGCTCCATTCCCTGGCCAACGGTGTCTCCGGAGGCAACGGGGTCTATGCGTATGGAGCCACCAGTGCCTTTCCTACCCAGACCTATAACGCGGCCAACTACTGGGTAGATGTCGCGTTTTCTCCTAACCCACCACCGGCACTTTGGTCTCTTGCAGTGACACCAGCCACCTCCACGATTTCGACGGGGACCACGCAGCCATTCACCGCCACAGGGACCTATTCCAATGGCAGCACCCAGAACCTGACGAGCCAAGTCACGTGGACGTCCTCCAGCGCGAGCGTGGCCACGATTAATAGCAGCGGGGTTGCCACTGCCGGAACTGCCGGCAGCACCACCATCTCGGCTACGCTGGGGACGGTCACCGGCAGCACGACCCTGACCGTGCAGGAGACCCCGTTGACGATTACCACGACCGCCTTGCCCGCTGGAAACGTGAATGCCGCCTATACGGCCACGCTGGCAGCCAGTGGCGCATTGACGCCGTATATCTGGTCGATTGCTAGCGGAGCACTACCAACAGGTCTGTCGCTCACCAGCGGCACAGGAGTCATCTCCGGAACGCCTACAGCGTCCGGCACGTTCAACTTCATCGCCAGCGTGACGGCTGCGAACGGCCAGTCGGTCACTAAGGCCGTGAGCATCTTCATTGGCCATGTTGTCACGCTCTGGCCCGACACGGCGGTCCCTGGCGTGGTGGACGCAGGACCCGATAGCCCGGTGGAGCTGGGGGTGAAATTCCGTTCTGACGTGAACGGGACCATTACCGGCGTCCGTTTCTACAAGGCGAGCACCAATACGGGCACCCACGTGGCCAATCTTTGGACGAGCAGCGGGACCCTGCTTGCGACAGCCACCTTCACGGGAGAGACCGCTTCCGGCTGGCAGCAGGTGCTGTTCTCGAGCCCGGTCCCGATTACCGTCAATACGGTCTACGTGGCGTCCTACCATGTCCCTAATGGCCATTACAGCGCGAACGTGAACTACTTCGGGACGGGTGTGGACAGCCCACCGCTCCATGCTCTGGCCAGTGGTGTCTCCGGTGGGAACGGAGTCTATGCGTATGGAGCCACCAGTATCTTTCCTACCCAAACCTATAACGCAGCCAACTACTGGGTGGATGTGCTGTTTCAGCCATGACCCAGCCAAGATGGCATGATCGGATCAAGAGAGCATCTGCCGGAGCCGGGCCTTCTGGGAACGAGGACCGTAAGTGCGATTGAAATCGATTGTTCTTAAATTGGGCTTCACAGTACTACTTGCGATGGTCGTACTGTCAGCCGTTTCGGTAAAGGCTCCGGCTACCATTAATGGTCACAATGTGGTGCTGGATGGCAGGGGGGAAATCATACCCTGGACACCGGATCCGACTCAAGGCTATGACCACGTGATGAGCCTCGCCTGGAATTACTTGGTCAATGGTGTGCCAAATGATAACAAAAACGGTAAACCAGCCTACTATAGCCATAGCTATATAAACCCGGACACACAGGAGCTGGCGGACTGGCCTCACAATCCAGCTGGTTTGTACAGCATGTTGATCGAGTCGGCATTGAAGTACTATGGCTATTCCGAAAATATCGTGCCGGTTCGGATAGCGGAGAATGTGGCTACTGCCTTGATCAGTAATGGAATGACGCCGAAGGGCGCAAATTGGGCCAATGTTCCCTACGCGAGTGGGGATGCTGGCTCTCTCACCTATCGTGGCGCCGTCTATGGCGATGCCGATGGAGTGGGAGATGGTACGGGTGTCATTGAGCCTGACAAAGTCGGTGAAATGGGTGAGGCGTGGCTGCAGTTGTACCGTTTTGGTGGTAATACAGACTTCCGAGATGCCGCCATTGCGGCGGCAGATTCCCTGGCGAGTCACGTACGCAAGGGAAACTCTAGCCAGTCACCCTGGCCATTTCGAGTGTATGCCGATACGGGCCTCGTGCGCGAGGATTACTGTGCTAATGTGATTGGTCCGATCAAGTTGTTTGATGGGCTGATTAGCCTTGGATTGGGTAATATAGGAGCATATCAAGCGGCTCGACAGACCGCCTGGACCTGGATGATGGCTTACCCCTTACAAAATAACATCTGGTCCAATTACTTCGAAGACGTCCCCATTCAGCCGGACACCAACAACTTCAATCAGTACAGCGCCATGATGACGGCTCGTTATCTTTTGGAGCATCCGGAACTTGATGCTGACTGGGAAAAACATGTTCGCGATTTGATCAGCTGGGTTGAGGCCAACTTTGCAATTTCAGCATTCGGGGCCAATACAATCCGCGAGCAGAGGTCTTTTTGGCATCCGATGGGGAGCCACACCGCTCGGTATGCGTCCGTGAATGCGCTCCTGTACGAAAAAACAGGCGATGTGGTTGCCAAAGAAAAAGCCTACCGTGCACTCAACTGGGCGACCTATATGGCCCGACCAAACGGGGTAGTGATCGATGGCCCGGAAGTCAACAACCAGTGGTTCACGGACGGGTACGGTGATTATATTCGTCATTTCATGACCAGTTTTGGTGCCGTACCAATTTGGGCGTCGGATCGCCAAAGCCACCTGGTCAGGTCTACCTCGGTCGTGAACAACATCAATTACTCGTTGTCGAGGATCAACTACAGCACGACAGACGCTGCTTCGACGGAAATATTGAGAACCAGTTTTACACCAGCGAATGTGGTAGTTGATGGTCTGGGACTGAGTCAACGGACAGACTTGACTCAGGCTGGTTGGACATTTGATCCCGTCCAAAGTGTTCTGCGGATTCGGCATGATGTCGGCACGAACGTACGAATCACATCAATGCAGACGGAGCCGGATATCGTAACGACTTCCTTGCCCGGTGGAAAACTGAATATGGCCTACACGGCCACGCTGGCTGTGCCGTTTCAGCTATGAGCAGCTCTGGTAGAAATCACGCGATCTCTCCTCCACACATTTTGACAGAAACGACGAATGTGGCCACGGCTGATAAAGATAGTTATAGCCAGATTCTGAAGTCGTCGGCCTTGATTGGTGGTTCATCGGCCATCAACGTCGCCATTGGAATCGTGCGGACCAAGGCGATGGCGGTGCTCTTGGGCCCGTCCGGATTCGGATTGATGGGCATCTATGGGTCAATTATCGATCTGGCGCAAAGCATTGCGGGCATGGGGATCAACAGCAGTGGTGTGCGTCAGATCGCCGCGGCCACTGGATCTGGAGATACGAATCGTATCGCGCGAACAGTGGTTGTGTTGCGGCGAGCATCCATTGTGTTGGGGATAGTCGGTGCCGTTCTTCTGGCAGCCTTATCGTGGCAGATTTCTGACCTAACTTTTGGCAGTAATGAGCGTACGGTGGCGGTGGCGCTCCTGTCGATCGCCGTTTTGTTCCGATTAGTCTCCGCCGGTCAGGGCGCTCTGCTACAGGGCATGCGGCACATCTCCGATCTTGCCAAGATGAACATGCTTGGCGCTGCCTTCGGCGCGATCGCGAGTATCAGTTTCGTATATTTTTGGCACGAAGATGGTGTGGTGCTCGCTCTCGTCGCTATCGCCGCAATGTCTGTAGTCACTTCATGGTGGTACAGCCGGAAGGTGAAAATCCAGTCTCCCATCATGACGGCATCAGAAATAAAGGAGGAGACGGCCGCGCTCTTGAAACTGGGTTTCGCGTTCATGGCGAGCGGATTGCTGACGATGGGCGCAGCCTATGCTGTGAGGATGATGGTCATCCGCCTGGTCAGCCTCGAAGCAGCTGGATACTACCAGGCTGCCTGGACCTTGGGTGGACTCTATGTGGGATTCATCCTTCAGGCCATGGGAGCGGACTTCTACCCACGTCTCACCGCAGTCGCTCAAGACAATGATTTATGTAACCGCTTGGTGAACGAACAAACACAAATCGGTTTGTTACTGGCGGGACCTGGTGTCATTGCCACTCTCGTATTCACCCCTCTGGTCACTACAGTGTTTTATAGTGCCCAATTTGAAGCGGCAGTGGAAGTACTCCGCTGGATCTGTATCGGTGTGGCACTTAGAGTGATCACCTGGCCGATGGGTTACATCATCGTCGCAAAAGGCGAGCAGACTATCTTTTTCTGGGCCGAGCTGGCTTGGACGGTCGCAAACGTCGGTCTCTCGTGGGTCTGCATAAATTCTTTTGGTTTGACCGGAGCTGGCATAGCGTTCTTTGGATCGTACGTCTTTCACTGGCTTCTGATTAATTCGATCGTTCGACGGATCAGCGGTTTTCGATGGGCGATCACGAACAGAAAAGCGAGTCTGTTCTTCCTCTCCACGGTCACAGTAGTTTTTTGCGCGCTCTATCTGTTGCCACCCTTGGTAGCAACTGGCGTCGGGGCCTTAGCTGTGGTTCTGAGTGGTGTTTACTCGCTTCGCGTTCTCCTTAATATCATATCGACGGACCGGATTCCGTGTTCTATAAAGCACGTGCTAGGGAAATTCAGCTTCGTACGCTCCGGTTTTAAACTGTGACCAAGGATCACAGTGCCGACAGCAACTGCTAGTGAAAAGCCTGATTCGTTGGATTACAGAAACGGCACAAAATCAGGAACATGTATTCCTTGGAACGGTTATAAAAGTCACGGCAGATTCGTATTACTTTTTACTCAGTTTCTCAGTCGAGCGGACGACATGAAAATCCTCATCTTTGCCCATAGACTCGAGATAGGTGGCACCCAAACGAACGCGATCGAGCTCGCCGCAGCGCTCCGCGATTTCCACGGTCATGAAGTAGTACTCTTCGCAACCCCGGGACCGATGGCCAAGCTGGTCGAGGAGAAAGGCATACGCTTCCTGCCGGCTCCTCACGACTTCGGCGGTCACCCGTCGCTTCTCCGAATGCGCGCCTTGCGTGACGTGGTACGACGCGAACGTCCTGACCTCCTCCACGTCTGGGACTGGTGGCAGTGCCTCGATGCTTACTATGCCGTATACCTGCCGATGCGTGTTCCGATGGTCGTGACAGACATGATGATGGGCCTTACCCGTGTGCTGCCTAAGGAGTTGCCGACGACTTTCGGGACACCGGAGGTACTAGACCAGGCAAAAGCGGCAGGCCGCCGGCAAGTGGAACTCCTCCTGCCGCCGGTAGACATCCACCTGAATGCACCGGATGCTGTGGATCCGCTCCCATTCCGCGAGCGATACGGAATCAAAGATGGCGATATCACTTTAGTGACCGTCTCCCGCCTAGCTGATTCGATGAAGGCAGAGAGTCTGGTTCGGACCGTTCATGCTGTCCGTAAATTGGGCCGTGAGTTGCCGCTGCGGTTCGTGATCGTAGGGGATGGTGCGATCCGTGCCAACCTCGAACAGTTGGCGGACCAAGTCAACATGGAACTCGGACGGTCTTCTGTAGTGTTGGCCGGGGAGCTCCTTGACCCTCGGCCAGCTTATGCCGCGGCCGACATCGTCATCGGCATGGGCGGTTCAGCCCTGCGGGGGATGGCATTCGGCAAATCGGTTATCATCGTGGGTGAGGAGGGCTTCTCCTCCCCGCTAACCCCGGAAACAGCGGAATCCTTCTATTACAAGGGCATCTATGGCTTAGGGAACGGTAGCCACAGCGTTGAGCGTCTCGTGGCGGATATCCGTGGGTTCTCGGAACATCCCGCCCAGCGCTTAGTACTCGGACAGTTCTCTCGCCAGTTCGTGGTGCGGCATTTTCCCCTGGAGGTGGTCTGCGCAAGACTTGAGGAGTTCTGTCGCCGAGCCGCTACACAGGTGCCGAAACTCCATGTCGTTATCACCGACGGACTCAGGACCGCAGCTGTCTGCTTGAGAGAAAGAAAATTCCTGCCCCATGGCCATGTCCTCGGGCGGCGAATCAGAGCACGCAGAGTTAAAGTGTAGAGATCACATGCATTCATCCCCACCAAGGAACGCCCTGGTCCCCTGGACTTCGGATAGACAGACTCGATCGTGGCCACAAGCTCAGCCTACGGCACAACGCGATTGATCTGCTACCGGCGGGCCGCTGGCGATACTGGTCAAACGTGACTTCAGCAAATGTCTATTGCTGCATGGGACATGATTGTTTGGGAGAAAAAGCTGAAAGACCATCTAAAAAATCGCGTACTGATCACCGGAGGAGCCGGTTTTCTTGGTTCACATCTCTGTGATCATCTCCTCCAGAACGGGCATGAGTTTCTGTGCGTCGATAATTATTATACAGGAACAAAACGGAACATAGCCCACTTGCTGAATAATCCCGCTTTTGAGCTTCTTCATGCAGTCAGCCATGAAAAACCATAGAGATACTCTATATGGGCCGTTGTCTCCCGATTCGGAGGTGAAGGTTTTCCCAGCGCTAGGAGCGAGTCGTTCGCTGCAACATCTTGATCGGGTTCGAGTCTTGGTTGCAATTGCGAGCTTCGGGGAAAAGAACCTTCAATTCCTAAGAAAAATCATCCGTGACTATCGCACTATGTCGATGCACATCGATGTGGTTGTCAACTCCGAATCCTCCAAAAGTCTCGATCCGGGGATCGAGGTTGTCGTCGGGCTTCCTGGACGGAATCCCCACTCTCTCCCATTTGCGCATAGACGAATTTTCGTAGAAAACATAGATCGATACGACCTTTTTGTGTATTCCGAGGATGACATTGGTGTTAAGGAGGAGAGCATCCTTGCCTTTCTGAGGGCTACGGCCGATTTAGAACCCGATGAGATCGCAGGTCATGTCCGGTACGAGCTTGGGCAAGATGGTACTGCCTATCTCCCCGATGTGCATGGACCATTTCACTGGAGACCTGACTCGGTGAGGTGCCGCGGTAGCTACACCGTCGCAGAATTTACGAACGAGCACGCAGGCTTCTACATCATGACTCAGGCACAGCTACGACGGGCAATTGCTTCGGGTCAGTATCTTCGCGATCCATATGAAAGTCGGTACAGCATGCTGGAAACTGCGGCTACGGATCCTTACACATGCTGTGGTTTTCGCAAAGTCATCTGTATATCGGCACTTGAGGAATTCCTGATTCACCACATGCCCAATCGCTACATAGGTGTAATGGGCATCCCACTTACTGCGGTTCAAGAACAGATTCAAACTCTGATGGCGATCCACAATGGCGGTTACCGAGCTATCAAACTTTGCGAAGTTGAGCCCAAGGTCCTTCAACGGAACTGGTCTAAGAGCTATTACGAGAAGCCAGATCAGGAGCTCTTGCGCATGGTGCCTAGTGATGCAGCGACCATCCTTTCAATTGGATGTGGTTGGGGAGCAACTGAAGTCACACTCAAGCAACGCGGATCTCACGTAACGGCGTTGCCCCTGGATTCAGTCATAGGGGCTGCTGTGGCACGTCAGGGTATAGAAGTGATTAGCGGAACGTTGGCTGAGTGTTTAAGAAGCCTAAGTGGACGACAGTTTGATTGTGTCCTGATGTCTAACCTCTTACATTTGCTGCGGGATCCATGCGCAGTCCTCCGAGAGTACAACAAGTTAGTTCGGAATGGTGGGGTTTTTATTATTTCTGGCTACAACTTTGATTTTCTTCCACATCTACTCAAGCGTCTACTTGGCATAGGAGATTATCGGATATTGGACGATTTCAATCAAAGCGGAGTTTGCCCTCAAGGGGTTAGTTCCGTCAAATGGGAACTTCAGCGTACTGGCTTCCAAGTCGAATCCATGCGATGGTTTAATCCTTTTGTGCCAAAACGTCTACCTTACCTCAGGCACTGGCCAGGCCGACTAATGAAAAGAAACTGGATTCTCAGATCCCGCCGAGTCGCTGGTTCCTCTCAGATGGCTCCCAGATTCTAGATAAATGTTGGGACCAGACGCGGCTCCACTTGTTGGGCAGCCTCTGTCAGTTCATAAGTGGCTCCTGGCGGATGATGCCTACATGGTGCCATCCTCAGCGATCACTTCCTTGGCCCATCCGGCGGTAGACGCGTTCCCCAAGTCGAAGGCAAGAGACAAAAAGAAAATGGACAGGCTGAAGAGGAGCAAGGTGATCTGGATTGATCTGGATAATTCTCCGCATGTGCCGCTTTTTGTTCCTATTGTTAATGAACTGGAGAAAGCAGGTTACTCGGTTATTTTGACGGCGCGAGATACGTTTCAGGTGCTAGGTCTTGCCGATCACTACAAGTTAAATTATGTAAAAGTCGGTCGTCACTATGGGGCCAATAAGCTTTTGAAGGTTCTTGGCACTATATGGAGAAGTTTACAGCTGGCGACGGTGATTCTGAAGGAAAAACCGGATCTATCGCTATCTCATGGATCACGTTCTCTGGTACTTCTCTCGTGGTTCCTCCGTATCCCGACGATTCTCATGTTTGATTATGAGCATGCAGCATTTCTTCCCTTCATCAAGCCAGCGATCGGGATCGCCCCTGAGAGCATCGGTGATTCTCGAGTAGCCTGCAATTTCAAACACGGCCTGCGGTTGTATTCGGGCATTAAAGAAGATGTCTATGTGCCTAGTTTTCGGCCTGATTCATCCATCTTAGGGCACCTCAATCTCCGAGAGTCAGATATCATCGTCACGATCCGTCCGCCTGCCAATGAGGCGCACTATCATAATCCTGATAGCGACAGGCTCTTTGCTAAGGTCGTCGACGTTTTAGGCCAGACTCCAGGGATTCGAATGATCATATTGCCGCGAAATGAAAAGATTCAGAAGGATTACATCTATCAGACTTGGCCGGCGTGGTGTCAGGAGCAGAGAATAATCATTCCTGATCGAGTCATTGATGGTCTAAATCTAATTTGGCATTCAGATTTGGTGATCAGTGGCGGCGGTACGATGAACCGGGAAGCGGCTGCCCTGGGTGTCCCTGTATACAGTATTTTCCGAGGTGCTCTTGGTTCGGTGGACAAATATTTGGCCAAACGTGGAAGCCTGATATTGATTGAAACTCCGCAGGATGTTGAGTCAAAGATTTGTTTAGTCAAGAGGCGTAAAGCAACCAACGAGAATGTTGGTGGCGGCTTGGTTTTAAAACAAATCATGACCGAAATTCAGGAAGTATTGAACGATTGTTGATAGTGCCGTCCTTTGGTGTGCACAATCATGAACAAATACGTCATCATTACTCCCGCTCACAATGAAGAGGCGTTCATTGGGAAGACTGTAGAATCGATCATCAACCAGGCACTCAAGCCAGTGGCGTGGATTGTCGTGAATGATGGGTCGACAGATTCGACGGCGGAGCTAGTTGAGAGTTACAAGGCACGACATAGTTTTATAAAGTTGATCAATGTCGCGCGTTCGGGAGATCGCCACTTCGGGAACAAGGTACATGCATTTAATCAGGGCCTTGAATTGGCACGATACTTTGAGTATGACTTCATCGGTAATCTCGACGCCGATATCTCATTTGAGTGTGATTATTTTCAAAGGCTCCTTGCCGAGTTTCAGAAGGACCCCGCTCTCGGGTTAGCAGGAGGGGTGGTCGCTTCACATATTGATGGAGAGTTTGTGAGGCAGAACGTCTCTCTCGACAGTGTGGCGGGAGCGGTCCAGCTGTTCAGGCGGAGTTGTTTTGAAGAGGTTGGAGGGTATGTGGCATTGCCACTCGGTGGGATTGATGCAGCCGCCGAGATCATGGCTAGGATGAAGGGATGGAAGGTACGTACGGTTCCTGGGCTATCTGTGTATGAGCACCGCCGGACCGGTTCTGCAACGGCGAGGCCCCTGGGAGCTAGAGTACGGGAAGGGCGACGGCTTTATTCACTTGGGTATAACTGGTGGTTCTTCGTCCTTCGGTGCATATATCGTTCGATGGAGCGGCCCCCGATTATCGGGAGCGGAGCGGCCATTGTCGGATTTTTACTTGGAATGTTGAGGCGGGAGCCTAGTGCGTTAGCGCCTGAGGCTGTTCGTTTTCTAAGGACTGAGCAACGGGAGAAGTTTCTGCGGACGTTAGGGCTCTTACATTGATTCCTAGGCCGCTCTAGCCAACTGAATTAGCACCTTGTATGTGTGGAATTGCTGGAATATATGACCGGACCGGTCAACCTATTGATCGGGAGCTGCTTCAGCGCATGACCTCGACGCTGCACCATCGTGGTCCTGATGGTCAAGGGTTTTTCGTGGATGGGGCAATTGGATTGGGGCACCGACGACTCAGCATCATCGATGTCCGGGGTGGGGCGCAGCCGATATCGAACGAGGACGGTACGCTGCAGGTCGTATTCAACGGTGAAATCTACAATTACGTCGAGTTGCGGGAGGAATTGGCGGCACTCGGCCATCTCTTCAAGACTGCTTCGGACACTGAGGTGATCCTACACGCATATGAACAGTGGGGATCAGGCTGCGTCAATCGCTTTAACGGGATGTTTGCATTCGCAATCGTCAATGCGAACGATAAGACCATGTTTCTGGCAAGGGATCATCTCGGTATCAAGCCGCTCTACTATGTCGTCATTGGGAATTTGCTGCTGTTCGCATCGGAGATTAAAGCGTTGATCCAATATGCGGCTTGCCCACGCGAAGTCGACCTGGATTCCCTCGCCGAGCTATTCACCTTTCGATATGTTCCATCACCGAAGACCCTGTTCAAGGACATTTTGAAACTTCCGCCCGGACACGTCATGTACGTTAACGCGACCGGTGCTCGAGTCGAGCGGTTCTGGAACTGGGTACCTCGATTGAGAACGAGATGGATTGAAGAAGAGCTGATCGAGGAATACCGATCCTTGCTTGAAGACGCCGTTCGCCTCCAACTAAGAAGTGATGTTCCGCTGGGCCTGTTTCTGAGTTCTGGCATAGACTCCGGGGTATTGCTGGCCATCATGAGTCAGTATTCGTCCGGAAAGGTCCAGGCTTTTACGATGGGCTTTGAGGGAGGCGAAAAGACGAATGAAGTGGCGGATGCGCGGGTTTTGGCCGATATGTTCGGGGCGGATCACCACTTCGCGATGGTCGGGCCCAAGGACTATTTGGGCTATTTCAAATGCTATCTCAGGGACTTAGAGGAGCCTGTCGGGCACGAAGCCGCCAGTGCCTTCTACTTTCTCGCGAAGGGAACAAGCAAGCATGTCAAAGTGGCTCTGACCGGTCAGGGGGCGGATGAGCCCTGGGCGGGTTATGATCGCTACATCGGTGTCAAACTTTCAAATATGTATAACCGCCTACCGTCGATGGTCACAGGTCCGCTTGCGGGATTGGTGACCCGAATGCCAGGGCGATTCGAACGTCTGAAGCGAGGTGTCGTCTCCCTAAGCGAGCCGGACATGCTGACACGATTCACCAAAGTGTACTCATTCTTCAGTGCGGAAATGAAAGAGAAGCTTTTTACAGGAAACTTAAGAGAACGATCCGGTGATGGATACCAGTCAAAAGAGGCGATTCGTCGACTCCAATCCGACGTCCAACACCTTGATCCGGTAACCCAGATGCTCTATGTCGACACGCGATCGAGCCTCCCCGACGATCTGCTCATGGTCGGGGATAAGACATCAATGGCCAATTCCCTCGAAGTCCGTGTTCCCTTCCTCGACTATCGCCTGGTGGAGTTCGTCGAGAGTCTTCCACCCGGCCTGAAATTGAACGGCCTAACGGGGAAGTATCTCCACAAGAAAGCCTCGGAGAAATGGCTTCCGAAAGACGTGATTTATCGTAAGAAGAAAGGGTTCGACAATCCTCTCGCAGAATGGTTTAGAACAGGGATGCGGTCCTTCGTGGAAGAGGCGCTCTTGAGTGGGGATTCGGCTGTCGGTCAGTATTTCGACCAGCGATATATCGGTCTGATGTTAGAGCGAGATCGCAAGGGATTGGAGCAGTTGCGCCGCCACATTCACCTTCTGGTTTCGTTCGAATTGTGGCATCGAGAGTTTATCAGGATTTGAAGGTGGGAGCCGAATTGCCGGATGGAACTTTCCATAATTATCGTCAATTGGAATTCCAAAGATTACCTTCAAAAGTGTATTGCGTCGATCTTGAGTTCGAAGATCAAGGTCATATATGAGATCGTTGTGATCGACAACGGGTCGTTCGACGGTTCCGGTGAAATGCTGAAACAATATTATCCGCAAGTGGAGTTTATTCAGAATGACAAAAATGTCGGTTTTGCGAAGGCGAACAATATAGCTTTTAAGGACTCAAGCGGCAGTCACGTCCTGTTCTTGAATCCGGATACCGAGATCGTCGATTCAGCCATAGACATTCTGTTCGAACAGATGCAGAAGTTGCCCAAAGCAGGTGCGATTGGCTGCAAGCACCTCAATGCTGACGGATCAGTCCAAACCGATTGCATTCAGTCGTTTCCAACAATCCTAAACCAGCTCTTGAACTCGGAATTCCTGAGGGGTTTCTTTCCAAATTCTCAGCTTTGGGGAATGGCATCACTTTTCGGCGCCACGAAGGGGGTCACGGAAGTGGAAGTGATTTCGGGGGCGTGTATCATGATGAAGAGGTCACTCTTTGAACGAATCGGGCAGTTCAGTAAGGATTACTTTTTGTACGCCGAAGATTTGGATCTCTGCTACAAAGTGAGGCAAGCCGGGTATAGGAATTACTACGTTCCGAACGCGACAATTTTCCACTTCGGCGGTACAAGTACGCAGCAGAGACCAAGTGACTTCGCCATTGTCATGATGCGGGCATCCGTTTGGCGATTTCTACGAAAAACCCGAGGAGAGATGTACGGATGGGGATATCGATGTTCGATGCTGATCTCAGCAATGGGACGGATTCTCTGTTTACTGGTTCTTTCGCCTCTCTATCTCATCCGTGGTAATTTCTCGGCTTGGGAGGCGTCCCTGCGAAAGTGGTGGGCTATTTCATCCTGGAGCGTAGGTCTCAAAGAGACCGGAGGGAAATTATGAAGAAGGGGGCTAATCGTTTCGAAACAGGTGGCCTATTGTTGGGCGATCGTTTGCTGGCATAAGTAGGATGTGTGGCATTGTCGGAAAACTGAATCTGGACGGGATTGAACCAGTTCATCCTCAACTCATCAAGCGGATGACGGATGAAATAGCCCATCGCGGCCCGGATGGAGATGGCGATTTCTTTTCAGGTCCGATTGGGCTAGGTCACAGACGGCTCTCAATCATCGGCTTGGAGAGTGGCGCCCAGCCGATGAGCAACGAAGACCGTAGCGTTTGGGTGGTCTACAATGGAGAAATTTATAATTTTAAAGAGCTTCGAAGCGAACTTGAGGCCCGCGGCCACATCTTTAAGTCCAATACGGATACGGAGGTCATTGTCCACCTCTACGAGGAGTTGGGTGCCGAATTGGTGAAGCGGCTTCGGGGAATGTTTGCTTTTGCCCTTTGGGACGAACGCAAGCAATTCCTTCTTCTTGCGCGGGATCGAGTCGGGATCAAGCCGCTTTATTATGTTAATACCGGGCAGGCACTTGTATTCAGCTCTGAAATCAAGTCGATCCTGAAGGACCCCTCTGTTCAGCGTAGAATAAATCGGCGTTCGATCGACCGTTTTCTGACCTATTACTATCTCCCCGGGGAGGAAACTCTATTCGAGGGAATTCGCAAGCTTGATCCTGGCCACTTTATAACTGTTCATAACGGTCGGGTAACAAAACGCCAGTACTGGGATTTGCATTTTGAGATTTCTCCACGATGGACGCGTTTTGAAGATGCGGTCGAGGAGCTGAAGATGCTGCTGCGTGATACAGTCAGAGATCATATGATCAGCGATGTGCCTATCGGCGTCCTATTGAGCGGCGGTGTCGACTCGACCGGCGTGTTGCGCTATGCCGTGGAACAGACGGATAAGCGGATCAGCACTTTTACTGTCGGCTTTTCCGGGGAAGAGTTCGCCGATGAACGGCCGTATGCACGATTAGCAGCCGAGCGCTATAGCACGCTGCATCACGAAATCACGATCACTGCAAAGGATTTTTATGATTTTCTTCCGCAATATGTTTGGCATATGGAAGAGCCTGTCTGCGAACCTCCGGCCATAGCCCTCTACTATGTGTCTCGTTTGGCCCGCGAATCGTCCGTCAAAGTGTTGTTGTCAGGGGAAGGGGGTGACGAGGCGTTCGGAGGATACATTAAGTACCGTAATCTGCTCGCACTGGAAGGGTTGAAGTCCGCCTTCGGTCCTGCAAGAGGTATGTTACGTTTTATGTTGGAGCGGATGGGATCGATTGGGTCAGAGGGATTTCAGAAGTACGCGAGACTTGTTGACCGACCGATGTCACAATACTACTTCAGTTGTACGGCAACACCCGATACCCTATTTAACCGGCTCAAGCATGTTCTTTATAAGAGAGATTTTAGTGAATCTTTCGTGGAGAGGTCCGATGAGCCGACCAGACGACTCTTTCAGCGATTAGATGGCCTCCCGTTGCTTCATCAACTGCTGTATGTGGATACTAAAACGTGGTTACCGGATGATCTGTTAATCAAGGCCGATAAAATGACCATGGCGACCTCCGTTGAACTGCGGGTACCACTACTTGACCATCAAGTCCTCGAATTTTCAGCGTCGCTGCCGCCGCACTTTAAGGTGCAAGGGTGGTCGACCAAACGCATTCTGAAGGCGGCCTTAAAGGACTCCGTTCCACCGACGATTCTCAAACGAAAGAAAACGGGTTTTCCGGTTCCGTATGATGGATGGCTCAGAAAGGAGCTAAAAGAATTTGTTTTTGAGATGATTTTGGCTAAGAACAGTGCGTTGAGTGCGTATTTTCACGACGAGACACTTCTTAAACTGCTTCAGACCCACCAGAGAGGAGAAGGGGGATCGCAAGAGGTTTTCTCTCTCCTCATGCTGGAGTTATGGCATCAGCAATTCATCAAAGGACACCTTCTGCCGCATAGCGTTCACTGAAAACACACTGGGTGCAGTCGAAATTTTATGCAACAGTTTAGTTCGAGAGACTTAATGGGGCTTCCGCTCAGGGCGATCACGATCTCGCTGGGACAGTAATATGAATGGTATTGCAGTCGCTTTTGTACTCGTAAATGCGATTGCGCTAGTGGCCCTTCCTCGCCGATGGGCTCCCCTTCCTCTCTTGGTGGGGGCATGTTACATGACTCTAGGGTCTGGGCTCGAAATTGGACCGTTTCACTTTCAGGTCATCCGAATATTGGTGGCTGTGGGTGTCGCCCGTGTAATTATTCGAGGGGAGCGTTTGGCGGATAAAATGAACTGCCTCGATTGGTTAATAGTGGCATGGGCTACCTGGGCACTGATAAGCAGTCTGTTTCACAGAGAGGTTTCCGAAGTATTCGTGAACCGCCTTGGCCTTGTTTATAACGGGTGCGGTATCTACTTCCTTCTTCGTGTGTTCTGCAGATCGCTCAAAGACGTGGTGGGCCTATGTGGGATCATCGCCATCCTTCTGGTTCCGCTTTCCATCGTGATGGTATCGGAACAAGCGACAGGGCGGAACGTATTTTCCGTATTGGGAGGGGTCGAAGAACTCTCTGAGGTTCGGAACGGAAGAATTCGCGCGCAAGGGCCCTTCGCGCATTCGATTCTTGCAGGGACGGTTGGTGCGGTGTGCCTGCCTTTAATGATCGGTCTCTGGCGGCAGCATCGAAAGACCGCGATTGCAGGAATGGCGGCTTGTCTCACGATAGTTTTAGCATCTGCCTCGAGCGGGCCGATCCTGAGCACCTTGTTCGGCATTGGAGCTTTGCTCATGTGGCATTCGCGCAACCGAATGCGGCTTGTCCGTTGGGGTGCGGTTCTGGGTTATATCGGACTGGATCTGATCATGAATGCGCCAGCGTATTATCTTATAGCGCGAATAGATCTCACGGGCAGTAGCACCGGCTGGCATCGAGCAGCATTAATCGATTCAGCTATTCAGCATACCTCTGAATGGTGGTTGGCAGGTACGGATGTCACCCGCCACTGGATGCCTTATGGCGTTGCTTGGAGCGAGGATCAGGCAGACATTACGAATTATTTCTTGAATATGGGCGTATGGGGGGGGCTGCCTTTAATGTTCCTATTTATGACCGTCCTGGCAACAGGCTTTTCCTTTATTGGTCGAACACTGCGTCAAATGCCTAAGTTGTCATCGCAGTCTCAGTTCATGATCTGGGCACTTGGGGCATCACTTTTTGCACACAGTGCCACTTTCATATCGGTTACGTATTTCGACCAGTCTGTTGTATTCATTTACCTAACTCTTGCCCTAATCGGCTCAGTGGGGTCTCATGCGGTTAAAGTTAGGGTGCCCATAAAAGTCGTGCGTGGACCAAAAGTTTCAGAAAAGTCTGTATCAACGCAGTGCATCGCCGTCCAAGATAGCCGAGACCGGGCGGTAGCACACATCGCGGCCAGGCCCTGATATTCCGACCAGGGTGGTGTCCGATCACGGCCGTCTCATCGCCATTATGTCCGGGTCTACGATTGTCGCGGATCAATTAAACGATGGACGGCCCTTTCGAATCTTGATCATGCTCGATGGGTAGTGTCAGGAATGTGTGGTCTACGTCGTGGCAAGAGGGATTGTGCCGTATTCAAGGTGGACGATGCGGGTTTAGTTTCTCAACGACGCCATCTCCTATACGCTGAAGGATGCAGAGATCCTGACGGAACGCTGGTGCGTCCACTACTATAATACGGTCCGCCTACATCGAAGTCTCGGAGGCCACCCACACCTGTCCCTTTGACGATCCTGCTGGCAAGCAGGAGATCCACAGACGAGGTGGGACAAGAACTCCCTGTTAGTCTTACGACCATTCCGAGGCCTCGCTGTTTTAATGTTAGTCTTCGAAGACTACTGTCGAACTCTACGCTTGTGAACTTGGCCCGCTTCCCCGGAAAACGTTAAATGGCAACATCGCTAGTTAACACGTAGATTTGTAGGTGGCGGCGGAGGCTGGATGGCTCCCCCCCCTCCAGTCGTCCCAACACATGAGGGATACTCTAATGCGCCACGGTCCCATGTGCCATCTGCCCCGCGAATACATCCGAACATATCGACGTTGAGTGGTCCGCCATCCGGTGCACTCTCGGTGATCGGAAAGCCCGGTGAGGTTGGTCCTGTTAAATTATAATCATCATCGGCATAGCTCATAAAGATGGAGATCGGAACGTAGTTCTGGGCGTTGCTGCCTGATCCGTTGCCTCCGGTCCCGTAGGCTTGATGTGAATTGATAGCACCTGATCCTAGATCAATAGAGGGAGTATTGCCTGGGGAGCGGCCACGCGTCCCGCTCATGAACAGATTATTTCGTGCGATGTTTCCCGTTCCGTCTGGAAACTGGATACCCCAAGAGCCGTTGAACTGCATATTACCATCGACAAGGGTGTTGTTATAGACGCGACAGTTGGTACAGTTGCCGCCATTGGTGGAGTTGCCCAAAAAGCCGAAGGCACCATCCCCTCCGCTAAAGCGGTAGGCCAGGTTGCCGTATATCCATGTATTTGGCCGCGTTGAGGAATTGCGCGCATCGGCAATAGAGACGATATTCGTTACGCCGCTCCACCCCGGATAACCGATATCCCGCCATTGATTGAAGCGGATAATACTGTTCTCGGCGGTGAAGTAGAGGTTAATGGAATTGCCATGTCGGGCATCATCACCGGACAACCGATCCGCCGCGCTGTACTCAATTGTGGTCCTATTGGTATTGCGAATAAACCAGTGTTGATTGCTGTCTGTCACGAGCATTCGGTGAAACAGGAGATTGGTCGAGGCGCCCCCAGTTTCGCAGTCAATTGCGACACGCCGTTCGGTGCCACTATAAGACCCGGTCCGTCCCTGTACCCAGGTGTATTTGACGGTCAGATTACTGAGCGGCGATCCAAAGATGATTTGCCTCTGCGCGGCGTTTGCGTTGTTAGAGATTTGAAATCCGTAGGCGGCGGTGTCAAACCAATTGTTTTCATTGCGAGTTGTCCCATTCAACGTCCAATAACTGCTGGAAAAAGTGACGGGGGAGTTGAAGATTGCTTGCCCATCTCCGTAGTTGCTGGCCCATCCCGAGTCCGTCCCGTGATCGGCCACGGTCGCTTTCTTAATGGTGATAACCAAAGTGCCACTTGTCGCTCTATTGAACGTGACAGAGCCATAAGTGCCATCTGCGACGTAGTAGGTATCTCCACGGATCATTGATGAGGGTGTACAGGCACCTGTAAAACCAGCGCAGGCATTTGTCCAGTCGTCGCCCGTGCCGCTGCCAGTGGCGCCCGCACGGATGTAATGATTAGCTGCCTCGACGCTCGATGTGCCGAGGAACGACATTGAAATAAGTAATGTTGAAACTAGAAAAGATTTCATTTCTGTGCCTCCAGGAATCAATGAATTCGATATGCGGAATCCCCTCCTTGGCCATCGGGGACGTTCACTACCTTAAACACTCAGCGAATTGTACTGTGCCGATCTAGATTATTTTCGTCCTCGGCCTAGCAGGATATGGGGTTGTGCTTAAGAGCTTCTCAACGCTAACTAAATTAGTTGCCACCTGCATTATTGCTTCCAAATAAGCCGACTCCTGCAGCTGCATTTTGACGATCTCTTAGTCTGAACAGAGCTCCATAGAGCCAATGTGTCCTGGAACATGTTGCCTGCCATCAGATTGAAGATGTTCACCCAGTGGGAAAAAATAACTGTGCTGTGTGTTCTCCAAAGCGGCGTTGCTTCGTAGCTAGTCTAGGAAGCAAATTAAATGCCAGAATACAATTCTCTAGAATATGCCAATCACTCCAAATTTAGATGGATTTTCTACTACGAGATCTGAGCAAGTGGTCCTAGAGGTTCCAAAGTGTACGTGTTTCCCTTCAGTAGGTGTCTTCCAGGTTAATCAAAAAACGTTTGGAACGTGTATTTCGAATTCAGGCATTGAAAGCATTGCACCATTTGGCACTCCTCATGATGAAGCTATACTATTTTCTCAAGCCAGCTATACCGTGGGCAATTCGAATACGAGCGTGACGCCTGATAGCACATCGGCTGCGCAAGCAATTCAGTGCTGCTGAGGAACCCCGTGTCGGCAAACACCCCCATCTCATCGGTGCTGAGCTACGTCTAGCATATCGCGTGAGAAGGAAATCAGAGATCCCCTAGGTGACGAGCAAGTTCATGCCCTGTGGTCGGTGGAAGCTTGTGCAGACGGATGTTACGAAGGTGTGGAAAAACAAGAATCCTATTTGTAGGGTAACGCCAGCTTCTTACCGAAATTGTGGATGAGGAAAATCATGAGGAAAGGCATTATTCTAGCTGGCGGTTCAGGTACTCGTCTCTATCCGCTTACCGCGGGAGTCAGTAAACAGCTCATGCCGGTGTACGACAAACCCATGATTTACTATCCTCTTTCTACCTTGATGCTTGCTGGGATTCGGGAAATCCTTGTCATCACCACTCCCCAGGACCGGGAAGCCTTTGTTCGCCTCCTTGGCGATGGTGCTCATCTTGGTCTGAGAATTCATTATGCAGTACAGCCACGACCAGAAGGTTTGGCGCAGGCCTTCATCATCGGTGAAAAATTTGTTGGACAGGACTCTGTGGCCCTAATCTTAGGAGACAATATCTTCTACGGCCATGGATTTCCTGAAGCGCTTCTCGACGCGGCAGAATCTGATGCGGGCGCTATGGTCTTTGCCTATCATGTGCGGGATCCTGAACGCTACGGAGTTGTCGAATTTGATGAAACCGGACAAGCGCTGACGCTGGAAGAAAAACCGGCCCAACCACGATCGAATTATGCCGTAACGGGACTATACTTTTTTGATAATGAGGTCTTGAATATCGCAGGCAAGTTAAAACCATCAAAGCGAGGCGAACTAGAGATCACCGATGTCAACTGCGCCTATTTGGCCAAGGGAAGTCTGCGGGTCCAAAAACTTGGGAGAGGAGTCGCCTGGCTCGACACGGGAACGCATGCGTCTCTTCAGCACGCTTCCAATTTCGTTCAGACTCTGCAAGAACGACAAGGGGTCTTGGTCTCCTGCCCGGAAGAAATCGCGTATCGCATGGGCTATATCACGGGCGACGACTTGATAAGACAACTGGGTCCGATAAAAAAGAGCGAATATGGCACAAGTTTGCTCCGCCTGCTTCAACAAGAAGGATTACACGGGTGAAGGTAGAGACAACTAAATTGCCAGGGGTGCTGATTATTAATCCGGTGGTCCATCGCGACCACAGAGGATTTTTTGTGGAAAGGTATCAGGCCCAGACCTACTCGAAACATGCGCTCCCCTGTGAGTTTGTCCAGGACAATCACAGTCGATCTGTAAAGGGAACCTTGCGAGGGATGCATCTGCAACTCTCGCAGCCGCAAGGGAAACTGGTGTATGTCCTCGAAGGATCTATTTTCGACGTGGCGGTGGATGTGCGTGTTGGTTCCCCCTCATTTGGTCAATGGGTGGGAGTTGAACTTACCAGAGACAATTTTAGACAGCTGTACATTCCTCCTGGGTTTGCACATGGTTTTTGTGTCACCAGCGATCGAGCGGATGTTTTGTACAAGTGTACAGATTATTATTTGCCGGGCGACGAGATCACCATACCATGGAATGATCAGGATATAGCCATTCAATGGCCAAGCTCGAGCCCGCTTCTGTCGCAGAAGGATGCCAACGCGCTTGAGCTAAAGCACGTCTTGAGTCGGCTCCCTAGATATGAGGCTGAAGGTGGACGAAAATTCTATTGACAGGGGCTTCGGGGCAGTTGGGAACCGCGATGCAGGCCGGATGAACGGTGCGCTGACCCGTACCATGAATCCTTAAAGCCAGGCTAGCTCAATCTACCTGTTTAGTGCCATTTCAATGGCAAGAGGGTACATCCTTGACTCATAAAGTGGTTTGCTCCTTCCGTGAGGCTCAATTCTCGCAATCTGGAGATCCATTCTAACGTAGTTCTTTTCGTTTGTTGCCCTTACGGAGTGCATACGTGGAGGTTATGGGGGAGGATCATTCTATGACTACGGTGGTGGTAACAGGGGCTGCAGGGTTTATCGGGAGCAATTTTGTCAGGCTAATTCTCCAGGAGACAAACTTTCACGTTGTCATTGTTGATAAGCTGACGTACGCAGGACATCCTGGCACACTCGTAGATCTACAAAATGATGGACGCGTAACCGTCTTTCAAGAGGACATCACAGATGAACAAGCCATGCAGGGAATTTTCCGGAGGTATGCGCCGACATGGGTCGTCAATTTTGCTGCGGAGTCACACGTCGATCGGTCCATTGATAATCCAGAGCCATTCCTAAAAACCAACACGATTGGCACATATGTACTTCTTGAATCGGCCCGTCGCTTCCTAGGACAAGCCGATGAGCGCGTGAAGAAAGATTTCCGTTTTTTGCACGTTTCAACTGATGAGGTGTTTGGCTCGCTGGGGGCAGCGGGAAAATTTAACGAATCGTCTCCTTACGCTCCCAATTCGCCGTATGCAGCCTCAAAAGGTGCCGCTGACCATTTTGTCAGGGCCTATTCGCATACTTACAAAGTTCCAACACTGCTCACGAACTGTTCGAACAACTATGGCCCTTATCAATATCCCGAAAAGTTGATTCCCCTCACGATACTTAATGCCCTTGATGGCAAACCATTGCGAATTTATGGGGATGGGCTTCAAGTCCGAGACTGGCTCTATGTGAAGGATCATTGTCAGGCCATTTTACTGGTCCTTCGGAGTGGGAGAGTAGGGGAAAGCTACAATATTGGAGGCGAGGAGGAGAGGACTAATCGAGAGGTCGTCGACGGAATATGTGACATACTTCAAGAACTGTTGCCTGCCACCCAAAACGCATCTCTCATCGAGAGAAATCTTGACCGATACACAGACCTAAAACAGTTCGTTGATGACCGACCTGGTCATGACCGACGCTATGCGGTCGACCCGAGCAAGGTCAGGTCTGAATTGAATTGGTCTCCACAGCATACGTTCGAGGTTGGATTGCGAGAGACCGTTGAGTGGTACCTTTCTCATCGTGAGTGGTGCCGACAAGTAATGGGGGATAGATACGATAGACAGCGGTTGGGGCTTTTGACGCATTTCTAGAATCTACCTCAAGAGTATTGTCCTATTGGCTTAATGAGGATTCGATCATCTGCGGCGATCGCTTGTGTGAATTTGGAACTAGACCTGATGATGAACGGCCAGGTGTTGGGTAATTAGGATCAAGGAGCGTAGACACAGGTATGCCATGGGTTCATCGTTTCAGAGGGAAGCAGGACTGGCTAGCATGCAGTCCACCATGACAGTGGACATGTGGGGTCAACTTTTGACTGCGACAGGGCCTGGAGGATCGCTCGCTGATAGCACAACCATTTCAGGATAAGGGTTAGCTCTTGCTTGATAGGTGAGTTTCTCCTTATAGAGCGCATCAACTTCTTAGGTTAAATGAACCAGTTGCTTATAATTGAAAGTATCCAACCATCGGAGATGGATTTGGCGATGGTACGCTTAGCTGACTGGATGGGGGTGAAAACAACAATTATCAGACATCCCACTCATTCTGACTTGAGTGAAGAGCTTAAGCAGACAATTCGGAATGGCGAGGTATGCGTCGCTGCAGGCGCCGATACGCTCGCCCAGCTGTCCGAATTATCCGCACTTGTTCATTCAATGTCTGAGTTTGCTGCCGGACGGTCTGTGTCGATGCTTGTATATGGAATTGGGGGATCCTCGTCTCATATAACCCTCATGGAAAGACTGGGCTGTCGCGCTATCGATGGGGTGCATCATGTACAGAAGCTACCACTCCGCTTTAGATTTTCAACCAAGGAGAAGGCCTGCCTTCAGCAACTCGCAGGACTGGAATTTTCTGAGGAAGTGCTCCTTGGTTGTGATGTGTTCAAGATGGCTCCTTCGGCAAAGGATGAAGTGTCCCCACTCCTGTTTGCGGAAGATCACCCCGTTTTTGTACATGCCCAGGCTGGGAGAGGAAATATTGGGTTGTACCTCTGGGCTACCAACCAGATTGCCGATGTTGGAGCACCGGCGTCGCGCGGAACTCGGCCTGAGGACATGTACCAATGGCTGCTTCCGGCAATTGTTTATCTCAAAGCCTGTTTTGGCTCGCGCTGTTGGCATAACCCCAGCGTGAGGGCACGCCTCATCATTGATGACCCCCTGCTTCATCCCCAATATGGGTTTCTCAGATATGACGCACTACTTCATTCGATGCGACGGGTGTCTTATGGCACCTCGCTTGCGTTTATCCCGTGGAATTACCGACGGTCACAAGAGCAAGTAGCAGAGCTGTTCCAAGCAAATACGAACCTGCTTTCGTTGTGCATTCATGGGTGTGACCATACCAACCATGAGTTTGATTCTGACGATGAAATGCATCTCACTCAGATAGCTGCTTTGGCCCTGCAACGAATGAAGGTGCATCATGAGCGCAGCGGCGTGGTACACGAGGAAGTCATGGTATTTCCGCAAGGCCTTTTTTCATCAATCGCCCTGCGTTGCCTCCGCGACAATGGATTCTTGGCTGCGGTGAATTCGTCTTGCTTTCCAAGCCGTGAAGAAACGGATCTCACCATTGGAGATCTGTTGCTCCCTGCTGTGTGCCATTTCCACGGCTTTCCTATTTTCTTAAGGCGGAGTCCGGACAGAATCATTGATATAGCAGTGGACTTATTTGTGGGAAGGGCCGGTCTTGTCTGCGAGCATCATGAATTTGTTCAGGATGGATTTGGGAACTGGGAGCAATTTGCCGCCCAGATGAACGCTCTTGATGAGTGCCTTTCTTGGTGCACGTTACTTGAGACAATCACAGAAACGTGCTTACAGAAGATGGCAAGCGATGATGAGATCGACATAAGGTTGTTTACTCACATTTTTCAATGGACGAACCAACTGGAACATCCTCTGCTGGCACGCCTTAGCAAACAGGAGCCAGACCCTGCGAGCATTAGGGAAGTACGAGTCAATGGTCAAAGTCGGCCTTTCCATATTGCGGAGGGGCATGTGCACTTCGACGCTATAGTGGAAGGGAAGGCTTCCATACGTGTCGAAATTCTGGATGAAGTAGCGAAACCGGTGGTGCCCTTCAGAACGTCATTGGGCTATCAGATACGTGTAGGATCTAGGCGGTTGTTGTCAGAGTTTAGAGACAATACGCTGGCTCGACATCCGCTGTTGCTTGAATGTGCGAAAAGCATCGCTCGACATCTCAAGCTAACCGGTGACTCCAGATGATGCGCCAGACTATATGTTTGCGGCTTTGGCAAAGAAGAGAGTAAAAGATTCCGCGATGCACTCCCAGAATACTCAAGGAGGTACCAATTAGCATGGCTCTGTGGACTGGATTTATGCGGTCGGCGGAGCGCTTCCCGGAACGCCCTGCTGTCTTTGTAGAAGGCAGGACCATCTCATACCACGAACTGCGAGAGCTCGCCACCCGTATTGCAGCTATAATCCAAGCGTATCCAGAATTCTCGAAGGTCCCTTTGACGGCTGTCTTTGGGTATCGGAGCCCGACCGCTTTTGCAGGGATTCTAGGTGCGTTGCTGGCAGGCAACGGCTACGTACCTCTGAATCGTACTTTCCCTATAGAAAGAACTGAGCTGATGTTTGAGCGGTCCGAATGCCGATCGATCATTGTAGACACAGGTTCATTGCCCCAGCTAGACAAACTGCTGAACCGCGCTCAACAGGCACTGCTTGTAATTCTGCCTGATTCATTGGAGATACATGAATATCGTGAGCAATGGCCTCTCCACACTTTTTTAGACTTGAGGGATCTTAGTTCTGCAACATCCTGGAGGAGACCAGCCGAAACCGAAGATGCGATTGCATATCTCCTTTTTACTTCTGGTAGCACGGGGATTCCGAAGGGAGTCATGGTAGCGCACCGCAATGTTCGGCATTATATCGATTTCATGACAGAGCGGTTTGCCATTCAGCCAGAGGACAGATCTTCTCAAACATTCGATATGACCTTCGATCTCTCTGTATCAGACATGTTTGTCTCGTGGGAACGTGGTGCTTGTGTGTGTTGTCCGTCGGAGAAAACGCTCATCAATCCGGGACGGTTCATCAACGATGCGGGCCTGACAATATGGTTTTCCGTACCCTCGATGGCCGTGTTTATGAAGCGCCTTGGCACTCTCAAGCCGGGAGCTTATCCAAGCCTTCGCGTCAGCATGTTCTGCGGGGAAGCGCTTCCTATCGAAGTTGCCAAGGGATGGGCGGACGCAGCACCGAACTCGATCATCGAAAATATCTATGGTCCAACCGAGCTGACGATTGCTTGCACGTATTATCGCTGGGACTCTGCGCAATCGGCGTTGGAAGCGGAGCATGGCGTAGTGCCTATTGGCCAACCTTTCCCCGGGATGGTATCTCTGATCGTCGATGAATCACTCACCGAGGTCAAGCCTGGCGAGGCTGGCGAATTGCTTATTACCGGACCGCAATTATCCCTGGGATACTGGCGCGACCTCGCCAAGACCGCTGCTGCCTTCGTGCAGCTGCCAGGACGAAGAGGAATATATTATCGGACGGGAGACCGCGTTCGCAGGGCCATCGGGAATGGTCACATACTTTATCTGGGCCGCATGGACAATCAGATCAAGATTCTCGGCTATCGCGTTGAACTGGGTGAGGTGGAAGCAGTGGTGCGAGAAGAATCTGGCGTTGATGGCGTGGTTGCGTTGGGTTGGCCCCCTACCCCCGGTGGTGCCGGCGGTGTAGAGGCCTTCCTTCAGACTGAAGGTCCGATATGCCAGGATCTGAAGGATAAGGTTGCCAAACGCCTTCCTGCTTATATGCTACCGCGGAGGTATCATTGTTTGGTACAGTTTCCGCTCAACGCAAATGGCAAATACGATCGTGTTGCCTTGCGTAAGGTTCTTGAAACATCGTCGTGAATTCATTGAATGCAATTAACCTATAGCGCTTTCTGCACAGTCTCGTATCGGCCATAAGCGGCTTGAATCGTCATGGAGCATGATATTTTAGGAACATCACTATGAGCCTCTACACCGACTACAAAGTCAGAGAATACATAATCTCTCTTTATAAAACCAAAATTACAGAGCGAGGTCTTTCTGCCGATCAGGTTCCAGATGATTTTGATCTGTTGATGGAAGGAATCATTGATTCTTTGGGAATCATGGAATTGGTTACTGCACTTGAGGAACATTTCGGGTGTGAAATTGATTTTGAAGAACTGGATGCTGAGCAGATGACCATCCTTGGTCCACTTTCCACGCACATCCAGCATAAACTTACGGAAGCCAAAACAGTCAAATGGTCGGAGGGGATTCGTCTAGCTGAACTGCCCAAAGGCGTGGTTAAACTCAAAGGCAAAGCGATTGAGGTTTGGTTGGCGCTAGATGATCAGAGTATCCGGAAAGGGTTGATGGGAGTGGAGGCACATGAACTCGCTCCTTTGTCAGACGGCGGCGAGCGAGGAATGCTATTTCTCTTTGATAGAGAGCAGCCCCGTTCATTCTGGATGTTCAAGACCATTGTACCGCTCAACATTATTTACATTGGTGCAAATTGCCGGGTAATCAATAGCTATTCGGCCCAGCCGCTTGAAACGCGCCTGCTTTATCCATCGCAACGTCCTGCCCAATATGTCCTCGAAGTTCCATCTGGTTTGGTGCAACGATGGGGTATTGAGCAGGGAGATGTCATCGAACTATCTGCGAACATCCCGTTCCTTAGATGATATCTTGGAGGCGATGTCCAAGGTTGTGTGAAATGGTTTAATGAGGTCAGACTGTACGCATGTATTTGGCATACTGAGGGTACTACGTCAGGAACTTCCTTGTGTTTGTCCAATTGCGTGCATCACAGGTTCCTCAAGCAGTTTTGAGATAAATTGAAGTTTACACACTGATGAGTCCCACTAACCAGAAGTTTCCCATTGGTAATGTACCAGATGAATGGCCGGCGGAAGAATTGTGTCCACTAGCGAGTGGCTTCATGAACTCGGTAAGCCGTTTTCCTGACCGACCTGCTTTAGTAGTCGGGAACGATCGCCTGACCTATAGCGAGCTTTGGAATCGAGCCGCCAGGATTGCCGCGACGCTTCAGCGGTGCTCGCCAGACTTTCCACCACTCACTGCAGTATATGCGTACCGAACGCCGGTAGCGTATTCTGGAATCCTGGCTGCGTTGTTGAGAGGACATGGTTATGTGCCATTGAATCCTCGGTTCCCCTTGGAACGGACCCGCATGTTTCTTCAGCAAACCGGCGCACTCAGTTTGATTGTTGATGGAGAGGGAGAAAAAACTTTGGTGGAATTGGTTGGGAGTGCTACAGCTGCGATCACGGTTGTTCTCCCAGAGCGTTTCTCGGTGTCCGATCTACAGCAATTAATGCCACAGCACCATTTCTTGGGCTCGCAGGAACTGAGTCAAGCGGCTGATTTAGAAAAATGCGAAGTTCAACTAGATACGGCTGCATATGTTCTTTTTACTTCTGGCAGCACAGGAGTTCCCAAGGGGGTTGTGGTTACCCATCGCAATATCTCTCATCTGCTTCGCAGTATGACCGCCCGGCACGCGATGAACGAGCATGACCGGGTCTCGCAGTTTGCGGACCTGACCTTTGACCCTTCTGTGTATGACGTTTTTGCCGCCTGGGAGTGTGGCGCCTGTGTGTGCTGCCCGGAGATAAAAGCTCTTTTCAAGCCAGCACAATTCTTGGTTGAACAAGCCATCACAATATTTCAGACCGTGCCGTCCAATGGTTATATGATGAAGCGCCTAGGTGCGCTGAAACCAGGCCGGTTTCCAGACCTGCGCGTTACGTTGTTTGGGGGTGAGGCGTTACCGTTGGAATTGTGCCATGACTGGCAGGTAGCAGCGCCGAGCTCAATTATTGAAAATCTCTACGGCCCCACGGAAGTCACGATTAACTCCACGGCTTATCGGTGGGATAAGGACCGCTCTCCAGGCGAATGTGAGAATGGCATTGTGCCAATCGGATCTTTACTCCCGGGAGTGCGAGGCCTTGTCACCGATGAACAGCTAACAGAGGTTCCTGACGGTGAGAAGGGGGAATTGCTTCTGGCCGGGCCCCAGCGAACTCTGGGTTATCTTAACGATCCGGAGCGCACTCGGTATGCCATGGTGACGCCTCCCGGAAAGTCAGAAATCTATTACAGGACCGGAGATCTAGTTCAAAAGAAAACAGAAAAGGATTATTTCTTTTACGGGCGAATTGATTCACAGGTGAAAATTTTCGGTATGAGAATAGAGCTTGGAGAAATCGAAGCGGCATTGCGGGAGGCCTCCGGAGTACTAGAAGTGGCGGCTATGGGCTGGCCGTCCTCGCCAACAGGAGTTGGGGGCATCGTCGCCTTCGTCGGCGATGCCTCCGCAGACTCTGAAAAGATTAGGAAAGCGATCAGTGACTGGCTGCCTCAGCAGATGGTGCCGCGAGAAATTAGGTTGGTGGAAAAGCTGCCTCTGAACAACAATGGCAAGGTGGATCGTCTAGCGCTTCGACGCATTCTAGAGTCTAAAATATGAACGAGGGTCTGCTCATCGGAACCAAGAATCGACTATTGCAAATCCTGGCACGCTTCGCACCCGGTGCGACTACCTTGCGGGTCAAGCTGCATCGGTGGCGCGGCGTCAATATCGGAGAGGATGTGTGGATAGGTTATGATGTTATCATTGATACTTCTAGTCCGCATTTGGTGACGATTAAAGATCGCGCCGCAGTGGGAATGCGGGCGACTATCATCGCGCATATGCGTGAAGCGCGTTCGGTGACGATCGAGGAGGATGCCATCGTCGGTCCAGGTGCACTGGTTCTGCCCAATGTCACAATTGGTCGGGGATCGATCGTTACCGCTGGGAGCGTGGTAAGCACATCCGTTCCCCCTATGACTATGGTGCAGGGGAACCCAGCAGTTCCCGTTGCTAAGTGCGGAATTCTGCTCGGAGCAGATGTAACCTTGAAAGAATTTTCCAGACGTCTGAAACCAGTTGCTTCTCGAGTGCCGAACCCAAAGGCGAGAGAGCACTCTTGAAATCTGGCACTGTGGTAAGTGGTAACGTGGGTTCACCAATGCCACCGCCAGGTGGCCGCTGAGAAAGGCGAGGCATTGAAACGAGCGTGATGGAAACACTGAAAATCAGCACACGTACATTGGATATCTATTATAAGCACTCTCTGAGCCCTTTGTGCCAGAAAAGAGCTCAAAACTCAGCTAGGAATTAGCGAGGAGCCGTTTGCTGCCGAGGTTTTTGACGCTTTTGCAGCCATGCTACATGTCATTTGATGGAAAACCGAATTCCTCTGGATATTCTGCCGAGCTGTACGAAAGCCTCCTCAAGTACGTCATCTCACGCTACGGAGATACCTGTTAGTATGCCCTTCCCCGTGAGGTAGCGGCCTTCGCCGCGGAAACCAAACCTCGACTCGTTCACGGCGCACTCACTTCAGATCGCCGGTCCGACGACGAGAGTGTCACGTAATTTCTCTGCCGAGTGTCCCGCACAAGGCATTGCCGATCATGCAACCGATGCATTGACGCTACCTCTTGTTCATTGTGAGGTAAGCTGATCTTCGCGTCATGGTGATCGCTAAGAAGCTAGTCGTCTCAAGAGCCCTACTCTAGGGCGGGGTCATCCCTTCCGGTTCACAACCAGCTCATGCGCTCAGCAACTCTGTGGCGAGACAAACTCTCTCTCTTGCTTGGCCTGATGAAGGGCAACAAGTTGTCCTCTCCTGCAGGCATCTATTCTGAAACGGACTATCGCGACCTTGTCCGCCGAGAGTCTAGGCGTTCCGAGCGATCGGGTCATCTTTGCTGGATTCTGCTCGTCTATCGCACCAACGCACAAGGGCTAGTTGTGCCCCTGGGAACCGTGCTTGCCAACAAGACCATCTCGGCATTGTCCGGCACTGCTCGTGCCACCGATCACGTCGGGTGGTATCGGCAAGGGCAGGTGTTGGGGGTCCTATTAACGACTCTACAGCCAGATTCTGCCGGAGATGGGTGCGAAAAACTAAAGGGCCGTTTGCTGGACCGTTTACGTGGTGCTCTGACGTTAACTGATGGCTGCTCTCTTCAGATACGCATGATCGAACAGGATGAGCTCAGCGTATTGCATGCAGTCCCCCATCCTGAACCGTTTCTTGGTTCCAACGACTAGATTCTTTAACCTCTTTCAAGGAGTGCAACTATGTTACGACTCGGCGTGATCGGGTATGGGTATTGGGGGCCGAACGTGGTGCGGAATTTCATCGGGCATCACGACTGTAAAGTCATCACGGTCTGCGACAAGTCTTCCGCGGCGTTGACTCGTGTGATGGCGGCGCATCCCGGTGTTGGTGTGACGACCGACCCGGATGCCGTGCTTCTCGCCACAGACATTGACGCGGTGGCGATCGTGACGCCGGTGTCATACCACTACGAGTTAGCCAAAAAAGCGCTTGAGAATGGAAAGCATGTGTTCGTCGAGAAACCCTTCACCGCAACTTCTTCCGAAGCCGAGGACCTGATTGAACTGGCGGATAGCCGTGGGCTGCAGATCATGGTCGACCATACCTTTCTCTTTACCGGGGCGGTACGCAAGATTAAACAAGTTATCGATGATGGGACATTGGGCCGGCTTTACTACTATGATTCGACGCGCGTGAATTTGGGGTTGTTTCAGCACGACGTGAACGTGCTCTGGGATCTCGCGCCGCATGACCTGGCGATTATGGATTACTTGATCGGCGCCGAGCCCGAGTTGGTCGTGGCTACCGGGGGAGCCCACGTGAATAGCCTAGAAAACATCGCTTATCTCACCGTGTATTTCCCCGACAATGTCCTCGCACACATCAACGTCAATTGGCTCTCCCCGGTGAAAGTACGGACCACGCTGGTCGGCGGCCAAAAGCGAATGCTGGTCTGGAATGACCTTGATCTGGCGGAGAAAGTCCGCATCTATGACAAGGGTGCTGACATCAAGAGTGAATCGGGGGTGCATTCAGCCTTAGTCAGTTACAGAACCGGCGATATGTATGCGCCGAAAATCGAAGAGGCTGAAGCGCTGAAGATGGAAACACGTTATTTCCTGGACTGTATTATGAACGGGACGAAGCCGATCAATGATGGGCTGGCAGGGCTGAAAGTCGTGCGCATTCTCGAGGCGGCAGAACAGTCGCTCAATCAGCACAAGGAAATTGTATTGGCCTAGTTGATCGAAGGGGAGGCGACATGATCGTGACACGCACCGAAGAAGACCGGGCAACTACGCGCCCGACCATCCCCGACGAGCCAAACTTCAAACAGGCGATCACCAGGGAGCGCAAACGGACAGAGCGCTCCGGTTTGGCGATGGTGCTCTTGCTGATCGGCCTTCCTAGCAGCTTGCGTAAGCCACCGGCGTCATGTGCTGCTGTGACGGAGGCCCTGTCGGCCGTACAATCGGACATTGATTTGCTCGGCTGGTTCGAGCCGGAGGATACAATCGGCTTGATCGTGCCTGAGATCGACCCCGCCGACCTAACCAGCAGGTGCGATCGGCTTGAAAGCACATTTCGGAGCGCGATCGCGCTTCAGGGTGATGAAGAGCTTGGGCAACACCTCTCAATCCGGTTGCTGGTGTATCCGGAGCCGACCACATCACACGTAACGCACGTGGATCCTATGGATCCAGTGCTGTATCCGGAGCTTTCGGAAAATAGGCCGGCCGTCTCAAAAATTCGGATCCTTAAACGAGGCATGGATCTTGTGCTCAGTGCCCTGCTGCTGTTTCTGCTCTTGCCGGGGTTCGCTCTCATTGCCGTAATTGTTAAGCTGTCGTCCCCCGGGCCGGTCTTTTTCAAGCAGATGCGGGTCGGGCATCTGATGAAGCCCTTCACGATGTACAAGTTCCGAACGATGTACACGGATGCCGACCCAGGAGTTCATTATCACTATGTGAGTTGGTTCATTACCTCCAGCGACAATGCAGAGGCAAATGATAAGGCCTCTTTCTTCAAACTGACGAACGACGACCGAATCACACCGATCGGACGCCTGCTCCGAAGAACAAGTCTTGATGAGCTGCCTCAGTTCTGGAATGTATTAATAGGGGACATGTCGCTGGTAGGACCGCGGCCCCCGCTGCCCTATGAGCTGCAACAATACAAGCCGTGGCACCGCAGACGGCTACTTGAGGCCATGCCTGGTATAACTGGTCTGTGGCAGGTGGTCGGCCGGAGCCGCACGACCTTCGACGAGATGGTACGCCTCGACTTGCAGTACGCCAGAACCATCTCATTGTGGTCCGACATCAAACTCTTGCTGGCGACCCCAGCTGCAATGATCACTGGCAAAGGGGCCTGTTGATACAAAGCATATCCTCGAACTCTCTGCCTTTACCGTGAAATCGCCGTCTGCCTAGTGAAAGATGGCGACATCCTGCTGCAGGCTCAGGAAAAGCGCTTGATGCGACGGACGCAGGATCACGGAATCTCTCCCATGCCCTTCGATGCTGCCTTGCCTAGGGTGGGTGTTAGCGTCAAGGAGTGCGGTTCAGAACTGGTCTATCAAAGTATTAACCATTATGACATTTCTCGAACCAGTGTTTTTGATGCTCAGCCTACTGCGGAATCGGGGAGTACATATCGTTCGAGGTTGTTCGATTGTCTTGAGTCTGATCCTCCTATCACTCACCGGTTGCGGAGCTGATGATGGGCAAGGACTAACGATTTGTACGCACTCAACCCTTCCTGCGTGCGGGACAGTCAGTCTGATCTGGGACCCTGTCAACGATTCAAATGTCATCGGGTATTACATTCATTATGGAAAGCAATCTGCCAACCAAGCAGGCTCGTGTGCGTACGATCAAGCAACATTCGTTTCGTTCCCCCAAGGAACTGTGACGGGCCTAGACCTAGGATCGCCCTACTACTTTGCGGTTAGCGCCTATAATGGAGTTGAAGGCAACTGTTCGAATGAGGTGTTCGCCCATACTTAACACCAATCACCCAGAGATCCATTTGGCGATCTGGTGAAATAGCCAGAACTTCTTCCAAGTGATGCCAGAGGCAAAAGGAACCGCGCGGAGGGTGCTGCTTCAGGAGAATATGCATCCACGAACATGTTGGAGCCCATGGGTTCGATCGTCGTGGTTCGCGAGTTGCGAGCTCAGGGATATCTGTTTTCTTCTTTTTGTTGTTGGAAATATTCTTTGGTTCCAAGGTCCTTTAATCTTTGTCCTCGCCAGTTCTCTAGATGACGAGTATGCCCAGCATTATTCCCATATCATCTTGATCCCGCTTCTCTCTGTGTACCTGCTGTACCTTCGGCGACCTGCGATCTTTGCCACGGTGGAATGGAGCCCATTCCTCGGGTCAATCCTGATGGTGGCCGGTGGCGCAATATCGTTGTGCACGAAAGACCCTATAAGTGAGACGCTCGACAGTTTCTCTGCCACGATGCTCTCCTTCGTGATGGTGTGCTGGGGGGCCTTTCTATTCTGCTATGGGATACAAGCCTTTCGTGCCGCATCCTTCGGATTGGGTCTTATGGCCTTCATGGTTCCGTTTCCTGCCTTTGCTCTCGGCGTCATTGTCAGTTTCCTTCAACGCAGTTCGGCTGACGCGGTGGATGTCCTTTTCTCTACCCTTGGTATCCCTGTCGTTCGCGAGGGATTCACCTTCAAACTGTCGAATTTCACGATCTTCGTTGCGGAGGAATGCAGCGGCATCCGCTCCTCTCTTGCGTTGGTCATCACCAGTCTGGTCGCCGGATACTGGTTTTTGACATCCGTGTGGGCCAGGGTCGTGTTGATGACGGTAGTCGTCCCTTTGGCCATCATCAAGAACGCCTTCCGCATCGTCAGTTTGGCGCTTCTGGCTAACTATGTCGATCCGACCTATCTCACGGATAGTGCTGTACATCGGACTGGCGGCATCCCGCTGTTTCTGCTCTCGCTGATCGTACTCATCGGTGTCGTGTGGCTCCTTCGGCGATGGGAGTCCCGACCGGCCTCCAGGATGGTTCAGTGAGGAAGGGCATGGGTGTGGTCACGTCCCATACGGTCCGCGTCCTTGATCCGTTAACAGATCCTCGGTGGCCTGAACTCGTTGAACGGCATTCGGCTGCCTCGGTTTTTCATTCTCGAGGGTGGTTGCGCGCCTTGCAAATGACCTATGGCTATGAGCCACTGGCTATCACCACGTCGACGCCGATTGAACCGTTGACGAACGCTCTGCTCTTTTGTGTGGTGCACAGTTGGGTGACTGGTGACCGGGTGGTCTCCCTGCCATTCACGGACCACTGCGAACCGCTTGTCGAAAACATTCAGCAACTCCGGGTGCTCTGTGCTCATCTCGAAACGCTCAGGAGAACACAGGGTTGGAAGTACGCTGAAATGCGAACCAGTCGTGCCTTCCTCGGTGCCGCAGAGAGCTTCCGGGAGTGCATTGTCTATCAGTGGCATCGGCTCGACCTTCGTTCCAGTCTCGATGCGTTATTTAAGGGATTCCATAAAGATTGCATCAGACGCAGAATTTTCCACGCGGAACGCCAAGGGCTGCGGTTTGAGGAGGGAGGGAACGAATCCCTCGTGCGGTCCTTTTATGACCTCATCGTGTTGATGAGATTGCGTAAACATCTTCCGCCGCAACCGTTTGAATGGTTTCACAATCTCGTCGCTTGCATGGGGAAAGATGTCTGTATTCGGGTCGCGCTCAAGGGGGGCAGGCCCATCGCGGGTATCCTGACCATGAACCACGGGAAAACGATGTATTACAAGTACGGCGGTTCCGATGCCCGGTTTAATCATCTGGGGGCGACCCCAATGCTTTTCTGGCAAGCCATCCAAACTGCGAAATCGGCCGGGATGGAAGCACTCGATTTGGGTCGGTCGGATCTCGAGAATCGGGGACTGATCAGGTTCAAGGAACGTTGGGGGGCACAAGGTGTGCGGCTCACTCTATGGCGTAGTCCCGCCGACGAGGTGTCTCCCTCCTTGGAACGTCTGAAGATGCCCTTCGCGAAAACCGTATGTGCCTGTGTTCCTGACAAGATCCTGGTCTTAGCTGGTCGGCTCATGTATCGGCATGTCGGCTGAGTCGTATGGGCCGGTGCTGAATGTGAGGATGTCGTTGCCTGTGTAACATAGGGGAACTCCAAGTCATGACCACACGTCCCGCATTGCTACTAGTCACGGATGATGCCGCCATTCGGGATCAGATGAAATGGGCGCTTACCTCGGACTACGAGTTGCTCGAGACATCGGATCGCGCGGTTGCCCTCTGTCATGTTCGCCAAGCTATGCCACCGCTCGTAGTACTGGACTTGGGATTTCCTTCCGATGGTGTCTCGGCCACCGAACGGTTGGCGACCCTACAAAAGATGCTTCGACTGAATCAGGAAGCGAAGGTCATCGTTATCATGGACAATCCTGATCGAACGGATGCCATCGCCGCGCTCGAAAGTGGGGCATACGATGTTCTTGAGAGGCCCGTGCAGATCGATGTGCTCAAAGTATTGGTGCAGCGGGCGATGTATCTCTTCAATTTGGAACAGGAGCGACGGGCCATTCGAGAGCAGGCTGGTGTGACGGAATTTGATGGTTTTGAGGGAAACAGTACGCCTATGCAAGAGGTGTTCGGCATGATTCGTCGCGTCGGGCCATCTGATGTGCCGGTTCTCATCACCGGGGAGAGTGGGACGGGGAAAGAACTCGTCGCTCGCGCGATTCACCGACTGAGCGCGCGCAAGGAGGCTCCCTTTATCGCCATCAACTGTGGTGCGATCCCTGAGACATTGCTGGAGAGCGAGTTATTCGGTTACGAAAAGGGCTCTTTCACCGGTGCGGCTCAGCAGAAGAAAGGTCGGATCGAATCCGCGCAAGGCGGCACACTCTTCCTGGATGAAATCGGGGATATTCCGCTCAGCCTGCAGGTCAAGTTGCTCCGGTTCTTGCAAGATCATGAGATTCATCGATTAGGGGGAAAGGACCCGGTCTCGGTCGATGTCCGGGTGCTTGCCGCGACGAACGTCGATCTAAAGGAGGTTATCGACAGTGGGCGATTTAGGAAAGATTTGTTTTACAGGCTTTGTGTGGTGGCCATTCCTGTCCCTAGGCTGAAGACGCGGGGAGCTGATATCATTCTCCTCGCGAGAACGTTCCTAACGAAGTTTGCAGAAGCAGAGAAGAAATTATTGAAAGGAGTTATGATCGATTGTTGTGTATAGAGGGAATGCGGGAACCGGCGTATGCTGATGGTCGCTCAGGATCATCACTCGTGTGGCACATACTGGAAGGAGACGCCGTGGGAACGAAGACGGTGAACGAGTTCACGAATCCAG
>JBGSIO010000110.1:0-27020 GCA_041742455.1 Nitrospira sp. | reverse complement strand
GGCGGTGTCGATGCTCTCGATGGCTGGGATTGTCGTGGCGATCGATGCGTTTGGTCCGATCACGGACAACGCCGGCGGTATTGCCGAAATGTCGCATTTGGGTAAGGAAGTGCGGGACATCACCGATCCCTTGGATGCGGTTGGTAATACGACGAAGGCCGTGACGAAAGGCTATGCGATTGGGTCGGCCGCATTGGCGGCGGTGGTGTTGTTCGCGGAATATTCTCGCGAGGTGGCGGCGCACAATCCCGCGCTGGCGGCGTTCGACCTGTCCAACCCGAAAGTGTTGGTCGGTCTGTTCCTGGGCGGCATGTTACCCTTCATCTTCGGCGCGCTTTGCATGAGGGCCGTGGGTGAAGCCGGTGGCTTGATCGTGGAAGAAGTGCGGCGGCAGTTCCGGACCATCAAGGGCATTATGGAAGGTACGGGGAAGCCGGAGTATGGCACCTGCGTCGACATTGTGACCCAAGCGGCCATTCAAAAGATGATGATCCCAGGCCTGATTCCTGTGGTGTCGCCGATTTTGGTGGGCGTGATCCTCGGTCCGCAAGCGCTTGGCGGCGTGCTAGTCGGCAGTATCGTAACCGGGTTATTCGTCGCGATTTCGATGACGAGCGGCGGTGGGGCCTGGGACAATGCGAAGAAGTTTATCGAAGAGCAGGGGTTGAAGGGCACCGACACACACAAGGCAGCAGTCACCGGTGATACGGTCGGCGATCCGTACAAAGATACGGCGGGACCGGCGGTGAATCCGATGATCAAGGTCATCAATATCGTCGCGCTGCTCATCGTGTCGTTGATCGCCTAATAGAAGATCAAGGGAGAACGACCGCGCCGTTTCCCAAGGGGAAACGGTGCTTGTCATTTCTGGCCTTGCCTTGACGGGTTTCCTTACCGTGGAGTATGGTGAGCACATCATCCCAAGTTGCTGATTGACCGCGAGAGTTTCCCCAGATGTACGGGAGGTGCTCGAATGGAAAAGCAGGAACGTAAGCAAGAGCCGCGACGCGAACCCCAAGGGAAGGAGGAGGTCAAGGCCAATCCAAAGGTCGTCGAGGCGGGCAAGAAAATGAAGGAAGACATCGACAAGCTGGTCGATGAGATCGACGATGTCCTAGAAAAGAACGCCGAAGAATTCGTAAAGAATTACGTTCAGAAAGGGGGAGAATAGCGCCGCTTCAACTCTCCACTCTTACTCGATTCACTCTACGCCGTCTCCCCTTCTTGGTTTGACAAAGAAGAAGCGAGTTATTACAGTCTGCCTCGTTCCCCTGCAATACGTCGGTTACAACGTAGACACGGCCCAGGCCCCTAAGGAGGCGAACATGCAGCCCAAGCTCTGGGTCATTCGTCAAGTCGATCCCATCCAACGCGGCCGTTTATCACAGGCCTTATCCATCTCTTCGGCCACGGCTTCACTGCTTCTCAATCGTGGCGTCACGAGCTTGGACCAGGCAACCGCCTGGATGTCTCCTATCCACACTCATGATCCCTTCCTGATTCCTGATATGGAGCGCGCTGTTGACCGTCTGCATCACGCGATGCAACGGCGTGAGCAGGTCTGTTTTTATGGTGATTACGATGTGGATGGCATGTCTGCCACCAGCATTTACCTGTCATTCTTCCGCACACTCGGGGCCAACGTCAGGGCGTATGTTCCTCATCGCCTACGTGAGGGCTATGGGCTTAATGAGTCCGCGGTTCGGACCTTGGCGCGAGAAGGAGTGTCTCTGTTGGTCACCTCTGACTGTGGTACCACATCGCACCACGAAATCAGCCTTGCCAACCAACTCGGCCTCGATGTGATCGTCACGGACCACCATCAAACGGATACGGACATGCCGCCGGCGTTAGCCGTCATGAATCCGCACCGTCAAGAGGCCCGGTACCCCTTTCATGGGCTGTGTTCAGGTGGCCTGGCCTATAAAGTCGCGCAAGCGTATGAGAGCAAATATAGATCGGGCTCAGTGCCGTTAGAGTCGCTTTTGGATCTCGTCGCACTTGCCACCATTGCTGATGTCGTTCCGCTGCAGGATGAAAACCGTCTGTTTGTTCGGGAAGGACTGGCTCACATTACACGAGGCGCACGCTGTGGCATACGGGCGTTGAAACACGTGGCTGGTATCAGTCGCGAGTGCACGGCGGAAACTGTCGCGTTTAAACTCGGTCCTCGACTCAACGCAGCGGGTCGGCTAGATGAGGCCATCAAGGGCGTCAAGTTACTGACCACGGAATCTGAAGGCGAAGCTAACGCGTTGGCTGAAGAGCTTGACCGGTTGAATCAGGTTCGCCGGGAGCTTGAAGGCACGATCTTGGAAGAAGCGCTTGCTCAGGCGAAGTCCCGAGAATTATCCGGTGGGATTGTCTTATACGCGCGAGGATGGCATCTAGGCGTGGTAGGAATCGTGGCTGCCCGCGTCATGGAACGTTTCCATCGCCCGACCGTGGTGATCGCGGTCAATGGGGACGGCATCGGAAAGGGATCGGCGCGGACTGTGCCGGGATTCGACCTGTATCAGGCCCTAGCAGGGTGTCGAGATTTGCTCGTTGCTTTTGGTGGGCACCCGAGTGCGGCCGGCGTCACCATCCAAGAATCACAATTGCCGGCATTTTGCGAGCGGTTTTCCGCCATTTCGGAGAAGTGGATCCAAGACACTCAAAGCACTCCCACACTTCATGTCGACTCAGAAGTGCGGTTGAATGAGATTACACTCACGCTGCTTCGTGAAATTGGAACTCTGCATCCCTTCGGCGCAGGGAATCCTGAACCTACGTTTGTCGTCAAAGGGTTGAAGGTTATCAACGCTCGAGTGGTCGGCGACAAGCATCTGAAGATGACGGTCCGGCAGGATGGGTCCTTGCCGTTTGACAGCATAGGGTTTGGGATGAAATCGCTCGAGGATCGTGGATTGTCTCCCACCACCCCCATTGATGTGGCCTGCACACCGGAGCTGAACCATTGGAATGGCTATGACCGGATTCAGTTGCGCATCCGGGACATACGAGCGACGGGGTGTGAGTAACGGATGATGTACGAAACTGTGACAGATATCGATCAATTGCTGACACGTCTGCAAGCCTACCAGCCGGAGGCGGACCTGGGGATGGTGCGAAAAGCGTACGAGTTTTCGGTAAGGGCACATGAGGGCCAAACGCGCCGATCCGGAGAACCTTACGTGAAGCATCCCGTCGCTGTGGCCGGTGTGCTGACGTCTCTCAAAACCGACGTCACCGCGATCGTGGCCGGGCTTCTTCACGATACGCTGGAAGATACGGTTGCGACGACCGATGAGCTTCAGCGGGAGTTCGGTAAGGAAGTCGTTCATCTCGTCGATGGTGTGACCAAGATCGGGAAAATCACGTTTCGCAGTTCGGAAGAACGGCAGGCTGAAAATTTCAGAAAAATGGTGCTGTCGATGGCCGATGACATCCGTGTCGTCATCATCAAGCTGGCCGACCGACTCCATAATATGCGAACCCTGGAACATCTCAAAGAGAGCAAACGGCATGAAATCGCGAAGGAGACGTTGGAGATCTATGCGCCCTTGGCGAATCGTATCGGTATCGGGTGGGTGAAAAACGAATTGGAAGATTTGTGCTTGAAGCACCTGAACCCGGACGTCTATGAGACCTTGCGGGTGCGCGTGGCAAAGCGCGATGAGGATCGACAGCAGTACATTCAGGAGGTGCAAACGCTTGTCGAAAAAGCCCTGGCGGAGAATGGTTTGGTCGGTGCCGTCTATGGGAGACCAAAACATCTCTATGGCATCTATCAAAAGATGAAGAAACAATCGATCTCGTTCGAAGAGGTGTACGATCTCACGGCGTTGCGGATCATTACCGATACAAAGATGAACTGTTATGCCCTGCTCGGCGTCATCCATTCGCTATGGCGCCCGCTGCCCGGACGTTTCAAGGACTACATCGCCATCCCGAAGTCCAATCTCTATCAATCGCTGCACACGACCGTCGTCGGGCCGAAAGGCGAGCACGTGGAATTTCAGATTCGTACGGAGGAAATGCATCGTGTCGCTGAATACGGCATCGCAGCTCATTGGAAATATAAGGAACAGGGGCGTGTGCAGGATAAAGACAGCAAGGCATTCGGATGGCTGAGACAATTCATCGAATGGCAACAGGATCTCCCGGACAACCGCCAGTTCATGGATTCCGTGAAGCTCGAGCTATTCCATGACGTTGTCTATGTCTTTACCCCGAAAGGGACCGTGAAAGAACTGCCTAAAGGGGCGACGCCGGTTGATTTTGCGTATGCGATTCACACGGAAGTGGGTGACCACTGCGTGGGTGCGAAGGTCAACGGGAAGATCGTTCCGTTGAGGCATGAGGTGTCCAGCGGCGATACCATAGAAATTTTGACTTCGCCAAACCAGACTCCGCACAAGGACTGGTTGAAGTTCGTGCGAACGTCACGAGCGAAGACGAAGATCAAGCACTGGATTAAGGCGGAGGAACAGAAGCGAAGTCTTGAAATCGGGCGACGTCTGCTCGAAGCGGAGCTCCGTCGCCATGGATTGGCTCCTTCGCAGGTATCGAAATCGGATGCGCTGCTCGAACTGGCCAAGCAGGAAGGCTATGCGACGATTGACGATCTCGCTGTAGCCGTGGGGTTCGGCCATATTGCGACCGCTCAGATCGTCGGGCGGTTGATGACTCCGGCAACCGAGAGAAGCGCGCCCCCTTCCGAGTCTGGTCTCGTTCCGAAAGTTGCCAGCGAGAGAGGGGCGGAGGTGAGTGTTCAGGTGAAAGGAGGACGTGATCTCCTGATGCAACTCTCGCGGTGTTGTAACCCTGTTCCAGGAGACAAGATTTTGGGATACATCACGCGTGGGAGAGGGCTCACCATCCATTCCGTCGAGTGTCCCAACTTAGGCGCGTTGGATTATGATCGAGATCGTCTCGTCGAGGTCGAATGGGATACGGCTACACCCGGTCAACATGCGGTCAACATCGCCGTCATTGCGGAAGACAAAACCGGGGTGTTGGCGAATGTCTCTTCGGCGATCGCCGGATCTGACGCGAATATCAGCCGTGCTGAGATTACGACGAGAGAAGATCGTAAGGCTGAGTTACATTTCGTGGTGGAGATTGCCGACACGAATCACCTCAATCGAGTGCTGAAGGCAATCGAACGTGTGGAAGGTATCATAACAGCTCGGCGTCTGAGGTCCTGGCGAGGGAAACCCTAGGAGCATAGTTTTCAATGTGAGGCGTTAAGGCTGGCCGAATTGAAGCTTCGTTCCTTTCTCGATTTTGTATCCATCAACGGTGCCCCCGGTAATTTCGAGTACATACACTGCGTCGGCGTTGTTTGGACGATATTGAGGACACGAGTCATCGCTCTTCGTGCAAATGGGGACATTCCGCTCGATATGCGTGACTCGTTTCCTATCGTCCAGCCAAATGAGGTCGAGTGCAATCTTGGTGTTTTTCATCCAGAAGGTCCAGGCCTGAGGCTCGCTGAAAAAAAACAACATCCCGTGATCCTTCTTGAGGTGGTCTCGGTACATGAGGCCCTGAGCTCGCTTTCGCGGAGTGTCGGCAATCTCAGCCTGAATGACGATGCCAGAAGGTGTGCGAATTGAGATGAGTTCTGAATCGGTAGCTCCTCGAATCGGCAGGTGGTCGAAGAGCAGTCCCATGATGACCAGGGAGAAAAATATGCGCACCATGGATGGATTCAAGAGCATGAGCGCATCGTAATGATCGGGCTGCCCCCAGTCAAGGCGGTCGGCTCTGAACTGTAGCGATGGCTCGGTTACGGTGCTAGGAATATTGCAATCCTGTCAGTTGTTGTGCCATCCTCAGCTCCGAGTGGAGAAAAGGATATCATGGAAGAAAAACGGCGAGTGCTCTATAAAAAAGGCGTGTTCGTGTGTCCCGGATGTCGTCAGTCATACGTTCAGGAAAAGTGGATCGAAGAATGGCGGATTCGCTGCCATCGCTGTACGTATCGTGGTACGTTGACGGAAGTGTCGGTTGAAGAGCATATGGAGGAAGAGACGTTTAGGCGCTAGCTTCTCACCTTTTTAGCTTTCGTCGAATTCTAAGGTCGTGTCAGCCCATCTCGCTCAAAACCAATCTCTTAGCCGATTACGGCGTCTCTTAGCCGTCGCGCTCATGTGCGTCAGTCTAAGCACGGGTTGCGTGGCGTTGTCACGGGCAGGTGATGCCTCGCCATCGATTAAGATCCTTGTCACCTACCATTCTCTCTCAGGGAATACTGAACGTATGGCGGATGCCGTGGTGGCTGGAGCCAAGTCAGTATCTGGTGCGCAGGTTGTCCTTAAACGTGTCGGCCACGTGACGGCAGACGATCTGTTTTCCGCTGATGCCGTGATTGTGGGCTCTCCGGTGTATTGGTCCAACATGTCAGGGGAGGTGAAGACCTTTTTTGACAACTGGCAGTTTAAGTTCGGAGTCTTCCCGGAATACAAGATGAAAGACAAAGTTGGGGCGGCCTTTGCCACAGGAGGGCAAGTCTCAAGCGGGAAGGAAGTCACCATGTTGACGATTCTCGCCGCGATGCTTGAAAATCGGATGATCGTGGTGAGCGACGGCGGAGCGTTTGGGGCGTCGGCAACCACCGAAGGCGACAGTCCAGGGATTGATGATCAAGAGCTTGCTAGCGCCAAGGCATTAGGTCGGCGGGTGGCCGAGGTGACGAAACTCATCAGGCGGGGGGCTGAGCAATAGGATACAGCGTTGGGCTACCATGAAAAGACGATGGAATCACGTGGCACGAATGGTATGAGAGGTGGGAAGGTTTTTATCGTTCTACGGTACTGGTTGAAGCCCCTTGGACAGCAAGCTCTACCAACTCATGGATGTTCTTTGCGCAGCGACCGCAACTTCCACTCTGCTTGAGGCCAAACTTGGCCTTGAGTTGACAAGGCATGACACATCCCCCTCGCCCTGCCTCACGGACATCTGATTCTGTAATTCCTCTGCACAAACAAACGTACATTAGATTTCCTGCTTCTTAAGTATGGCGATTATGAGAAGCATTCTCAGTATGCCATGAAATGGGTGACCTGTCAAGCACCCATCCAGGTCGTAAAAATGCCTAGCGCAGACGGCTATTTATGTCGGGGTCTGCTAGGCGATGGTCGCCTCTAGATCATTCACCATCTCGCGAATAGTATCGAAACCTGATTGCCAGAAGCTCTCCGACGTCATATCGACGCCTACCTTGCTCAGAATATCTTGAGGAGATTGAGACCCACCTGAGGACAGAAGGTCAAGATATTTCGGTACGAATGACTCGCCTTGTTCTTTGTACATGCGGTAGAGGGCCAATACGAGCAGGTTTCCGAAGCTGTAGGCATAACAATAAAATGGACTGGCAAAGATATGGGGAATGGTCAGCCACTCCCATTGAAACTCATCCGGCACCTTCACGTTCTTGCCGAATTGTTGTCGGAGTTCAGATAGGTATGCCTGTGCCAATTGATCGCCCGTGGCGCCCTCCCTCACCATGCGGTGCGCCAGAGTTTCAAATCGGACAAAATAGGCCTGTCGGAGGACGGTCGCATAGATATCGTCCAATTGGTTCAGGAGTAACCCCTGTCGGACGGTCTTTTTCCGTTCCTGGGACATCAGAGCATCTGACAGAATCCGTTCGCCGAAAACGGAGGCGGTTTCCGCCAGCGGAAGCGTTGAATGAAAGGTGAAGATCGAATGGTCTTTCGCCATCATGCCATGGACGGCATGCCCGAGTTCATGAGCCATAGTGGCGACGTCTCGCGCCTCCCCCGTGAAGTTCAACATGACGTACGGGGTCAAGCCCGGCGCCACGCTATAACAATAGGCTCCACCGAGCTTACCGGGGCGCGTCGGCGCATCAATGTGCCGCGCTCGAAAGATCTCTTCAGCCAAATTGGCCAATCGAGGCGAGAAACCGCGGTACGCTTCGAGCACCATTGCCACCGCGTCGGCGTATCGATAGTGTGTCGTTTCGGACCGATGGGGAGCATAAATATGATATCGGCTCATCGACGTGATCTTGCAGATCTTGGCTTTCAATTTGAAGTAGGTTTGGAAGATATCGGCATTTTTGGCGCAGGTTGCCAAGAGCACATCAACCGCTTGATCCGGCACATCATTGCCGAGGTTTCGGGTGGCAATAGGAGAGCTAAAGGCTCGGAGTTCCACATTCTCCAATTTCCAATCGTTCACGAGCGTTCGATACATTTCTCCAATCAGATCGCGTTGGGCTGAGAACACGCGGTAGAGCTCTTGGTAGGCGGCTTGCCGAATCGAAGCCTTCGGATTCCGTACGTAGCTCATGAGTTGCTCGCGATTCACGGAGCGTCTCCTTCCGCCGATCGTGATGGTATATGTAAGTCCGTTGGTCACCACATCGTAGAGCGTGTTGACCGCGCTGCGTCCGGTGACATTCTTGACGTTGATGATTTTCTCCTCGGCTTCTGAGAGCGTATGGGATTTGTAGCGCCTAATAGTTTCTAGGTGATACCGGAAATCACCTGCATCGGCCATCAATCGTTCGGCGTTGGACGAATCGACGCCTTGCCACCAGAGCTCGAAGAAAAGTAAGCGATTGTTCAATGCCGTGAGGCGCTCCTCGACTCGGGATTTGAGCGAGCGGGACTTCGCATCCTTCGTATTCTCCGAGAACCAGAGATAGGCAAACGCTCCCAGTCGGTTTGAGATTTCGGCAATGGATTCGGTCAGTTTGAGGATCGCCAAGAAATCTGGACTGGCCATAGGCGCCTGCAATTGAGGGCGCGCCGATTCGACCTGCCCCACAAGTTTCCCTAGTTCAACCAGGCTTCGTTCCACATCGATCGGTGGCTTCTTCACGAGATCACTGAGATCCCATCGGTTGTGGGCGATGGGCATAGAAGTCTTACGACGAGGTTGGCGTTGAGCGGCCATGAACATCTCCTTTAGATTGATTTCATGTCTACGGGAAGGTGATTTTATCATCAGCGGATGGCGCCAGTGGGGAAAATTGTCAGGCCATGAAGGGAGCTCGATTGCATTGACTGTCAATCGGTCGGATGCAAAGATGGCTCTGAGCGAGCACCAATATGAACGATCACGAACTGCAGCGAGTGGTTCTCCGTACGGGCTTTGCGGAGCTGTCGTCGCTGGCAACGAGTTCGATTCAGCCCTTCGAAAGGGAGGCTCTTTTAGAATATGTCTCACAGTGGACCATCAAGCGAACTGGGCAGCCGGAGCCATTGGTTCGCGAAGTGCTAAGCTGCGCCGGCCGATGGTTGGATCAAGTCTATGATGAACTTGCCAAGCGGCAGCCGGAAGCGTTGGGGTTGAAGTCAAATCATGAGGGTGATGCAGAGAGTGACTGAGCCATGGGACGGTTTCGTTCGAAAAAGACGTTCAAGCTGGTCACCCATCTTCGAAGTGAGCGTCCGGGACCGATACCCGCCTGGAAGCGTGAAGAAGAAGGGTTGTCTCCCGAACTGCACGATCGGTGGAGCACTCTTCATCGGCATTGCGCCGATCAATCGAGTCATCTTCGTCTAGGACGCCTTGTTCGGCGGCTCACACATTATGATTACGGGGTCAGGGAATCCGCGCTGGCTGAATTAGATTTGGCCTCCCAGTTGATTCGCGCTGGAGTCCGGGTCACCTTCTTGCCTGAGTCGCAAGCACGAACAGCGGATCTTGCATGCGACACCGGCCGCAAACCTTTCTACGTGGAAGTCACGGCGATGGTAGGGTCGGCAGAGCGGCAGCGGTTGCCTCTTCGCGGACTTGATTTCAAGGAGGTACCGGGGGAAGAGGAGGACCGGGGTGTCATCTTGACGCATCGAATTCTCGCGCGCATTCAGCAAAAGGCGAAGCAATTGACCAATTATTGCGACCCGGTGGTGCTCAGTATCTCCATCCCACGAGCCGATCTTCAGGGCGAAAAATACTCCCGCCCTGAGCGGATTCGATTGGATCTGAAGGCCCTTGCCGGTTCGGTGACGGCGCTACTCACAAGAATTCCTACCATCAGTGCGGTCGTCATTTCGATCTGGGATGTTGACCCACTCCCATCCAGATCAGCGGTGAGGTTGGCGAACGTTGAAGTGATCGAACGGGCGAAACATCAGTCGACCCAGCCTCGGGTGCGCATGTTGGTCTTGAACCCGATCGCCTCAGCTCCGCTCTCCGAATCGCATGATGTGTTGTTTAGGCAAACTTTGTAGCGTTTGCAGTGCGAACGGATTACCAAGTTCGAAGAGGTGGAGCGGATGGCGTAGGGAAATGTGACTTCATGACCCCAGGGCAAGTTTCAAGGCCTCCAGATTCTTCGTGACCATAGCATCGCCGTTCTTCGTAGAAACGTCAATGCCGGCGGTACACACTGTTCGGCATTCATCGAGGCGACTGAGGTTCTGGAGTGACTGTGCGAGGGCGAGGTAGGCGGCTGAATAGGTTGGTTTGACCGTCACGCACTGGCGCAGCGATTTGGCGGCCTCTTCAAAATTCCCATCGTCCATGTAGGCTTTTCCCAATCCAAACCAGGCCACATCATCATTCGGATCGATGGCGAGGACTTTCTTGAGCGGTTCGATTCTTGGATTCGGCATCGTACCCTCCCATTGTTGATCGCAAACGATAACAGCGCTGACGTACATTGTCTACGGTGTTTTCTGCATGATAATGTGAATGAGTCTTTCGTATCTTGTGAAGCGTTGCTCGTTCAAGTGTTTCAAGTTGCAAGTTTCTAGTTTTCGTTATGAGTTTCGGATTGATGAAATTTCGAGGTCAAACTTGAAACCTGAAACGAGAAACCAGACACTCCACAGCGAACGATGCTTCACGTTTCACACTTGACGGTGATTGATTATGGGGAAAACGGGTCTCGTCTATCATCCAGCCTATCTCGATCATGATATGGGACCAGGGCACCCTGAGTCTCCTAATCGGTTGCGTGCGATTATGCAGCGACTGGACCAGAGTGGGACGGCCGCCCGCCTGGTTCGGATCGACCCGCGACGAGCGGAGGATGAGTGGGTCACACAGATTCATACTCCTGGCTATGTGGCGGCGATTACTCGAGAGTCGCCCTCAAGTGGGCGTGTGTCTCTGGACCCTGACACCTCAATGTCGCCTGGCTCATTGGATGCCGCGTATTTAGCGGCGGGTGGGGCGTTGGCAGCGGTCGATGCCATCATGGCGCACCAGGTTGATCATGTGTTCTGTGCCGTCCGGCCGCCAGGTCATCATGCTGAAGCGGCGCGAGCGATGGGGTTTTGCTTCTTCAATAACGTCGCCATTGCCGCACGGTATGTTCAGAGGAAATATGGTCTTAGCCGAGTCTTGATCGTGGATTGGGATGTTCACCATGGAAATGGCACCCAGCATAGTTTTGAGCACGATCCCTCGGTATTGTTTTTCAGTACCCATCAGTATCCTCATTACCCGGGCACTGGTCGAGGGACTGAGCGGGGGAAGGGAGCAGGAGAGGGGTGTACGATCAATGTGCCGATGGAGGCAGGCGAAGGGGACGAAGAATACCGCGCTGTGTTTCAGAAATCGTTAGTGCCGGCAGCCGACGAGTTCAAGCCGGAGTTCGTGATCATCTCAGCGGGTTTCGATGCGCACAAAGATGACCCGTTAGCGAGTATGGGCCTGACCGACGCCGGGTACAGCGAGCTGACAAGCATTGTGGCTGGGGTTGCGAAACGTCACGCGAAGGGGCGGATCCTCTCCTCTCTGGAGGGTGGGTACAACCTCACGGCGCTCGCCGCCTCCGTGGAGGGCCACGTCAAGGCGTTATTGGCCTGTTGAAGCTGTGTTGACACGCTAACAGTCGAGTTGAAGAGACTTTCAGGAGTAGCGACGTGTCAGCTTGGAACCTGTTCACTCAGCCGATCAGGTGAGTTAATTGCAATACATGCGCAAAACTTCGATCATCGCCATTCTCGCCGTCGTTCTCGCCGGTGGAATCTACTTCTACTACACCGAAATCAAACCGGTCGTGATTTTTGGGTTACGCTCGGATTATGCGCAGGCCCTTCCATTTCAAGAAGTCCCTCAAGGACTGGTAAGTCTGAAGGCCGAGGCCTGTGGTCAATGTCACCGAGAAATTTACGAGGAATGGAAGACGAGCATCCATGCGCATGCCTACGAAGACCCGTTCTTCCAAGCTTATTGGAAAAAGGATAAGAACATTTGGGTATGCCTCAATTGCCATACTCCACTCGAGAATCAGCAGCCCACGCTGGTAAAAGAAATTCCACGTGGGCGAGTCGAGCAAGCGGTTCAAGAGCCCAACCTCCGATACGATCCTCAGTATCAAAAGGAAGCGGTGACGTGTGCGGTCTGTCACGTGCGCGACGGCGTGATTTATGGGCCATTCGAAGACTCCGTTGCCCCGCACCCCACCAAGTACGATCCAAATTTTAGAACAGCACAGCCCTGTTACCGCTGTCACAATGTGGTCTCCGGACCGGCACAATTTTATAACGTCGGGCCCTGCGGCACATATGCCGAGTATGAAGGTAAGTTCTTCATGCAAGAACGTGGGTTCATTTGTCAGAGTTGCCATATGCCCGAGATCGATCGGCCGGTGGCGTTGGGTGGACCGGTGCGCAGGGGGCGGCAGCACCTCTGGCGCGGCGGGCATGATCCGGATATGGTGAGACGGGCGGTGGCTGTGCAGGTAAGAGCGGATATCGCTTCTCCAAAACCGGGCGATCGAATCGGAGTGACACTCACGCTCATGAACGCTGGAGCGGGGCACAAGATCCCGACGGGAGACCCTGACCGATTCTTTACGGTGGAGTTTTCAGTAGAGGATGAACAGGGAACTGTCTTAGAGCAGCAGAGCACGACGATGGGACGTTGGATTCTGTGGCAGCCAGCGATTGTGGAGTTGTATGATAACAGATTACTGCCGTTGGCCAGCCGAGAATATCAGTTTGCGTATCGGTTGCCGGAGAAACTAGACGGACTGCGTCTTAGGGCACGAGTGCGGTACCACATTTTGACGGATGCGCAGCACGAGATGCTACAAAAGAAATATGGTCTTACCGGGGATGATCCCTATCGCTTTGTGGTCTATGAACGGGCTGTCCCATTATCCGGCGATTTGAACTTTGCCTGGGCGAAGGAGAGCGATCTCTCGCCAAGCTTTGAGGGCTCACATGAGGTGAACAGTTGTAAAGAGCGTGGCTGACAGGTGACCGTCGAGTACGGAATTATGTTGAGAGGAACTGCACCGTGATCCATCCTTTATTGATCGATACCGAGTCGCTTCAACAGCAGTTAGGCCGACCGGGCCTCATCATCATCGATGTTCGTGGCAAGGCAGCCTACGAATTCGGCGGCCATATTCCCGGCGCCGTCCATTCAACGTGGCATGATTACAGTGATCCGAACGCCATACCGAAGGGGCTGCTGAATCCTGATCTGGGTCAGATCGAGCGAATCCTTTGTCGTCTTGGAATCAACAATGATAGCGACGTCGTCATCTACTCCAACCCCTTCGACAACTGGGGGGATGAAGGGCGGATGTTTTGGATGTTGGAATATCTCGGTCACACACGCCTACGTATTTTGGATGGAGGGTGGGTGAAATGGACTGACGAGAAACGACCGTTCGAACACGGGCCCATCTCTCCTCCGCCAGGCACCTTCAAGGCGCATCCGGTACAGCCGTTATTGACGCTGAAGGAGGACCTCAAAACGATCGTCCGATCTCCGCATCCTCAGACGGCGATTCTGGACGCTCGTAGTGTCGAAGAATATCTCGGGAAAGAAGTGTCCGGCATTCCCCGGCCAGGGCATATTCCCTCCGCCATCCATGTGGCATGGAACGGATTTCTGAACAAGGATGCAACAGTGAAAGACTCTTCAGTGATCAAAGAAATGTTGCAGGCGAGGGGGGTCCAAGTCGAACAGGAGGTGATTTGCTACTGTACCGGCGGTGTTCGATCGGCCTGGCTCTATTTCATTTTGAAACTCATGGGGTACCCGAATGTGAGCAATTATCCAGGATCGTGGTGGGAGTGGAGTCGGGACTTTGCAGCCCCAGTCGAGAAAGATTTGTACGCGCTCCAAAAAATTCTGGGGATCGACCCTGCCGCCAAACATTCTTGACAGGCCAAGGGGTGCTGTGTAAGGTGAATTCAGGAAAACAAATCGACGCAAGCGGCGAATTCTCAACCATCAAGGAGGCAGCCATGATGAGCAGAATCCTTCGTAGTGCGATGCTGGTCTGTGGGGTTGGCATGTTGGTCGGAGCACCAGCGCTGAACGGGTTGGCGCTGGCCGGCAATAAGCATGTAAGCGAAGCAGTGGAACATGCACAAGGGGCTGTGTCACACGGAAAAGAAGGGCATGCCGATGCCTGTGTGCAACATGCGGAAGAGGCCCTCAAGCATGCCACCGCTGCTGGAATGAAGAACCCACATTTGGAGGAAGGGGTCAAGCATTTGACCGAGGCGGTGAAACATGGAAAGGCCGGGCATGCGGAGGCCTGTACCGAGCATGCCCAAGGCGGGGCCATGCACCTGGCCGAGGTCAAGTAGTCGGCGCTGATCGTCGCTCGGTTTGCCGTGTGAATGGCGATGTAATAGAACGGGCAGGGATGTCATCCCTGCCCGTTCTTGTATGAAATGGAGCGTCCTGTGCGCATCGGGTTTTACCAGTTCGATCCGCAGTTTGGTGAAGTGAGCACAAACCTTGACAGGGTCACAGCCAAGCTGGAACAGGCGGATGCCGATCTCATTGTGCTCCCGGAACTATTCGCGTCAGGCTATCAGTTTGTTTCTCAAGAGGAAGCTCAGCGGTTGGCGGAGCCGGTCCCCGACGGCGTAACGGTCCGTCGCTTGGCCGAGCTCGCGAAGCGGCGCAACATGCATCTTGTGGCAGGCCTCGCCGAACGATCGGGGACACGCTGTTACAATTCCGCCGTGGTTGTGGGACCGTCTGGTTTTTTAGGCTGCTATCGAAAGACCCATCTCTTTTACGAAGAGACCCAGCTCTTCACTGCTGGAGACTCAGGATTTCTCGTATGGGATATTGGGCCGGCGAAGATCGGGGTGATGATCTGTTTCGACTGGTACTACCCTGAGGCCGCGAGAACTTTAGCCTTGCAGGGAGCGGACATTATTTGCCATCCCTCCAACCTGGTCTTACCGAACTGCCCGGATTCCATGCCGGTACGGTGCCTTGAAAATAGAGTCTTTGCCGTGACATGTAATCGCATCGGAACCGAGGCGCGTGACGGGAAAGAGCGGTTGACTTACATCGGCCAGAGTGAAATCGTCACACCTAAAGGTGGCATCATCTATCGGGCATCTCGTGACCAGGAGGAGCTGAGCCTTGTTGATATCGACCCTGCCGAGGCTCGTGATAAAACCTTGAATCGCTACAACGACTTATTTCGCGACCGCCGCGCGTCGCTGTACACATTGTAATTCTCAGTGTCACCACCTGACAAGAGAGGCACAGTGCTTGCGCAAGTGGCACGAGCACGGTAGGATTTCTCTCATGAGTACTGAACTTCGGAAGGGAATTTTTCTCATCGCGGCGCCGAGCCTTCGCGACCCAAACTTCCGACAAACCGTTGTGTTGCTCTGCGAGCATGGACCGGAAGGGGCGCTGGGGGTCATTGTGAACCGCCCCACGGCCATGTCCATTTCTGAGGCACTGCCACAAGTGCCGGTGATTGAGGGATCCGGCCATGTCCTCTACGCCGGCGGTCCTGTGCAGACGAATCAAGTCATGTTGCTCTACCGTGGTGATACGTTTCCGGACAATGCGCACCATGTGTTTGATGGAGTCTGTCTTGGAGGTGATGTCGGCATGGTCGAACGCATTCTTACCGGATCCGATACCAAGGAAGCATTTCGCGCCTATCTCGGATATTCCGGATGGGCGCCTGGCCAACTGGAAACTGAGATGAAGACCGGGTCATGGATCACCTTACCAGCCGATCCGCAGGCGGTGTTTGAGAAAGATCCAACACGTGTCTGGGGAGACATGCTTCTCACATTGGGTGCGGCCTATCATCCGTATGCTGAGATGCCGTTCGATCCGTCCTGTAACTAGCGCCTACCCTAGCTCCTTTTTCGGAATCCACCACGTCATTGTTGAAGCTTGCCGCGCGGGATGCTAGGGTCATCCCTCATTCCTGGGGCAAAGAGGAAGCACGTGACTCAATCGAACCCATCTCGATCAGAGACTGAATCATTCTTGAAAAAGTTGCATGAACGCCCACATCAGCCAATTGGGCGATGGCTACGTGCGCCGGCTCATGTGCATTTCAAAGCGTTTCGCATGTCCGATCCTCCGGCGCAGCGGCCCGCTAGTCGGGAGGAATTCCAGTCCCTGCTGGCGGCGCTCAAGGTGCCAGCGGAGTCAACGGTGCTCAAGGAAACGTTTGGGCACGGCATCAAGGAATCGGTGGGCGGCGATCGACTGATCGTTGTCTGGCAGGCCCATACGGAATACTACAACTATCAGATCTGGCACCTCCCGGCCAAACCGGAGGTCTCATTCGGCGCATTGACCTTTCCGGAGTACAAAGTTGCGATTGCGCCGCTCGGGAATGAAGTCTGTCGACTCGATATTCTACTCATGGAGGAGGCGTTGCCGACACGCGAGCGGATGGAGTCGTTATTTCCCGGACCGGTGCTCTACGGCAGCCGGGTCTTCGACGAGTCGACCAGCTTGGTCACTAGCTTTACCCCGGACGAACAGGGGCGTGAACGCTATTGGGTCAGCCTCGGGCCGCAGACACTGGCCTCGCGGTTGAAAGATATTGTCGATGCCATTGTGCGGATCGAGACCTACTATCATTTGCTGTTGATGCAGAAGCCACTGTTCTCCGCCGCAATCGATCATGTCTATAAGTTCGAGAAGGTGCATCTGGAGCAGCGGGAAATCATTACGTCTCATATCGGGCATGCGAACTCGGAGACGTTGCAGCGGTGGTTGAACAGTCTGACTCAGGATTTATTGAAAACCAATCGCCTGGCGGGCAAATTGCATTTCGAACTGTCTGCATCGATTCCGTACGACAAGATCGTGCATACGACCTTGGCCTCCATCGGGGAACAACGGATGGAATCGTATCGTCCGATCTCAGATTATGTCTTGGGTGGCATTACCGGCGTCGCGGAGGGATACCAGCAACTCTTGCGACGCGTCGACACGCTCCGTGGCGGATTCGAAGGCATCATCGCCATCATTCGTACCCGCATCGATTTGATTGTCGAAGCACAGAACCTTGCGCTGCTCCAAAGTGTCGATAAGACCACAAAGAGTCAGGTCCTCCTTCAGCACACTGTTGAGGGACTGTCGGTCATTGTCATTGCGTATTACCTGTCGGGGCTGGCCGGATATGTCTTCAAAGGCCTTCAGGAAATGGGCTGGCTCAAGAATGCGAACATTGCCTCGGCGGTATTCGTCCCCCTCGCAATTGGTCTTGCTTTCGCTGTCACGGCATTCAGCAAAAAGTATCTGCATAAGAAGTTGGCAGAAGAGCAGTCGACTTCAAAGGTCGACAAGCTGCAAGAATAGCCCACCGTTGTTATACATTCGCAGTTCCACGACTGTGCTCTAAGGGCCCTAACGCTTAAGCGACGACATACCGTCCCGTTTTCCCCGTACATTCGCAACATCCAACCTAGAATTAGACGCGAGTTCATCAGTGTGCCCTACACTGGGAATTTACTGTATGTATAGCCAGTGTATTACTTGACACCGCTAGTTATATTACTTGCGTTACATCCATGTCATTTCGTTGCTGCACGATCAGAACAAGTCAGTGAACCATCTTGGAACTTATCGGATCGGATACACCTCGTGAATCTGTTTTGATACAGGAGTGTGTAATCAGACGATCTGCGTAGCGCGTGTGTTCTTGCTCAGTAATACGTATCGTGCTGAAAGTAAAGAGGTCGTAGATGTTCAGCGATTGTTCATCGCGCTTGAATCCTACTGGCATCTCACTTGCTGTTGACGAATGCAGATTAGAGAAGAGCTGCGCCGCGAACAATACCCGTCGGCTCAAGCGTTGTCCATATCAGAACAAATGAATTGCGGAAAGGAGGTAGCGCGGTCTCATCTTTCAGTATGCGGTTCACTATTTTTGGTCGTGGGTCGGCCGATATCGGTAATGGCAAGATATTTACCTGCATTATAAGGAAAAGGAGAGTTTTCGATGAAAGAAATTAAGACGATGAAAACGGAACCGGCAAAGCTCGAGAGTAAAAAGCGAAGACTTGAACCACCTAAGACAAATGACCAGGAGCTTGGACCGTTAAAGCTTCTTCCAGGAAAGTGGGCGAACCTGCCAGGCCTGCCGGGCCGCGGGTGGAACATGATTGCTCTCCCCTTTGTGGCGCCGCCACCGCCGGGGGTTCCCTTCCCCCTCAATTATCGATTGCTGCTCCACCAATACAACGAAGAGCTTGAGTTTACCCTAGTCGACAAGGCCATACCGAATCGTGGCATCCGTCTCGCTCCAGGGGCTCCCGCCAATACCGATCAGTTTCTCGTGGCCTTAGACTATCAACAGAGAATCAGGCAGATCGCCGGGGATGACTTCCCGAAGAGCGGCCTGGCGGGGTCGCCTGGAGATGTCATTCATCACGAACCGGGTTTATGGCTGCATATGATAAATGGTGTCACGGAAGGCCTCAATATTGGAAGGCTCGCGACCATTCCCCATGGCGACTCGGTATTGGCCTTAGGCCGAAGCAGTGAACACTCAGGCACCCAATCCATTCCTGATATCAGTGGGTTGCCGGTCGGGGTCGATCAGGATCTCAACAATCCCTATCTGGCACCGTACAAACACTTCAACGACAATTTATTTCAAGGATTGTTCAATCCGGTCAGCCCGAATGATTTGCTGGAAGCGGCGAATGAAGGTGTCGAGGTCGAGAAGACAACGGTCCTCGATGTTGATTCAATGCTGCCGACGGGTGGAGTAGTTAATATTCCCTTCATCGTCAGGCAGGCCAATGCCACGGTCGTGAAGTCCACGTTCTGGATTCAAGAATTGAAGGAGAAAGATAAGTATGGGAAGCCCAAGCTGCGTCTGCAGTACACGCAACTGGTCATGCTGGACTTCTTCCCGCGAGTTGATAATCTTCCTCCGGGCTGTTGCCCTGGCCTCATCCAGTGGCCGCATGTGAGCATCAATACGCTGGAGAAAGTCGTCGACCCGGAGCCGAAAACTAAGTAGCTGTGGTGGTGAGGCGGGGTGAACCTCGGTTTTCCCCGCCTCATGCAGTAGAAGGTTATGGCTTGAGTGCGCCTGCCAAAAATTTTCCAGTATGAGACGAAGCGATCTTCGCAACTTGCTCCGGCCTTCCCTCGGCCACAATTTGTCCCCCTGCTGCACCGCCTTCTGGGCCGAGATCGGAAATCCAACCTTACGATGCATGACATCGAGATTGTGTTCGACGACCAGTGTGTTATCTGCAGTGACGAGTTAACGGAGAACACCGCGCTAAGGCTCAATAACTTTGAGGCCTGAGATTTTCGCCGAGATTCGGCGAAATTCCAGCACATTGCTAGTCACGACGGTCGCGCCGATTTCTCGTGCCGTGAGAGCGATGAGAATATCATTCATAGGTCCCAGGCGGTCGCTCAACCCAGAAGCGTTCCCATACATGGTTCGAAAGAGCTGACCTGCTCGATCAAGAATTGTCGGTGGTAAGCCAAGCGTTCGGCTGGTTAGAAATGCTTGTTGAAGCCGGTCAACGGCTTTCTTGCGTTTGGGTGTATCAGCTCCAAGCCGAAGTTCGAGCAGAACAACAGCCGAGATGAATCGCGCGACGTTCCCATGGCCACCCAAGACCCATTCTGCGTGCTTGCCAACTCGTAAGAAATCGATGAGGACATTGGTGTCGAGCAGGACCTTGCCTCCTATCGGTAAGGCCATGGCCGATCGTCGCCTTTCAGTATTCCTTTCAGTGGCTGCAATGCCTTACTGAGTCGGTGTTCCTCGATCAGCAGGGACAGGGCCTTGTCAATTGCTTCCTGCTCGGAGGTGACTCCGAAATACCGCTTTGCGGCATTGATCTTGCGCTGATCCAGTACCAGGTGTTTGTGTTTCAGTGCAACGGCCATGGATGCCTCCATCATGTACATTGAATGTACATAAAATATAAACTATCACAGCGTGAAACAGCAAGATGTCTCAGCTCTTCAGCCTGTTGAGGTTTCCCCCGTCAATGCGGTTGCCAGGAATCGTCCTGTATGGGATGCGGCCACTTTGGCCACCTGCTCCGGCCTTCCTTCGGCCACGATCTGCCCGCCGGCTGCACCGCCTTCTGGGCCAAGGTCGATGATCCAATCGGCGGATTTGATGACGTCCAGATTGTGCTCGACCACCACCAGTGTGTTGCCGGCATCGACGAGTTTGTGGAGGACGGCAAGGAGCTTTTTAATGTCCTCAAAGTGGAGACCGGTGGTCGGCTCATCCATGATATAGAGCATGCCGGGTGACTGGTTCCCTGAGCCTGTCGACGGGTGCCTGCCCCTCTTCCGGTTGTCACCCGAAGTCAACTCGGCGGCAATTTTCAGTCGCTGAGCCTCGCCGCCGGACAGAGTTGTCGCGGATTGACCGAGGCGCAAATACCCCAGGCCGATAGAAGTCAGCAGATGCAACCGTTCTTGTAATTTTGGCGTTCCCGTGAAGAAGGCGAGCGCCTCCTCCGCGGTCATGCTGAGCACGTCAGAGACGTTCTTGCCACGGTAACGAATCTTTAAGGTCTCCGGTTTGAAGCGCTTGCCTTCGCAGATTTCGCAGGGCGCGTAGATATCTTCAAAGAAGTACATCTCCAGCTTTTCGACTCCGCTGCCTTCGCAGCGTTCGCAGCGGCCACCGGCGGCATTGAATGAAAAGTGCCCTGGCGTGAATCTTTGTTGGAGCGCCTCCCGTTCTGAGGCAAACAGCTGACGGATCTCGTCGAAGGCTTTCAGATAGGTGATCGGGTTGGATCGTGGGGTGCGTCCGATCGGTTGTTGGTCGATCAACCTGATGCCTTTGAGGTGCTCGATGCCTTTGATGGCTTTGAATCGACCCATCGGCAAGGATTCCACACGAAAAGCACGGGCGATGGCTCGGTACAAGGTATCTTCGACCAGTGTGCTCTTGCCCGATCCGGAGACACCGGTGACACAGCTCAACATGCCGAGCGGAATGCGCACGAACAGGTTTTTGAGATTGTGCTCATCTGCTCCGGCGATGACGAGGGTTTGGCCGGTGCCGGTTCGCCGCTTGGTCGGGAGAGGAATGGAGTCTTCGCCACGCAGGTATCGGGCGGTGGTCGCCCGACGGTCATGGAGGAACTCCTGGATGGGGGCGGCACAGACGATTTCGCCTCCCTTTTCGCCGGAGTGAGGACCAAGTTCGACGATATGATCAGCCGATTCAATCATGCGGCGATCGTGTTCGACGACGACGACTGTGTTACCGGAAGCAGCGAGGTCGCGCAGGATGCCGGCTAACAGATCCGTGTCTCTCGCGTGAAGGCCGATGGTCGGTTCGTCGAGGACATAGAGTGTGCCGACGAGCCGAGAACCCAGTTGGTTCGCGAGCGCCACGCGCTGGGCTTCGCCGCCGGAGAGGGTTTTAGTCTGCCGGTTGAGCGTCAGATACCCAAGGCCGACACGCTGGAGAAATTCCAGCTTCGCCCTGAGTTGCCGGAGAATATCCGTGGCGATCTCCTGCTCGGATTGGCGTAGCGGCAGAGCTTCTACCCATCCTGAAAGACGTTCCACGGTATGTTCCATCGTCGTATGAATATCGCTGTCGGCAATCTTGACGAATAATGCACCCGGTTTCAGGCGGGTGCCATGGCAACTGGGGCAATCAAAGGGTGTGCGATAACGACTGAGCATCACGCGGACATGCAGCTTATAGCGCTTGCCCTCGAGGTACTCGAAGAAGTCATTGATGCCATCGAAGGATTTCTCGCCCTCCCAGAGCAACCGTTGTATGTCTTGGGGAAGCGACGTAAATGGAGCGGTCACGTCAACGCCGTGCCGTTTCATTGCGACGAGCATCTGCTTTTGCCACCATGTAGAGCTGGGCTTGCTCCAGGGTTCCACGGCTCCTTCAGCGAGGGACTTGGTCTGGTCTGGGATGACGAGCTCCGGATCATACCGCAGCACATTGCCGAACCCTTTGCATTCCGGGCACGCCCCGAGCGGATGGTTGAACGAAAAGAGAATCGGTCGCAGGGGCTCGAAGGTACGCCCACAACCTTGGCAGAGAAATCTGGTGCTGTAGGATTGCCGCCCATGGTCAATGATGTCGACGGAGCAGCAGCCTTCTCCTTCGCGAAACGCCGTTTCGATCGCTTCGACGAGGCGAGTACGGTTGTCTTCCCGGATCACGAGGCGATCGAGGACGATGAAGAGCGAGGGACACGTGTGGAGTGAGGGCGCCGCGGCGACATCATGCAAATCAATGATGTCATCGCCTGCTTTGATACGAGTAAACCCCCGAGTCAGCAGCGATTGAATCAGGACCGCTTCTTCTTTGCGCGATGGCGCCGCAATGGGGAACAGCACCATCGCCCGAGTCTCGGACCAGCGTGTCAGCAGATCATCAGCGACAGTATCGGGCTGAAAGGAGCGGGCCTCTTGATGACAATCCGGGCATGTGGATTTGCCGATTTTGGCGAAGAGTAGGCGCAGGAGATCGGCGATTTCCGTCGTCGTGCCGACCGTGGAACGGGACGTGCGCACTTGATTTTTCTGTTCGATGGCAATGGCTGGTCGTACGTTGAGAATACGGTCAACATCCGGGCGAGCCACCTTGTCGAGAAACATGCGGGCGTAGGTCGAGAGCGACTCGACATAGCGCCACTGACCTTCGGCAAAGATCGTATCAAAGGCGAGGGAGGATTTCCCGGATCCCGACACGCCGGTAATGGCTGTGACTTTGTTGTGGGGAATCCGAAGCGAGATGTTTTTGAGATTATTCTGTCGGGCCCCTTCAATGATGAGGTGATTGGTGGACGGTTTGGGGGGCAGAGGGTTGGGCACAGTGGTCTTTCCAGTAAAAGGATGACCGATCATGGTAGCAACTGGCGGGGGCTGGTTCAATGACGGAAGAGTGGGCGATGGAGAGTGTTGAGTGTCTCCCAAATCCGTTCGTGCTGAGCCCTTCGATCCACTCCGGACAGGCTCGTCGAAGCATGAGTTCCTCGGCACGCTCAGAACAGGTCATCGAAGAGCTTGCCCTGAGCTTGCTGAAGGGTTGCCTTTGTCCGACGAATCGGTAGAATGCGCCCCGTACGTAGCCACCCCGGCTTGGGTGGATTAGGTTATTCAGGCTGGCCACGCCATCGTATGAGCAGCATCTTTCTCAGCCACAGCAGTAAAGATAACGCGATCGCTGTTCAGGTGAAGGCTCAGCTGAAACAGGGGGGCCATCGATCCGTCTTCCTCGATTTCGATCCTGAGGACGGGATTCCAGCAGGACGGGATTGGGAGAAGGAGTTGTATGCAAAGTTGCGCGAATGTCGAGCGGTCATTGTCCTCTGTAGCCACGCCTCCATGGCGTCACGGTGGTGTTTTGCTGAAATTACCCATGCCAAGGCGATGGGTAAGGAAGTGTTTCCGATCAAAGTAGATGACTGCAACGTCGATCCAATTCTCACAAGTAAACAAGTAATCGATGCGACAGTTGGATGGGATGAAGCTCACGAGCGATTGCAAAAGGGACTCCTCGCTGCCGGTTTGGATCCGAAGGATATGTTCAATTGGGATGGTACACGACCACCATACCCAGGCTTGCTCGCCTTTCAAGAAGAGGACGCCGCAATATTCTTTGGACGGGACAAGGAGATTCGCGAAGGACAGGCGCTCCTCAATCGCATCCAGCGGTTCGGTGGACCCCGGCTCATTCTCATGCTGGGCCCGTCGGGCAGTGGGAAATCCTCCTTGATGCAGGCCGGACTTCTGCCCCGGCTTAAACGGGACCAGCAGTGGGTGGTGATCGACCCATTTCGCCCACTCAAAACCCCATTTGATGAGTTGGCCACGGTTCTCAGCAAGCGATTCAGTCAGCTCCCGAGTGCAAAAGGGAGAAGGCCGACGAAGCTGGCACATGTTAGGGATCGCATCCGGGGGAAGAATCACGACACAAAAAATTCAGTTAATGCCTTCCAGGAGTTGCTCCAGGAGTTGCGTGAAAAAAATGAGTCACGAGACGCGACAGTACTCCTGACGGTAGATCAATGCGAGCTGCTGGCCATTGGTGCCAACGAAGATGCAGATCGGTTTCTTGCATTTTTGCGCACGATACTAGATCGTCAGGAGAGCCGCATTTTGATGTTGGCCACATTGCGCTCAGATTTTCTTGGCTCGTTTCAGGACCACCCAGCCATGCGGGGGCTCCGAGTAGAAACCTTCCTGGTACCGCAGATCGGTTTCGAACACTTTGCGTCGATGATTGAAGGTCCAGCAAAGCTCGTCGGGCTTGAGCTAAGTACAGGCCTGGTCCCGGCTATGGTCAACGATACCAGAACATCGGATGCCTTACCCCTGCTGGCGTTTACTCTGCGCGAACTGTATGAGGGTTATGGTCAGGACAAGCTTTTGACGCTTGAGGCATACCGAGACAAACTTGGAAAACTCGACGGGTGCATCGGGCGAGCAGCGGAAGCAGTCCTGAGGGCTGACTCGGTGTCAGAGGAGAGCCTATCGGACCTGAGCACTGCGTTCCTGGCGATGGTTCGAATAAATGACAACGATCAGTATACGAAGCAACCAGCTCGGTGGAGTGACTTGCCTGCGTCCACCCACGAAGTGCTAGAACGTTTCATCACAGCACGCCTACTGATCTCTTATGGAGATGGGAAGAGACGCATGCTTGAAGTCGCGCATGAAGCATTGTTCCGCGCCTGGCCACGTTTAGGGAATTGGTTGAAAGATAATAGAGCATTTCTTGTTTGGCAACAGCGGTTGAGAGGGGCCGTTGAGCAGTATGAACAGCATAATAGAGCGCATGACTTCTTGTACCGCAGGTTTCCTCTCACAGAAGCGTCGGAGTGGTTAAAAAGGAAGCCCAAACTGTTCTCCCCCGATGAGCGTCAATTCGTGCTGGCAAGTCAACATCGGAAACGTAGAGAGCGCATCGCCGTTACTATCGCCGTCTGCACCATAGTTCTGTTGCTAGGAGCAACAATGTGGTTCTGGGAAACAAGGTATAACTTTGAACAGGCCATGCTCAAGGCGAAATCCATCTTTGTGAGTATCCACGTAAAGCCAGAGATGGTGTCCGTACGAGCTGGAACTTTTCACATGGGCGATCTGGAAAGGTTTGGAGAACCATGGCGAAATCCAGTTCATCAAGTTTCGGTCAGACCTTTCAAGCTCGGGAAGTATGAGGTGACGTTTGATGAATACGACCGATTTGCGATTGCCACAGGACGAGAGATGCCCAACGACGAAGGTTGGGGGCGTGGTCGCCGTCCGGTAATCAATGTATTGTGGTCAGATGCCTGGGCATACGTCGAATGGCTGTCAAAGCTAACCGGCACACGTTATCGTCTGCCTACCGAATCGGAATGGGAATATGCGGCGCGCAGTGGATCCAAACACGAGGTCTGGGCGGGAACTTCCAAAGAATCAGAGTTAGATACGTATGCCGTGTTCGCTAACAGATCGGCCAGTGGCCCATTAGAAGTTGGCTCAAAACAAGCCAATGCGTTTGGAATACACGATCTTAGTGGTAATGTTTGGGAATGGGTCGAGGATTGTTGGCACACAACATATGATCATGCTCCTCAGGATGGGTCTGCATTGCCCGGTCCTGTAGGCTGCGGCCACCGCACGGCCCGTGGGGGATCTTGGAACGGTATCTCAGTAAATATAATGACCTCCGTACGAATCGGGGTTGAGACCAGCTTCCGAAATAACGACGTTGGGTTCCGTCTTGCCCAGGACATTTACTAATCCTGTACCCTTTGTTCGTTCAGCATTTGGCCGCATGTACATCTATCAGCTCATTCCAGACGCTGAAACGCTACTGCAATTAGCCCCTGAAGAATTGGCGTACAGTTTACTACGTGTAGCGAGCACGAACCTCCAGAATGGTCTCGTGCATCGAAACGTGGTTATTTCAATCGATCCTCGACATGGTCAGGACCCCCCTTATGGTCCCGCTAACGTTCAATCCGAAGTTGAACTCGCACTGATGGAAGCGCTCTTGTGGCTTGAAGTGAATGCTCTGTTGGTACCTGCACCTGGATCAAATGGGGTGAGCGGCTTCAGGGTGATAGGCCGTCGTGGACGGAATCTTCTAGAGAAGGCTCATTTCGACACATACCGAAGGGCGGCAGAATTTCCCAAGTCCCTACTTCACCCTCTGATAATCGAGCGAGTCTGGATTGCCCTCGCTAGAGGTGATCTCTCAGATGCAGCCTTTATCGCCTTCCGAGCCGTCGAAGAACAAGTACGGGAGGCCTGCGGCTATGCCGCCACTGACATAGGGGTGTCTTTGATCCGTCGCGCATTTGATCCCGCGAATGGTCCACTAGCCGATCAGGCACAACCGCAACCTGAGCGGGAGGCACTCGCTCACCTTTTTGCTGGGGCCATCGGGTCATACAAGAACCCGCATTCACATAGGACGGTAACCATCACCGATCCATTGGAAGCTCAGGAAATGGTGATGCTTGCTTCTCACCTGCTTCGCATCATTGACTCGCGACGGCGCCAGCCATAGGAGTTGGAATGTCTCATGACAAAAGGTTCAGGACATCACGTCTCAGATTCACAACAACAAGCTGCAATGTGGGGCCTGGCATGACTATTGACTTATAGAGTGGAAAAGCAGGATGCCAACTCGCAATCAGTCAATAGGGCTGCCGATCGCTAATGAACTAAGACGGCTCCCGAGGTGGTGTCATCATGCCACGAATTGCGGCTGCGGCTGAATCTGCAGTTCGCTCAGTTTCCCCGTGCGCAACGGTTTACGGCTGCAAGGCGAGCGTGATGCGGATCGCCTCGTCGACGACGGCCAGTTCTTCGTGGCTCAA
>JBGSIO010000109.1:0-3650 GCA_041742455.1 Nitrospira sp. | reverse complement strand
GCCAGCCGACGGCGCGTCGGGCAGCCCAGCCCCCGCTTAGTCAAACGGGGGCGCAAATTCCAACCACGAATTCGGAGGGACGTATGAGTAGCTGGTTGATGTCGATCGGATGGCTTCGGTTTACCGTTCCCTCCTCCACGGTGGAGATCCTCAAGAGAGTACTCGGTGAAGGGGACTGGATCCGAGATGAGAAGGGCTATGAAGGCTACCGTGAGGTCTGGATCTGCCGAGGCAATGACAGCGGCTATGGCCGGATCGCCACCGGAGCGAAACGAGCACCTCGCGAAGTCCATGTCGATCTCTCCCAGGAACTGATCAGTCATTGGACGTACGACAAGTTTCACAAACTCGCCGAGTGGGTCTTCAATCAGAACGGGCACTTCGGCCGGATCGATGTCGCGCTGGATGATCGGGTGGGCGTGATCGATGTCGACGGCGTCTATGAAGCCGTGGCCAAAGGCCACTGTGTTTCGCACTTCCGGCAGTGCCGGATCATCGGTGGGCTGGATGTGCCTACAGGGGCTGAGCGTGGCAAGACACTCGCCTTGGGGTCGCGTCAATCGGAGAGCTATCTCCGGATCTATGACAAAGCGGCAGAACAACGGGCCAAAGAGAAGCCAGTCGACGGTCCCTGGATGCGCTGGGAGATGGAATGGAAGCGGGAACGAGCCCAGGCCGTGGGTTTGGCCTTGTCCACCCTCGAGCAAGACTCCTTTCAGAAATACATTGTGGGCGTTTTCCGCACCGCCGTGGATTTCCGCAACTGTACGCGAGCGGACGATCCAAAAGATCGCTACTACGCGCCGATCTTAGCCTGGTGGCAGACGCTCACCGAGGGGATGGCCCGGGCCAAACTGGCGATCGTGCAGGCGGTCAAGACGATCGAACAGGTGAAACGCTGGGCCGAGAGGAGCTTGGCCCCCACGTTGAGCCTGCTCTGTGCCCATCCGGACGCGGGAGAACGGTGGCTGGTGCGGACGATCGTCGACGGGGTGGATCGCTGGCGGAGCAAGCATCTCGCGCTCCTCCAAGGTGGCAAGACACTCGAGAACACGAAACGCCGGCTGCAGTGGTGGAATCCTCGAGATGGATTCTCGGCCGCCTATGCTCCCGCTGGTGCGTGAACCGATATGCAGAAAGGACCCCTTTCATGTTGACACTCACAGTGAACTGGTCGGGCGGCTCCACCACGCAGGCCTTCATCGAGGTGCAGGGCTCACGACCCGAACGTGAAGAACTGGTTCGGGTGGCGATCGACACCCTCGTGGAGCACCTCCGACACAGTGAACACGCAGAAGGCGGCTATCGGTGGTGATGAGGATCGGTCGATCGTGACGGCTGCCTCGGAATTAGGGCCAGCCCTCATCGGCAAAGCTATAGTGGCGCTCCTCACCGAGGATGAGATGATCCAAGAGCGTGATGCCCAACAGTTCCCCGGCTTCGCGCAGCCGCTTGGTCAAGACGCGATCTTCCTGACTGGGTGCACTGTCTCCCGAGGGATGGTTATGGGCGCACAGCCAGGCGGCGGCATTCATCACGATCAAGGGCTTGAACACTTCCCGCGGATGGACGATGGACAGCGTCAGCGTGCCGACCGAGACCACATTGATCCCGATCGCGCGGTGTTTCGCATCGAGCCCACAGACCACGAAGTGCTCACGATCGAGACCTTCGAAACAGGGTCGGAACAACTGGACGGCGGTCATCGAATCACGAATCGGTTCAGCCGTCCCGGTTCCCTCCGTCTCACAGACGAGCGTGACCCGATACCGAGGAGCCCGATACGGCTCCGCTGTCCCGATGGAGTCCGATGGCTGACTGGCCGCTGCTGCGAGTCGCGCTGGTTTCTTCATCCGAATTCCTCCTTCAAAGATGTGCCCCACCCCGCACAAAACCGGGGGTGGGGCAGAAGGAGGAGGAGGGCACAGCGCTCTCGCAGCGGGCAGGCCTGGACGGGGGAAGAGCGGACAGACGGACTGAGGGAAGGCCTGATCCGCTGCTCTGTGGCGATGGCCCGCCCCCACTGGGGGGTTCGTCTTCAATCCTCGCCGGCGATAACGTGGGCGCATCTAGGGGGAGACGGGGGTGTCGCCAGACTCCCCCCGATTCGACCGAGACAACAGGTGACGGAATGTTACTGACGGTGAAGGAACTCGCGGAGCAACTCCATATCAAACCAGCGACCCTGTATGCCTGGGCGGCACAGCAGAAAATTCCCTGCCTGAAAATTCATGGTGTGGTTCGTTTCGAGATCGACGAAATTAAAGCTTGGCTCCATAGCTTCGGAGTCAGCAGACGGGATCAACCATTGATCATCGGACGTCAGAGTGGAACGGGAGACTCTGTAGATGCCCTGATTGCCAGAGCCAAACACGCTGTCTATACTTCCCGCCGGGGAAACCAGACCAACAGCGAGCCCGAGTAGAAGGGAGGATGTGTATGGGGCTCGTTAAACGAGGAGATACCTGGTGGATGTATTTCACGTATCAAGGTCAGCAGGTAAGGAGATCGACCGGCACGGGAGACCGCCGACTCGCCGACGCCATTCTATCCAAGATCAAAGTGCAAATCATCGAGGGCCAGTATTTTGAACGAGCGGCGGCAAAGTCTCACACGTTTCCAGAGCTCATGGACCGGTATGAGAAGGAACATGTGGCGCGCAAACTTCGTCACCGAGGTCTCAAGGGGTATATGAAAAACCTCCGAGCTTTCTTCGCTGAGCAGACCCTTGCGGAGATCACGCCGAAACAGATCGTGGCGTATAAGAACAAACGTTACACGGACGGCGTGGCTCCAGCCACGATCAACCGAGAGCTGGCCAACCTCAAAAAGGCCTTCAATCTGGCGATGCGCGAATGGGAGTGGTGCGATCAGAATCCGGTCATGCGGGTGTCGATGGAAAAAGAGAACAATAAGCGAGACCGGTGGTTGAGCGAAGAAGAGGAAAGCAGACTCCTCGCGTTCTGTGCACCATGGCTCCATGATCTCGTCACATTCGCGCTGCATACCGGCATGCGGATGGGCGAGATTCTCGAACTCACCTGGCGTGATGTGGATTGCGCTCGCCGAACGGTCACCGTGATGCGATCGAAGAACGGTGAGCGGCGAACGGTTCCGGTGAATGAGACGGTGCTGGGAGTGCTGAAAGAAAAATCGAAGGTTCGGTCTTTGGCATCCGATCGCGTGTTCTGCAGTAAAGCGTACACGCCGATGGAGTCAAGCCACCTCCGACGGTCCTTTCGCCTCGCACTGAGCAAGGCAAAGATCGAGGAGTTTCGCTTCCACGATCTCCGACACACGTTCGCGACGAGACTCGTGCAGGCCGGTATAGATCTCTACAAGGTGCAACAGTTGCTCGGGCACAAGTCGCCCATCATGACGCAACGCTACGCGCACCATTATCCGGAAAGTCTGCGGGACGGAGTGGCGATTTTGGATCGCCCGCGGAATGTAGCACAATTTAGCACAGTCGCGGGCTAGTCAATCAGGCGTGTCTTGTAAGTTGTTGATTTTGGTGGGCCGTGTAGGGGTCGAACCTACGGCCCGCTGATTAAGAGTCAGCTGCTCTACCAACTGAGCTAACGGCCCCACCGGGTATTGAATTGTCGATGCCAGCTACAAGAAGCGGTTTGGTGCGCCTGACAGGATTT
>JBGSIO010000108.1:0-8033 GCA_041742455.1 Nitrospira sp. | reverse complement strand
CCACGATTCTGAATGAATGGTGATGCCTTGGTTATGAGGCTGGTACCGTATGCCAACCACAATCAACAACGTGAGCGTTATTGGGGCCGGAGCTTGGGGAACAGCCCTGGCCAAACACCTAGCCGAAAAGGGACTAGCCGTTCGCCTCTGGGCCTATGAACACAACGTCGTTGAGTCCGTTAACACCTCTCATGAAAATTCAGTCTTCCTAAGCGGCATCACTCTCCCTCAAAGCCTGACGGCCACCTCATCCCTCGGTGACGCCATACAAAACTGTCAAGGCATTGTGTTCGCTGTTCCTTCGCATGCCACTCGATCTGTGTTGCGGGAATTAGCACCCAACCTGGCTGATGCACGACCGTTGGTGTGCGCGACGAAAGGGATTGAAGAAGATTCAGCGAAATTGATGACTCAAGTGATGGAGGATGAGTTGCCGACATCCATGCACCGCGCTCTGATGGTGCTCTCCGGTCCGAGTTTCGCGTCGGAATTGACCTTGGGACGACCCACGGCGGTGTGTCTGGCCGGCACCGATGACGCATTGGTTCGCCGTTTTCAAGAAGTCTTGATGACGCCGACATTTCGCGTGTATGCGGATCGCGATGTCATCGGCGTTCAACTCGGCGGTGCACTGAAAAACGTGATGGCCCTCGCCGCCGGCGTCATCGACGGTTTGGACCTTGGACTCAATGCCCGTGCAGCGCTCATTACCAGAGGTCTGGCTGAAACCATCCGACTGGGTGTGGCGATGGGAGCTGACCCACGGACGTTTTATGGGCTTTCGGGTGTCGGTGATTTGGTCTTGACCTGCACAGGCACACTCAGCCGCAACCATACAGTAGGTGTTCAACTCGGCAGAGGAGAACGACTGGAGACGATCTTGGCCGGCATGCAGGCAGTTGCCGAAGGCATCCGAACGGCCCGCGCGGCACTCACGTTGGCCAGTCGCTATCGCGTCGACATGCCGATCATACAAGAGATCAATGCCGTCTTGTACGACAACAAATCTTGTCGAAAAGCGGTCAGTGACTTGATGGAGCGCGATGCAAAACCTGAGAAAGGGTGGATATGAATCCGGAAGGGCTTGAACGGTTACTCCAGCAGGTACGTCAGGGAAAGCTTTCTATTGAGCACGCACTTCAACGTCTACGGTCCCTGCCCTACGAAGATTTGGGCTTTGCCTCCCTCGATCATCATCGATCATTGCGACAGGGATTTCCTGAGGTCGTCTTGTGCGAAGGCAAGAGCACGGCTCAGGTCGTTGGGATTGCACGGGCGCTTTTCAAAAAACAAGGTCCCTTTCTTGCCACTCGGGCCGAACCAGCGGTTGGGCGTGCAATTCGCCGAGTCAACCGGCGCGCACGCTACTATCCCGATGCGCGTCTTGTAGTGGTCCACCCGCCGCGACCAAAGTCACTGGGTCACATCCTGGTAGTCACCGCCGGCACCGCCGACCTGCCCGTGGCCGAAGAAGCCCGAATCACAGCTGAAGTGATGGGGAGTCGCGTCGAACGACTGTACGACGTCGGCGTCGCCGGTATCCACCGGCTGCTTGGGAGGAAAGAACGGCTCTTTAAAGCAAGGGTTGTCATCGTTGTCGCCGGAATGGATGGCGTCCTGCCGAGCGTTGTGGGCGGCTTGGTACAGTGTCCGGTCATCGCCGTCCCAACGAGCCGCGGGTATGGTGCAAGTTTTGGTGGCGTGGCTGCCCTATTGACGATGCTCAATTCTTGCGCGGCTGGCGTGGGTGTGATGAATATCGATAATGGGTTTGGCGCGGCTTGTCTCGCACACCGGATCAATCTGTTGGGACTGGAGTCGTAGGCGAGAGGGAGCCCACTGTGGGCCACTTCACTTGTAGTGTTCCTCGCTTCGGCCAGCCGACCATCACCGTTCGAAGCCCCTTCTCCCCGTTCGCCAATAGTTTCGTCCGAACTTCGTACGTATAGTTGCCCACTACAGCAAGCTGCTTGCGTTGATCCTGACCATCCCAGACCAACTCGATCGAGGCTATGTGTCGTTCCGTTCCTTTATTCGAGGTCGAGGAAATCTTGACAGGCTGTCGATGCGTCAAAAATCTCACCGAGGTCTTCGAGGGAGAGCTAATGAGTGAGCTGACCTCCAGAATGAGGTCCCCGCGCATGTCTTTTGGGAGCTGAACCGTCACAGAGAATTGGAGAGGGCCGTTGCCAAGCGTATACGGTTTCGGCGTAATTCCGAGGTCGACAATCTTGAGCTCCGGTTCAGGCCGTGGGGCCCGAGACGGCTTGACCTTTGACGTGACTCGCGAGTCGCTGTCGACCGGAAACAGCAGACCCGCGCATCCAAGAAAACAGAGCAGCCCAAGGAATAATTTCCTACGGCCGATCAGACTCGAAGGCCTTACAGACGACACAAACCCTGTCATCGTGAGTAACCCGGGACCATTGGGAAGGAGGCATGGGCGCGACAATTCAGCTGCATGCTTAAGGGGGATAACACAGCATCTCGGACCTGTCAATGAACCTTCAACTAGTGAACAGTGTTTGCTGTTCGCACGCGCCTTCGGTAAGATGCGCGGTCAATTTGCGTGGACTGGGTGAGGTATGTGGTGGGCCGACATCTGCATTTCGATTGTTTCTCGGGAATCAGCGGAGACATGGTCTTAGGCGCATTGGTGAGCGCCGGTTTGTCGTGGACTGAATTGGTCAACGGCCTTAAACGACTGAAGCTCACGGGCTACCACTTGCGTAGACGTGAGGTGCATCGCGGCGCACTCCCGGCAATAAAGGTCGATGTGATCATTCAACAGGGATTTCATCAGCCACTGACGCTCACTCGCATACGGAAGATTATTTCTGCCAGCACGTTACCAAGCCTCGTCAAGGAGCAAAGTCAGTCTGTGTTCGACCGACTAGCGGAAGCCGAAGGTCTTGCCCATCGAGTTGCTGTTAAGGACGTTCACTTTCATGAAATAGGAGTGGTGGATTCCTTCATCGATGTCGTCGGCGGGATCCTGGGGTGCTATCTGTTGAACGTGACCCATGTAACGTCCTCTTCCATCAACGTCGGCTCCGGTTCCATCGAGACTTCCCACGGGCTCTTACCCGTTCCAGGACCGGCGGTGGCGGCGCTGGCGAAAGGGATTCCAATTTACTCCGAGGGGCCCCGCTGCGAACTTGCGACTCCCACCGGTGTAGCCTTGCTGCGAACATTGGCATCGGATTTCGGCCCCATGCCGACGATGCAAAGCATGGCGGTGGGCTATGGAGCCGGCGACCGAAATCCCGAAGGGTGGTCGAACGCCCTCCGTGTGTTTTTACAAGATGAGGTTGCCCCTGTCGTACGCCGGACCGAACAGGTGATGCAGATTGAAACGAATCTCGATGACCTTAATCCTCAAACGTACGAACACATCATGGAACAATTGTTTGATGTCGGGGCTATGGATGTTGCCCTCATCCCCGTCGTAATGAAGAAAAATCGACCGGGAGTGGTTTTGAGCTGCCTCGCTAAGCAAGATCGGATCGATGCCATCATCGAGATCCTGTTTCAAGAGACTTCTACACTCGGAGTACGGCTTCAAGAGATGGCTCGTCAAGTTCTTCCCCGACGATTTGTGTCCGTCACGGTCCATGGCGGAACCGTTCGCATGAAAGTCGCCGATGTCGGTGCCGGCTGGGAAAAGGCGTCACCGGAGTATATCGACTGCAAGCAGATCGCAAAACGAACGGGACGACCGCTCAAGACCATCATGGAAGACGCAATATCGACCTATCGGCAGGGACTCAGCAAAATGAAACCGGCAACCATGCGAGGCCGGGCATGACCGCCCTGCTGTACGTGCTCCTCTTCCTTGTCTCTGTCGCGGTCACCCTGGGTGGATGCGCGCTCTTTACCAATGCCATCGAATGGCTAGGCAAGCGACGAGGCATTTCCGAAGGCGCCGTCGGCAGTATTTTTGCGGCCATCGGAACGACTCTACCTGAAACGTCAATCCCGATCATTGCGATTTTCTTCGGCGAAAGTCAGGAGGAGGTCGAAGTAGGGTTGGGCGCGATCTTGGGCGCCCCATTCATGCTGAGCACGCTGGTCCTACCCATTTTAGCGCTGCTGCTGCTGCTCTACGCTCGGGCCGGCAAACGGACCGCGCGCTTTCAGCTGAATTATCGTGAAGTCATGACGGATCTGACGTTTTTCATATTTGGGTATCTTGTGGCGTTAGGCTGCGCCTTCAGTCCATCCAGACTCATCCACCTCATCGCAGCCGGCGCACTCGTCTGTTTGTACATTTTCTACATGAAGATCAAATTTTCTCCGGCTGGCGAAGATGGAGAAGGCAGCGAATTGGAACCTCTCATTTTCGACAAGGCTGCCGACACGCCTTCCTACCCGATGATCAGCCTTCAAGCTTTCTTGGGTTTAGGGGGCTTGATACTGGGCGCCCATTTGTTCGTCATGGCTGCCGAATCGATGGCCGGTCTTTTCTCAATGTCACCGTTGATTTTAGCCTTGCTCATCGCCCCCCTTGCCACTGAGTTACCTGAGATGTCCAACAGCTTTCTCTGGCTCTATCGAAAGAAAGACCGACTCGCCGTGGCCAATGTCACAGGAGCCATGGTGTTTCAGGGGACCTTGCCGGTCTCTTTGGGATTGATTGGAACAGAATGGGTGATTGCCCCAACTGCCATGACCAGCATGGTTTTAGCGGTGCAGGCCGTAGGTCTCTGTCTGTTGCAGATCCTGATCGGAGGCCGGTGGCGCCCATGGCTACTTGCTGCCGGCGTGGTATTTTATCTCGGTTATACCTTGCATCTCTATGCCAATTAAATCGCTATCGTCCCGAAGTCGGTCATCATCATCTCCTCTTCCCTTGCTGGGAATTACGATGGGAGACCCCGCAGGCATCGGCCCCGAAGTCATCGCCAAAGCGCTATCAAAACCTCGTTTACAGAACGTGTGCCGATCGATCGTGATCGGGTCGCTTCCCGTAATGGAACGAACGGTCAAGGCCTTGAGACTCAAGCTACGCGTATGCCGTATTGAGGATCATGCGACCTTACTGCCCCGCAGGGGAACAGTCGCCGTACTGGACCCACTGGATCTCCCATTGCGAACATTCAAGCCTGGCCGCGCAGCTGCAGAGACCGGTGCTGCATCAGTGACCTTCATCAAGAAAGCCGTTGAACTGGCCCAGTTGGGCTGTATCGACGGGATGGTCACAGCCCCCATCAACAAGGAAGCCATCCATATGGCCGGCTGTCACTACCCAGGCCACACTGAATTGTTGGCAGATCTGACCCAGGCAAGCGAGTCGGGCATGATGATTGTGGGAGGGCCGTTACGGATTATGTTCGTGACAACTCACGTCGCGATCAGAGATCTCTCGTCGCTGCTCACCCAAGAGAAAATCGAAAAAGCAATTCGCTTGGCTCACCTCGCACTGACAACTTTGTTCAGAATCAAGCGCCCTAAAATCGGAGTGGCTGCCCTCAATCCCCATGCGGGTGAGCACGGACTGTTCGGCGACGAAGAAGCTCGCGTCATTCTTCCTGCTGCGCGTTCGGCCCAACAGCAGGGTATGCTGGCCACTGATCCTTTGCCGGCTGATACCTTATTTGGAAAAGCTGCCAAAGGGCACTATGATGGCATCGTGGCCCTTTACCATGATCAAGGCTTAATTCCGTTGAAACTGGTCTCGTTCGGCATGTGTGTGAATCTTACGGTAGGGCTCCCTATCATACGCACCTCGGTCGATCATGGAACCGCCTTTGACATCGTTGGGCGAGGAATTGCGGATCCAGGGAGTCTCATAGAAGCCATGAAGCTAGCTGCAAATATTGCACAGACCAAGACCAGACGTCGGCACGTCAAGAAAGGACCATCCAGCCGTGTCGCCTGACGTGCCAAATGGCGTTTCCATCGTTCTCCAACAACTGAAGGAGCTAGAGTCTATTGCGAGTCAGACTCTTCAAGATTTGAACACCGTGGCCGGGGCCGAACGAATCACAAAATGGAAAGCACAGACTGCGTCGCTCATTTCGAATTCGGTTGGACGTCAACAGGGTGCGGTATTCGCCGACATCCATCCAGGACCATCATTCACCAACGATTTGGTCGAAGAATTTAGTGATCTCGTCGACTGTTATCGCGCCCCTCTGCTGGCACTCGTCAAACAGTTGTCGCAAACCCCTTCACCCAGGAGTTGACGGTGGGCGATTCGCCCGTCCCGGCAGCCATTAAGCACCTCGGACAGAACTTCCTCATTGACCCCAACATCGTCCGCAAGATCATTTCGCTGGCCGAACTCTCCCTCAAGGATAGCGTCTTGGAAATCGGGCCCGGTCGAGGCATCCTGACAGACGCGCTTTGTCAATCCGCTGGGCGAGTCACGGCGATTGAGATCGATTCTCGACTCCATACGTACCTAACCGAACGACCAACCCAGTTTCAGAATCTCACGCTTGTACTCGGCGATGCGATGGCGTACCCGCTTGAACAGCTTCCGGTTGGTACCATCGTGGTCTCAAATCTCCCCTATTATCTATCCACCCCCCTTCTTTTTCGTCTCCTCGAGCAACAACAGCGCGTCACCCGCTTGGTCCTAATGCTCCAAAACGAAGTTGCCGATCGATTAGTCGCAAAATCTGGAAGTTCGGACTACGGCGTCTTATCCGTTATGGCTCAATACTCGGCTGACATCACCAAAGCATTTAAGGTCTCGCCACAATGTTTCCGCCCGAGACCGGACGTTGATTCCGCCGTCGTGTTACTTCGGACTAAAGGTCTGATTGCACAGGTGAGAGAAAGCAGAGATCAGTTCGCAGCGATTGTACGAGCGGCCTTTGCGCATCGCCGCAAAACGCTCGTCAATTCACTGAGGGATCAGGGATACGATCAGCAGCATGTCGTAGCGGCATTGACGGCACTTCATTTATCTCTTTCTATACGAGCAGAAAACCTTTCTCTCGATAAATTCATTGCATTAACCCAGCAAATCCATGGATCACCTCACTCGTCTCGACTTCGGCACTTAGATCAGCTCTCGTGACGTTCTCGGATAACTGACGCTTGTATTTTAAAGAATTCCGGTGATGAACACCTTACTTTGGGCGCATGTGAATTTGGAACATGACGCGTCGGCTTTTCTCTCGGTCGAGGTGTCCGGTGTCATTTCGCAGGAGGTGCTGTCTTCCACGCCCGTTCGCCGTGGCTTTCTGTAAGAAACATTCATAGGCCCAAGGAAGCTTCTCGTGGATTACTTCCAAACTTTTAACCAACACGGCGAAGGACCGATCCTGACTCAACCGCAAATTGCGCACATCATCTCCGAGGTCATCGGTATATCCTTCAATCACAAAAGCCTCCACGTCCGTCCCTCCCGGTCCGCAGGCGATGGTGGCGTAGTGAGGTATGACTTCGGATAAGAAGGTTTCTGCTGACGGTAGCAATGTGCTCTTTCCAAACTCAAAGTTGAGCACGCGATCCGGTATCGTGGCAGTAAGAATGCTCGGACTTTGGGCCTCCAGCCTTGGATGAAGTGGGTCGATCCTGGGCTTTGACTCCAGGGGAGCGGTCCGGTTCAGATCCGGCTTCACATTTCCATCCTCAACACGAGTAACGTAGGCCGCGAACAAGAGAATGAAGATCACGGCGAGTGAGGTCATCAGATCTGCAACGCCGTTTGTCAGAAAAGATGACCGTTCATAGGAGTCTGGCCCAAATGACGGCTTCATCGGTTTCTCCAATTCACGGCTTTTTCATTGCTTCTCTTGCGTGTGACTTCTTAGTTCTTGAAACATGGCTTCTATTTCTGGTTGCGAGAGCTGGACCGAGGAAGATTGGCTATTGATCGCCCTGGTTAGATCCTGGACGGCTTCCAGCAAAGGGGTCATGATCGGCCTCATAGCCCGTTGAACCTCATGCGCGATCTCACTAGGCAGATCATCAAGCTTCACTGGCGACTGTTTGGAGGTCAGCGCTGTGAGGGCTTGAGTCGCCGATGTCAAGGCAGTAACCGTCGAGCTCAGGCGTTGCTGTAGTACTTCGGCAAG
>JBGSIO010000107.1:0-3785 GCA_041742455.1 Nitrospira sp. | reverse complement strand
GGCAAGAGCACCTTTCTCCGCACCATCGGGATCAATCTCTGTCTCGCACAAGCTGGGGGACCTGTCTGTGGGCGCTCATTCGAGTGGACATGGAGCCGGCTGGCCTGTTGCATCCGCGTCGATGATTCGCTCGATGCCGGTCTGTCGTTTTTCTACGCTGAAGTCAAACGACTCAAAGCGATCCTGGATGCGACTCGGGAGTCGGCCGCGCCACCCGTACTGTTTCTGATCGACGAGATTTTCAAAGGCACCAACAACCGGGAGCGGCTCATCGGCAGCCAGGCCTACATTACAACCCTGTCGCAAGGAAACGGCTTCGGACTCGTCAGCACCCACGATCTGGAGCTGGCGGACTTGGAGCCAGTCGTCCCGAGACTGATTAATGCGCATTTTCAAGAAACTGTGTCAAACGGTGCACTCGAGTTCGATTACCGGCTACGACCAGGCCCCTGTCCGACGACAAATGCACTTCGGATTATGGAGCTGGAAGGACTGCCTATTTCCAGAGAGATCCACAATCAGGCACAATAGACTTCACGGATGATCACCACGGCCGGTCCTGTCCCTCAGACATCCCCGCATCCTTCTCCACTTCGTGGCCTCCTCATGGCTCAATTCTGTGGCGCGTTCAACGACAACGCGTGGAAACTCATGGTGGCCCTGCTGGCTATTCGCCAAGCGACCACGGGCCTGGCGCCAGGACCTGAACTGGAAACGGTCGCTCAGACCCAGACCGCAATGGCCTTTGTCGTGTTCACCCTTCCTTTGGTCCTCCTTTCTCTCGTCGGAGGCACCTTAGCCGATCGGCTCAGTAAGCGATCCGTCATCATTGCCATTAAGGTCGTGGAGGTGTTCCTCATGGGATCCGCCACGGTCGCTTTGTGGTTGAATCCTGCCGGTGGCATGCTTCCCTTGATTGTGCTCTGCGGCATGGGGGTGCATAGTGCCCTCTTTAGCCCGTCGAAATACGGCATCCTGCCAGAACTGATCCCACACGAACGCCTCGCCCAGGGGAACGGCCTCTTAGAGATGTGGACCTTTGCAGCGATTCTCACAGGAACCGCAGCCGGTGGATTCCTTCTTCAAGTTGCCGGTGATCACACCTGGCTGGCTCCCCTGGCACTGACCGGCCTCTCGTTCCTCGGTCTCACCACTGCCCTGAGCATTCCACAGGTACCAGCTGCTCGCTCAGTTGGAGGAGTAGGGGCCACTCTCCGAGGTGCCTGGGCAGCGATTCAGTCTGAGCAGATGCTGCGCATGGCGATTCCCATGGAGATCCTCTTCTGGACAATTGCGAGCCTGTTCAGTCAAAACCTGCTCGTGTATGCCAAGGCCGTCCTCCAGCTCTCCGATGCGATGTCTGGCCTTCCACTCACCGTGCTATCGGTGGGCATCGGAATCGGAGCCGTAATGGTCGGACGGATTTCACAAAATCGAGTGGAATACGGGCTGATTCCCCTGGGCGCCATCGGCGTCTTTCTCACCTTGCTTTTGCTCGGCGCGCTGACACCTCCATTGTCTGGAACGTTTCTTATGATGATCGCTCTGGGGATTTCCAGTTCGTTCATCTTCGTTCCCTTGAACGCCATTCTCCAATGGAAATCCCCTCCAGACCGGCGCGGTGCCGTCATTTCCTTCTCCAACACCTGTGTATTCACTGGGATCTTGTTGGGATCCGTTACCGGTGGATCCTTAGCCCATGCCGGTCTCTCAACAAGCGGGATCTTCTTGGCCACCGCCGCCATGACTATGGCTGGTATGGCATGGGCCCTGTGGCTGTTACCTAACACGCTTCTTCGCCTGATACTGGTCATCCTTACCCATACCGTTTATCGGCTTCGCATTGTCGGCCAGTCTCATGTTCCCACCTCCGGCGGTGGGCTGTTCGTTCCGAACCACATCTCCTTTATCGATGGGTTTCTGTTGATCGCCAGCGTGGATCGCCCGGTACGCTTCGTCGTGGATTCGCAATACGCCGAGCATCCGTTTTTCAAGCCGTTCATGAAGGCCCTCAATGTCATCCCGATTTCTTCTCATGGAGGATTGCGGGTCATCCTGAAAGCCCTTCGTGAGGCAAGCGCCGCACTCGACCAAGGCGACCTTGTCTGTATTTTCCCTGAAGGCCAGATCACGCGCACCGGCACGCTCCTGCCGTTCCGTCGGGGTTTTGAACGGATCGTAAAAGGACGAACGGCTCCGATCATCCCGGTTCACCTGGATCGCGTCTGGGGCAGCATCTTCAGCTTCAATCACGGACGCTTTCTCTGGAAAGTTCCGGAACAACTCCCCTACCCCGTCACGGTCTCATTCGGTGCACCGTTGCCCCCAGGTACGACGGCAAACACATTGCGCGCAGAGATTCACGAGCTCGGCGAAGCAGCTTGGCAACTTAGGAAACCTGGTCGCCGCCCTCTCCATCGTCAGTTTATCTCGGCGATGCGTCGTTACCCATTCCGCATGGCCATGGCCGACCAGAATCGTCCCCGCGTGTCATCACTGCAGGCCCTAATCGGATCGATCGTCCTTGCGCGCACGCTTCGACCCTACTGGCAGGGCCAGGACTATGTCGGCGTCCTGCTGCCACCGACGGTCGCCACAGCCTTGGTGAACGTCGCTGCGGCTCTCTGCGGCAAGATTGTCGTAAACCTGAACTATACGGTCGGGAAAGCCGGTTTGGAAGCTGCGGTCCACCTGGCAGGGCTGCGCACGATCGTCACAAGCCATGCCTTTATCGAAAAAGCTAAGCTCGAACTGCCGGATGGACCGTCGGTGATCTGGCTGGAAGATCTAGCCATGACGATCGGCACCGGTCAGAAAGTAGTCGCGGCGCTTCTGGCCCTGTTCGCTCCCTGCCGCCTCATCGAACGAGCCTGCGGGCAAATCACTCCGCTCACTCCGGACAGCCTGGCCACGATCATCTTCAGCAGCGGCAGTACCGGAGAACCCAAGGGTGTCATGCTTTCGCACTTCAGTATCGATTCCAACTGCCAAGGCGCCACGCAGATGCTTCATCTCTATCAAGACGAACGGGTTCTCGGCATCTTGCCGTTCTTTCATTCATTCGGGTACATGGTCTTCTGGTTTGTGATGTTCAATAATGCGGCGATGATCTTTCACCCGTCACCGCTCGATGTGGCGGCGATCGGCGAACTGATCCGCCAATATCGCCTCACCTTCATCGTCATTACCCCAACCTTTCTACAGCTCTATGCCCGCCGCTGCACACCGGAACAGTTCAGCTCCGTGCGCGTCATTCTCACCGGCGCGGAAAAGCTGTCCGCACGGCTTGCGCAATCGATCGAGGACAAGTTCGGCATCGGACCGATCGAAGGTTACGGCGTCACGGAATGCGCTCCTGTCATCGCCGTCAATTGCCCCGACTTCCGCGCTGCAGGGTACTACCAACCGGCATCGCGCCGCGGTACCGTCGGCCAACCGCTCCCCGGGGTGTCACTACGGATCGTGGATCCGGACCATGACACCCCGTTGCCAACCGGTGCGTCAGGCATGTTGCTGGTGAAGGGGCCGAACGTGATGAATGGCTATCTAGGCCGTGAAGACCTCACCACCCAGGTGATGCGGAACGGCTGGTACGTCACTGGGGACATCGCTTCGTTGGATGACGATGGATTTTTGACGATCACCGACCGACTTTCTCGGTTCTCCAAAATCGGAGGCGAGATGGTTCCGCACGGGAAAGTTGAAGAAGCGTTGCAGCAGGCAGCCGGAGCCGATTCCCAGGTCTTTGCCGTGACCGGCCTTCCTGATGACAAGAAGGGAGAGAG
>JBGSIO010000106.1:0-5321 GCA_041742455.1 Nitrospira sp. | reverse complement strand
GGGTATACAGCTCTTCAAATCGCATCCGTCGCACCTCCTGTAGGACTGTCGCCCGTGTCATGGTGGCCCTCCTTGAGGGCGCACCCTAAACCGGACAGATCAGGTGCTACAAAAACCGGACAGATGATGTGCTAGCTACAGACGCGTAGTCTGATGGATCTGAATCTGTTTGGTACTGATATACTGAACATGTGGCATTCAACTTCCTCCTCAAAGATATAATCGGCTAGACTTCAGAGCAATATCGTTTGGTTCACCAATCGGGTTTGGAGTAGAATGATTCCATGAGTATTCAGGAACTTGAAGCTGAGGCGTTAAAGCTCGACCCAAAGTCGCGGACCCGCTTGGCAGGAAAATTATTGGCGAGCTTGGAAAATCTCTCCGAAGAGGAAAATGCCAGACTGTGGGTTGAGGAGGCTGAGCGTAGAGCTGTGGAGATGGATACTCAGCCAGACGTATCCACTTCCGCAAAAGACGTATTTCGGGAAGCTCGGGCCAAGCTACAGTGAATGGATCGCGTCTCCTATCATCGATTGGCCCGCCGCGAGTTGAACGAGACCGCCCAGTATTACGAGTCAGAAAGTCCTGGACTGAAGTACGTTTCTTGATGAAGCTGTGCGTTGTACGCAGGCCATTGCGAATTTCCCCGAAGCTGGTCCGCTGATCACAGAGACCATCCGACGCCGACTCCTTCTCCGATTCCCCTACGCGCTGCTCTATACCATCAAATCAGATCAGGTGCGCGTGCTTGCAGTCGTAGGGATCACAAGATCCGGTCTTTCAGCCGATCGAGATCGTGAAGCGGATAGAGAATATTCTGGTTGGGAAGTAGCTGGGCATGCGTGGAAGGTAACGGGTGAAGCGTAACAGTAAGCTGCGAAATCTGATAGATTTGATCTGTTGGGGGCTGAGGTATCGTGAGTCCATGCCCTTCAACCTTCCCCTCAAAGATATGGGTCTCCACGAGAAGCTTGCTGCGATGGAGTCTCTATGGGAAGACATTGCCCGTACTCCAGAAGCCATCGAATCTCCAGCCTGGCGCAAAGACATCCTTGATGAGCGCCGCCAACGACTCGCCGATGGTCAATCTCAATTCGTCGATTGGGAGACCGCCAAAGCGGATATCCGAAACAAGGTCTTGTGAAAATCAAGCTCCTGAAACCTTAAAAGTTCAAGGAACCAATCTCTCAAAATTGCACTCTGACCCCGATCTTTATGGCATATCTGACGGAGAAAGGCATAGTAATACCCGATGAGGCAGGTGGTGGTACCTAAAAAGGAGTCCACGCTGACGACGCCCATAAACTTCGGAGCTTGGAACCTAACTCTAGCGTGAACCGGTGTACGCTCGATGGTGAGGTTATCCCTGGATGATCCCAATGCAGATAGCATGGGCAACGAACCGGCCGTATAGTTCGTCGCGGCATTGTTCCCAATCTGATTCCACCCAATAGTTCCGCTTCGAGACCCGCTTGAGAAAGTGCTGTGTGGTAAAAGGACGCTTGCCGTCACGGAGTAGTTCGTCGAAGAACTCGTTGTAGCCCACCGGCAAACTGGCCACGATTTTCCCGCCGGGAGTGAGGCATCGGTTCCGCAAGTGTTCGAGGGCGCGCAGGAGCTTGTCTGGCTCGCGCGGTACTTCATCCCAGCCAACGTGCTCCAGTGTTGAGATGCTCAGAATGAGGTCGTAGCGTGCTGTCGGCGCAAACTCGACGATATCCTGGTTGATGACGCCCGGCGCGACCTCGTACTTATCGACCACGTCGTGGTGGATCGGGACATAGTGCGAGAGTACGTTGCCGACCTCAAGAATGCGCGCGTCTTGATGGCGAAGCAGGATATCTCGGAAGATGGGAATCTCGACGCCGCGCTCGTTTTTCCATGTCTTGTTGCAGAAATGATAGAGGTACGGATAGGAACGTCCGTCGAAGGCAAAAGCCTTGGCCCTTGTCCAGCGGGTCAGCGTCATTTTGGCGAAACGCCAATAGCGCCTTAAAACACTTTCGTCGCCGGCTTCGGCGCGGGTGTAATCGTAAGTGTAGGGCATGAAGAAATTGATTACTCGAAGACGATGAGGGAACCCGGGGATTTCATCTTGAAGATCTGGAGCGCGTTATAGATACCCTTGGCGGGATGGTTCAGGATGAGACGAGAGTTTGTGATGTGGGTATCGAGTAGCTCGTACTGCCCGCCGCTATAGTACAGATCGCAGTCGTCGATCTGACAGTTCTTGTAGACGTGGTTGTCTAACGCGAGTTTGGCCTTGGAAAAGGTTTGTCCATCGACGATGATGTAGTTTGGTTCCAGTCCCATAGGTTCTTCTTGGCGGACTATAGCAAAGTAAATGGCAGTCGTAAACCAGTGAAGCAGTGAGAGGCCAAGCCACCTCGCGAATTGGAAGACATTCTAGTTCGGGACAATCCGAGACACGGTGCCACCTTGGGTAAGGATATAGAGTTCTCCTAGACCATCCTGGCCGAAGCTAGTGATCGAAGAGGCCGCCAGCAACGGCCATTCAGTTCGTTCAATGGCTGAGCCGTTGTTGAAGCGGAAGCTGCGGACAAAGCCGCCGCAGAAATCGGCATAAAAATAGGTCCCTTGAATGGCAGGGGCAGCTGAACCTCGATAGACGAAACCGCCGGTGACCGAGCACGCGCCGTCCTCATGTGGATAGTCTAGTATCGGTAACGTCAATCCTCCGTTGTTACAATTGGTTAAGGGATTAAAACAGGCTGATCCTTCCATCAGTCGCCAGCCGTAGTTGAGTGCTCGCCCGGCATTGGTGCCAGTTGACACGTTGATTTCTTCTCTGGTCGCTTGTCCAACATCAGCGATGTACAGATTGTCCTCATCAAAGGCAAAGCGCCAAGGATTTCGCAGGCCATAGCTCCATATCAGCTGACTGCCTCCGGTGAGGACAAAAGGATTTACGCCTCCGCTGGTGCAGGCTGCTCCTGGGGTGGCCGGATCAATTCGGAGAATTTTCCCCAGCCGACTGGCGAGATTCTGTGCGTTGTTGTTCGGATCGCCTGAACTTCCCCCGTCCCCGACGCCCGCGTATAGACACCCATCCGGTCCGAAGGCCACCATGCCTCCGTTGTGGTTGGCAAAGTTCGGATGGGGAATGGTGACCAAGATCACCTGTGAAGTTGAATCAGCAATATTGGCGTCCGATCCCGACACCAAAAATCGACTGACGGTAATGGCGCCATTGACGTCTGTATAAAAGATGTAGAACCGCCCGTTGGCATTATAGTTGGGGTCAAAAGCCAGACCTAACAACCCTCGTTCTCCGCCGCTCGTAATGCCGGACAGGGTCAAAAATGTTGAGAGCACTGTCCCGCTTGCCCGATCAAGAACCTTAATAGTGCCTCCCTGTTCCACGACAAACAGGCGATTCACATCCCCACGTGGAGCAGTCAGGAATACCGGAGCGCGCAGGTTACTCGAAATGGGTTGAAGCTTCAGGCTGGTTGAAGCTGGGACGGAGGCTGGTGTCTCGTCTTCTTCCCCACATGCTGCAAAGAGGGCGGTGAAACATACACAAAGGATCGTTCTGAGGATCACAGTTGTCATGCGTAACCCCGTAACCCATTGTTCTGCTTGATAGATAGTCCATACCTTATCATCCCCTCAGATGGCAAATCTGTAGCCCAGCTGACTGTAACCGACTCGGCTCGAGGCTAAGTATTGCCAGGACTTAGCAAACCTTCGTCCAGAACGTGGGTGGAGAACTACCGGTTACGCGGGCAGTATTTTGTCTTGATCCGCTCAAGATGACTCTATAGAATAGTCCAGCTTTTCGGGTGGTTAGCTTCGAGTTCGACTCCGCCCGCCTTGGGTTTCCCCACTCGCGCATGTACTTTGGATGGGTTGAAGCCACGGAGAGCCGTGTGACAAAAGGAGTCCGTTTAACCAGCAGGAGGTTTTCTCGTGAGTGACTCAGCGATTATCACGTTTGCCCTCATAGCCGCCGTGGCTGGTATTGGCTATGGGTTGTACCTTGCGATGTGGGTGTTCAAGCTCGATGCCGGCAATGCAAAGATGCAAGAAATTGCAAAGGCCATTCAAGAAGGTGCTAGTGCCTACATGAATCGACAGTACAAAACCGTCGGCTATGTGGCCGCGGTGCTCTTCGTCGTCCTCTGGGGCGCTGGGGCCATCTCCGATAAGTTTGGCTTGCTCACGGCGGTCGGATTTTTGGTCGGCGCGGGAGCCTCGTCGATTGCCGGCTATGTGGGGATGATCATCGCCGTGCGCGCCAACGTGCGGACAGCGCAAGCCGCGCACAGTGGCATGAATGCCGCCTTGACCGTCGCGTTTCGAGGGGGTGCGGTGACGGGTCTGTTGTTGATCGGTCTTGGACTTTTGTCGATTACGACCTTCTATATGATTGCGCAATCAATAGCTGGGCAAGAAAAGGCCATTCACGCCTTGCTGAGCCTTGGCTTTGGCGGCAGCCTGATCTCAGTGTTTGCCCGCGTTGGTGGCGGCATCTATACCAAGGCGGCGGATGTGGGTGCGGATCTTGTCGGTAAGGTCGAAGCGGGAATTCCGGAAGACGATCCACGGAATCCCGCCGTCATTGCGGATAACGTGGGTGACAACGTCGGTGACTGCGCCGGCATGGCGGCGGACCTGTTCGAGACCTACGCGGTGACGACGGTCGCGGCCATGGTGCTGGCCTTTACGATGTTTAAGGGGGCGACTGCCCCAATTCTATATCCGTTGGTCTTAGGAGGCCTGACGATTTTCGCGACGATCATCGGGGTTCTCTTCGTGAAGGTGAGCCCGGGTGGGGAGGTCATGACAGCGCTCTACAAGGGACTGTTTGTGGCCGGCGGGATCGCTGCTGTGGCATTTCTACCGGTCACCCTCATGATCATGGGCGGGGTAGGAGGCGTCAGTGGATTCAGTTACTACATCGCAGCGTTGATAGGATTGGCGGTGACGCTGGCGCTGGTGTTCATTACCGATTATTACACGTCGAAGAACTATGAACCGGTGCAATATATCGCCAAAGCAAGCGAAACCGGCCATGCGACGAATATCATCGCGGGGCTGGCGGTCGGCATGCAAGCGACAGCGGCGCCGGTGGTGGTGATTGCCATGGCTATTCTCGGCAGTTATTGGGTCTGCGGCGGCGCGGAGTCTGGTGGGTTGTTCGGTGTGGCCGTCGCGGCGGTGTCGATGCTCTCGATGGCTGGGATTGTCGTGGCGATCGATGCGTTTGGTCCGATCACGGACAACGCCGGCGGTATTGCCGAAATGTCGCATTTGGGTAAGGAAGTGCGGGACATCACCGATCCCTTGGATGCGGT
>JBGSIO010000105.1:0-48378 GCA_041742455.1 Nitrospira sp. | reverse complement strand
GCAGAGAGTACGATTCGCCTCTTCGCTTGCTGCGGCCTTGCTGGACGGCCTTTCTGAACAGCCTGCAGGATATTCGCGTTCCGTCTGTGATCGTCCACGACGCTTCATTTCTGGGTCGCCATAGAGTTTGTCAACAACCTGTTACGCAACTTTGGGCCGGACCGTTGGGATCAGCACGATCTTCCCGTCTTTGAGGTCCACATGAGCCATATCGCCGTCCCGTAGCTCGCCCTTCACGAGTGCATAACCGATCGGTGTTTCAAGATCCTGCTGGATTAATCGCTTGAGTGGGCGCGCGCCATACACGGGATCATAGCCACGTTGAGCAAGGTCAGCCTTCGCCTGAGCAGTGAGTTCAAGAGCAATCCTCCGCTCGGCCAAACGCTTTTCCAAGCGAGCCAATTGGATGTCCACAATCGCGACCAACTGCGCCGTGGAGAGCGGATGGAACACCACCGTCTCATCCACGCGGTTCAAAAACTCCGGCCGGAAGTGCCGGCGGAGGTCCGTCATGGCCACCTTCTTCATCTCCTCATACGGCATCTGTCGCTGTTGGGCCTCCAGGATATCCTGACTTCCGATATTGGAGGTCATGATCAGCACTGTATTTTTGAAGTCCACCGTGCGGCCATGCGAGTCGGTGAGTCGGCCGTCATCCATCACCTGGAGCAACATATTGAACACGTCATGGTGCGCCTTCTCGATTTCATCGAACAGAATCACGGAAAACGGACGACGCCGGACCGCCTCCGTGAGTTGGCCACCTTCCTCATACCCCACATAGCCGGGCGGAGCGCCGATGAGCCGAGCGACGGTGTGTTTCTCCATGTATTCAGACATATCAATGCGAATGAGATTCGCTTCATCATCGAAGAGTGTGGCAGCCAAGGCGCGGGCGAGCTCTGTTTTCCCAACGCCGGTTGGACCGAGGAACAGGAAGGAGCCGATCGGACGGGAGGGATCCTTGATTCCCGACCGGGCGCGTATCACCGCATCTGCAACAGCCCGAACCGCCTCCTCCTGACCGACCACCCGCTTGTGCAAGAGGTCCTGCAGATGCAGCAGTTTCTCCATCTCACCTAACACCAGACGAGCGACGGGAATGCCGGTCCAGCGGCTGACGACCTCAGCAATGTCCTCTTCATCCACTTCCTCCTTCAGCAACCGCTGTCCGTTTTGCTTCTTTACCAGATGCTGCTCCTCTGCGGTGAGTTGCCGCTCCAGCTTGGGCAACTCGCCATACCGCAACTCCGCGACCCGGTTCAGGTCGTACGCCCGCTCGGCCTGTTCCATCTCCTGTTTCATGCCTTCGATCTGTTGCCGAAGCTTATGCAGGCGACCGACAGACACTTTCTCTGTTTCCCAGTGGGTCTTGAGCACATCCCGATCGCGCACCTTCTCGGTCAACTCCTTTTCAAGCGCCTCTAATCGTGCGCGGCTGGCGGGGTCGGTTTCCTTGCGGAGGGCCTCCCGCTCAATCTCCAACTGCAGGACCTTCCGCGAGATCTCATCCAACTCTGCCGGCAGACTGTCGATCTCCGTCCGGAGGCGAGCAGCCGCCTCATCCATGAGGTCAATGGCCTTGTCCGGCAAGAAGCGGTCCGCGATGTATCGGTGCGAGAGTTTAGTGGCTGCGATCAGCGCGGCGTCCTTGATACGCACACCGTGGTGGATTTCGTACCGTTCCTTGAGTCCTCGTAGGATCGAGATGGTGTCCTCGACGGTCGGTTGACCAATGAGCACCGGCTGAAACCGACGTTCGAGCGCCGCATCCTTTTCAATGTGCTTGCGGTACTCATCGAGTGTGGTCGCCCCGATCATATGCAGTTCGCCTCGGGCCAGCATGGGTTTGAGAATGTTGGCCGCATCCATTGCGCCTTCAGCCGCGCCCGCCCCCACGACAGTGTGCAACTCATCGATGAACAAAAGAATCTGCCCATGGCCCGACTGGACTTCCTTGAGGACCGCCTTGAGGCGCTCCTCGAACTCGCCACGATACTTGGCGCCAGCGATCAAGGCTCCCATGTCCAGCACAATGAGGCGTTTGTGCTTCAGGCCTTCGGGCACATCTCCTTTGACAATTCGCTGCGCTAATCCCTCCACGATCGCCGTCTTCCCCACCCCGGGCTCACCGATGAGCACCGGATTATTTTTCGTCCGTCGGGACAGGATCTGAATCACCCGTCTGATTTCTTCGTCCCGACCCACGACCGGGTCCAACTTGCCTTGCCCGGCTAATCGGGTGAGATCACGACCATACTTTTCAAGCGCTTGATAGGTGCTTTCGGGATCCTGACTGGTCACCCGTTGGTTCCCACGTATTTGTTGAAGCGCGGATAACAGCCGATCGCGGGTTAATCCGAGCTGTCTAAAAATCCCCCCTTCTCCCACCATCGCGAGCAGGACGTGCTCCACACTCACATATTCATCGTGTAGTCCTCGCATCTCCTGTTCGGCCTGGGTCAGCACCTGCGATAAGCGTTGCGTCACATAGGTCTGTCCGGGCGCTGATCCGGGTCCCTGCACCTGTGGAAGCCGGTCCAGCGCCGCCTCAGCGGCCTTCAGTACCGCGGCCGGAGAGACACCGGCCTGTTCAAGTAGCGGACCCGTCAGACCTGTTTCTTGTTCCATCAGCGCGAGCAGCAGGTGCTCGATATCAATACCTTGATGGCTTCGACGCCTCGCGTGGGCTGATGCAGCCTGCAGGGCTTCTTGGAGCTTCACTGTCATGCGATTCATGTCCATACGTCCCTCCCAACGCGACGCTCGTTCCCTGGTGAAATGATAGGAGCCCCTCCGAACGCTCCTCGGCGGCAACCGCTAAACCAGTCCGCCGCCCTCCTTCTCGATCTTGCGCTTTTTGGATACTGCTTCTGCCTGCACCACGTTCTTGCAATGCTCACACACCCAGTGGCCATACAACAGCGCCGGCCCCACCACGCCGCAGAAAAGACAATAGCTGGGCTCTTCGAACGGCAGTGTCTCCTCTCGTTTTCCTTCTGCATTCTGTCCCGTTTGCTCCGACTTCACCATCGTAGCCTCCGTTGTATCTCATGTGATCATCGTGTGAAACCCTGGCCTCTCTTCTCCTATCCCTTCACACAAATGAGCGGTTCCAGCCTAGCCACCTTCCGTGCCAGCTTGGCGTCATCCGCCGCGTCCACCACCTGGCTGACATCCTTGTAGGCACCCGGCGCTTCTTCGGCGACGCCCCGCATAGATGGACTACGAATCAGAATTCCCCGCGCGGCTAAGTCCTTCACCACCTCGCGGCCATGCCACTGCCGAAGCGCTTGATGTCGGCTCATACTCCGACCGGCTCCATGACAGGCGGACCCATAGGCCAGCGACATGCTCTCCTTCGTGCCCACGAGCACATACGAGGCCGTGCCCATTGTGCCTCCGATCAGGACCGGCTGCCCCACGGCTCGTAAGGGCGGAGGAAGATCGGGATGGCCAGGGCCGAAGGCCCGCGTCGCGCCCTTGCGATGGACGAAGAGACGAGTCGGCGTTCCGTCGATGTCGTGTTCCTCGACCTTGCAGGTATTATGGGAAACGTCGTAGAGGAGTGAGAGTGTCGCCTGCGGCAGGATGTCGGCAAAGAGTTCCCTGACGAGATGCGTGACGATTTGACGGTTGGCCAACGCGCAGTTAATCCCCGCCCGCATGGCGCCGAGATATTCCTGGCCTACCTCGGAATTGATCGGGGCACAGGCCAGCTCACGATCGGGCAGTTCGATATGGTGCCGCGCCGCGCTCGTGACCATACTTTTCATAAACTCGGTACCGATCTGATGGCCGAGTCCGCGCGAGCCGCAGTGAATACTCACAACAATGTCGTTTTCTCGTACTCCAAAGACCGACGCCGCCTCTGCATCGAATACCTGCGCCACCCGTTGCACTTCAAGATAGTGGTTCCCGGAACCGAGTGTCCCCATTTCATCTTGTTGGCGCTTCTTGGCGTGATCCGACACGTTCTCGGGTTTGGCGCCGGACATGCAACCGTGCTCTTCGATGAATTCCAAATCCTCGTGCGTCCCGTAGCCCTTCCCCACAGCCCATTTCGCCCCTCCGGCGAGCATGGCGTCCATCTCCTGCCGATCCAAGTGCACCTTCCCTGTGCTTCCCACGCCGGCAGGAATGCGATGAAACAAGGCCTCAGCCAGCAGCTCTTTCACCGGCTGAATGTCCTCGACCGCAAGGCCCGTTCGGAGCAGGCGAACGCCGCAGGAAATGTCGAAGCCCACACCTCCAGCTGAGACCACCCCTCCGAGATCAGGATCGAACGCAGCGACCCCGCCGATCGGAAACCCATAGCCCCAATGGGCATCGGGCATCGCATAGGAGGCCTGAACGATGCCGGGCAACGTCGCCACATTGGTCACTTGCTCGTACACTTTCTCGTCCATGTCGTGAATCAAGTCTTCGGTGGCATAGATCACCCCGGGCACCCGCATCTTGCCGTGAGGAGAAATGTGCCATTCTTCGCGTCCGCGCCGTTTCAGCAAGTTGAGATCCATCACAGTTCCCCATTCTGATTTTCACTGCGGTCTATACATCGACGACGCATTGCGCAATCCAATGACCCTGCTCATCCTGCCTTACCGAGAGCTCGGTATAGGTCGCGCCTTTCACTTCGACGGCCGGTTGATGTCGCGCGACTTCGATGGGCTCTCCCCAGGCCATTGCGTGCAATGAATGGCCGTTGAAGCGAACGGTGAATCGGCTGAACAGCATCTTCCGCGTGGCCATTTCGTAGACGAGCGCATTCAGCCAATCAACCAACAGCAACTCCTCGTCAGGCGCTTCACACGCAATGGACACGGTTTCCATCGGAGCAACCGTGGCCAGGTCTGTGATCACGGCGGTCAGTGCCAGTCCCGCCTGTTCAAACGCCGCCTCCTTGGTCGAACCGATACCCCGCACGCCGATATCGGCCTCATGCGGGAAATGTTCCCACGCCTTCTCATGTTCCGCCTCGGAACTAAGGGACTGCATGGTCGGTCCTCTCTCTGATGTTCAGCGGCTATACTTACCCATAGGAGACTCGTTCGTCTCACGTTTCCACATCACTTGATCGCGACTATCCCTATGTGATTCTCGAATGCAATCTCTACTCCCCATGTCTCGCATTTTCTGTTCATCGACTTTTTTAAAAACGATGTTTCCCGGTCATTCGCGAGACGAACCCCTAAATCTTCAATGCAGGTCGGATGTAGGACGAGACGCGCGATCCGGCCATGTTCCGATTCCAACATGAATAGAAACGAGAGATCATTGCGTTCGTCTGTGTCGACCATGTAGTCGTCGACAAAGTCGCCCGTGGAATAAAGGATGGCTTTCCCCTGGTAGAGCTCGATAGCCTGAGGCGTATGGTTGGAATGGCCCCAGTAGAGGTCGGCACCCATGTCGATAAGCCCATGCGCCAGCGCCTGGATCTCCCTCGATGGCGCACCCCAGTTCGGACCGACGTGCGCGCTGACGATCACGAGGGCTGCTTGCCGTCGCGCCGACAGCAGCGCGTGAGTCAGTCGAGTTCGGTACGGCTCTTTCAACCCACGGTTGCCGTACGCGACGTAGTTCACGCCCGGCTTCGCCTTTGTCGCTTCCCATTCCGGCTCATTATCCGTCAGAGCCACGATGGCCACGCGGCCCTCCGGCAAGTCCAGAACCAGAGGAGCCAGGGCTTCCTCTATCATGGCGCCAGCGCCGGTCCGTTTGATACCGGCTTGGTCGAGCAACCGGAAGCAATCAAGCAAGGCTTCAGGCCCGTAATCCAGCACATGATTATTTGCCAAGGTCACCCCGTTGATCTTTGCCGCTGAGAGAAAATCAATGGCTCGAGGCCGGGCGCGGGAAATGAAACGCCTTCGTGGTCGGATGCCATTCCGTTCCCCGGCTGCTGATCACACACTCTAAGTTGACCAATCGGCAGTCGGCACTCAGCATGATCGGCAACACGTCCCCCCAGAGCGCTTCGGGACGCACCGAGCGATTCTGAATGGCATACTGATCCACCAGTCGTCCGAGCATTACATCACCGGTCAGCGCGATTCTCATCGTTGCAACACGAGATAGGTCCCCTGCCGGCATCAACCGGTCAGATACAAGGCGGCCACTACCTTTTGAATCGTTCTGAGCCTGTCGAATTCAGCACCCGATCATGCGCTCGCCGGCTCTGAATTCATTGCCGTTCGATGATGTTTCTAAGCCAGGGCCTGGATACGAATTTTCACTTCTTCGGGATCGCACACTCCCCGCAATGAGAGCATTCGATCCGAGGTCCGCGACTGAATGACCAGCGTGCCGATTCCAAAGAACTGCGCGACGAAGCCTTGCCGTATCGTCACTTCGCGGATATCACTCAGGAGAATGGATTGAATCACGCGTCCCGTATAGCCGTTGCGCACCATGATCTGATCCCTCGTGAGTTCGTAGTGCACCCAGTGCCGCAGGACTGCGGCGCAGGCAAGCAGGATCCCGGCCCCGATCATCCACATCTCCCACCCACCCAGGCCAAATCTATGAAACACCGCCGCACGGAGGGCGGAAAGAGCACTCATGAGGTAGAGCCAACTGAACTGTGCCCAGGAGGGAAATGTCTCCCAGACCACCAATCGATCCGGCTCCCGCTTTTCCATAACTAGAGCCATTCTCGCTCCGCCTTGTCGGCCCGTTCGCCCCACAAGGCGCTGAGGGGAAGATCCACAAGGGAGTAGGCGCCGGGGTCAAGGTCCGGCAACGCGCGGGCCGCCGCGAGCATGACCTCGGCCGTTACCACCGCTTCGTCGAAACGCCCCTCCAGCATGAAGTGCTGGCTGCCTAGCCGTTGCGGAGAACTCCGCCGGTCGAGCACAACACCCCGTCCTTCCTGCTCGAGCGAGGCAAGACTCTCCATGGGGAATACCTGCGTTTCTTCCCCTAGAAACAGTGGATCGGCCCGAATAGCCTGGGCTACGAATTCGGCGTTCGCCCCCTTCTCCAATTCGATATAGACATAACGCTGCACTCGGCCGTCTGTGGCTCGAACTTCTGTGCACAGCGCATCTTTCACGCCGACGACGCTCTTGGCCATGACTGTGTGGCGGAGCGTGATTCCAGGCCGATGCGTCGTCTCGGTCCTCCCTCCTGGTGTGAGCAACGCCAACCAGGATCGAAAGACCGAGAGCGCCCCAGGGTCCCACCCGGCACCGACAATGGCCGGAGCATTGTGCTGAAAGGCCAATTTGCCGATCGCCTCCTTGTGGGCGTGAAACGACTCTCCATGGAGAATGGCGCAATCCACAATCGGAATTCCATGCTGAAGAATCTGAGAGGCAGCCTCCATGACGGCGTTCGTCGGCACGCAGATCAGGGCTCCATCTACTTCCCCCACCTGACCCACATGGGTCAGGAGCGGAATGTGTCGGAGGTGGTCGGGTAGTCCCACCGCTCCACTGGCCGGCTGACGAACGAATGCTCCCACCGCGAGGTCATGGCTCCGAGCGATGAGTTCCGCGCAGGCCTTTCCGATCGTGCCGAGTCCGACAATAGCGAGACGCAATGGCTTTGTGGATGACATCGTCCTCGGCGGTTAGGGTGAAGACGGAAACTTTCTCAACCCCATCCGCCCTGCCAACTCGTGAAGTTTCTCGTGAATGGACTCATTATTATAGGTATGGATGTCGGCGAGGGCCTCGCAGTAGGTCGTGAGCGCCTCCAGCCAGACTCTTTGATTCTCACAGCTATCCGGGCCTTCCCGCGCCAGCACGATCTGCCGCGCGGCCACCTGAAGCTTGCCTGCTGCTTGTTCTACATGGCGGGATACGGTCATGTTGCCTCCTTCCTCCTCGGTGACGTCACTTTCACGAGCAGATGCATCGACTTTGTAATGAACCCCATGCCACATTCATCCCTCACAATCTCGATCGCGATGGCGACACCACGCCCCGACCATTACTCTCTCGGTTAGAACAATTGCTCGCCACCAGTTGGTTCAGGAGCAATTGGGGTGCCGAGAGTCGTGTGATCGCCTTTTGAGTGAGCCCGAGCCATTGTTTGCTGAACAAACTCACCGACATCGGGTAACCGCCAAGACATGGAATTCTTAGATGAGAGAATTGCCGATCTCCCACCGTTTTGAGAATCCATGTGTCCTTTTGCAACATCGGTGAGCGGAGCGATGTAGCGTATTTCCTCAGCGAGGTTCATGTCCGATGCCCATCAGTTCCATTCGACCGTTGGTGTTTTCAACAAGTTATGCACGCTTCCTCCCCATCACATTCCGTGGCGCTCTTCTTGCCAAGGTTCCCTGTACGATTGGCGAGATCCCGCACCCAATCGTCGGTGCGGAAGCGAAGGTGATTTCTATGCGAACGAACACGTGCCTGCTCGCTGTGGCTCTAGCATGTGGATTGGCGGGTACTACAATTTCCGTCACTAATTCCTCGGCAGAGACAATTCAGCGGACGGTCCAGGGGACAGTGGTCGCCACGAATGTCGACGCTGATCCACAGATCATCGTGGTGGAAGTCGTGCTCCCTAATCAGGAAGAACTCATTGTCGGAGCTCGTGTCGCCACAGATACGAAGATTATGAAGAGGAAACAGGCCGCTCGGTTAGCCGATGTCCAAGTGGGTGAGAAGGCGGACATCACGTACCTGAAGACGCCTGACGGTTTAATCGCTCGATCCATTCATGTTCGATAAGGAGGAGGAATGATGTCCCCCCAGGTTCGTCGCCAGTTTCGCGCGCTTGTGCTATGGCTGACTGTGGTCATGATCGCGTCGGGCTGTAGCGGGCGGAGAATCGTGACCTCGGCAGAGGATCAAGAGTTCCAGGCCCGTCCTCCTCTTGCACCTGTCGCTGAAGAGACGAAAGTCCTACCCCCAACGAAGCCGGAAGAGCCGGAGATACGCGTGGAGGAAGAGCCTGTTGTACTGGTGACCCCGGTTCAACCCTCATCTCTACCAGTCGAACTGCCGGCCGAGGTCTCGGACGTCTATTTTGATTTCGATCGGTATGCGATCCGCGCAGACGCGCAATCGACGTTACAGCGCCTTGCCGGCCTGCTTACATCGGAACTGACTCCAGAACTCGTGATCGAAGGTCACTGTGACGAGCGGGGCACCAGTGCTTACAACCTCGTCTTGGGAGAACGACGCGCTCAGGCCGCCAAACGATATCTGGAGGATCACGGTATGACCGCGTCTCAAGTCCGAGTCACCAGTTATGGAAAAGAACGGCCCTTCTGCACCAAGCACAGCGAGGCGTGCTGGCAATCGAACCGGCGTGTGCATTTCAGGAAACCGTAAGCGGCATTACGGAACAACATCTTCCGCTCCAGTGGCGAGAAGCAACTCGTTTCAACCTATGCATTAGGGGAGGTTCTTGTGAAGCATCTACTTATGCCGCTCATCGGTGGGATGGGGCTCATCGCTCTCATTGGATGTGTAGGGACCGGTGAGGTAATTCCCTTGCAACTCCACGTCGTCCCGGCAGGCGCTCAGAAGATCGTGAAGCCAAATGAACCCCTGAAGGTTGTCATCGGTGAATTTGTAGATGGTCGGAAGTCTCAGACAGGTCTTGGGATACGGACCCACCTCTGGGGAGGGGTCAGCTATTTTGACGTCCCGGGAAACAAGCCGGCCGAAACTGTCGCCCGCCTGTTGACCGACTATCTCGCAGCTAACGGCTGGAACGTCTTAAAGGCGGATAGCACCGAGCGCGCCGATGTCGTCCTGACCGGAACGATGCGCAAGCTGTTCGTCCACGCGAAAAGCCGAGTCGGCTTCACAGAGATGACGACAAAGACGAAGCTGGCCATTCAGATAAAGAACTTGTCGGACGACAGCATCGTGCGTATGACGTTGAACGGCGCGGGATCTGAAGATGTCTTCTGGTTTGACCGGGACGATCTGGAGAAGGTCGTCAACGAAGTCCTGACCGACAGTTTCGGTAAGTTGGTGGAAGACACAACGGTCGTCGATCGGATGCTCCGGCTCACAAACCCATAAAGAAGACAAATAGTCATTCCTGCTAGAGGAGGCCAAAAATGAGAAGGAGTGATGAGCATGTGACTTCCTTGGGTCCCGGAGATCGGGGGTGTTGCTATGCATACTGCTAAGAGTCAGGCCTCCAGAGGGCGAGCTTCTGATCAGCGGGGCAGGAGGTGAGGAGAGCCAACTCCATGCATATGCGGGAGCCGTGCGTGAATACAGGATCTCCGACAACACACACTCGCGACCATGGTTTCGTTCCTTCTAGGACAGACGTGCTAAGCTAATGCCGCGTGCTGTCATCGCGTCCTGTGGTGTAGTGGGGACACCGATGGCACACGCTGCGCGTGAATGAAAGGACGGACGTCGATGAACTTACAACCGTTGCACAATTGGGTCTTGATCCGGACCGGCGAACCGAGGGAAAAGAGCGTGGGCGGCATTCTCATCCCGGACAGTGCGCAAGAGAAACCGGAGGAAGGAGAGGTCCTTGCCGTAGGGGCTGGTCGCCTTGTCGAGGACAAGGATTCGAAGGAAAAGGTCAAGAAGAAGACCTTTGTGAAGACCACCCTCAAGCCGGGCGAGCATATCCTGTACGATAAACACGCCGCCAGAGAAGTGGAGGGGGGCGATGAAGCGTTGGTGCTCGTTCGTGAAGAGGATGTCTTGGGCTATCTTCTGTAATTGGCATGCTTCACAGAAAGACGAGGGCACTCACATCGGAGCCCGACTCCACACCCGGAACATCTGACGCTGACTCCGATTTCTGCCTCGTCGTTTGAGCACGGCAGGCGGTGTCAGAAAGTGGCCGAACACAATAGCCTGGCAGGAAGACCACCCTATGAAGGACCGGCCAGCCAACGGCACAACGGTCCAGGAGCACGATGATGAAGATGCTGCAGATTGTCTGTGGGGAGAAACTTGAAGAAGAGATCCTCGGCCTGTTTCAGAATTTGGGGATCAAGGGCTATACGATGATCAAGGGTGTGGGAGGCAGTGGTCAAACCGGGACGGTCTCCGGAACCGGTGGCTCGATCGATCGCAATACGTTGTTCATGGTCGCGCTCGAAGATGATCACATCCACATGACACAGGTGCTGAACGCCGTGAAAGAGATCCATGCCAAGTATGTGCACGGGTACCGTGGCCTTGAAATCCCGCTCAAAGTCTTTCTGCAATCCTGCGAAGTCATCCTGTAACGGGGTGAGGCTCGAGTCCTTGGCCGACGTGGGCATGGCAAAGTGGAGTGGAAGCCCGCCCCAGAAGCTCTGAACACTCAATTTATAAATGGGGCTGGCATAGCTAGAGCAGGCAGAGAGGAGTAACTTTATCAAATGGGCTATGAGCGGCGGAGGCGGTTGAGTGAGGAGCAGCAAGGGCGGCTGATCGATTTATTGGTTGCAGTAGTGAGTGGGGAAGATATCGGTTGCTACAAATCCCTACCCTGGTGTTGAATGGCGACTGGCACGAGGAATTAAGGGGTTGGTATCCAGGCATGACGCCACTATCCGGTGTGGAACTGGCGGCTTAACCCTGTTTCCCCGCTCTCAATAAACGGGAGGAGCAGGAGGCGCGTATCCTCTCATTACAACTCCTCTAGAATCGCCTGCTATTGATCAATAGTATGCTCGTGGAGCACACCATGGATCGGCAGAACTTGTGGAAGCGGCTCATACGCGAGAACTTCCGAGGTCTGACGCCGCTCTTCTACGCGCACATCACTCCATCTGGGACCTTCAATTTGGATCGCACCCGCCCTTCATTCCTTGGAGCGGTCTGAGCTTGGGGCACAATAACGCAGCCAGAGACCCGTTGATCCTCATTGGGTATCCGGTTCGCCACAGTGGCGCAAAATATGAGCACGGGCGGCATCGCGTAATCCCACCGCTGCGGCAAAGGTGTCGAGCGCGTCTGCACCAGGCAGCAAGGGAGTGCCGAACGTGATGGTGATCGCGCCGCGCCGTGGCCACCATCGGCCGTCGCGCAGAATGGAACGGGTCCCGCAGATCGCCACTGGCACAACCGGAATGCCCGTGTTGGCTGCCACAATAAAGGCCCCCATCCGGAATGGCATCAACCCGGGCGAACGGGTAAACGTGCCTTCGGGGAAGAACACCAACGCACGTCCGGCGCGCAGCGCGACCTCCAGCCTCCGAGCATCCTGCACACTCTCGTGGGCTGCGAAGCGTTCAACGAACTCCGTGCCCAAGCGCTGGAGATAGACGCGCGGAATGAATTGCTCGAGCAATTCGCGCTTGGCTACGAAGCCAAGCGGTTCTGGCAACGCTGCCACCAGTACCATACCGTCGAGATAGCTGGCGTGATTGGCCACCAGCACACAAGGCCTCCCGCGCGGCACCTGCTCCAGTCCGCTCACCGTGAGTGGCGTTCCAGTCAGCCACAGTAATAGCCGTGCACCGACCCGGCCGACTGCCCAGGCCCAGGAAGGGCGCGGGGTGAAGAGGGTCATCAGCCAAACAACCGGCACCACGAGACAAAAAACCAACCAGGCCCACACCGCGAACCCGCCATCCGCCGCCCTTGTCGCCCAACGGTTCAACTGGGGAATCAATGCACCCGCGGCGAGACTGGCTACCTGCCACCACCCGGCTCGCCTGTGCTCGCCGACCAATCCCGACTCGAACAGTGCTCGCGTAGCAGCGCGGCGCAACTTGCCGCTGGAGGTCTTGAGGATGGTACGAGGCGGTGCAAGCATCACTTGGTCAGCAGGTTCGCCCAACACCTCGACGACTGCGGTGTTGATCGCCTCACGCAGCTGCTGTCGTTCACGCTGGCCGCGCTCGCGGGTTTCGGCGAGCACCACCAGCCGCTCAGTGCCCGAGGCTGGGTCGGGGCTTCCGAAGACGACAACGCAGCCCTTTCTCACCCCCGGTATCTCGCCAACCGCCTCCTCCACTTCGTGGGGATAGATGTTGCGTCCGCCCCGAATGACGACGTCCTTGACCCGCCCGGTAAGAAACACTTCGCCGGCGGCGATGTAACCACGATCACCGCTGTCAAGCCAGCCTCTCCGGAACAGCTGTGACGTGGCCTGGGGATTGTTGAAATAGCCGCGTGTGGTCGACGCCCCCCTGAATTCCACTCGACCCTCTTGCCGCTCACCCAATTCATTGCCGGATGCATCCACGATCCGCAATTCATGGCCTGGCAACGGCCGCCCGCAGGAGACAAAGCACAGCGAAGAGGCATCGTCGGGAGCAGCGGACACAGCGCTGCCGGTACGCGTGAAAAATTCTCGCTGAACACGATCGACGAGGGGACCGCGGCCGGACGGCGGAAATGCAAGTCCCACGGAACACTCAGCCAGCCCGTAGACCGGCGTGAGCGCCTCGGAGTGGAAGCCGTACTGCGCGAACCGTCTTCCAAAACGCGTCAGTGTCTCCGGCAAGACCGTTTCCGCGCCGTTGAATGCCAGTCTCCACGAACTGAGATCAAGTCCGACGAGCTCTTCGTCGCCGATCTTCTTGACACACAGTTCATAGGCAAAGTTGGGTGCCGCCGAGAGTGTACCGCGGTAAGCATGGACTGCCTGCAGCCAGCGGACGGGCCTGGCGAGGAAGGCAAGCGGCGACATGACTACCAGTGGAATGCCAAAGTAGAGCGTACCCAGCCACGCCCCGATCAGTCCCATATCGTGGTAAAGAGGCAGCCAGCTCACGAACACATCATCAGGGCGAAGGCCGATCGCCTGCCCCATGGCACGGATGTTGGCAAGCAAGTTGGCATGGGTGAGCACCACGCCCTTGGGATCGCCTGTGCTGCCGGAGGTGTACTGAATAAAGGCCACATCCTGCGCCGCCACCGGCACCTGGTTCAGACACTCTCGTGACTGCAGCAGTTCCTGCGCGCTCACCACCTTACCCAGTGAGGGCACATGAACGCGCAGCAGCCATGCCACGGCTCGCGCTTCCTGTGTCGTAACCAGCAGGACGGCTTGCGCATTGCACAAGATGCCGACATGGCGGCGGACATGTTCTTCCACTTGGGCCAAGTGCGCAGGTGGGTAAATGGGCACCGGAATACCACCGGCACGCAGAATGCCCACATAGACAGGGAAATACTCCGGACAGGTCGGCAACATGATGGCCACTGATTGTCCCGCCTCAAGCCCACGTTGTTGCAGACCTGCGGCTACCCGTTCAGATGTCTCCATCAGATTGCGACAGGTGATGGGGTGTTCACCACGTTCGCTGATATGGATGACCTGGATGCGGTCTGGCTGTCGGCGCACATGCCAGTCGATCACTTCGAGCAAGGTGGTAGCAGCGACAGCCTCGCCTTGCGAAGATTCCAACATTGGCATGGACTGGATCGGCGCATGACGTGCCGATCCGCGAGTCCCCCTATGCAGAGCTTCGAGCAAGTCGCGGGGCGTTTCTGCGCGAACCAGGGTATCCTCCGGCAGATCAACGCCGAACGCACGATGGATACGCAAAATCAGTTCCACCCTCGCCAAGCTATCGAGACCGAGATCGCGATCCAGTGAGCTGTCCAGAGTGATGTGCCTGTCATGCCCGATCTGCCGGTGAAGTTCAGCGGAGAGTGTGCGGACAATGTCGAGAAGCTCCGACGCAGGTTCGCGATCCGATCCTATTTCAGTCTGTCCGTGCAATGTCTTCAAGACCTCTCTCCCGACGAATGGAGTCTGCGGCGCGTCAAGTTGGGGGCATATGCCCGGTGTACAGATCGAGAATGTATTTCGTGAAACATTTCTCGATCGCAGGACGCTTGAGTTTGAGTGTGGGCGTGAGCAATCCGTTGTCAATGGTCCAAGGATCCAGCGTCAACCAAAAGCGACGGACCTGGGCATACTCGGGGAAGCATGCCAGTGATTGGCGGCATATGCTCTTGATATGGTGCTGGAGACGCACATCGGTCAGCGCGGCGAGATCAGCTGAAGGTAATGACCATCTTCGGGCCATGGCACGCCAAGCCCCGGCGTTCAGCACCAAGAGCGCGGCCAGATAAGGCTTGCCCTCGCCGACCACCATCGCCTGGTCGATAAGCGGGTCCAGAATGAGGGCTAGCTCTAAAGCTTCGGGCGTGACTTTCTCCCCAGTGGATAGGACAACGATCTCCTTCAGACGCCCGACGATGAACACATATCCATTTTCGATGCGTGCCTGGTCCCCCGTGTGCAACCAGCCCTCGGCATCGATCGCCCTGGCCGTATCCTCAGGCCGGTTCCAGTAGCCCATCATGACGTTGGGACCACGCACCAGCAATTCTTTCTTTTCTCCGAGCTTGACCTCAACCCCGGGGAGGGGGATGCCAACCGATTCCGGCAGATTGTCTTGCAGCCGGTTGCTGGTCACGACAGGTGCCGCTTCGGTCAGACCGTAGCCTTGCAACAGAGGCAGACCTAAGCCGACAAAGAACCGGGAGAGCGTGACAGACAAGGGAGCACCCCCCGACACCGCCAGCCGCAGCCGTCCGCCGAAAGGAGCGAGAACTTTGTCGGCTACCAGGTCATGCAGCACTGGCCACAACAAGCCGGACCACCGGCCTGGAACCTGGCCATGATGATGGCTTGCCTGGAAATGCCTCCAACCAAGGTCCTGCGTCCAGCGGACAAGCGCACGCGTCAGGGCGCCCCGTTCCGCCAGTTGCTGTTGCAGGCGCGCGTATATGCGTTCATAGATGCGTGGCACGGAGACCAGAATGGTCGGGCGCACTGTCGCAATATCCTCGGCCAGCTTGGCGATCTCGCGTGTGTAGGCCACGCAACTGCCCGCCATCACTGGCAGGTAGCAGCCGACGGTACGTTCGAACGCGTGGGACAGCGGCAGAAAAGAAAGGAACAGATCATCCGGATAGGCCTGCACGTGCCTGAGTACTGCTTGTGCATTTGAAAGAATATTGACATGCGACAGCCTGACACCTTTCGGGTGCCCCGTGGTGCCCGATGTGTAGACGATAGTGGCCAACGCGTACGGGTCCTTGGCCAGATTAAACTGGGGGCCTGCATCGCAGGGTAACCAGTGCCTGACAGAGCTTACCTGGATGCTGGTGTCTGGCGCGGGGGACAGCGGCATCTCCAAGCACAGCACGTGAGACAGTTTCGGAAATCGTGCGCGATGCCCGGCCAATGCAATCCATTGATCGATGTGGCCGACCAGCAAGAGTCGTGCTCCTGAATCGGCGAGGATGTAGGTGGTATTATCCTCATGGTCGGCAGTATAGAGAGGCACGACAACCAGTCCCAGCGATTGTGCCGCCAAATCGAAGCAAACCCATTCCACGCTGTTCTTGAGCAGCACGGCGACGCGGTCCCCTGACGCAAGATGTTCTCCAGCCAGCGCCACCTGCCAGCGCGCGACAAGCCCTTCCACTTCTCTCCAGGAATACCTGCGCCATACCCCAGCTTCCCATTGCCGGTAGGCGTCTCTCTCCGGCGAACGATGGCACCTACATCGCAACAATTCGGGCAGCGTCGTCACGTCGTCGGTGGTAATGCTGTCCGGCGAGGGGTGAACGGCAACGTGCTGCATGGTATTTCCTTGCGTGGCTCTTGACATGCCGAATGCCGAGCGATTGTCCGGATCGGCTGTTCGGGAGACGTTCAACCTTTGCTACGATCGCAGGACGATTTGTAGAGAAGGCGGTCTCCATTGGGAAGAAGGCCAGAATGAGGCCGTTCGTTCTCATTCACACGGCGCTCCCCTGTATGATAGGGCATGGCAAAGCAGACCTGAATGTACAGGATGCGAGCGAGGTGTCTGTATTCGGCAAATTCTTTGCCTTTATCGTGGGTGATGGTCCGGACGTGGACGCGCAACGGTTTCAGGCGGTACGCGGCTGGCGCGATCGAATGGGCCAGTGTCGAGATGGTGGTCAACATATGCTTGCGCTCGACACGGATGAGCAATGCCCCGCGGTGCCGACCCCACGTCGGTTATAGCGTTCGCCGTGCCGCCGCAAGTAATGCCGGAGGGCGCCGCATTGGGGCCATTCGGTACGGCCACGAACCGTCATGACTGATTCGGCCACACAGCTCTCTCGTCCTTGTCACCTTGGCAGACGTTGTTACGCGTTGCATTCGAGACCGAGGACTTCCCGCTGTGCCTCCAACCAATCGTCGAGTGCGCAGCCCTGCCGGTAGCCACGCTCGGCGTAGAGTTCATAAGCGCGATCAGTGATACGGGCTTGGACATCATCCTGCGGAGACACCGGTTGGCTATGGACCGGTTCCTTTTGGGGCGTTGCCGGCTCATGGCTTTGAAGAGATTCGGAACTCTTCCGTCTGCGCGGCTCTTTCACGGCCTGTGATTGCATGATTCCACTCTCCTTTCCGTTATAAAAGCCGAGTTGCTTGCGGCTGGGCTCGACACCGCATAGAGGCCGGGACCTTTCGTTGTCAGCCGGAGTTGTCTCACACGGCTCAGCCGATCCAGCTCACAAAACACCTGGTGCCAGGTCAAGTCGGGACATTCGAAGACCACTTCTTCGAGCTGACTCCCGGGGGAACGAATGATGACCTCCATGATGTGATCCCTCTCCTGATTGATAAGGTCCTTCTCGTTTTCTGGGAACAGAGAGACTCCTTGTGCATCTTGAATGCCACTGAAGGTCACCAATGAAACGACGCCTCAAAGCATCAATGAACATGATGCTTTTATGAACGTGCGGCACCCGCGTCAGCAACCGATAAGCAGGGGCTTCAATGAATAAGCTGTGGTATTTTGCGGCAGGACTGTAGGAAATCCTGTAGCGGAATACCGCACGCGCCGAGCCGCCTACTCGTGCCGTTCACGTCACCGTAGTTTTTTGGCGCGAAGCACCACGCAAGCGAGGCAAGTTCCCTGCGCCCATCGGCTCAGGTCACTTCGACCTCTGGTAGGGATCATCGAAGATCGTCCCACACTCGAGACATCGAACCTTACCGGTGGGCTTGCCGCCCCTGGTCCGGACGTCGTCAATGAGCCGTTGGTGACTACAGCAAGCATTCGAGGTGGTCTTGCTTGAGTTTCGACCCGTTTCCTGAATCAACTGTGTTTCCATAGACACCTCCGCTGCTTCGAGCGTCGAATATTCGTCTCCCGAAACTTGTTGAGGGTTTTCCATAGAGATGCTCCGGCCACATATCTCATGAGACTAGGCAAAGACGACCCTAGCACAATTCCCCATTTGCCAGACCTAGGGATCGGGCCACGCCGGCGGCTGCGTGGCTTCGACCGCCTTCGTGAAGGATGTCCAGATGCCCATTCTCCCCACGCCATTCCGTTCTAGGTGGACATGAGATTTCGCGGGGGTATACAGCGCCTCAATCACCGCGAGCACGACGGTAGGCGGTTGAACCTTGAGGATCACGCCATCGACGCCGCAGGCAAACGCCTCGCGTGTGCGGTCCTGGTCCTCGAGCCCGCACAACAACACGATCTTATTGGTCTGAGCAGCCTCCCGAATCTGTGTGATAATCCCGAGAGCGTCGCGCTCGGTCTCCAGATCCAGAATAAACAGGTCGGGGCGGCTCTCGGCGCGGAGCAGGTCAGATGTCCTCCCGGGGGAGGGGTGCACGACCATCGGGACGGTCGCGCTGCTCTCGAGAATTTTCTGTATGCCCAACCACACGAGACACTGACTGCTCAGAATCGCGATCGTGAGGGTGGGTATCGCGGCGCTGGTGTCAGTCAATGAAGTCTTGTTAACAAGATAGAGACCTCGATCCACTGGTTTGTCGGACTTGTCGGTAGAATGCTGGATCAGCCCGTTCTCGTTCATTTCATCGCGGGCTTGAAGATGCCTTGGTGGATGGTCCAACATCCCTACACATCTTGCTTAAGTACGTGTTGTTCGGCCGCCAACCAATCTTCAAGGGCGTGGCCATCCTTTCGGCCATACTCCTCATACAGAGCGTAGGCGCGTTCCGAGATACGCCCATGGATATCGTGGGAATTTTGATCAGACTGGTTGATAACGCCGTTCTTTTTGCTCCGTGATTCGACTCCTGTGTCACGTTGTGTGGAGCGGGAGACTGACTGAGTTTTCTTGGGCATGACGAGTTCTCCTCCTGTTTATAACAAACGCTTCATAGTGCGCTTTCTCTACCCGTTGGTCGAGGATGTCCCCACCTTATACCGTTGCCGCAGTCAGTTCCGACTGAAGCACCTCGCCGATGTGCGAGAATTCCACCGGCTTGACCAGAAAACGGCGAACTCCTTGGCGAAACACAACGTGCGTCAGGTCCTCGCTGGTCTGATCCGCCATCATAATCACCGGAACGGATGGACAAATGGTCTCGATCAGAAGGAGTATTTCAACCATGTCGACCCGGGCTGCTCGCGCAGAACAGCCGAGGCCGACAAAGACCGCCTGCGGCCTGAAACCGACCAACGCATCGATCGCGGCATTGTCTGTACTGATGAATGCCGGGTGATAGCCGTGAGCAGCGAGCCAATCGGCAAGTTTCAACCCGAATTCCAAGTCCTGTTCCACAATCATCACCCTTGTTCTCTCACCGTTCTGCCGGCTCGTCATCATCAGATCTCCTTTCATTTCTTTATTAGGCTCATGCCACTTCACGTTTCACGTGGCGGCACCGTATCGGATTACCTAAAATAGTGCCGTTTGGCATCTCAGTCGTGCGAAGACTTGGGAATGGGAGGAGCTCGCCCGATTCGATATCACGTAGTCGACACCGCGCGTGCGGCTGACGGAGATGGTTCCCTCCCGGCTGAGCCGATCCACCGCCGAAAAGACTTGCGCCCAGGAATAAGTCGATAACCAGCGAACCAATTCATCGAAGGTACAAGGCCCAATGCCTGCAAGTTTTCGGTAAATGGCCAGATCAATACCAGGGGTTGTTTCTGCCATAACATTCTCCTTTTGTGAGAGAGAACAAGAGACGATATGTGAGTAACGTGTATGACAAGGATGTATAGCTGAATTCTCTTAGAGACCCTATCGATAAAAACGTGATTTTCTTGTCGAATAGGCAACTACAGCACTGTCGTGGTTTGTACGACAGAAGCGAGAAGAAGTGCTGAGATGAAAGTGCTGAGTGCTCAGCGCCGAAGCTGGAGTGGGCAGAGGTCAGTGACCAAAGGGTGACAGGACTGTATGCGCAAATGCCGTTTCAACTCAATACTCAGCACTCCGAACTTTTATTCCAGAACTCCCTGTTGCACCGCGTAGCGCATGAGTTCCGCGTTGTTTTTGAGATTCAGTTTTTCAAGAATACGGGCACGGTAGGTACTGATCGTGGTGGTTCCTAAATGCAGGCTGTCGGCGATTTCCGAGACGGTCTTACCAGACGCGAGGAGCCGCATCACTTCGTACTCGCGATCCGACAGAATCTCGTGGGGCAGCCGGTCGTTTTGCTGGAAAACCAGGCGCACAAGTTTCTCACTAAAGGACTGGCTCACATATTGTCCGCCGGCGAGCACCTTCTTAACGGCTTTGACGAGCTCCTCCGGCGCGCTGGCCTTGGTCAGATAGGCGTCTGCCCCGGCCTTGAACATGCGGACAGCGTACTGATCCTCCGGGTACATCGTCAGCACGATGACGGGCAGTGTTGGACAGGCTTTCTTGACGTGTTTGAGTGCTTCGGTTCCGGTGGTGCCGGGTATGGTGATATCCAGAATGAGAGCATCCCATTTCTTGCGCCGGACCAGTTCGAAGAGGTCGTGGGCGTTGTCGCACTCCCCGACCTTGACGGCCTCCAGACCGTCCGTCAGCAGCTCCTTGACGCCAAGCCGAAAGAGCGGATAATCCTCGGCGATCAGAATGTTCAGCATGGGGATACCAAGAGCGAGCACTGATGGCGCGCAGCCAATCGCCTTGAGTGTTTGCAATCGGTTATATGCTACTCGATAGAGGCACTCGAACCGTCACCGTCGTGCCTTTCCCGGGCGAGCCGGCAATCGACACCTGTCCACCAAGACTTGCGGCCCGTTCGCGCATCCCCAACAGACCCAACGAGGTCGACTCGGTGAGTTTTTCACAAGAGATCCCTACTCCATCATCCTGAATGGCCAGCAGGAGATTGTTGTCCAACTGTTTGATCAGCACCTGGATAGCCGTGGCCTTGGCATGTCTAGCCGTGTTCGTGAGGGCTTCCTGGCAAATGCGGAAGAGCGACGTGGCCTGCTCCGGTTCCATGGCGATATCGTCCGCGCTGCTCACACAGGTGCAAGGAATACCGGTGCGCTGCTGAAAGTCTTGGCATTGCCACTCAATCGCCGCGACCAGGCCGAGATCATCCAGTATCCTAGGCCGCAACTCGGTCACGATTCGTTGCACAGAGGCAATCGTGGCATCGACCTGCTCCATCATGGACCTGATCTTGTCCTCCATTTTTTTGCGAGCCCTCGCCCCGCGCGGCTCATCCATGATCGTATACAGACGGGAGAGGTCGACCTTCAAGCACGTCAACCCAACACCAAGTTCATCATGCAGCTCACGGGCAATGCGGGTTTGTTCTTCTTCCCGAACCGTGGCGAGTCGTCCGCTTAGCATGCGGAGCTCCTCCAATGTAGCGCGCAATCGTGATTCCCCAAGTTTGCGCTCCGTAACGTCTTCCACCGTTCCTTCGTACCCGACAAGCGTCCCGGCGGGATCGCGCAGCGCCCGTGCGCCTTCGGAAACCCAAATCCAGCTGCCGTCCTTTCGGTACACGAGCGCCTCGAAGCCGGTCACTCTCTCTTGTTCCTGCATCAAGCGAATGAATTCATCACGACGTCCAGGGTCCACATACAGATGACCGGCGAGGTTTGTGACCGTGGCGACCATGTCGTCCGGCGAGTCGTACCCATATATGCGGGCGAGCGCCGGATTCACGGCGACATACTTCCCATCGGGCATAGCCTGAAAGATCCCTTCAAGGGCATTCTCGAAAATGTTTCGATATCGCTCCTCGCTTTCTTTCCTCTCCGCTTCCAGCCGTTTTACATCCGTGACGTCTTCGGAGATGCCCAATAGGTACCGCGGTTCCCCCTTCTCGTCATAAATGGGGATCTTCCTGGTATGGAGAATACGCAGGCCGTGATGTTTCGTGTCGATCAATTCCTCGGGAATGTCGAGCATACCACCGAGTTCCAAGACCTCACGGTCTTTTGAAGTGAAGAAGTCCGCTTCATCTTTCGGGAACATTTCATAGTCGCTCTTGCCGATCAAGACGTCGCGGGGGTAGCCCAGCAAATCTTCGCCGGCTTTGTTAAAGCGGACGAATTTCAGATTCTTTGCATCTTTCACAAAGATCATGTTGGGCAGGTTCTCCACCACAGACGTGATGAACGCCTCAGATCTCCGTAGTTCTTCCTCAGCCCGCTTACGCTCGGTGATGTCATAGTTTACACCCGTCATGCGCAGCGCAGTGCCATCCGTATCACATATCACCTGCCCAACGGCCTTGATGACACGAACTGTGCCGTTGGGCCAGCAGATGCGAAATTCGATATCGTACGGCCTCTCCTTGCGTATGGCCTGTTGAATCGCCTCATCGCATCGCGCCCGATCGTCATGATGCACACCAGACAGCCAGGCGTCGTATGCGCCGCCAAAGTTCTCCTTATTCACTCCATACAGAGCAAACATCCGGTCGTCCCAGATCAATTCGTCGTTTAGGATGTTCCAGTCCCAGACCCCGATCTGTGCTGCGCTGGTGGCTAGCTTTAATCGATCCGCTAACTGATGGACTTTCTCCTCTGCCCGCTTCCGCTCGGTGATGTCGCGCACGAACGCGCAGTGATATTCCTTGCCTTCATGGACCAAAAAATTGACACTCACCTCGATGGGTATCAGCCGGCCGTCTTTTGCCCGATGGGCCGTCTCAATGACCATGGTCCCGCGGCGCTGGGTTTCTAACCAAAACCCTGGCCACATGTCCGCCTGAAAGTCGGGATTCAGATCGTGGACGGTCATGGCGCATAACTCGTCTTTCGAATAGTTCAGCATGCGGCATGCCGCCTCGTTCACATCCATGATCTTGGCCTGCGAATCGACCCAGTACACAGCGTCAGCGGCCCGCTCTACCGAGAATTTTGCCAGCCGCAAGGTCTCCTCCGCCCGTTTACGCTCGGTAATGTCATGGGCCAGATAGATTAAGCAAGGAGTGGCCTCAAATTGGATCGAATCGACGGATACCATGAGAGAGCGGATCTCTCCCGACTTGGTCCGGAGCAGTCCTTCCCGATTATGCAGATGGCCCTGTTCCTGAATTTCTCGGAGCACAGCCGCGCGTTCCGCAGGATTTGCCCACAAGCCCAACTCGACGGTCGTACGGCCGATCACTTCTTCCCGCTTGTACCCGGTCAACTGGCTGAACCCTTCATTTACATCGATAAACCGGCCCTCCGCGACCGTACTGATCCCGACAGCAGAGGGAGTCCAGTTGAAGAGAGTCTGAAAGTGTTGTTGGGATCGACGCAGATCTCTGATCAGCAGACTTTTCGCCTGCTCATCCCGCTTCCGTTCGGTGATGTCCAGAAGCGCCGTCCGCCAATGAGTGATCTGCCCCGGCTCCTCGTGAATAGCAAGGCTTTCAAGCTGGACCCAGGAAGCGGCGCCGGCCTTGCTCCAGAGCCGCGCCTCGCAGCTTTGCCGCGTGCCGGTCTTCAAGACCTCCCGGTAATGCCGGTGGAGGCGGTCCTGATCTTCCGATGCAAAAAAACGGGTGAGTGGTTGCCCGATCAGTTCTTTCCGGTTGATACCGAGCAATGTCCCGGCCCTCAGATTGGCCTCTACGATTGTGCAGTCCATATCCAATGTGAAATGGCCGGCCGGGGAAAAATCATAGAGCTCCATATAACGGTCGCGCGCGGCTCCGTGCTCCCCCTCTGTCCGACGGAGTTCGTCGTTTTGCTTCTCCAGCTCGATCTGATGCACTCGTAGTTCGTGCACAAGCTGTTGCACATCCTTGATGGGCATGGCCGCGACATCCTGCTTGGTCACCCGCAGCAGCTCCTCCGCCTGACTGTGTAGTCCTGTGAATATTGTGATTCTCTCTGGCTGTTCTGCAGGCAAGTCTGTCGAGGGAGTCGATTGCGCCCGAGGCAGCGTGGCTTTCAAAGGGCGTCGCTTGGCACTCTTGTTTTTTTGGCGTCGACCTTGGTACGAACTCGTCTCTTCTCAAACTTTCGTGGCGTCGCCATCACGGAGTCCTCGCCTCGGGATATCAGCGGAGGCAGTACCGGCTTGTCGTCGCCCGCAGCCGAGATGCTAAGTAGGAGTAGAGTCTAAGCCTTTTCCTACGTGAGAGACAAGTACACGCATTGCGCCTGTCAGTCGCCACCGCCGTGTGGTCCCCGCATCGTGATACTACCTCTCCGCCCACTTTACCGTCGATGCCGGGAATCGGGACAATGGAATAGTCCCATGCGATCTTCGAGAGTGGCCAGGTTGGTACGGACCGGCCATCAGCTGGTGGAGGAAATGCACCTCTTTTTAAGAAGCGTCAGTGATACTGTCGCCCAATGCACCACCTTCTTGCGCAAGATTGAGGACTGTATCCTCACCACGACGTTGAGCGCCCGCCCTCCTTCCCAACGACGACAGCCTCCAACTCCATTTGGCCGGTTCGATTGTCGTGGATCAGGATTTGATCTCTCTGCGGGTCAAGACCGCATGTCATGACCACCTCACAGAAGGTTGTGGCAGAAGGCGGCAGCACATCGAATCACATTGCCCTGAATTGCCACAAGGACTACGGTGCTTGCACGCTGTTGGAGAGCGGATGATAAGGCACGATCATTGCTCAGCTCTTTCTCATGCAGATCGGTATCGTCCATGAAGAGCAGGAGGATTATTGAGCCATGAACGTCGAACCTTCACGCCGAACCAAGAAGACAAGGTCCCGAGCGCCGGTGAATACACCAGCCAAGGTTACGGTCCACACTGCCACATATACGGGTCCACAGGTATCATCCTGTGATGATCCGCATATCTTGATCGCGAAGCGGGCCTATGAGCTGTACAGCGAGCGCGGCTATCGGCATGGGAATGCGCTCGATGATTGGCTGGACGCGGAGCGTGAGATTCTTAGTCAGATTCCTCCGGTCTGATGGGCATCTTGCACACTCTATCGAGTGTCAGGCGACTTACCTGGTTTCTAGAGGAGCTCTATGTCGTACGTCGGGGTGAACATCGGCGCCCTCACGGTAAAAGTGGCCGCTCTTCGGGGGGATGCTCGGAGTGCCACCGTACTGGCACATCAAGGCCGGCCGCTCGAGATCCTTACCGAGGTGCTGGCCCGTCCGGAATTCGCGGACGCGGAGTATTTCGGCGTGTCCGGTCAACTCGGTCACATTTCCGAAGTAGCCGCAGTACAGCGGGCACTCCGAGAGATCGACGGCACATTTGATGCGGTGGTATCGCTCGGCGGGGAATCATTCCTCGTGTACCTCCTGATAGACGGGAGGATGAGCAATGTCGTGTCCCACAACAAGTGTGCCGCTGGAAGCGGCGAATTTTTTGTACAGCAGATCGGCCGGATGGGACTGGGTCTGGACGAAGCGATCAAGCGATCCTTCAGCGGCAAGGTTGTACCGCTGGCGTCACGCTGTTCAGTCCATTGCAAATCGGACATTACCCACAAACTGAACCGCAACGAGGCCACGCCCGAAGATATCCTCCACACGCTGCACGACAGCATGTCCAACAAAGTGATTGCGTTGCTGGAGAAAGGCGCGCGCGAGCTGAGGCGAGTCCTCTTGATCGGCGGTGTCACGCGTAACGACGCGATGCTGCAGGCATTGCGCGCCAAGCTGCCCGCTACAGAGTTCGTGGTGCTGCCCGAAAGCCCCTGGTTCGAAGCCTGGGGGACCGCCCTGCTTGTGCAGGACTCACCCAGCGAGACATCTCCGAAGATTGCCTCACAGCCAGGCCTGGGCCGTCTCCCGCCTCTCCATCACTATGGCGAACGGGTGCACGTGATCGCAGAACCACCTCGACAGGTCCCTCCCGAAGGACCGTTGATTCTGGGGGTGGATGCGGGGTCGACGACGACCAAGGCCATTTTGATCGACCCCGCGACGCAGGCTGTGGTGGCGTCGCATTACGGACGGACGAAAGGGAATCCAGTCTCGGCAACGCGAGAGTGTCTTCAGGCACTGATCAGTCAGGTGGGCAATCGTCGGATCGGCTTGATCGGCACAACCGGATCGGCGCGTGAACTCGCCGGCGCCTACCTGGGCACCGAACATGTCTATAACGAGATCTCGGCCCATGCGGCAGGCGCAACACATTACGATCCGGACGTGGACACGATTTTTGAGATCGGCGGACAGGACTCCAAATATATCTATTTGCGCAATGGCGTGCCCATCGACTATGCGATGAACAACGCCTGTTCGGCAGGCACGGGATCCTTTCTGGAAGAGAGCGCCCACAGTGACCTCGGCATCACGGTCTCAGACATCGGCGATCTGGCATTGGCCGCTCCGTCACCGGTGCACTTCAAGGCGACCTGCGCGGCCTTCATCAATTCCGACATTCGTCTCGCCCAGCAACAGGGCCATCCGCGCGACAACATCATTGCCGGACTGGTGTATGCCATTGCCGGCAATTATCTGAATCGTGTCAAAGGGCCGCGCTACATGGGAAAGAAAATCTTTCTGCAAGGAGGCGTCGCGCTGAACCGGGCCGTCGGATATGCGTTCGCCCACAGCGTTGGTCGGCAGGTCGTGATCCCGCCCAACCCGGAATTGCTCGGCGCGCTGGGGGTCGGACTCCTGGCCTGGAAGCGGTCCGAGGCGATGCTGAGCCACACCGTCGATCTGCTTACGCTCGGCGCACCGGAGATGGAGCGAGTCGGCCGGTTCACCTGCGGCGCCTGCAAGATGTACTGTAGCATCGACCGGTTCGAGGTCGCTGGACGCCGGTTTCCTTTCGGAGGCCGTTGCAGCCTCTATGAGAATGTCTGGAAGCGCAAGGCCCGAACCGCGGCGGCTCAGGACCTAGTTGAGAAGCGGGCTGAGGTGCTCTTTCAGGTCACCCTCGCTCCACCATCCGCCACCCCAAAGCACGAACGGGTCGAGCGCACCTCTTGGGGCGTGGGACCAGCCTACGAAAGCGCGAAGGCGTTTGTCCGCGAATCTCTGGGTCGTTCAACTGCGGCCCCGATAGCGAGCGGCACGCGCATCGGCATTCCCAGAGCCCTGACGACGCACTCATTGTTTCCGCTGTACGCTACGTTCTTTTCTCGTATCGGGATGGACGTTGTACTCTCGGATGTCGACCCGCGGGGGGATCTGAGTTCACATTCGGGGTTTTGTTTTCCCGCGCAGATTGCGCACGGCGCCGTCTTGGACCTGGTGAAGAAAGGTGTTGGTCTGATCTTCATCCCGCACGTCGTGCGTATGCCTCATCCAAATCAGTGTAAAGATTCGTATCTCTGTCCGATCACACAGGCCGGACCTTATTTTCTGGGCAAGGCATTTCCCGATCGCCGCTTACTCTCGCCCGTGCTCGAGTTCATCGATGGTTACGAAACCTGTTCCGCCCTGGTCGATATGGCGGTTGAGGAACTGGGAGTCCAGCGCGAGGTGGCCGCCAATGCGTGGGAAGCTGCCGTGCAGGCTCAGACGGACGCCGAACGTACGCTCCGTGAGCTTGGTAAACGCGCGCTCGATGTAGCCATCGCCGCGGGCAAGCCCGCCATTCTACTCGCCGGTCACAGCTACAACGCCTTCACCCCGGAGGCGTCACAATCGGTTGGCAAGAAACTCTCCAGCATGGGTGTCACCGTCATCCCAGCCGACTGTCTCATGCCGGGTGGAGAAGGACCTACCTCCTGGCACTTTGCCAACCAAATCTTGAATGCCGTCGGCATCGCAAAACATCATCCCAACTTGTTCCTGCTGAGCGTCAGCAATTTTAGCTGCACGATCGACGCGTTCACCCACTCTATGCTTGCCTCGGAGTTGGGCTCGAAACCCTACCTCGTCCTCGAAATCGATGCGCACACCGCCGATGCCGGAGTCCAAACAAGGCTGGAGGCCTTTTTAGATATCATCCACAATTATCGGGACGTGCAGACCGCCGCTGCCAGACCCTTTGCCCCCTGCCGTCTCGTCCTGGGTGGCCGCATCATCCGATCGAACGGCGAGTCTGTGCCGCTGACGGACCCGCGGGTGAAGGTCTATTTTCCGAACTTCTCTCCCTACCACACGAGAGCCTTTGCCATGGGAACCGGTTGGCTCGGGCTCCACCCCGGCCAAGTCATCCCGTTGGACCGCGCCCAACTCGACAAGGGGCTTCAACATACCTCGGGCCGTGAATGCCTTCCCCTGCCGATCTGCATCGGACAGCTGCTTCAGATCCACGAGCAACGCCAACCTGGAGAGATCGCGGGCTTCTATATGCTCCAGGGTGGCGCACCCTGCGTCAGCGACGCATATATGGGATATTTTGAACGATTCCTCGCCGAGCAACGGCTGACCGATCTATTCCTCTTCAACCCGCAGCCGGAGAACGACTTTCTAGGCTTCGATAAAAATGTGCTGGCGCAACATATGTCGCCGGCCATTATCCTTGCCGACATTCTCGTGGAGCTCGACCATGTACTCCGCGTCGTCGGAGAAAAGGGCGCGCTTGATCAACTACAGACTGAATGGGAACGGTTCGTTCAGGAAACCCCATCACTCGACGAGTTCCATGCCACATTGCCGACGTTCGTTGAGCGCCTGGCCCAACTGTCTCGCACGAAAGATCCACGGACCTGCCCGCGCGTTGTCGTGGCCGGCGACTTCTTCACCCGCTTCAGTTCGTTTTTCATGGACGGTGTGCGCGACCTCTATGCCGAACGAGGCATCATCCTCAAACCGGTCGACCTGAGCGAGCTGTTTCTCTATGTCGCGTATCATCCCTTGGCGGAAACGGCCGGTACCTGGGGCATGAAACCAGGCGGGCTGGCCCTGGCCAAAGCCTGCACGAGGATATTTCAGCCTGAAGGAAAAGAGTATCTTCAACAGTGGATGAGCTACCAGACCTTGAAGCATGAGGAATCACATTACCGCGCGCTCTTTGGCAAGACTGGCCTGCTGGTGGCTGGCTCTAATGCAGTCTCGTCCATTTTTGAAAAGGGAGCAGAGCACGTCTCGCCCGCAATATATGGCGAACTTCTCCCAACCGTAGGCAAGGGAATTGAGGCTGCCCGAGAAGGGTACGACGGCATGCTCGTCATCGGGCCGTTCAACTGCCTCCCCTACCGGATTTCAGAAGCCATTCTCAAACCACTGAGCGTTGAGCAAGGCCTGCCTATACTCACCTATGAGAGCGATGGGTACGCCGTCTCACCCTCAGTGCTCCGACAGGTGGATGTTCACATCCAGCAGGTGCTCGAACATGCTGCCCGAACGCATGTGACACAGGCGTGATGCGCTTGTCCGCACAAGCAGTGTCAGGGCGACAGCGATGCAGCGCCAACCAAGGAATCTTTCAATGATTACTTCGATCGCGTTCACCGTGTACCCCGTCTCAAATATGGAACGGGCGCGAGCATTCTACGAACATGTGCTCGGGCTGCACACAAGTTACAACTATCGCGATGTCTGGGTTGAATACGATGTCGCTGGTTCGACCTTTGCCATCACGACGACCGATATGGGCCATACCCCCGGCGCAAAGGGAGCGGTAGTGGCGTTCGAGGTGTCGGACCTCGAGGCCTTTGTCCATAAAATGAGGGAACGGGCTGTGACGTTCGTTGCGGAACCATTCGACACGTCCGTCTGCCGGATGGCGGTCATCGAAGACCAGGACGGGAATCACATCACGATCCACAAGCGCCATGCCTGAGTGATTGCAAGCGGCTTCGTGGAAGAGGAAACGGGGCGACTATTCCCAGTCGAGAAGAAGTGGGCCAGGGTGGAATATGGGGTGATCCGCACAACAGTGACCCTCTGCTTGACATTCGGCATTTCCTATTTATCTCAGTAGTGAGCGGAGGCCTCGGTGAGAGGAACACTCCAGGGAATCGAGGTCGAGCGCTGGGGCGGTGAGCAGGCCCACCGAATGGTGGGAAGCCTAAAACCCCTCCAAGACCTCCACGCAAGTGCCAAAGAGCTCTCTAGACCCGCTTCCGCTCTCGCTCTTTTCTTTTCGACTGTACTTCCCCGAACAAATGTAGCCACAAGGTATGGATGTCGTCTTTTTACGACCTATTTGTGGGGATAGTCGGAGGGACTTGAAAGAACACATAAAAAAAACGGCCCGCTCTTGTGTGGAACCACGGGAGCCGTCACCTGACCGGAATCACATTCGGCAATCCTTCAGTCGCTTCAGGCTGATTGCCCCGCGCCTCTACCTTCGTTCGGGCTCGCATTAACGGCCGTACCTAGTGGCACCGACGATCGATGGCGCGTCCCTTGAACACCCTGACTCCGCTACCGAAACAGCGCCCGTGCCCTCTGCACGCTGGCTGCACAAGAGCGAGTCACCAACTTGAGGCTGCCGACCTCTCTAGGGCTACGCACCTCCCTCAATTCATCGATTAATCACTGATTCTCAGAAATCAATGTCGCCTCATGCCTCATCTCAGACAGGTGGTGGCAAGATGCCCCCTTCCCAATTTCATTGCCGCCGCGGAATACAATCCTTCGGTGTCGAGCCGCCGCATCATGTGGAGACAGTCCGAGGGATGACAGAGCGTGATCCGCATGACAGGTCCATCCCTCCAGGACAATGGACAGTCTGTTGATAAGCTGACTGCGTATGGAGACCGGGCGTTCGGTTTGAATTGGATGGGGGCTATAACGCCCCCGATTCCAAGAAGGAAGGTTTAGTTCAGTCGGCGCTTGCCATGATCGACGGAGAGTTTCTCGGTCTCCTCGCGCACAAGTTCCTCCGGACGATGGACCTGACGATGAGCGAGAATGACAGGATCGATCCGCTCGCCACAGCTCACACAGTGCCAATCGATCGATCTGATCTCGAACACCTGCTCCGGAACCATGAGCCCACCACAGCGATGGCAGCGGTCGGCTCGCCGCTGCTCTTGGGCGACGAATGATTTTGAGACGTTCACCACAGACATACAGCTCCTCCTTGATGAATTATGAGATGCCGCTTATGAGCCGGAATCTTGAGAAAGGATTCATCTCAGTCTCCAATTATGCGGCGCCACCAGGGTGCGATGCATAAGGCTGGAAGCGATGCAGTGTTGCCTCCCATCGTTTCACACTCCTTGCTGCACGACTGCTCATCGCATCGTGCGCTTGAGCAGCGGTTGTAGCGAGTGCAGAGGCCTCGCGTTCAACACATCGTTCTTTTCTAGCCATCCCCGCCGCGCTTGCCCGACCCCATGCCGAAGATTCTCGAAGTCTAGAATGCTGTGGGCGTCGGAATTGATGCTGAGCATCACGCTCTCTTCTTTCGCGATCAGACAATCGATGTCGGTTAAATCAAGTCGGACCGGATGGGCATTGACCTCCAAGAAACAGCCTCGCTCTCGGGCATGACGGATGATGCGGGCCATATCCACGTCGTAGGGCGCTCGTTCATCGATGAGCCGACCGCTGGGATGGGCCAGGATCGTGAAATAGGGATGGTCCATGGCGCGCAGGATCCGCTCAGTCTGCTTCTGGCGGGAGAGCCGGAAGTGGCTATGCACCGCCCCCACTACCAAGTCGAGCCGGCATAGGTCTTCATCGGGGAGATCCAGACTCCCATCTTCCAGAATGTCGACCTCGATCCCCTTTAATAAGGTGATGCCGCTCAGCGTCGCGTTCAGCCGATCGATCTCTTCGAGCTGTTCCAACAATCGCTTCGGATCGAGGCCTTTGGCCATCGTCAGACGTCTCGAATGGTCGGTGATCGCGAGATACTCAAAACCTCGCGCCCGCGCCGCTTCGGCCATTTCTCTGATGGAGTTACGGCCATCGGTCGCTTTGGTATGGGAGTGCAAGTCCCCCCTCAAATCGGCTGCCTCCACGAGCACCGGCAAACGCCCCATCCGTGCCGCCTCAAACTCTCCACGATTCTCCCGCAGTTCCGGTGAAATCCACGGCAGCCCGACCGCAGCATAGACTGATTCTTCCGTGTCCCCCGCCACCGATCGATCGCCCTTGAACAGGCCATATTCATTGAGCTTGAGCCCCTGCTGCTGTGCCAATCGCCGGAGGGCCACATTGTGCGCCTTGCTGCCCGTGAAATACAGAAGCGCCGCTCCGTAGCTATCTTCAGGAACGACTCGCACATCCACTTGCAGTTTACAGGTAAGCCGGACGCTCGCTTTGGTTGCGCCCTGTGCCAGAATTTCTTCGACTTCCGGATAAGACACGAATCGATCCATCACGGGGCTGTTGGACACAGCGGTGACAAGGATATCGAGGTCCCCGATCGTCTCTTTGGCCCTTCGATAGCTTCCCGCCGCTACGACCTGTTTCACCCCGGGAGATTCGCTCAGATAGGCGATTAAGGCTTCGGCGTACTGAGTGGCGACCGCTAATTGGAATCGTCTTTCCCCGCCGGTCCTCGCCTTCAGTTGATCCAAAATGTATCGTTCGGTTTTGTCCCCAAATCCGTGGAGCGATCTCACCAGGCCGTCCTGCGCGGCCTTCTGCAGCTGATCGAGTGTCCGGATGCCGAGATCGTGATACAGCGCCTTCACTCGTTTCGGCCCGATGCCCGGAATTCTGAGCAATTCTGTGAGGGTCTTCGGAACCTTCTTGCGATGCTCTTCCAGTGCGGTGGCCGTGCCGGTCTCGACGACCTCCTTGATCTTTGCCGCGAGGTCTTCGCCGATTCCTGGCAGTTCCGTCAGATCCTCTCCCTCGCCGAGCATCGCGCCGACGTCACGAGGGAGATCACGGAGTGTGCGAGCCGCGTTGCGATAGGCGCGGATGCGGAATGGGTTGGATCCTTCGATCTCGAGAAGATCTGCCATCTCCTCGAAAACCGACGCGACATCGGCATTATGCACCGGCATGTTGCACCGCGCCTTTCGTATGACGATCGACGGGAAACAGCGTCATGGAGTTCTTAGCCTCCTCTGCGTGAAGCCAGTTTCTTGTCTGGCCGGACTCTCGCCCGTTTGGCTCGCTCCCGTTCCTTCTCCAGCCTCAGTTTCTTGAAGCGCTTTGACTGGATTTTGGGCAGATTCTTAAACGACGGGCGCTGCTTCATCCGGCTCCCCTCTCGACTCCCAAGTAACTGGGATTGATCGCGCTTCTCATTCGTCAGCAGTTGCACCCGTTCCTAAGCCTTAAGACGAAGCCGCAAGTTGAGCTCTATTCTTCTTTGCCCATACTCACTGGTTTAGCCCCTGCAGGACCCATACTTGACGTCCATTATTGCGTCCTGGACGACCATCATCGATCATCAAACCCCCGCAAGGACTATGAGTCCGCATACAGTTCTCGACCTTGAGGAGCGCCCAATACCTTGCAACCAATGTCGAAAGAGGCAACAGCCCCATCAATGCCACTGCCCCGTAATGCCACAGATCTCTTTGTCATTTTTATATGACTCAAATCCAACAGCGATCTAACCCACCGCTTTTTCTCATGGATTGGTCACTCGCTTTCATCGGTTCAACTCCTGGCACCGTCAATGCACTGGTTCAGTGGCGGGGCATCCAGCCCCTCATCAATCACACAAGGAGGTAATGGTCATGAGCGCATTAACACGATGGGAACCGACGACGCGATGGAATCCATTCAAGGAACTCGAAGAGATGGAGAAACGATTGTCAACCCTCTTCGGTCGTACATCGATTCCTTCCGGTGGCGATAAGAAGGAAGCCATCGCCGTCGCTGAATGGTCACCGCTGGTGGATATCTCGGAGGATGATAAGGAGTATGTCATCAAAGCCGAGATCCCAGAGATGAAAAAAGAAGACATCAAGTTGAATGTGCATGACGATGTCCTCATGATCACTGGTGAGCGTAAATATGAAAAGGAAGAGAAAGATAAAAAGTACCATCGAGTGGAACGCGCCTATGGCAGCTTTATGCGGAGCTTTACCCTTCCCGAAGATGCCGATGGTTCCAAGGTCAACGCCGAGTACAAAGACGGCCTACTGAAAGTCCATCTGCCAAAGGCGGAGAAGGCCAAGCCTAAAGCGATCGAAGTAAAAATTGCCTGATCGGAGAGAGGGGGACATCATGTTTCGCCACCCCCGCTACTACGAAATTCCCTGGGAGATGCACTGGGATCAGAAAGAGGGCAGGATGCACCACCATGTCCTACTCACGCTCTTCCTGATTCTGGTAGCCATGTTCTTAATCGGAGTCGGCGTGACGAGCGGTCCGACGTGAGTGTACTGGACGGAAGGGAAGAGCGTGACGTTCAAGAATCGTGAAGAGGCTGGCCGGCGGCTCGTTGAGCGACTGATTCAGTACCGTGATGACTCAACAGCCCTCATTGTGGCACTCCCACGCGGTGGGGTCGCCGTCGGCTATCAGCTAAGCTTGGGCCTGCATCTTCCGCTTGACGTCTTCATTACCCGAAAGCTGGGAGCGCCGGATAATCCTGAGTACGCCTTGGGGGCAGTGGGTGAGACAGGGACAGTGTATCTGAACCCTGAGGCAATGAGGGCGTACGGTCTTTCTCGCTCGGACGTCGAGGAGGTGGTTCAGGTACAACAACGAGAGATTGCGCGACGGCAGGACCTGTACCGCCAAGGTCGACAGCTACCCAGGCTTACCGATCACACCGTCATTCTCGTGGATGATGGGATCGCCACCGGCTCCACGTTCTTCGCAGCCGTCCAGTCCATTAGACCCCTCAAACCGCGCCGCCTGATTGGAGCTATTCCGGTTGGCCCAGTGGAGACCATTCGAGAGGCTTGCATGCAGGTGGACGAACTTATCGTCCTTGCCACACCGGACCCCTTCTGGGCCGTGGGGAATCACTATATCGACTTTGGCCAGGTCAGTGATCACGATGTGGTGGTGTATTTGAACCTGGCGGAAGAGTCGCTGTTGGGCTGGAAAGAGCGGTCAGGCTCTTCAACAGCCTCACCGCCACGATAAGGGAGCACACATGACCGCAAAAACGAAGACACCAGCAGGCTTGGGGGTTCGACACGATCGGACCGTTCAGGAGTATCAGCACGACACCTATAAACTGCGCGGGAAGCTCAAAGAGCCGACCGTCTGCACCGAATGCGGGGCAACGTTTCACAAGGGACGGTGGACCTGGGGCACGAAGCCAGCCGACGCCGACGAGATCATCTGCCCCGCCTGCATGCGGATCCGCGACAAGTACCCTAAGGGATTCGTCACACTCAAAGGGAGTTTCAAAGACGAGCAACATGAACAGGTGCTCGGTCTGGTGAAGAATACGGAAGAAATAGAAAAGACGGAACACCCTCTCTCTCGAATTATGTCGATCGAGACCAAGCCCGAGGGTCTTGTCATTTCCACGACCGATAGCCATTTACCGAGACGTATCGGCGAAGGTTTGAAGCATGCCTATCATGGCGAGTTGGAGCTGCATTACGACCAAGACGAAGATTTCGTGCGCATCACCTGGACGAGATGACACCTGATCCCGGTCCCGACACGAGGACGGCAACAGAAGGAGGGGTGATTGAGCTTACAAGGTAGATCCCTATTGAGAGTCGTTCATTTTACCATCCTGATCGGCTTTCTTGCTGGTATCGGGATAGCAGAGGCCAAAATCGTCGTTCCTCCATCCGGTTCGGTGATTGAGGTTGACGTGGCCACGCTCAAAGCCGTTGTCGATACCTTTGAGCAGGCCGAAGAAGCCATCAAAGCCCACGACCTTGCAAAGGTCATGGCCCTCTACTCTCCCCAATACAACTACCATGGGCTCAAGAAAGATGATCTCCGGAAGATCTGGAAAGAGCTTTTTGATGAGTATTCGGAGATTGCCAGTACTCATCTCTTCACGAAGATGACCAAAGTTGGAGCGGGGAAGGATGCCGTGCTGGAAGTCACCTGTACTGGCCATCTCTGGGCCAGATCGAAGACCAGCGGTCTGTATGTCCCCATCGACAGCTGGTATGAAGAAATACACTATCTCGTCCTTGAAGACGGAGCGTGGCGTATTCGCGGCAATGTGGGTGAATCACCGCGCGTGCTTCCGTTTGGCACCGCGCCACATCCACTCTTCTGATAGGTGGGTGGGAAAGGTTGTGACATGAGAGTCGTCATCGGGGTTGATTGGTCGGAACAGTCTTTTGCTGCCGTCACCCAGACCTTTCAACTCTTTCATCCAACCGACGTCACGCTGGTCCACGGCGTCGAGTTAGGGATTTTGGAACATCCGGTCGTGGCCCAAGCGGGCAACGTGCAAGGGTACGATGATTTCCACAAGGCGATGGTCGATTCGGGGCACCAGCTGCTCGAACGCGCCGCCGCCATGGTCCCCGCTGAAGTTGCATCGATCAGGAAGGTGAACGAAATCGGCAGCCCTGCTCAGCTCATCCTCGACAGCGCCAAGACCCTCTCCGCCGACCTCGTCGTCGTCGGTGTGCGTGGGCGAAGCCGTCTGTCCGAGGTTGTCCTCGGAAGTGTATCCCATCGGGTGCTCATGCACGGCTCCCGCCCGACCTTGATCGTCAGAGGCGCTGCGCGCAAGGTGCAGCGGGTGCTCGTCGCCATCGAGGATCGAGACGACGCTGATCGAATCACGCAATGGCTGATACACCATCCCTTCGCTGACCCCACCAACCTTTGCATCCTCCATGCCGTCGTTCCGATCGGGTTGGATGACCCCTATGACGCATTGGGAACCAAAACATGGTGGGAAGGAGCCGAGCGCTATGCGGAGGAACTGGTTGCATCGACCGCCGGCAAACTTCTGAACTCTCAATATACAGTCAGCACGAAAGTCGCTACCGGTCATGCCGCATCGGTGATCGAACGGGAGGCGAAGCCTATGGACCTCGTCGTCGTGACCTCCCATGGACGCAGAGGCCTTTCCCGCTTCCTCTTGGGGAGCGTCTCCCACACCGTTGTCCATCATGTGACCTGTCCAGTGCTTGTTCTACGGTGAAAGGAGTGAATATGAAGACGATGCCGATTCTCGCACTATTGTTCGTCGCTCTCTCGACCTCTGTGGTCTTGGCTCAAGCGATTCGAGGGGATTCGAAGGCCGGACAGAACGTGTATGAACACCAGTGTCTCCGTTGCCATGGAGCTAACCTGGACGGGAGTGGACCGGACAGCCAAGATCTGATTGTCAGGCCAGCCGATCTCCGATCTCAAGCCAGTCGCTCGAAGACCGATTGGGAACTACTCGTCGCGATCTCGAATGGCGTCTTGTTCAGCCCGATGCATAGCTTTCGCGGTAAGCTGACGGATGAACAAATGGTGGACGTGCTGTCCTACATCAGAGCGATGTCTCCACCGGACATCAGCAGTTAGTACGAGGCGGTGGCCCTTCAGCACACATCGTGAAGGTTCTTCGGGCTGCTTACATCGGTCTAGAGCGTGCCTAGCCCATGCGAAGGGGGCTCTTCCGTGTCGTGGACTACTATCATCAAATCGCGTCGGGATTGGGAAACGGTTCCGCATCTCCACAACTACGAGAGCATCCGCTCATGCTTTTCATGGGATCAGGCCGGACAAGAGCTGGATGGGCTTCCACACAGCCAAGGCCTCAACATCGCCTATGAAGCCGTTGATCGTCATACCGATGGAGCGCACGCGTCTCATCTGGCGATACGATGGCTGGGGAAGAACGGAACGGTCGAGAATTACTCCTACAGCCGGCTGAGCGAGCTGACGAATCGATTCGCGAACGTGCTTCAGGGGCTTGGCGTCGACAGGGGCGATCGCGTGTTCGTTCTGGCCGGACGTCTCCCAGAGCTCTATATTGCCGCGCTCGGAACCTTCAAAAATCGTAGTGTCTTCTGCCCTCTGTTTTCTGCCTTTGGCCCTGAGCCGATCCGGGCACGACTCAGCATTGGCCAGGCGAAGGTCCTCGTGACCACGAACACACTTTATCAACGGAAAGTTGCCGCAATCCGTGCGGCCGTACCGACGCTCGAACATGTCTTGCTCATCGGAGAAGACCGCCAACCTACTGCCATCGGCAGCACGCATGACTTGGGCGTCCTCATGCAGCAGGCCAGTCCATCCTTTGCTATTCAGCCCACAGATCCGGAAGACATGGCGCTACTCCACTTTACGAGCGGCACGACCGGCACACCCAAAGGTGCCATCCACGTCCATCAGGCAGTCGTTGCCCACCACATGACTGGCAAGTACGCGCTGGATTTTCACAAGAATGACGTGTTTTGGTGTACGGCGGATCCCGGCTGGGTCACGGGAACCTCCTATGGGATCATCGCCCCCCTGACCAACGGCATTACCAGCATTGTGGATGAGGCGGACTTCGATGCCGAACGCTGGTACCGCATCCTGCAAGACGAGCATGTGAGCGTGTGGTACACAGCTCCAACCGCCATTCGCATGATGATGAAAGGTGGTGTGGAGCTCGTCAAAAAATACGATCTTCGTCTACTTCGTTTTCTCGCCAGCGTGGGCGAACCTCTCAATCCCGAGGCCGTCGTCTGGGGACGAGAAGCGTTTGGCCAACCGTTCCACGACAATTGGTGGCAGACCGAGACCGGCGGCATCATGATCGCCAATTATGCCGCCATGGACATCCGCCCCGGTTCAATGGGGCGCCCGCTGCCCGGCATTGAGGCCGCGATTGTGCACAGGACTGAAGATGGGCATGTTGAGGTCGTCGAAAAGCCCGATGTCCAGGGCGAACTGGCCCTACGTCCGGGATGGCCCTCCATGTTTCGCGGGTATTGGAATGAACCGGAGCGATATAAGAAATGTTTCGCCGACGGCTGGTACCTGACTGGCGACCTGGCCAAGAAGGATGAAGACAGTTACTTCTGGTTCGTCGGCAGAGCAGACGACGTGATCAAGACCTCCGGCCACCTCATCGGGCCTTTCGAAGTGGAAAGCGTGCTGATCGAACACAAGGCCGTGGCGGAGGCCGGCGTCATCGGGAAGCCGGACCCGGTTGCCATGGAGGTGGTGAAAGCCTTCGTGTCACTGAAGGATGGATTTGAGCCCAGCGATGAGTTGCGTCGTGAACTGCTCGGCTTTGCGCGCGCACGACTTGGCGCCGCCGTGGCGCCAAAAGAAATTGCGTTCTTGCCGACACTGCCGAAGACGCGTAGCGGCAAGATTATGCGAAGGCTTCTGAAGGCCAGAGAGCTGGGGTTACCTGAAGGCGATACGTCGACATTGGAGGCTGGCTCATGACACCACCGATCGATCGAGACCATGCCTTTGAATTGCTACGTCAGATGCTCCGCATCCGACGGTTTGAGGAAAAGTGCGCAGAACTTTATAGCCTAGGCAAGATTCGAGGCTTTCTCCATCTCTACATCGGCGAGGAGGCGGTCGCAGCCGGTGCCATGCCCTGTTTCACACCGGAGGATGCGATCGTCGGTACCTATCGCGAGCATGGCCATGCGCTGATACGGGGCACACCGATGGGGCCGCTGATGGCGGAGCTCTATGGGAAAGTGAACGGCTGCGCGCGAGGACGGGGCGGTTCCATGCACTTCTTCGACGCCACACGCCGCTTCTATGGTGGCCTGGCCATTGTCGGTGGAGGGCTACCGGTCGCAGTGGGACTCGCGCTGGCCGACAACATGCAGCAACGCCGTCGAGTGACCGCCTGCTTCTTCGGCGACGGCGCCGTAGCTGAAGGGGAGTTTCATGAGTCCCTCAACCTCGCCGCGCTCTGGAAGCTTCCGGTGTTGTTCCTCTGTGAAAATAATCTTTACGCGATGGGAACTGCACTCGGAAGACACCAATCGCAGACGGCCATCGCCCGCAAGGCCGACGCCTATGCCATTCCAGCCGAGGCCGTGGACGGAATGGATGTCCTGGCGGTGGAAACAACCACGAGGAAAGCCGTGAATTTTGTACGGCAAGGCAGCGGACCCTACTTCATTGAGTATCGCACCTACCGGTTCCGAGCCCACTCCATGTATGACGCCGAACTGTATCGCACGAAGGAGGAAGTCGCTCAATGGAAACAGCGGGACCCCATTGCCTCATTCGAGCAACACCTACGCGCACTGGAGCTGCTTCGCGATGCCGATGTTGAAAAGATAGAGACTGCTATCGCTGCTGAAATTGCCGAAGCGGTGGCGTTTGCAGAGGCCGGAGAGTGGGAACCAATCGAGGATCTCACTCGAGATGTGTATACGCCGGCGAATGGCCCCCAGCAGTCAGCTTTCGGTGGTCAACTCAAGGCTGACGTCTGAGGGCTATGCTGATTGAAGCACCATGACTAAAATGACGTACAGAGAAGCCGTTCGAGCCGGACTCCATGAGGCGTTGGAGAATGACCCGCGCGTGTTTCTGATGGGCGAAGACGTCGGCAAGTATGGTGGGGCCTATGCCTGTAGCAAGGGGTTTCTGGAAGAATTCGGGCCGGAGCGCATCCGAGATACACCTCTGTCCGAAAGCTCCTTCGTTGGCGCCGGCATCGGAGCCGCATTGGGTGGCATGAGGCCGATCGTGGAAGTGATGACGGTCAATTTCAGCCTGCTCGCCCTCGATCAGATCGTGAACAATGCCGCCACGATTCGCCACATGTCCGGCGGACAGTTTAGTATTCCGCTCGTCGTGCGTATGGCTACCGGAGCCGGCCGCCAAGTCGCCGCCCAGCATTCCCATAGTCTGGAAGGCTGGTATGCCCACATCCCCGGCATCACGGTCCTCACGCCTGCGACCGTGACCGATGCGAAAGGCATGTTGCCGGCGGCCCTGAAGGACCCGGACCCGGTCTTCATTTTTGAACATGCCTATTTATATCCAATGGAAGGGGAGTTCGACGAAGGCGCGCTGCCTGTCGACATTACGAGGGCGGCTGTGCGCCGGCAAGGGAAGGACGTGAGCCTGATCACGTTCGGCGGCTCGCTGTGGAAGGCGCTGCAGGCTGCCGAGGCGCTTGCCGAAGAAGGCATCCATGCAGAGGTTGTCGATCTCCGCGTGCTGCGCCCTCTTGACCAGGCGACGATACTCGCTTCCGTAAAGAAGACTCACCGAGCGGTGGTCATCGACGAAGGGTGGCGAACCGGCAGTTTTGCCGCAGAGGTCATTGCACAGATCATGGAAGGGGCTTTCTATGATCTCGACGGCCCGGTGGCTCGTGTTTGCAGCGCCGAAGTGCCGATCCCCTATCCGAAACATTTGGAAGACGCCGCGCTCCCACAGCCAGAGAAGATTATCAGCACCGTGCGCAATCTCATGGGATGACATATGTACAGTTCTCCTTTCCTCTCTCATCACACCCCACAGAGTCTCAGCCATGACTGAATTTGTGATGCCGACGCTGGGCTCAGACATGACCCAAGGCACGTTGGTCGAATGGAAGAAGAAGGCCGGCGACCCGGTGACCAAAGGGGAGATCATCGCGGAAGTGGACACCGAGAAGTCCGCGATCGAGATTGAATCGTTCTATACCGGCGTTATTCACCAACTGATCACGAAGCCCGGTGAAACTGTCCCGGTCGGCACGGTGATGGCCATCATCCAAGAAGAAGGAAAACCGATTGGCCCGGGTGAGGCAGGGACTGAGGCTACGCCGGTAAAGGAATCGTCCCCTTCCCCAGTTAGAGAACCGGTTGTCTCTCCACCGCCCGAGCCAGGTCGATTGCGCATTTCACCCGCTGCCAAACAGCTCGCAGCGGAACTTCGCGTCGATCCTTCCGCCCTGAAAGGGACCGGCCCCGGTGGCGCCATCGCTCTCGACGATGTCCGTGCTGCGGCTGAGACACCGACGAAGGAACCACCGACCGTTTCGGCAGACCGCCAGGCGCGAATGCGGGAGACCATCGCCGCCGCAATGGCACGGTCGAAGCGCGAGATTCCCCATTATTACCTCAGCGCCACTATCGACATGGGTCGTGCCATGACTTGGCTAAAGGAAGAAAACCTCAAACGCCCGGTGACGGATCGACTCCTGTATGGTGTCTTGTTAATTAAGGCCGTGGCCTTGGCGCTTCGGCAGGTGCCGGAGTTGAACGCGCTTTGGAAAGAAAGTGCCGCTATTCAAAGCCCGGCCATCCACGTCGGCGTGGCAGTGTCGTTGCGCCAAGGCGGCCTCGTCGCGCCGGCCATTCACCATACTGACAAGCAGACTCTTGGCGAGTTGATGATGCGTTTTCAAGACGTGGTCAAGCGGGCCCGCGCGGGCACCTTACGCAGTTCGGAATTCTCTGATCCCACGATCACCGTCACGAGCCTCGGTGAGCAGGGGGTAGAGACCGTCTTCGGGGTCATCTATCCTCCGCAGGTTGCCCTCGTCGGGTTTGGAAAAGTTGTAGAACGCCCCTGGGTCGTCGAGGGACAGGTGGTCTCGAGGCCGGTGGTAACGGCAAGCCTATCTGCGGATCATCGCGTGACTGACGGCCACCGTGGTGGGGTCTTTCTTTCAACCGTCGATCGTTTGCTACAGGAGCCAGGGGAGCTATGAACACGCCGGATGAAATCAGCCAGACGGTCCTTCGCCTCCTTAGCGAGATCGCGCCGGAAGCAGACGTCACAGTCTTGAACCCTGACGTCAGCTTCCGTGATCAGTTGGATATTGACTCGATGGACTTCCTCAATTTCGTGATCATGATCCACAAAACCTTCGGTGTAGAGATCCCGGAAACCGACTATCCGAAGTACGGCACGCTCAATGGTTGTGTGGAGCAGTTGTCAGGCAAGCGAGCAAGTGGCTCTCCCTCTCCCGTCAATTAGACGATCCTCACGGTCTTCGTTTGGACCGAATGGGAGTTGCTCATCAGGCTTTCCAACGAGGCCCTGTTCGTCACAGATCCTGCGGCACATTGACAGATCAACGGACATTGGATGTGCCGTCGCACCTCAGACGCTTGGCACGGTTTGACGTGGTAAGGAAGCGAGACGTAGTGTTCCGTCCACATCGTCAGAGCAGATGGGAGTTCGTCCGCGCAATCGGAACCGGCCTTGTCCTCCTCACCCTCATACTAGGGAGCGGGGCGCCAATCGTAGCCGACGAACCGGTCCCAGATCTCGAAGTCTTCGTGCGCGCAGGCTGCCCTCACTGCGAAGCCGCGAAAGTCTTTCTCGACGAATTGCGGCGTGAGCGGCCGGGGCTTCAGATCTTCGTCTACGACATCGCGGATCACTCAGCCGCGCGGCAGCGACTCGCGGCTCTCTTTTCCGACCGAGGTATGACCAGCATTGGCGTTCCCACCTTCCTCATAGGCACAGAACTAATCGTGGGATTCCTCTCCTCCGACACAACCGGAGCTGAGATTCGAGCCAGGCTCGACCAGCGCACACAAGCCGGAGCAGCGCCGTTCGCCGCGGAACGCATCAAGACCGCGTGGTTCGGTGAGCTTCGAGTGAGGGATCTCGGCCTTCCACTGTTCACCGTCACCATCGGATTGTTGGACGGATTCAATCCCTGCGCGATGTGGGTATTGCTGTTTCTGATGTCGTTGCTTGTCAATCTTCAAGATCGGCGAAAGATGGCCTTCATCGCCGGAACATTCGTCCTCTTCAGCGGATTGATCTATTTTGCGTTCATGGCGGCCTGGTTGAATGTGTTTCTTCTGGTCGGTCTCTCGCGCGTCGTTCAGATCGCGTTAGGCGGCCTGGCCCTGTTCGTGGGGGCGGTCAATGTCAAAGACTTCTTTGCTTTTCACCGCGGGATCTCATTGAGCATTCCCGAATCAGCCAAGCCCGGATTCTACGCCAGGGTGAGAGGGATACTCCAAGCTGAAAACCTCACCGGAGCCATGGTGGGAATTGTCGTCCTCGCCTGCCTCGTCAACATGATCGAACTGCTCTGTACTGCCGGATTCCCGGCACTTTATACACAGATTCTCGCGCTGCAGCAGTTGCCGACGTGGAAATACTATGGTTATCTAGGGTTGTATAACCTGGCCTACATTCTTGATGATAGTGTCATGGTGACAATTGCCGTGGTCACATTGAGTCGTAGAAAGTTGCAAGAACGTGCTGGGCGCTGGTTGAAACTGACCGGTGGAGCGGTGATGTTCGGCTTGGGTCTGGTGTTGATAGTGAAACCCGAATGGCTGGCGCTTTAGAGACTCGTACAATGCGATCCGTTCGCCCCCTCTACATTCCGCCGCTGGAGAGCGATCACAGTGAGTCCGGCTCGCTCATCATGCGTGATGGATCGACCGCCGCAATCCGACCGGCTGAACCGTCGGATGCACCGATGATGCAACAGTTCGTCGATCGGCTATCCCTTGAATCGAGACGCCACCGATTTTTCTCGGAAAGCTCACCGTCTTCTGACAGTATCGCCGCCTTGTGTAGTTCTGCTAACCCACGTTCGCAGTTCACGCTGATCGTGACGCGAGTATCGGAAAGCATGCCGCGTATTATCGCCGCTGGGTCTTACTGGGCGAGGAACGGGCGGACGGCGGAAGTGGCCATGGCCGTGGACGATGGGTTTCATGGGAAAGGCCTAGGGACGCTGCTGCTGGAACGACTGGCCTTAGTCGCCATCCGACACAGCTTTACTCACCTTTGGGCTGTCACTCATGCCGATAACCTGGCCATGCGCGAGGTGTTCCGAGAATCGGGGTTTACCACCCATGAAGCCTACGAAGGCGAGGCCATGGAAGTGGAGTTGTCACTGATCCCCACGGAAACGACCGTCACTCGTGCCGAGGTCCGTGAACGGCTCGCCACAACGGCTTCACTCCGCCCGTTTTTTCACCCTCGATCCGTAGCCATGGTCGGCGCATCGCGCGATCCAAAGAGCATCGGCTATCGACTCCTCGATGCACTCCGAACCAATCAGTTTCGGGGTGCCATTTATCCGGTCAACCCACATGCCTCAGAGATCGCCGGAGTTCCTGTCTATTCCTCAGTACACACGATTCCCGAATCAGTGGATCTCGCCATCATCGCTGTGCCCCGGCAGCACGTGTTATCCGTCGTCGATGATTGTGCGGACAAAGGTGTCCGGGCGTTGGTCGTCATTACGGCGGGCTTTGCGGAAGTGGGAGCTGAAGGAGCGGAGCTCCAGAGCCAGCTGGCCGAAAAGATCCGGCAATATGGCATGCGCATGATCGGGCCCAATTGCTTCGGAATCTTGAACACGGACCGCGACGTACAATTGAATGCCACCTTCACCACGCTGTTCCCCCCTCAGGGCCGAGCTGCCATGTCGTCGCAAAGCGGCGCCATCGGGATTGCGACCCTTGCCGGCGCACGGCGATTTCACTTGGGCATCTCTTCCTTTGTGAGTGTGGGAAACAAGGCCGATGTGTCCGCCAACGATCTATTGCAATATTGGGAAGAAGACCCTTCCACAAATGTCATTCTCCTTTACGTGGAGTCCTTCGGCAATCCTCGAAAATTCGCCCGCATCGCGCGGCGCGTGAGCCGTCGCAAACCGATCATCGCGGTCAAAGCCGGACGATCACAATCAGGGCGGCGCGCGGCAAGTTCTCACACAGCGGCGCTTGCAGCCAGCGATGTGGCCGTCGATGCCTTATTTCATCAGGCCGGCGTCATTCGCGCAGAATCGCTCGAGGACCTATTGGCTGTGGCGTCTGGGCTATCGAATCAACCCCTCCCACTGAGTCGGCGAGTAGGTATCATCACGAACGCGGGAGGGCCTGCCGTTCTCTGTACGGACGCCTGCGAGCAAAGCGAGTTGGTAGTTCCGGAATTGTCCGCCCAGACCAGGGCAACTCTCTCATCCTTTCTCCCGTTGGCCGCCGCGCTGAGTAACCCCGTCGACTTGATTGCTTCTGCCACACCGGATCAGTACGCCAAGGGGATTGAAACGCTCCTCTTGGCTGATGAGATCGATGCGCTGATCATCCTCTATATGGCTGTGACCGTGACAGATACGGCAGAGATCGCCCATGGCATCATGGCAGGAATTGAGAATGGGCGAAAGACTGGGGCGAAGGCTAAGCCCGTCCTCATTGGCTGGATGGCGGAGGGTGACATGGACCGTACGTTTAGTTCCCAAACAGAAACCATTCCTGCCTACCATTTGCCGGAAACTCCCGCACTCGTGCTCGGCAAAGCGGCGACTTACGCGGAATGGCGACAACAGCCGGTTGGCATGGTTCCCGACTTCGATGACCTGAATCTTCCAGCCGTTAGGAAAATCTGTGCCGACGCTCTTTCGCGTCGCGGAGCGGGCTGGTTGTCGGTGGAGGAAACACGAGATGTCCTGAGTGCGATCAGGCTTCCTGTTCAGCCAGGTGGAGTGGCGAGGACAGCTGACGAAGCAGCGGCCTTGGCAGGGCAAGTCGGCTATCCGGTCGCCGTCAAACTGGCCTCACATCAGATTGTGCACAAAACTGAGATCGGCGGTGTGCAGTTGAATCTCAAGGACGAGGAGTCGGTTCGGAAAGCGTTCGAGTCGATCAGAGCACGACTCGCCGAGACCAATCAGCTCGACGCCATGGAAGGCGTGCTTGTGCAGCCGATGCTCACCGGCGGCGTGGAGGTCATGATTGGAGTCACGGATGATCCTCTCTTCGGCCCTCTGATGGCTTTTGGACTTGGTGGAATTCATGTCGAGATCCTTGGCGATGTGCAGTTCCGCATCACGCCGCTCACCGACCGTGACGCGGCAGAAATGATTCGGGGAATCAAAGGTTATCGCTTGCTCACCGGCTATCGCGGGCACCCACCGGCCGATCTTGAGGCTTTGGAAGACACGTTGCTGCGGCTGTCTCGCCTTGTCGAAGAAGTTCCCGAGATCAGCGAACTCGACTTGAATCCGATCTTCGCCTTACCGCCAGGCCAGGGCTGCCGGATCGTGGATGCGAGGATACAGGTGCGATAGGATAGACTTCGATCTCCAATCGACTGTGTTGTGCAGAAGCCCGGTCAGGCTGAAGGGCGAAGGGGATCAAGGCGGTGGATTTCGCTTGCCTTCGAGCCGTGCATGGCGTGCCAGAGATCCCAGTCCACCTGTAGCCCCAGCCAGAAGTCAGCAGACATTCCCAAGACCCGCGCCAGCCGGAGCGCAGTATCTGACGTGATCGAACGCTTTCCACGGATGATTTCATTGAGCCGGGGGAATGAGATACCCAGACGAATCGCCAACTCCGATTGGGTGATGCCCAGCGGCCTGACGAACTCCTCCAGCAACATTTCGCCCGGGCGTGTGGGTGGCCGCCGATGAGGCAGCCGGCGCGCGACAAGAGCCTGTGAGCGAGTCGGTGAGTCGGCTTTTACTGATCTCTTAGTGATAATCCGCGATTTCAACCTCGTAGACATCTCCAGCCTTCCATCGGAAACAGACCCGATATTGATCGTTGATTCTGATACTGTGCTGTCCGCGTCGGTCCGCCCGCAACCGCTCGAGGCGATTTCCTGGTGGTACAGCGAGCTCAGCGAGATCTTTCACGCGATTAATCTGATCCAGTTTCCTTCTGGCCACCTTAGCAAGCTCGACCTGAATTCTATCTTCGCATTCCGCGGAAGGCCAGGGCGACAAGCTCGTAGATGCTAGGGTAAAGACAAGATCACTTATCAGCGCAATTTAACAAGATACCGGACAAACTCACTACTTTTCTCAACAGCCTCTTCCCTTGACTTGTGAGTTCCTTTTTGGAACAGCTTCGAACACTCACTGTCTGGTATCGTGTCATAGTGGTCAATTACCATGTATTTTCTCCAAGCCGTATCGAGCTCCTTCCTTTTCCACCACGGCAAGGCAGCTCGAAGAGCAGCGTACGCGCCCCAAAGTTCAGAATAATTCTCATGAAATATTATGGCTGGCTTCCCAGCCTCCGGCTGCCACCAACTCTTAAATCCAATCGGGTATACGAGGGAGAGCATATGCTCGATCGCAGCAACTTTACGATTGGACCTATTGATCCAACCTGCCATCCAGACACCAACAACGGTCCCGATGAGACCAGATGTAAGGCTCAGTAAGTATTCTTTCATCTCTAGACTATCAAACAATGTGCCGTCCGAGAGCTAAGTCTATCGCCTTAGCTTTGACAATTGTTCATGAGAAAATGTCGCACACCTCTCGGACCAATTAATCGCCCGCTCCAGCATTTGTTTCCTAACCGTGTCCACAAAAGCATGGCTCTCTGCCAGAACTTCCTTAACCCTCTCACGCGATTCGTCCAACTTCTGTCGAGCCGCCGGCGAAATTGGCTTCGGTTGCACTTCCATTATGCGAAGCGTTTCTTCGAGGGCTGTTTGTTCAATACTTCTCTTTCGCCGCTCCACAATGGCTATCGCTTCATCTGCCTGACGCTGAACCGCATATATCTGGTATGCCTTGATATCTCTCTCAAGTTTATCTTCTACAGCAGTAGTCTGTGCAGACCAGAATGCAATAGGATCCCACCACGCTTTCAATTGATTGACCCATCCCCTAGCAGTCTGCTGAAAAACCCTCTTTTATGACAAACGTTTCTGTTGTTTTGAGATAACCACGCATTATGTTTTTGAGAGTTCGCGGATTGTTGTGCCATAACAGGGCATGGTTGTGT
>JBGSIO010000104.1:0-59544 GCA_041742455.1 Nitrospira sp. | reverse complement strand
CTTGCGCCTTAAAGGTCGCCCCGTGATTCCGTCTCGTTCTCTTCATCGCCTCGCTCCTTTGTGTCGCCACCTTCCGGTGGCGTTGGTGAAGCCAGGCTACCACTTATCACACTGTCCGAATTTCTGGAGCCCCCTCTGTCTGCCTGCGCTTGCGTCAGCATCAGTTCAGCTTCTTCACCACCAGCAATTCATTCCCTCGATCGTCGATCACTTTCACGGCAATCTGCCTGTGCTCGCCCGCCTCGAACGGCGCGCTCGTCGTCCCGGAAAGATGATCCCACACACTCTCTTCGTATTCGCCCTTGAGCGCTTTCTTCAGATTATCCCACGCGCTGGTGCGAGGGAAGAAGGCTTGCGAGACGTGGAAACAGAGGTCGTTGTAATCGGTATCCAGGAACCAAGCTGGCACATCGTTACCGCTGCGATGGGTCACCTCCATCGTGATCGGATCGAACACATCCAGGCCGAGCAGCTCGACTTGGTATTGTTTCTCCTTGTTGCGCGTGACCTTGATCTCCGGCTGACCACACACGCTGAAGATCTGACTCGACCGCATATTCTTGAGCAGGTCGCCCATCATCAAATCCGGCGTGGCCTGCACATAAGTGGCAGGCACGCCCATGACCTCGGCACACTTCTCCACTAGCGTCCGCGCGTTGGGTTGGATGGCAAAGCCGACGACATAGAGATGCGTGTAACTTTTGCCGTTGGCTTCCTTCGCCGCTTCGTAGACCAGCTTCTCACTGACGGCACCATTCTCCGGGCCGAAGACCAACGCCACGGGTTTCTCTTGGCCATTAGTGACCAATGCCTCGGCGGATAGTGAGAGCGACTTGGCGGGTGGACGGACATTCTTGAAGGTAACAGTCTTATTGCCTTCCACACGAAGCACCGGACTCTTGCGCAGTACTTCCAGCATCCGATCGACAAATGATCCATAGGTCTCAGCTGACCCGGCACCGGAATTCTCGGCCCCGTCACCTTCCCAATCTATCGGCGTCGGGATCGTCGCCTCGAAACAGAACGGACCGGTCACGCGCGTAATGCCGCTCTCGACTTCAGGCCGGTCCACCAGCACTTCATCCGCAGGCGCCTCATTGTTGGCTATGCTACCCAGCGTAATGTGCGGAACGATGCCGCCAACCTCTTCACCCTTCTTGTTCTGCTTGCGCTTGTAGGTGAATCCACCGGCTGGGCCGCGATGCTGGTCTTTCAACTCGTACCATAGAAAGGTGGCGGTCAGAAGTCGTTGCCGCGCGAGCGCCAGAGGGACTCGGCTTGTATCTGCCGTAATCCAGCGGCGGCCCCACTGTTCGGCGACATGGGCCGTTGTGCCACTCCCGCATGTTGGATCGAGGACCAGATCGCCGGGGTCAGTGGTCATGAGGAGGCAGCGTTCAACAACATTTTTGTCAGTTTGGACAACGTAAAGACGATCTAATGCACCCCTGACATCCATCCAGACGTTACTCAGCGCCCGAAATGGGAAATCAGCAAAATATCGCTTATAGATTCGGAACCCCGGCTTCGGAAGAATTCGTCCCAATTCACAAAGGCGCAGCATCCCTTCGATACTCGTCTTCCAATTCTTGGTTTTGCCGGGATCGAACGTTATCCCTTTCCAAGAAAACGGGACAGATGTGTTCGTTCGAAAGCCCTCGGATACCGCTGAGTCAGTTGTAAAAATCCGTGCATGTTCAGGGAGAGGCTGCCGGCCCAGAATCTCATCTTCACTCGCGTTCCGTATTGTCCCGTCGCTGAGTTCGACGTTCGTATACTCGGTAGCGCCTTCTTCACCAAGTACCTTCGGAATGAAAAGAGGACGATACTTTATAGACGTGCGGTCTTTTGCATACCAGAGGAGATAGTCAACGACTGTGGGCACCGTTTCGCTAGTTGCTCCTCCGGTTTTCCGCACAGAAATCAGGCTGACGAAATTCTCCGTCCCGAACACCTCATCCATCACTTCCCGCACGTGGTGCAGATTCTCGTCGCTGATTTGGACGAAGATGCTGCCGCTTGGAGTTAAAAGATCGCGGGAAAGCAGTAGCCGGTCGCGCAGATAGGTCAGATACGAATGCAGGCCGAGTTCCCAGGTATCGCGATAGGCCTGGACCATTTCAGGCTCGCGGGTCATATCCTCGTCATCGTTGTGGGAAACGTCACGCTTGCGGACAAAAGGCTGGAAGTTGCTGCCGAACTTCACCCCGTAGGGGGGGTCCATGTAGATCATCTGGACCTGGCCACCGAGTCCTTCATAGTGCAGCAGCGAGTTCATGATTACGAGCGAATCGCCCAGGACCATCCGGTTCGTCCAGTCGTCCTGGTACTCGTAGGACTTGAGTACCTGATCGGTGATGGAATGTTGCGGATCGCCGAAGAGAGCAAACATATCTTCTTGCTTGTCGGTCTTGTGCCCGGCCAGCGTTTCTATAATGGCTTTCGTAGAGAGCCGTTCGTGAATAAAGAGCGGCAGGGTTGGCACATCGAACGACAGTCGTTCCGCTTTACCAGCCCAGCTGAGGAAGGGTTTGCTCAGACTCTTGAGCTTGGATGCAGCGGCCTTGGCCTCTTCAAGGCTCTTTGCGTCAAGGACTTGCTTGATGAGCGTCTCTCCTTGCTCTCGGGCTGGGTTCTTGGCATCCCAATCCAACGCGGGAGAGAGCGATGAATCGTAGCGGTACGTCTTCGGGGATTTCTTCTTCTTAAACTGCGCCTGCGTCCCGACCTCCGGCCGCATGAGGCTCTTCGCCTCCGGATGCTTATAAGGTGCGGTTTGAGCATTCTTCGTGGCGGGCTTCGCTTTCCTAGCCATTCACCTGATCCTTAGTGATGGATGCGAGCAATCGCGCCGAAGGATACCCTGTTAGCTTGAAGAAATCATCATTGGTATACACGAGGGCATCGGTTATGAAGCTGTGATGGGCTTGGCTTTGTAGCGGACGTACTTCACAATCTCCAAGGCGATCTCCTTCTGTGCTTGTTTATCGGAAGGCCAGTCAACCACATTTACGTGGTTGGGATTTTGCTCCTCCGGTGCAGCTATGACTCTCAATCGTTGCTGCATGTAAACCGAGGCCTGGGCATCGGCCCGGCCTTGGAGTTGAGTGCGAGTCTGAGAAGCGACCCGGTCCCCGATATCCCAAATCTGTTGCTCGGTCAATGCAAGGTGTCGCGTTTCGGACAACTCCACGTACTTGAAGGGGATAAACGGGTCCGGCTTGACGGTCCCATCTCGTCGCACATGTTGTTTCCGAACAATGTAGCGCGCCAACCACTCGGCCTCAGCGACTGGCTGTTCCGCTACCGAAGGATTCATGCGGAGAACACACGACGAATAATGTATAGAATGTCTTTTGGCACTTCGCCGAGGAACGGTTCAGTACCGGACCGTTTGCTGCTGCCGATCAAAGCCGCGTAGTAGACCATGCCATTCGAACTAATGCTCACTGAAAGTACTCGCACGGGATTTTGATACCATTCCAATGTGAGATGACCGTCGGCCTCAGCACCCACTGTCGGAACTGGAATACCCAAAGGCAAGGCCTCCAAGAAGCGATACGCTTGCCAGCAGGTTTCTTCCTGGACTGCTTGTGCCCCGTACCCATCCCAATTCGGCTTTCCGCATTCTCTAGCGACCACGAACAGCTCTTCAAAGGCACGTTCAGCGCCCAGACCAATGGAATGTGCCTCCCGCAAACGGCGCCGGTCTTCCTCAGATTGCTTTGCGATAAAACGTGCTTCGGGGCCGGCACCACGAGTGGGGGTCGCACCATAGGAAAGTTGTGGGGAATCGAGCGTTGCAAGTGTCATTGAAAAGTCTCCAATGCTTGCTGAGTAATACTGCCGAAAAATGCTTTGTTTTTCAACCATCGCATCTCAACCAGCCGCTGCGTTAGCAGATCGTCACGAAGGTCGAATGGCTCGGTCGAGAACACGTCAATATCAAGGAGCAACCCAAATCCTTTATTGCCCGTAACCTGGATCGGTTGCACGGTTCGAACGATGGTGACAATGTAGGGATACCCTTGCACAGCAAGAACATCTCGGTGGAAAAAGCCAACACGAGAGAGAGGCATCCCGGCAAGGACTTCAGACGGCATGCGCAGATAATCATCCGGAGGAGGACCATCAACCGGCAGTTCGATGCGGTTGATGAAACGAAGACCGAGCCGCTGAATTCCCGATGGGGCCGCGAGATCCCGATGAATCTTCCAGAGCCGTATTGCTTCGGCGTGAAACTGCTCCCAATGGTCGTAGGGACGAAGCCGGCTGAAGACAAATCCGTCGCGATTGAATTGGGCCATATGGACGTTATCGGCAGACTCACACCGCAGCCCTCGCCATCCGAGATCTCGATGCCTTTGCATCGTGTCCTGTCCGGGGCCGAACTGCATCTCATGCTCAAACTCACTCTGTGACTCAATTTTTGGATAACCTGGTAGAAGTGGGACGAGCTGGCCTCGTATGCCCGATTCTTCCCACGGCACCTCAGCATGGGCCCGCATTTCGATGACTGCCTCGGCAATAGGAGCATGTGACAGTCGAGGGAACTGCTCGGTGAGGTCAATCTTCAAGGTTTGCAGCACCATAGGAGAAAAGAAGCATAATCAATTGGAGCATCAGAATCTAGCGCAATCAAAGACCCAGCTAAAATGAGTCAAGTATGAGTCAAGTTATCAGTCAACCCGGTTGCTTCAATTCGGCGCGATTTCATAGACCAACGTCACGGTTGCCTCGATCTTCAGCTCCCCCGGCAAGATCGGCACTTCGTCGGCACTGACCTCCATGGCCATGCGTGCCATGGGAGAAGTAGGCCTCATCACAGGGCCACCCTCGTTGACTGATAATATCCGCACGAGTTTCACGTGCAGCGCCTCGCTCAGCACTGCCGCTTTCTCGCGCGCCTTGGCCGCCGCTTGTTTCAAGGCACCGAGACGTACCGATCGCTCATCGCGCAATCCCCAGTGCAACCCTTGAAAGCTGTTCGCACCGGCCTTCAAGACTTCCTCGATGACCGTGCCGACTCTGTCGAGGACACGGATTTCCACCGTCACCATATTGCTGACGACATAACCGATAATCTCCGGAGAAGCAGGTGGTGCCTCTGTAGGACGGTTGGCCGGCGGTCGATACTGCGGGGAGACCGTAAAGGACGAGGTTTGGATCAGCTCCTTGTCGATCTGCAAGTCTCGCAGTCGGTCCATGACTTTCCTCATGGCGAGGCTGTTCCGTCTCTGTGCATCGGTCAATGATTTGCCCGTAGTCTCCAAGCCGAACGTCACGAAGGCCGTATCCGGTGTGTGCGTCACCGTCCCGGTTTCGCTGACCGTGAGGGTCGGCGTCTCCGGCTTCGTTTCATCATGCGCCAGGGTCACGATCGGAAACCCCAGCAGGACCAGCAATACGATCACCACCATGCGCTACTCTCCATTTATCAACTCTCTACCGACGACCGTCATCCGCTCGCCCGTCGTATCCGAAAACCGCGGAGGCAGCTTATCCTTCCTCTTATCTGCATGGCAAGAAACGTCCTGGTTCGGAGGCTACTTGACGTAGCCGGCGACCTGCGGCATCTTCATGTCCATAGGCCTAGACAAAGAACGACCACAACGACCACTATGGCTATGGAATCCGTCATGCTCCCTCTTGGCACTCCGGCTCCTGCATTCGAGCTGCGCGATGTGGTGAGTGGGCAGACCTATTCGCTCGATTCATTTGCCGATAAAACTGCGATCCTGATCATGTTTATCTGCCGGCACTGTCCGTACGTGGTGCATGTGGAGCAGGAACTGGCAAAGATTGGGCGAGACTATCTGAACACCGGCTTAGGAATTATCGCGATCAGCAGCAATGACCCGGTCGGGTATCCCGACGATGCGCCGCCAAAGTTGAAAGACATGGCTCAACGTCTGGGATTCACATTTCCCTTCTGCCAGGACGAAACGCAGGACGTCGCGAAAGCCTATCGCGCAGCTTGCACTCCAGACTTTTATCTGTTCGATCGTGACGGTCGGCTCGCGTACCGTGGACAACTGGACGACAGCCGGCCTAGTAACGGCAAGCCAGTAACCGGTCGCGATCTCCGCGCTGCGATCCAAGCCCTGCTCGCGGGCACACCGGTCGATGGCACTCAGCGACCGAGCATCGGCTGCAGTATCAAGTGGAAACCGGGGAATGCTCCTTCCTACGCATGACGGCTTTTTCCTATTGAACCGTCCTGGTTCGTTTCCATGTTCCGACTTCTTCGTAGCTCCGCCTCCGCCTCCCTCTCATCCTCTGGATCAATAACTCCAGATAAAAGCGATGTGTATCCTGCGCTGACCAAATGGTTCCCCTACTCGATCTTGCTCGAGGTAAGAAAGCGTCGAAGTTGGCAAGACAGCCCTTCAAAACATCATCCTAGACAAGTACCGCCGGAGAAGCTCAACACAGTGCTGATTCTAAGAGAGCAAAGTCCTCCGAGCGTTGAACAAGACCGGTATCTATAAATGACGCTTTGGCATGAAACTTTTCGCTCCACATCTTCTGTGGATAACCTTGTGAACAAATAGCTTTCTCCAGGAAAGAATGAACTAATGACGTGCTTATTCACCAAACTGCCTATTTTCTAGGCATCCGCTACATCCATGACTACCCACAACTAATAGTACCCTTAGGCCAAGTTCGGTACTTTCTTGCATATTCCTAGGAAAATCCATTGGCATCACAGTTTGTCATTCGAGGAACGTCCCGTAAACCCATCATTCGGATCGCTATCCACAGGATTTCTACATTTCTGGGGATGACGGTTCTCTGCATTAGGAGCGGAATTTCATATCTGTCAAGGTCTTGTCGCGAGAAAAATGCCTCCAAAAATGGCGGAAAAGATCTAGGGAAGAAATTCCGGAAACCAGAGCCAAATGGAGGACCGAGGCACTCGATTCGTAATCAGCCCGTGAGGCCCACTGGGAGCATCGCCAATATACTCTCACCGATTCTCTCAATGTTTTTCATGCTTGGGTCCTTTACTCGCGTACCACGGGCGTCAAGAAGGCTCCATCATCGCGAATGCAGAAGACCGCCTTCCTGACGCCCCGTCCCTCAATCAACGCAGTACTAGCCAACCTTGATTTCAATGGCTTTCGGTTTCGCTTGCACGGATTTCGGGAGGTGCACCTGGAGCATCCCGTCTTTGAAATCCGCAGCCACCTTGCTTCCATCCGCATCCTCCGGAAGTGAGAAGCTGCGCACAAAGCACCCGTAGGCACGTTCGACCCGGTGATATTTTCTGCCCGTTTCTTCCTTCTCGAATTTCCGTTCACCGGAAATCGCCAGGACATCGTTCTCCACCGTGAGGCGCACATCCTCCTTCTTCATCTCGGGCAACTCAGCTTTGATGAGATACTCCTTCTCATCCTCCGTAATGTCCACCAACGGCGACCATTGAGTCACCGTCAAGGCTTCCTTTCCACCGTTGCCCCTCGCCTCCCGACCGGCAAGCAGGGTCGCCAAGTGGCTTTCTAGTTCATTCCGATCCTTGAGAGGATTCCACCGAGTTCTGCTCATCGGATCCCAGCGTAAGATTGTGTTCATGGCCTCATCTCCTTAATGTTGTCAAAGTGTCCTACATCCCTCATTGAACGATTCCGGTCACTGAATCTTTTTACCCGTCTTGTCCTGCGGAGCCTTGCGGTACCACTGATCCGCCCACTTCATGAGCTCACGCTTTTTCTCGCCATACCGTTCCTGGACTTTACCGACAAATCTGTCGTAGTTCCCTCCGATCTCCTGGAGATCATTGTCCGTAAACTTGCCCCACTTCCCTTTCAGTTCACCTTTGAACTGCATCCATTTTCCTTTGAGTTGCTCAGCAGTCATGGCATTACCCTCCTTGTTTATTGATCGACGAAGGGGCCTGGTCATCATGCGGGAAACCGCCAGACAACCCATCCCCCCTCAGTCACACCGTTCGACTGGTGCGTCCCATGATTAAGTGAATCGCCAGCAACGCTAGCATCCCGCCTAAGACCAGAATCCACGAAATCTGCACCGTGACCGTCGAGACCCCAGCGAGATTCAGCGCGCCGGCCATCAAGCCGACGACTAGGAACATCAACGCGTAATAGAGCATGGGTGCTCCTCTCTTATGGAATGCGGATGTGAGTCGATGAGTCCTCTGCGGCACGGCCGGCGTCCTGGCCGCCTCCATCAGCAGGCCATCACACCAGACCAACAACGAGTCAGAGAGACCGTGATGTAAACGCGGCGGAGACTGGGGAATCGGTCACGCTGGGAATGGTCAGGAAGCGCGAGAGATAGGACAGCCAGCGGGGCTTCACACCTGACACCATCACCCTGGGCGCAATGAGGACAGGAGTCAAGCGATATATATTGGTGAAGAAACTGGGCCTTCATCGGACAGCTGCTGTCGAAAGCGACCGACAGGTCCATACCCAAACTGGTCGATCACCGAATTGTAAAGGCTCACGTGCTAAGAAGGCTGGGGCCATTCATGAGGGACGGGCCGTTCACCGTCGAGACGTCAGACCTGAATCCTGCCCACAGCCCTTCGGCTTCACAGTTCAGCCACCTAGTCACCTCTTCGCACCTCGATTTGCCGACACTGCTCGCGTATGCTGTGTGCGTGCACGATCGAGTCATGATGGAGAACCGCAAACCCACGCTCCTCGGGCTGTCCCAGTTCATTCACCACCATTTGCTTTGGTTCTTGATCAGCGCCTATGCCCTCTCCGCTATCTTTCCGGCGGCCGGGTTATGGATCAGGAACGTGAGCTTGGGCGACGTTCACATCTTTCAGACACAGATGCATGTCTCGTTGCTCTTGCTCCTTCTCGCCACCCTGATGTTTAACGCTGGATTGGGCGTGAAGACGTCGCACTTACGATCTCTCATGCAAAAAAGCCGGGTGATGGTGGCCGGACTCGCGGCCAATCTAATCATCCCCATGATCTATATTTTTGGCGTCACCCTGGTCATGCGGGTGTGGTATGAGCCGGACGAAGCGCAGCATATCCTCGTCGGCCTCGCGTTGGTCGCCGCCATGCCGATTGCCGGCGCGTCTACCGCCTGGGCGCAGAACTCCAATGGGAATTTGGCGCTGAGCTTAGGACTGGTTCTCGCCTCCACCGTCCTCAGTCCTATCATCACGCCGGTGGCGCTGCAGGTGTTTGGAGAGATGGCATCGGAGGAGTATGAGAGGGTCCTGCAGAACCTGGCCGCCTACGGATCGGGAACCTTCTTGAGCCTCTGGATCGTCCTACCGTCCATGCTGGGTTTGGCGGTGCGGTTCGCCGTGCCTGAAGCAAGACTCACCGCCATGATGCCGTTCATCAAACTCAGCAATTCCGTCGTGTTGTTGCTCTTGAACTACTCGAATGGATCGGTCTCGCTCCCCCAGGCGGTGGCGGACCGCGATTTTGATTTTTTGGCGGTGACGGTAGGGATCACCACGGGCCTCTGCGTCACAGCCTTTGCCTCCGGATATGGGCTGAGCCGTCTGTTCAAAGTCGACCAGGCTGACCGGGTCTCACTCATGTATGGACTGGGGATGAATAACAACGGGACCGGGTTGGTCCTGGCCTCTCTCGCGCTGGCCTCGTACCCACGCGTCATGGTCCCCATCATTCTGTACAACGTGGTCCAGCATCTGGTGGCCGGAGGCGTGCATGAAGTGACAGGTCGAACTGGTGGCGATCACAAGGTAGGAGCGTAGATCTACCTTTCTACAGACCAAAGCAATCAGATAGACCGGATCCCCGCCACGTGCCGCGTACTGGTTCCTGGTGTCGTATGCTCCTTTAATCAGTAGTGGCAGAGATCAGGCAGGTACCCCAAACAATGCCCCGACCCCGGCGGTCACGGCCATGGCCAAGGCGCCCCAAAAAGTCACCCGCGCGGCAGCGATCATTACAGACGCGCCGCCGACGCGCGCAGCCAAAGAGCCTAATAGTGCGAGAAACACAAGTGAACCTCCAGAAACAGCCCACATGAGCGCAGATACCGGCACCAACAGGACCATCAGGAGAGGTAGCACAGCGCCAACTGAAAACGTGACGGCCGACGCCAATGCGGCTTGCATGGGTCGTGCGGTGAATATGTCGGATATGCCCAGCTCGTCACGCCCATGTGCGCCGAGGGCATCATGCGCCATCAGCTGAGTTGCGACGTTGGAGGCGAGTTCGGCATCGAGCCCACGCCCAACATAGATTGCGGTCATTTCCCTGTGCTCTTGTGTGGGGTCAGCGGCTAACTCCTTACGCTCCCGATCGAGATCGGCGCGCTCGGTGTCAGCTTGCGAACTCACCGACACATACTCGCCAGCCGCCATCGCCATCGCACCAGCCACAAGACCAGCCACGCCAGCGATCACAACACTCTTTGAACTCACGCCTGCCGCCGCGACGCCTAAAACGAGACTCGCCGTGGAAACAATACCGTCATTGGCGCCAAGAACAGCCGCACGGAGCCATCCAATGCGGCGTATTCTGTGCTGTTCAAAGTGTGGCATCGCACCGCCTCACGAGTCTGTCAGCTGCGGTCAACCCCGGTAACTTCGGATGGCAGTCTCATGAATCTGATGTGGGCCAGTCTACTGCAAAGACCTCTACGTATCCATCACTCCGAAGCCGATATGGGAGTCTTGGGTGAGGGAAGAGTGCAAAAGAGCAAGGGCTCTGCGGGGGTTATCATGTCAATTTCGTTACGCTGGTTTAAATAGCGTAATTCGCTCTCCGAACCACACAAACGACAGAACCAAAGCAACCAGACCCCACCACACAACCCCGATCTGGAGGTATTCGACGAGTGGGGAACGTATTCGGCACCGGTGAATCCTCGGTGCCGAATTAGCGGTTGTATCGGAAGCCGTCTGGAATGCTATACTCCACTCCTAATTCCTTCTCTCCGTCTCTCCGTCCGGCTAGAATTACGACACTAACGCTGATGCTTCTGGTCGAGAGGAACCCGTAGCTGTGGACGACTGGGACAGCCGCAAACGATTTCTTGGCTTCACACGAGAGGAGGAAGTCTCCCTCACAACCCTCCAGCCACTCATGGCCCAGCACGTTGACGAGTTGGTGGCGGCGTTCTACCGTCATCTCCTCTCTTTTCCTGACACGAAAAAATTCCTCACCGACGAACTGATCACCACCCGGTTGCTGGAGGCCCAGAAGCGATACCTCCTCTCACTGGTGACGGGTCCCTATGACCGAGCCTATGAGGAAGGGCGGCGGCGGATCGGACAGGTCCATGCCCGTCTTGGGTTGACTCCCGAGTGGTACATGGGGGCCTATGCCCTCTACTTGTCATTCCTCGAGCCTCTGGTCTTTGAGAAGTTTCGCAACCGACCAGCCACGTATGTGGCGATCCGCATCGCCTTAACCAAAGTCATGTTCTTGGACCTCCAATTGGCCCTTGAGGCCTACATCGAGAAATCCTCGGAAGGCCAGAACGCCGTTGTCAAAAGGTTGGTGGGCTTCAATCATGAGTTGGAACACGGACTGATTCACAACCGGCACGTCCTGAGTGAAACGCGGCAGCAACTCCGTCTCACGGAGCGAGTCGCCGAATTGGGGACGCTCGCTGCGAGCATGGCCCATGAGATCGGCACGCCGATGAACGTGATTCTGGGACGAGCCGAAATGTTGCTGCAGCGGACGGACGATGAGACGATGAAGAAAGGGCTGACAATCATCACCGTACAGGTTGAGCGTATGACAAGGCTGATGAATCAGTTGCTTGCCTGTGCCCGGCGTGATCCACCCAACTTCAGACCCGTAGATTTGCGGGACGTGATTAAGAATTGTCTGGATGCCGTCGAGGAACGGCTGAACCAGCATGGTGTGCAGGTGATATCTGAGCAGGACGAGGAGTTACCGCACATCCGCGCGGATAGCGATCTCATGATGCAGGTCCTGCTGAATCTCGTGCTCAATGCCGTGCAGGCCATGCCCGAGACCGGCACCTTGCGTGTGACTGCCGTCTGTGACGGAGAACAATACATCAAGCTGACCATCGCGGATACGGGACACGGAATTCCGTCCGATATCCTCCCGAATATCTTTGAGCCCTTTATCACCACCAAAGAACGTGGGAAAGGCACCGGCCTAGGCCTCGCCGTGGTGCTCGGAATCGTGCAGGAACACGGCGGGTCCATTACCGTCACTAGCACGCCCCGTCAGGGCACCACGTTTACGCTGCTCTTGCCAAGAGCTGTGTCGTCCCTGCAGCCATAATCTGTTGCGTTTTGATCCTCCCATTCCCGCTCCATAGAGACGTTCTGCCCCGTGATGGCGAAAGTCGCACACAGAGCCCCTTGATAATCAACAGATCGAAGGGTGGCATGCGAATTGTGTATTTGCATGACCGGTAGAGGTTGTTCTCTGACACGAGATGAAGGAAAGAACGCGATGTCCGTCCAGCACAACCACCAGGGCAAACTGGTGCTGGTGGTCCAAGACGACGCTGACATGCGAGGCTTCTTGCGCGATGTCGTCCAGGAGCTAGGATTGCAGGTCGCCGAAACGATTGACGGAAATGGAGCTATCCAGCAAATGATGGCCGTAGAGCCCCATGTCGTCCTGGCGGACCTTCCGCTCCTCGAAGGCGAGTTCGAATTTGTGAAAACCCTCCGAGCCCTCTACCCGTCCTGCCCCATCATTCTGTTGGCTGCGCTTGGAGGTGACCATACCAAGGCTGACGCTGTGGCGTGCGGGGTGCAGACGTTGCTCATCAAACCAGTCCGCCTTGCGACCCTTAACAAAGCCATCATAGGAGTTCTCGACGGCGAGTGGGAACCACACCACTAGTGCGTTGAGGAATGTGTTTGAAGGCCCATGCGAACGTCTTAAATTGGCCGATAGAGGCCATCGTAGACGGTCAATCTTGTCGTTCCTCAGCCGAAACTCTCGACCCCATCCGATACCGAACGTCAGATCGTAAGCTAATACATGTCATGCAGGCCTGAATAGTTCAACGATACTGGTACGTTGCGATGAGACGACAAGCTCACCACGAACGAGTTGGGACACAACACTAGGATGGACTTGCAGAAGGATGACTGTTGCCGGCACCTTCTTCGCTCTGTACCCTTAATAACGCTTGACTCTGATGCCTAATGCGCCCAGGGTGATACTATGACGTACTGAGCCACGCCGACCGTCCTATCCTCGCGCGTCCCTTTCTCTCCCCTGCGCGACCGATTCCCTGGTCTCCGCCGCTTTTGCGCCGCATGTTCCTCGAATGCCTGTGGAGACGCCCTTTGTCCAAGAGCCTTGATCGCTTGGGGGTGGCAGAGGTGCCCTCCGCACAGGAGTGGAGTTGAGGTTTATCGACCATATCACTTCATATCAGATAAAGGAGCAACACCATGATTACCATCACATCGCTGGCAGAAGAAAAGATACGAGAACTCATGCAGGAAGAGAAAGACACGGTGGGCTTGCGCGTATTCGTCAAAGGCGGGGGGTGCCATGGCTACCAGTACGGGATGTCCTTCGAGTCCGCCATGGGCGAAGACGATACGGTGATCGAGAAAGGTGACGTCAAGGTCATCATGGACTCTCAGAGCGCCCCGCTGCTGGCTGGCTGCGAAGTCGACTACCTGGACAGCGTACAAGGCTCCGGTTTTGCGATCAAGAACCCACAAGCCAAAACGACCTGTGGGTGCGGCAGTTCATTCAGCGCATAACGTCCTCGCACGGTGCGCCGGATCGCCGGCCACCGCCGTTCGATAGAAAGGGAATAGCTATGGACAGCACAGCCATCATCGGAACCAAGACAAAAAAAGGTCAAGTCATCACCGATCCACGCGTGATGATGAACGAGGCACCTCGCACGCCGTCATTTTTTACCGGCAGCGAAGTCATTAAGGAAGCCGTCAGGCGCGCCAACGTGGATGTGATGGTGGCCTATCCGATTACACCGCAGAGCGAGGCAGCCGCCCTATGCGGTGAGCTCTTTGCCGAGGGGTATATCGGCGATTATTTCCGTGGAGAAAGTGAATTTGCGGTCATGTCACAGTGCGCCGGCGCCGCCTTTGGCGGGGCTCGTGTTTTCACGACGACCGCCGGACCGGGCACCATGCGGGCCATGGAAAACTTTCCAATGTGGGCCGGAGCGCGATTGCCTATCCAATGTATCGTGACCTGCCGCGGCATTAATTCTCCCCTGTCGATCCAGCCGGACACGATCGAGATCGCCTACCTCATGAACACGGGCATGCTCGTCTGGCATGCGGAAACTGCACAGGATTTCTACGACTGGATCCTTAAGGGCTACATCGTGTCGGAAGAGCCCGATGTGCATTTGCCCTTAGCCCTCTGTTGCGACGGCTTCTTTGTCACCCATACGAAGGACGTCGTCGACCTGACGCCTGCCGAGATGTGCCTGCCTCCCTATGATCCCTATCGCTCGCCCGTTCCCTGCATGGATATGGAATGTCCCCCGGTTCGGATGATGCGCGATCCCTTCGTCATGAAGAGCAACTACATCAGCTATGCCACGCACGCGAGCTGGCAACAGGAAGTCTGGGCCGCCGCGGAACGGTCTCGCAAGCATACGATCGCCTGGCTGGATGGATTGATCGATGTCGAAGACGGCGATGCCGACATTCTCATCGTCTCCTCCGGAACCGCCGTCTCCCAAGGGCGTGAAGCCATTCGCCTGCTGGCCGATGAAGGGATTCGCGTCGGACTCGTGAAAATCAAGACCCTGCGCCCATGGCCGGAAGAAGAACTTCGCGAGGCGACCAAGCATGCTTCACACATTATCGTGCCCGAGTTCAATGTCATCGGATGGATGGCCAAAGAAATCAAAGCCACAATCCCCAACAGCGAGAGGGTCGTCGCCGGACCGCGCGTCTGCGGCGGTATGACCTTACCGCCGGAAGTGATCGTCGAGGAAGTCAAGAAGGCGATCGGGATGCGATCCGGGGTGCTGGCGGGACGTGGCGGATGAACCTGACACACAGGCGGAACGGCGGCACGATCGTACCCAGAAGCAGGGTGACGCGGCGCCCCCTATAGACGCCCAGAAGACAGAAGGCCGTGACAACGCAGTTGACTAGGTAAGAGATATACACACCACCGCATTTGCGGATAACAGAGAGAGCGAGGTATCCAATGAGTCTTGATTATGTGAAGTTCACCCCGGGATTCGATACGTTCATGCCGAAAGAATATCGGGATATGGTAGAGCATGGGCCCTTCGGGAAGAAGACGACCGTGTCGCAGATGGGCAGCTTCAAAGAAATCCTTGAAGAGCATCCCATGTGCGCCGGCTGCGCGATGACCCTGTTCATCAGGCTTGCGATCGTCGCGTTCCCGAATCCCGAAGACACGATTACCGTCGGAACGGCTGGCTGTGGCCGGTTGGCGATTTCACAGGCGGCGATTCCCTTCGTCTACGGCAACTACGGGGACCAGAACGGCGTCGCTAGTGGACTCTCACGCGGATTGCGGATTCGTTTCGGTGACAAGCCCAAGGATGTCGTGGTGATGGCCGGTGACGGCGGCACCGCTGACATCGGATTCCAGCAAGTCCTCCATTCCTGGTTCAGGAAAGAACGGTTTACGACGATCATGCTGGACAATGAAGTGTACGGGAATACGGGCGGACAGGAAAGTGGGATGACGACGAGAGGGGCGGTGCTGAAGATGGCGCCACTCGGCAAGAAATTCGAGAAAATGGACATGGTCGCCATGGCGAAGATCGCCGGCTGCGCCTATATCGCCACCGTCGTGCCGAATAATCCGCGCCGGGTGGAAAGCTGCATCAAGAAGGCAGTCCTGATCGCTCGCGAGGTCGGACCGACCTATATCCAGGCCTATACGTCCTGCAACATCGAGTATGCGATCCCGACCGACCAGGTCATGGCAGACGCCAAAACCGTCGAAGATGACCGGTACAAGTTTGCCGAATATGTCAGTGAGGACGCCAAGGCCTATCTGGCCGAGCGGTACGGCTATAAGGAATTCATCCAGAAGCCGGTGGCGGCAGTCACAAAGGCGTAATCACATGGGTGGAGGATGTCGGCGAAGGCCCAGACGACCCGCTCGAATCTTCCACCCGTCAGCCGATACGCCCAGACGACGACCCGAGAGGAGGGAGATCACGATGGACACACTATCAACCAGCACAATTATGACGTCCCGCTATACACTGAACTATGGCTTGCGGCTGGATAAAGGCACGGCGAGCGAGCTCACCCACCCGCGCGTGCCCATTCTCCTGCCCGATGGATCGATCGGCAACATGACACTGCACGTGATGAACGGCACCGCGGATGAAATCAAGGCACAGCTACTCGACAGCATCGACGCGTTCTTCGATATCTACGCCGACGTGTACGGCGACGTTTCACGCTCAACCATTTGAGACTGAGGCAGCGTCATCACTCAAGCCCTTTCCGACGTTTGTGGTAGGAGGTCATCGATGATGCACACACTCGATATCCATCGTCCTGAGATGCCGGACCTTCAGTTCGTCCTGTTCGTGACCGCACTCTGCACGTCTCGTCTGACCACGCTCAATATTCCCACATCCCTCCGCGCGACGATTTTCAACCGGTGTTGGGCGCTCATCCATGAATCCCCTCCGCCCGGCAGACCGGAGGATCGGGTCCTGGACCTCCGACCCTGGACCGAAATCACCGTTGAGGCGATGGTAGAGATCGTACGCGTAGGGCTTACAGAGGCGGGGATTCACATCTTAGCCTGGGAACATGCATCCAGCGAGCCGACACGCACCAGCAGTCCTGAAGCCAACCCTCTCATCGAACGACTCGCCCAACTCTACCCTCAGCCGCCCGAGGAAACCGACAGCGGCCATGCAATCGACACGATCCCACGCTGACAGACCACGACTCGTAGAATCTCTCACATGGTCTACGAATTCGGCGACGCGGTGTCATATCATGGATAAATCGTGGCAGTGCGTTCTGTCAGGCGAGGGCTCGAAACATTCACCAGCGGGAAGATGAAGGAATATGGTTCCGCGGCTCAATTTCCTGCGCCGTCAGTTCAATTGACCCAGCATTACCACGCATAAGCCTCCGGTGCAGCGCCACCGGGGCCAGGAAAGAGATCGTCCAGCTGTCTCAGCGTCTCCTGGGCTAAGGAAAGACTCAGCGCTCGCATAGCTCCATCCAGCTGTTCCCTCGTACGTGGGCCGATAATCGGCGAAGTAACGGCCTTTTGGTGTAGCAGCCAGGCAAGTGCGACATCCGCGGGTCGCTCACCAACCCGTGCACATAGCGCCTCATAGGCTTCCAGTGTGAGGCGAGCCGTGATCACCTTTTGCTTCAACTCTGCATCCGCTCGACGTCCATTGTCCGCCGATTGTAAGACACCGGCCAAGAGCCCACGCCCCAGCGGGCTCCAGGGAATGAGACCAATGCCGTAGTTCTCACAGGCTGGAATGACTTCCAGCTCAATGTTCCGCTCGGTCAGATTGTAAAGACTCTGCTCCGACACCAATCCCAAGAAGTGCCGATTGCGCGCAGTCTCTTGAGCTTGAGCCAGCTGCCAACCAGCGAAATTACTGCTGCCGACGTATACAACTTTTCCCTCTCTGACCAACTGTTCCATCGCTTGCCAGATTTCTTCCCAGGGTGTTTCTCTGTCTATATGATGCATCTGATAGACGTCGATCCAGTCTGTCCGTAACCGACGAAGGCTCTCCTCACAGGCTCGCTTGATATGGACAGCCGACAGGCGAGACTGATTCGGCCAATCGCCCATCCGTCCGTACACCTTGGTCGCCAATACCACCTTCTCTCGGCGACCTCCGCTTTGCGCAAACCACCGACCGATGATCTGCTCAGTCCAGCCCTCACCGAGTTTCCAACCATATACATCGGCGGTATCAAAAAAGTTGATGCCGAGCTCCAAAGCACGGTCCATCATGGCGAAGCTATCAGGCTCCGTCGTGTGCGGCCCAAAATTCATGGTCCCGAGACAAAAGCGACTGACCTTCAATCCTGACCGACCAAGATGTTTATATTCCATGAGGAGAGGCCTATTGGTTTGAACACATATTGCCGGAGAGCTTTTGTGAACACCACCCATACACAGGTGGCGTCGGCCTAATATCCTCGCCCTGTACTCCCACCACGGCCCATCCGATCGAGCGGCAGGGCTTCATAGCGTTGCTTGAGATCAGGATGCTCGCTGAGATACTGCTTGACCGCCGCATCATCCGCAAATACTTCCGGACTGCGCTTGCGATAATCATCGAGGGTCAGATCGTGTTTCGCCAAGAGCGCCGTAAGCTTCGCATTGATATCCGCTCCCATTTGTCGCATTTGCTCCTGTGATGGACGCTGACCATCCCCATACCCCGCCCCACCCTTGAAATAATTCGTCATCATTTCGCCGATCTCGATTCGGGCCTTGACGAACTGTTCCACTTCGGCCGGTTCGGCGGCATAGACAACTCCGACACAAAGAACAACCCCCAATGAAATATTGATGACCCTGTTCCACACATTCATCGTCACAATCCTCCTACAAGTCGAAAATAGAACGGCATACCCTGACGGACTCACACTGCCCCTCATGGTACCACCGTTAGATGCTCTCTTCGCCGTCACTATGAGCCGATGGAATACCGTAACGTTTGCACTTTTCCCAGAGCGCTTTTCTAGACAATCCCAAGATTCTCGAGGCGGTCGTGCGGCTCCCTTCGACACGCTCCAACACGGAGACGATGTAGTCTTTCTCAAAGCCTTCTCGTGCCGCAGCCAGTGACGTCATGGCCGTTTCCTTTTTCCGTTTCTCCCCGGTTAACCCTTCGCTGCAGAAGCCGCAGGCCTCTTGCGGAGCTCCGCCCTGATAGGGGCAGGATTGAAATCCACAGAGGTCCATCGGCTGCACCATCGCCCGGTCTCGTCCCAATGCCACAGACCGTTCAACGAGATTCTGCAACTCCCGGACGTTTCCTGGATACGAATAGCGAAGCAACAACTCACGAGCCGGCTGAGAAAAACCGCGCAACTGTTTGTTCAGCTTCTGCGAACAACTTTCCAAAACATGCTCAGCAATCACCAAAATGTCTTCTTGCCGTTGCCGAAGCGGCGGCACGACGATCGGCACCACATTGAGTCGATAAAAGAGGTCTTCACGAAACCGGCCCTGCGCCACTTCTTTGCGCAAATCCTTTTGCGTGGCACACACAAGTCGGACATCTGCTTCGATCGTCTCATTGCTCCCGACTCGTTCAAAAGTCCGTTCCTGCAGGACACGCAAGAGTTTCACCTGCACGACAGGCGAAATTTCCCCGATTTCGTCAAGGAATAAGGTCCCTCGGTTGGCCATTTCGAACCGACCCCTCCGTTGGCGCAACGCACCGGTAAACGCGCCTTTCTCATGGCCGAAGAGCTCAGCCTCGAGTAGTGTCTCCGGCAAGGCTGCGCAGCTCACCTTAATCAATGGATATCCTCGCCGGGAGCTGTTCTGATGCAACGCATTCGCGACAAGTTCCTTGCCGGTTCCGCTCTCACCGACGATCAGCACGGTCGAGTCGGTCTCAGCCACCAACTTGATCTTATCGAGGACGGCACGCATGTGACTATTTGCCCCTAAGATGCCATTAAAACAAAACTTATCTTCGAGTTGGTGCTTGAGGTCCTGATTCTCCCGGCGTAAAGCAATTACCGCGCCGACCCGCTCGACGATCAACAGCAATTCGTCCATCTGGAAGGGCTTTGTGACATAATCGAAAGCCCCCATCTTCATGGCTCCCACGGCCGTTTCCACAGAACCATGGGCGGTGATGACGAGCACCTCTGTCAGCGGATCCTTTTCTTTGGCCGCCTTCAATACCGCTAACCCATCTGCGCCCGGCAACCGGAGATCAGTGATCACCACATCAAAGGATTTTGCGTGAAGCGCTTCAATCCCTTCCGTCCCTGTCGCTGCCGCATGAACACGGCAACCGACAGCCTCTAACGCATCCATCACGGATAGACGCATCAAGGGCTCATCGTCCACCAGCAATAGGTTCAAGCCCTTCATACTTCCTTCTCCTCGAGGGAGCGCACCCGCGACACAGGCAAGCAGAGGGTAAACGTCGTTCCTTTTCCGACCTCACTCTCCACCAAGATTCTTCCTCCATGACGCTCCATGATACCAAGATTGACTGAAAGGCCGAGTCCCGTCCCTTCTCCCTCACCTTTGGTGGTAAAAAATGGATCGAAGACGCGTGGCAGCACTGAGGCAGGAATGCCTGATCCGGTGTCGGCGACATCCACGCGGCACATTCCTTCCTCCACGGATGTTCGGATGGTCAAGGTTCCACCCTTTTTCATAGCCTGCACGGCGTTCAAGATGAGATTCATCAAGACCTGTTCGATCATGTGCCGATCGACCATGACACTCGGTAAGTCATGACCTGGGAAAATGTCCAAACGGATGTTATTGGGAGCAAAGAGATGGGTCGTCAGGACCAGTACCTGCTCAACGATTCGATTGATATCGGTCGAGCTGAATTCTGGTTCGTGCTGCTGCGAAAAATCGAGCAGCTGTCGAACGATTTTTTGAACACGCCGGACGCCGGACTCCATAGAGGCCCAATATTCCTCTTGACGTGCCGCCGATAGCGTTCCCTTTCGAAGGTTATACAGACAATTCAGGATCCCTCCGAGCGGGTTGTTGATTTCATGCGCCACACCCGCAGCGAGCTTTCCAATGGACGCCAGTTTTTCCGCATTTCGAATCTGTCGCTCCAGCTTCTTGGTCTCTGTCATGTCACGCGCGATGCCAAGCACTCCGAGGGTTTGGCCGTCTACCCCTTGCAGAGGAGATACACTGACCATGACCGTGCGCGGTTCCCCCAACCGCGTCACGACTTCAACTTCATACACCTGCTTGGCGCCGATATCCAATGTGTTCTTCAGTCGGCGTCCTCGATGGCGCCGAGACAGGAGCGAGAGATACGGACGGCCGATTAGATCATCTTTGCGATAGCCCCACGCATTGACTTTACTATTGACGTAGGTAAAGTGTTGATCCAGGTCGAGGATATAGATGACATCATTGGCATTCTCGAGCAGATTTTCCAGATACTGTTTAGTTTCTTCGATTTCTCGCGTGCGCTCACTCACTTTCAATTCGAGATCTTCGCGGTACGATTGTAGTTGGCGCTGAAGTTTCTTCCGATCGGTAATATCGCGAAGCTGCACCATGACGAGCAATGGGTCGGTCTCACCCACTCGAATCAAGTCCATTTCCACCGGCATCTCATGTCGCCCCGCGTGGTACACCATGATTTCCTGCGTCGGGACCTGCCGCGCTTCTGTGCTCACATCACCCAACCAGCCGGTAAAGGTCTGATGGTATTCCTTTGGAACGATTTCGAGAATACTTGTTCCAATGATGTCCGATTCGGTATAACCCAACACTTGCACTTCCCTTTCGTTCACGGCGACAACCGTCCCTGCGGGACTCACCATAAATACGGAATCAGCCACGAAGTCGAACAAAGCCTTGTAGCGAGCCTGTGAGGCACTTAACTCCCTGGTGCGATCGGAAATCGCCTGTTCCAACCCCGCCATGTACCGCTGTAGTTCCTGCTCTAACCGGCGTCGTTCGGTGACATCCCGGACGAAGGCACGTGAATGCACCAACCCGCCTCGATCGTGATCGATCAGCGCCGTCGCGTGAATTTCCACATCGATATGACGGCCATCCTTCGCCAGCAACACCGTCTCCATTGAGCTTTGTCCATAACGGACAAGCTGTTCGAGATAGTGCAACACCTTCGATTCTTGCCCATTAGGAACGAGATCCCATAGCTTCATCCCCAAGATTTCCTCATGCGCGTATCCAAGCTTGTCGAGTCCGGTCTTATTGACGTGAACGAGCCGACCGCCTCGATCCAGTTGGCAAATCATTTCAGGGGCATGTTCGATCAGATCTCGATATTTCTCCTCCAGCTGCCGCACCTCTGTCACTCGCTGTTCCAGCTGACCGAATGAACGTTGTAGATTAGTTGCCATGTGATTGAAGGCCACGGCAAGCTGTTCGATCTCATCGCCGGTTTTGAGATCCAACCGTTGATCTAAACGACCGCTTCCGATCTGCTGGACTCCCTCCTGCAGCAACCGAATGGGCTTCGCAATCCGACGAGCGGCGAGGATTCCGATCGCCCCAAGCCCAAGCAACACCGCCACACCAAATACCAAGATCTTGATCATCAACTCGTCCAACGGAGCAAAGGTTTCCGTGGGATCCTGACGCACGACTGTGATCCAACGTGTTCCACCCAGACTCCCGTTCGCAAGGCGATCGGCGAACCGCACTGGCGCATACCCAATCAGTGCTTGCGTATGCCCGTGAGAATCGTCGTCCACGACCGCCCATCCGGGTTTCAACGCCTCCAGTGCGGCGAGCAATTTCGAATCGACGGAATGGGCTTCAGGCCCAAGCACCGGACAGATTACCACTCCCCCATCTGAGTCGAACAGAATGGCATGACCCGTCGCACCGAACGACCCTTCCGTGATGGACTGAAACAACGTGTCACGCCGAAGCAGAATGGTCACCGCCCCGATCACGGCACGACGTTGATCGTCGAAAATCGGCGCCGCCACGGCAAGGACGTGAGTCCCAAAGGCCGGGGCGAAGGCGATTTCACTCACATAGGGTTGTTGACTTCCTTCTCTGACCACCGCTCGCCACCATGTAGTTTTGTCATAGGAGTATTCTACTTGTGGAATGGAGCTTACGACTAAGGCCCCCTGTCCATCCGTGATCAAGATGCCGACATAGTCAGACCTTCGAATTTCATGCCACTGAATCAAGTAATTGGTTACGATTCGGTTGACAAAGAGAGGAAACTCGCTGCGCTTTTCACGTTGCTTCCAGCGCTGTTGCCAATCATGGATGATCTCTGAAATGCTCTGCGCGTCTTTGCCTTCATAAGTACGGTTGGCTTCCGAGACGGCAGTACGGAGAAATGGCGTAGTCGCGAGTTGCTGGGCCTCATTCACACTCCGGCTCACGTGCGTTTCGATCCGACGAGCTGCTTCGACAGCCGCCTCCTTAAAATTAGCCCCCGTGGACTCACGTAGGGCACGTCGTTCTTCCACGTAAATCAAGGCCAGGAGGAGGACCAGTGGCAGGAGGCCGACCATCACAATCGCTGCGATGATCTTCTGCTGGAGACTGTGAGACCGGCTCCAGAGTGTCATAAGAGTGCTCCGCAAAGGATGCGGAAACTTGTGAAGGGTGACGCGTACCTCGTGAAATGCTCTGAATGATCTTCGGAAGCGAGCGACGAACGACGCTTCACGAGCGGCGCCTTTCTATTCCACCATTCGCTCAGTTTCGTTTCAAGAGTCGACCCGACATGCCTGGCCACATGAGCAAGAGCGGGCTGGCGACGAATACGGATGAATAGGTACCGAAGATGACGCCCCAGAGAAGCGCCAATGAGAAATCGTGCAGGACTTCTCCCCCCGTCAAGGTCAATGGAATGAGAACGAGCACAACCGTGACGCTCGTTACGATCGTGCGGCTCAGCACCTGATTGACGGCGGTGTTGATCGTCGCTTCCTCGCTCTCGCGTCGGCGTGATTTGAGATTCTCTCTGATCCGGTCGAAGACAACGACGGTGTCCGTCAACGAGTACCCCGCAAGCGTCAAAAGCGCCGTCACGACCAAGAGGGTGATTTCCTTGTCTAATATATAGAAAGCTCCGACCACGGCCAAGACATCGTGAAATGTGGCTAACGCAGCGGCCACGCCGAACCGGAGTTCGAATCGCGCCGCAATGTATAAAATGATACCCGCAAAGGAGATGACGATAGCCACGAGGGCATCTTCTTGAAGTTTTTTCCCGATAGTCGGTCCGATCTCGGTGGTTGAGTCCACCACGAACTTGTGGCTCGGGAACTCTTTGGTGAAAATTTCCACCACGCGTTCCGCTATCTTCTCTTCGATCGTCGTTGAAGCCTTCACCCGGATGAGCAGCTTGTTGTCTTGCCCGAATTCCTGCAACTCCGCATTGCCCAACCCGTTTGTCTCCAAGGCTTTCCGGGCCTCATCGATCCGGATTGGCTGCTCGAACTTGAGCTGGACCGCCGTCCCACCGGCGAAGTCGATGCCCAGATTTGCTGAACCCCGTGCTATCTGCACGAGGGCGATGAGCCCGAGCAAGACCATAATCCCTGAAAAGAGAAATGTGAACTTACGTTTGCCCATGAAATCAATATTGGTCTTCCCGAGAATCTCTAGCATGCGCACTCCCTTTGCTGGCCCTTCGTTTCCTCTTGAACGCCCATCGTCGATGAATTCATCGCTAGATGCTCAGCGCTTCCACTTTCTGTTTCTTGTACAAAAGATCAAAGATGACTTTCGTACCGACCAAGGCCGTGAAAAGGTTGATCGCAATACCCAGGCACAAGGTCACGGCAAACCCTTTGATAGGCCCGGTCCCGAAGAGGAAGAGAGCCACCCCCGTGATCAGCGTGGTCACGTGCGAGTCGATGATCGTCAATAATGCCTTGTCATATCCCGCATCGATCGCCGATCGTGCTGCCTTCCCCCCTCGAAGTTCCTCACGGATACGCTCAAAAATCAGCACGTTCGAATCCACACCCATCCCAATCGTCAGCACGATACCGGCGATGCCAGGTAGGGTCAACGTCGCTGTCAAGGCGGACAAGGCCCCCATTAGACACACCAAGTTCAAGATCAGGGCGAAGTCCGCAATCACACCGGACAGACGGTAATAGACGACCATGAAAATGACTACCATGGCTCCGGCAATCAATGTCGCCCTGACCCCCTTATCGATGGAATCCTGTCCAAGCGAAGGACCAACTGTAAGATCCTGCACGATCTTGAGAGGCGCCGGTAGCGCACCGGCCCGCAGTACGATCGCCAAATCGTTGGCCTCCTGCGTCGTGAATGTCCCCGTAATCTGAGCTCGCCCTCCCGAAATACGTTCCTGGATGACCGGTGCCGAGTAGATCGTGTTATCAAGGACGACCGCCATGCGCTTCTTGACGTTCTCACCCGTAATCCGTTCGAATTCCTGCCCGCCCTTTGAATCGAACGTGATGGACACATACGGATCGTTGAATTGGCCGATGGACACCCGCGCATCGCTCAACACATCTCCGGTCAGCATGACCCGCTTTTTGACGACATAGGGCATACGAAACTCGACACCAGTGTCTCTATCGACCGCTCGCTCGAACAAGATTTGGTCCTCTTCAGGCAGTTTGCTCGCGAACTCCTGGAGCACCTCCGCCTCCTTGTCCCTCATCACACGCGCCGGCAGATCGAGTCGGATATCTTCGTCCAGCATTTTAAATTCAAGTAATGCCGTTTCTTTAATGAGACCCTTAGCACGTTTGGGGTCCTTCACACCCGGCAACTGCACGACGATCTGCTTTAACCCTTGCCGTTGTACTATAGGTTCGGTCACGCCGAATTGATCGATCCTATTGCGAATAGTTTCCAGAGCTTGGTTGATCGCGGAATCCTTAATCCGTTTCGTTTCTGCCTCACGCAGCTCCCATATCGCGGTTGTGGCTGACCCCGCCGATTCCTTCTCAACAAACATGGGAAAATTGTCGATCAACTTTTCGACCGACGCTTTCGTATCTGCATCTTGTGCCAGCACAGTGATTTGGTCGTGCGCAGTTCGTTTTGTCGATTCGATCGCGAGTTTTTTCTCAGTGAAAAGATCCTGTAGGGCCGTGACAGAACGGTCTACCGCAATCTCTACGGCTCGATCCTCATCCACCTCCAATACCATATGAATGCCACCCTGCAAATCCAATCCAAGCGTGATGCCCTTATTCGGCAGCACCTCCTTCAACCAACCGGGCATAGCTTGATAGGCCGGTTGATAGGATGGCAGAAAAGAGACCACCGACGCGAGAATCACTAACACCAACAACCATAAGCGCCCACGTACTTTTTTCATCTCGTCTGAAACCTCTTAGTTCGTAGACTCTACGCGTCCTTGTCTTTATCTTCGTCTTCGCTGCGTAGACGCGCAATATTCTCTCGCTGCATCTTGATCTTCGTATTGTCCGCAATCTGCAGCGTCACCGTCTGTTTCCCAAGGTTGGTGATCGTGCCCCAGATTCCGGACGTCGTCACAACCTTATCCCCTTTTTTCACCGTATCCAACAAGGCCTGCTGCTGCTTTTGTTTTTTCTGCTGCGGACGGATCAGGAGAAAGTAGAAAATGATAAAGATCAGGAGAAACGGAATCAGCGACAACATTCCTCCTGCCCCTCCACTCGCAGCTGAACTCCCTCCACCAGTTCCTTCCGCCCATGCGATTGATTCCATCAACATCGAACGTATCCCTTCCATTCTAGATATGACAACTCCCATGAAATTGAGGGTGTGGTTCCCGCTCATCGTTCGTGGGACCTGACAGCTCATCCTGTCGGTTACGATTATGATAAAATTCGTCGCGGAACGCGGCGAACTTCTTCTCGGCCAAAGCCTCCCGCATTCGACGCATCAAATCTGAAAAATACCAAAGATTGTGGATCGTGTTCAGCCGCGCTCCCAGCATCTCCTTGACCAAGAACAAGTGGTGTAAATAGGCTCGCGAGTACCGACCACACACCGGGCAACCGCAGTCGGGGTCGATTGGTCGCTCATCATCGGCATACTGCGCCTGCTTGATGACCACCCGACCCGATGTCGTAAACAATGAACCCGTCCTGCCATGCCGAGACGGGACCACGCAATCGAAGAGATCGATCCCACGAGCCACACCTTCAACCAGATCTTCAGGATGCCCAACACCCATGAGATAGCGAGGCTTTTTCTCCGGCAACTCAGGAACCGTAACATCGAGCATGGCGTGCATGTCGGCTTTTCCTTCCCCTACCGACAATCCTCCGATCGCATATCCCTCAAAGCCCAATGCCACTAACTCTCTCGCTGATGCGACACGTACGTCAGCATCCAATCCGCCTTGGACAATGCCGAACAAGGCCTGATCGGTCCTTCGTCGCGCCGCCTGACAACGTTCTGCCCAGAGCTTGGTCCGCCGTACGCTATCCTGAATCATTTGCCCATCGGCCGGAAGTGCGACGCACTGATCGAGTACCATGATGATATCGGCCCCCAATGACTCTTCAATCTCGATGGCTTTTTCCGGCGTAATGAAATGTGTCGAGCCGTCGATGTGTGACTGAAATGTGACACCATCATCAGTGATCTCGCATAATTTCGCTAAACTGAAAATCTGAAACCCTCCGCTGTCAGTCAGGATGGCACCCGGCCAACCAGTGAACGCATGGAGCCCTCCCAATTCAGCGACAACCTTGTGACCAGGTCGCAAGAACAGATGATAGGCATTATTGAGGATGAGACGAAACCCTAATTTCTGAAGGTCATCCGACTCGAGTCCCTTCACAGGGCCCAAGGAGCCTACCGGCATGAACGTCGGCGTTTCAACCATCGCATGATCGGTCGTCAATAGGCCGATACGGCCCTTGCAATACGGATCCGGCTGATCGATCTGATAATGCATCATCTCTCGTAGGATCTCTCAGCTACATGTGCTCAGGCGCCGAGATGCCGAGCACCTCAAGCCCATTCCTCAGGACTTGCTGGACTGCCCCCATCAGAACGAGTCTGGACGCAGTCTGCTTGGAGGTAACGATTTCAGCAGGTGTAGTTTCATCATGCTCTCGATCTGTTGCAGGAGGCAACACCCGATGTTTGTTATAAAACGTATGCAGTTGCGCTGCCAATTGCTGGAGATAGTAGGTCACACGATGGGGCTCAAATGCCAACGCACTAGCCTGAATGACCTCCGGGTAGGCGGATAGTTTCTTGATCAGCCCCAACTCATCGGGATCTGTTAACACTGTGAGATCTGTCTCTGCGGCGGATGGACGAGCAATTCCCCGCTCAGAAGCCACACGCCACAGGCTGCAAATTCTGGCATGCGCATACTGAACGTAGTACACAGGATTGTCGGCAGACCGCTGCTTGGCTAACTCCAAATCGAATTCCAGATGAGTCTTGGAATCACGCATCAAGAAGTAGAACTTCGCGGCATCCGCTCCAACTTCGTCGATGACTTCCCGCATCGTAATGAATTCTCCAGTCCGCTTGGACATTTTCACTTCGACTCCACCCCGCAGCAGCTTGACCAACTGGACAAGTACCACCTGGAGACGCTCCTTCGGATGTCCGTAGGCCTGCATCACCGCTTGCATACGAGGAATATATCCATGGTGATCGGCGCCGAAGACATTGACCAGCACATCGTACCCACGCCGGAGCTTGTCATGGTGATACGCGATATCAGAAGCCAAATAGGTGAACTCGCCGTCCTGTTTCCTCACGACGCGATCTTTTTCATCGCCGTATTTCGATGACCGAAACCACCATGCGCCTTCTTGTTCAAACAAGAGTTCACGAGTCTTTAATTCATCGAGAGCCCGTTCGACAGCCTTCGATTCCAGCAGCGTGGCTTCGCTGAACCAGGATTGAAACTCGATACCAAATGACTTGAGATCATCACGGATGAGCCCAAGCAGTTCCTGATAGGCCAGAGCCCGGCCTCGAGCTTCGAGATCACGAGGAGTCAGTTCACTTGCGACACGATCCAGCTGTTCTCTGATCTGTTGAGCGACCGTGGTGATGTAGGTGCCATGGTATCCATCTTCGGGGAAATCGATAGCCCGCCCAGACAACTCCTGGTAACGAGCATAAACCGACGCGCCCAATAACTTCATCTGTCGCCCGGCGTCGTTAATATAATACTCGCCTGTAACATCGTAGCCGATCGCCGCCAGTAAGCGACAAACAGCTTGCCCCACAGCCGCGCCCCTCCCGTGTCCGACGTGTAACGGGCCGGTCGGATTTGCACTCACATACTCGACCAATACTCGACGACCGCTTCCTATGTTTGCCTGACCATACCGGGTCCCTTGCTGCTCAACTTCATGGAGAACTTCCTGCCAGAGAGCAGGTTTGATCGTCAGGTTCAAGAAACCAGGGCGGACGATTTCCACACGATCAAATATCTGATCCCGTTGCAAAATGTTTTCCACGATGATCTGTGCGATATCGTGAGGCGCTTTCTGCTCGGACGATGCCAAGGACATGGCCACTGTTGAAGCCAAGTCACCCCATTCCGGTCGCTTGGGTGCATCCAGAGTCAGTGCTGGCCAAGCAGTTGCCTTCAACTGTCCTTTTTGCCTGGCACCGTCTAGCGCGCCAAGCAAGGCGGTCGTGACCTTTTCCTGTACAACACCTAACGACACAAGGCTTCTCCGCTGACCAATGAAAGAAAATTAACGGAGCACTCTAACATAGGATGTCTTGAGAGACAAGACAGTTTCACCTGGAATTACGAGGGCTTGCAGAGTCTATGCTGTTGCTTGAAGGTTTAATGCGGTCAGAAGTTTTTCTATTGGAAGGTCGAGACAAACTTTATCGTGGCATTTTTTCACTGCGTCCCATGAGGGACAAACACAGGATGCCCCGCGTACCATGGTCAGGTGTTCGCCGTAGGGTGCCCACCGATGGTGGTCTGTCGGGCCAAATACCGCAACCGTGCATACGCCCAAGAGGGCAGCCAGGTGTGTAAGACCTGAATCATGGCCAAGATACAGATCTGCGTGCCCAAGAATTCCGGCAAGCAGGGTGAGGTCGAGGTCTCGAAGAACCGGTGGCTTCTTACTCAGCAATCTTAGCGCGCCTTCTACAGCATCGTGATCAGCTGGTCCCTCTAACAAAACGGGAGACATCTCTCGCTGCTGCAATTGCTGAAGGACACCAGCCAATTTCTCAGACTTGAGACACTTATGGATACTTCCACTCCCTGGATGGACAAGCACCAGTGAGGAATTCGGCAACACTCGCTTGTCCTGGAGGTATACCCTACCCTCCTCAAGGAGATGATCAGGAATGTGCAGTCCGTCATTTTCTAGAGGATCTGTGCTTGTTTCACCAACCGTCTCAAGAAAACGATCACGCTGATGCCTTGCGTTCAGAGCCGAGGAAAAGGGCGATTGAATTCGCACCTGCGATATTCCGAATTCGCGAAGAACATTGGCCAGGGAACCGTCGGTATCTTCGGTCCATGCGACAGCCACATCACATCGTGTTAGGCGTGATTGCAGCTCTATGGATGGGCAACCGAACCTGGTAAACAATTCAGCGCATACCTGTGACTCTATGGATATCCATTCATCGATCACGCGACACTCAGCCAACAAGCGACTCACGGGCGCACGAGCGATCAGCACGATCGTATGCTGAGGGAATCGGGCAGCCAGCTTCTTCATCGCCGGGACAGCAAGCAACACATCCCCAAGGGCACCGGGGTGAATGATTACGATGTTTCGGTTCATCTGGAGAATTTCACTACCCCTAGTTCATGAAGGTATAGTGTCGTCATACAGCAACCGAGCTGCATTAAGATCAGCTGGGTTATTGATATTGATAAATGAACGCCCTTCCGGGTCCATCTGACTCACTTCCTTTTCCAGCACGAATCGCACGGTGAGAGAAGGCTGCTTAAATACCTCCTGAATCTTCACCTCTTGCCTATCAATCATGTCTTCAAAACTCCCCATACACCGTTTGGAATAAACGGCGTGTATTGGTTGGAGTCGAGCCTTCCAAGACGCGACGACGATATCTGCGTCCTCTTTTAATCCAATCATGTACTTGACCAGATTTGCGTTGAGAAATGGCATATCGCATGCGGCCACAAATATGTGTGAAGTTGAAGCCTCACGAAGACCTGTATAGAGTCCGCCAAGACTTCCGCAATCTGGCACCACATCACGGAATACTGGAACTTGTGCCGGAGGGGGAAGGCCGTCTTGAGCAATCACGACACATGCGCGTTCGAACAGTGCGCACATCGCGCATAGTCCTCGCTCAAGGAGGGTCTGGCCGCCAATGCAAAGAACGCGCTTATCTTGTCCCATCCTGGTGCTCTTTCCGCCAGCTAGTAAAACACCTGTCACATCAGTAATCAGCATAGGACTAACAGTTCATTCAAAAAAAAGAGGGGATAGGTGACCCTACCCCCTCCATCATTCCACATCACTCTTCTCTTTTGAACTAGAGCGTCTTCCCCTTCTTCCTGTTTGCGCGACGGGTCAACACCCATCCTTCCAGAAGCACGACACCAACGGCAATAACCACTGGATAGATATAGGTTTCCTGGGGAACTGGTGGGTTCATAAATGTGTAATAGAACGCAGAGACCGCCATCTTTCTCCCTGCATCACCATTGTGCCCATCCCAGGCGAAGAATACGGTCGGGATGTATTGCCCCACTTCAAAGAAGGTATCTTCATCGTAATCTTGATCCTTCTTATTCCCCACCGGGCGCTGAATCATCACATACCAGCGACCATTCTTCCATTCAGCCATCAAAAGCTTCATGCTCTCTTCATAATTATCACGTTCCTGGAAATCCTGATCCCATCCCGTACCCAAGAATGCACGGAGAGAGCCATCGGCTTCCCACTTCACAATATCAACCGGGAATTGGTCATTGGTGCCGAACAAATACCGAGGCTTGATTGGAGCGGGTAATTCTTTCCACTTTACCGCTGTCTGGATGGCAATCGCATCGTTATACACCTTGTAATTATTTTGATGAGCGGCGATAGACCCTTCTTCACCAGTCTTTGGGTCCTGCTCCTTGACATCGATATTCACCTCTGTCGGAGCCCATGGAAGCTTTTCTTCAGCTACACTTTTAGTCCGATCGTCCCATTCTACAAGATAGACAATGTGTTGCTCATTATAGAGGGACCGCACCCATATATCGTCGATCCGATTCACAAAGTTCCTGGGCTTATGCGTAATCTGCCCGCCCATCGCAACATATCGCTTTGGTGCCTTGGCCCAGGCCTCAGCCTCAATATCTGTTGGGATTTCTCCTTCCACCGGATCGGACGGAATCACAAAGTTGATTTTTGGCTTATCCGTTAGTGGATCGATTGGAAGAGGTTTGCCCAATGGATCTCGCTCACAAAGGGAGTTCACAAAGTTGGCGATATCCCATCGTTCATCAACCGTCGTGTTATCAGCAAACGAGGGCATGGGTGTGCCATTGACCCCGGTTGAAAACGTCCGGAAGATGTTCCTGACATTATATGGATCCTGACGGCTGCCGCGAAAATTCCAGCACTTGTGCCAATCGGCCGGCTGAATAGAAAAGCCCCAATCATCCTTCAGATTGAAGGCATTCCCATCCCCCCGTCCTTCCATCCCATGGCATTCAACACATTTCTTTTCTACGACAAGTTCCGCTCCACGTTTTACACTTTCCTCAGTTGCTGGCTTGGGGTTTAGCTCTCCAAGATTGAGGATTGTCTGACTTTCAGATTCCTTATCCGTAAATTTACGATCTTTCACCAGCTCAGTCGTCACAAAGGATAGAACTTGAAGCCGCTGTTCTTCAGTCAGGATACCTTCCCACGGTGGCATGGCAGAGCCAGGCAATCCATGTGTAACCGTCTCAAAGAGATCGTTTTTACCATCAACTGGCTTTTTTGCGTCAAACAGGGGAAGTTCACCGCTCGCGGTATGCCGAATTTTGAAGGTTCCTTGATTGAAGTTTCTCGGTCTAGGCCACAGTCGATCTGCACCAGGTCCGTCACCGGCACCATCTACACCGTGACACCACACGCACTTTGTGAAATACACACGTTTCCCAGCTTCTATCATTTCGGCGGAAGGGGGTGGCGCCAGATCGCCTTTTTTGAACCCTTCGGGCATCCCCTGTGCCGAAACTACCGTGCTTCCGAAGCTGGTGCCTAGAATGAGCCCAAAGGCAGCAGCTGTCATGAACCCGGCCTTATAAGCTATGCTGTCCATCATATGTACCCTCTTCTCCCTATATAGATCGATATTTTCGCGTTGGCAATCAGAGTGTTTCGCTATTAATCCCAGGTCCGCGGGTAATAGCCGGTGTGCCAGTATTCGAACAAAATGACCTTCCAAATTTCATCAACGGTCAAATGTTGTTCCCAGGGAGGCATGACTGAGGCCCAAGGGAATCCCTCGTTAGGTAATCCGATGCCACCCTTTGCAACGCGCCAGAAGATGAAGGTTTCTTGAAGCTGTGCAATTGTGCCGGGATCGGTAAAATTAGCAGGAATCGGGTTGAAGGCAAACGCGTGCAAGCCTCGCCCATTCAAGTTATCTCCATGGCAGAAGTGGCAATTCTGAAAGAAGATCTCACCGCCCTCTCTTACATACTTCAGATAGCCCTGGTTCTTCTCGTCCCATGGATTGGCATTAGGTTTCATCAAACGCCCCATACCCTGTTCAACGATATTGGCGTTTGTATATTCTTGATCGTATTTCCCCTCGGTATTTACACGATACGGATTCTGTGAGGTTTGCAACGTATAGGTCTTACCATGGACTTTTGTGCTCGCTGGTGGTGCCGGATGAACGGTTCTTAACTCGATCGGCTCTTCAGATTTGGGCATCATCGCGTTGAATGAAAAGCCCCCTATCAGGATCGGCAAGAGGACAAGATACGCATACCGTAGGAGTTTATTCATGCCAGTCTGCGCATCGAGCACGTTCATGATCGGCTGCTTGAATTTCTGCCAGTCTTCTTCGTTAGCGGAAACCCACATGAAGACGGCGACAAGAGACACGGTCCCATACATGGCTCGTACGCTAAATGGGATAGGTGGATACATCCGATACTTTAGATAGAGCAGAAAAAATACCCAGAAACCGATTCCCTGCCAAAACCGCGGGATGGCCATACCCATGGCATTCAGCATATAACTCAATCCTGCGAAACCGATGACATAGCATGCCACTTCAAACAGCATCTGCATGGGCATGTAGCCTTCGATTAATCGAATGGTAGTTGATGGAACAATATCGAAAACCATCCCACCAAGAAGGAGCAGTCCTGCAACTCCGATCAAGGCACATAGCGACATCAACGCTTTCATCGAGATACTCCCTTTACTCTCCGCATAAGAAGCAACCGGACGCTAGGAAATCTTTGGCGGCGGTGCTCCGGTTTTGACTTGCGACAAGTAGTCGACAATCTTTTTCAACGCACCAGCGCTCAGCTTTTGCCCGAAGACCTTGGGCATCGTATTATCTGGGAATGGTTTCACTACAAAAGCGCTGGGATCGACTATAGACTCCATGATATATTCTGTTGTTGACTTGGCAGTGCCTTTATATTCTGGATCCTTGATGCGAAGAGGCGCGGTTGTCCCTTCCTCAAGCTTAGGTCCGATCGTTCCCATCGCCCCTGGAATTCCAGGGATCGTATGGCAAGCGACGCATTGCCCTTTGGCAAAAATTTGGTCCACTGGCTCAGACCCATCAGCCATCAGTGAAGTCGCCCCAGCAGCTTTTTCCTCTTCCTGTTTAGGACGATCAGCCTCCGGAACAAATTTCTCATATGACTTTACGATCTCTTCAAATGAAGGAGGCTCTATTCCTTCGCGCACGTACATCCAGGTGTCGACTGCTGCAAGCTCAGGAAGACTAAGGGAAATTGGTGGCTTATGAATGACCGGCATTGGACTTTCCTTGTCATTCGTCCCCTTTACACCATAGCCTTCCACAACGTAGCAGCTCGGACAAGCATGCGACTCGGCAATATATTCTTGGACAGTTTCAGCAGTACCTGAACCGGGGAAAGCTTCCTTGACGGAATAGATTCGCTTCGATGGATCGCCTTTTGAATATTTCGGATCTTCTAGCCGTTCCTTGCGGGTGGGAAGGCCCAATAAATTAGGCGCACGTTCCCCAAGCATTCCAGCGTGGAATGCGTGGCAGAGCGGACATTGCCCCTTTCCGATAGCCCCCTGTTCCTTATTTTTCCCGACACCGCCAAAGATAATCTCCTCACCCTTATCAGCCAGCTGCTGCGTGGACATGGTATCCCACGTAACCTTCTCCTCTACCGGCGGGAAACCACCCTCGACTTGCGGCAACCAGTTTCCATAGCCGGAAAGAAACGCAGCGATAAAAAACATCATCCCGCCTATCTTCAATAAGGCGCTTAAATTAGTGAAGTATAGGGCCATGACAAACGTTGTCACGGTAATCATCACCAGGGAGACGGGAAGCAGCCGACTTTCCCCATAGAAATTCGTTTTATAATTGGCAATCGCCATGAACAGAAGCAAGCAAGAGAGCATTCCAATGAATGTCTTGAACACAGCTCGCTTTTTTACAGCAGGATCGCTGATGGACACCTGAAAATAAACCAGCAGACCCGCAATGATGGCAAGAGCCATCCAACCCATTGAAAGTGCTTCTGCAATCAAGTTACCCAAGGTCCTGACCTCCTACAGCTACAGCAAAGAGCTTGCACCCTTGCACTGTTTAGCCAACCGTCCAATACGAAAATTCAGTTAGTGACTAGCAGCCGGCTGCGGGATACTTCCTGGAATTCCCGCCTTGGATTCAACTGGAACTTTTTTAGCCGTTAAGCTGCCCAACCAAAAGACGAAAAGAATGCTAATCCAGAAAAATAATACGTTGGCTGAAATCATATTGGCCGCGAACCCCACCGTGTGCGTATAGGCCCATGGTGAATTATCCCTCATGATTTCATTGACGTGCCAGAACAACCGGACGGACGACCGAATGTAGCCCATCAATCCCATCATCCACGTAAAGGCAGTCGCAAGCATGATGAGGGCATACTGCGAACGAGCCGAAATTTTCCCCCACTCGATTGCCCCCATCTGCTTCGCTCCCCTCATCATCACACTGTTGAGGGCAAACATGAAGAAGAGGCACGACAGAGTGGTCGCGACTTGCGGGACCGACAAACCAACCCGCACGTTCGCTGGAATGTAATACCCATAAATGGCGAGCCATATGATGTTTATGTACGCACAAGCAAAGAATACACCCATAAAGATGTTGCCAAACTTCGCCCACGAGACAGTTGATACTTTATTGCCCCGCATGTACCAGACGAAACTCAGGACAGTGGTTGTAATAATAACGTTGATACCACCATTCTTCGCTGACATAACCCCGTAGTTACCCAGTACCGGGTGTTGTTGACCACCCATGGCCTTTAATTCAGCTGGGGACATGACCATTGTGTGAGGCGTAATAAACACCATGAAGCCGCAGGCAAGCAGAAATACGAGATATTTGATATAGCGCTGGTATTTTTCTGCGCCACGCATCCGACCCATAGCCTGCCAGAGATAATAATTTGTACTGAGAAACAGAATGCCGATCATGGTCGCCTGAATAATAAACAACCAGGCGAGCAACCCTCCCATCAGCGTGATCCCCATCTGTTGACGATATGCATAAACTTCGCGCATCAGCCAATACCCGGCAAACGGCAGAGGAATCAGGAAGGCCACACCCAGAGCCATGGCGATATAGCCCATCCAGTCATAATGAGCTCGATCTTCATCCGTCTTTGACGCCAAGAATTTGTACGCCGCATAAGCCGCCACCACACCGCCCCCAAAGGCCATATTGCCAAGGATCCGATGAAGATTAAGCGGGTTCCACAAGGCAGTGTGGATGACGTGCCAGATATTTCCAAGATACCGCCCCTGCTCATCAACGCCAGCCGGTGACATCATAAATCCGATCCAGGAGTTGGCCAGGAACATGAGCAACGTACCGATCACATTCAGAACCACCGACATACTGAGGTGAATCCACTTCAAGAACCCTTCCTTCATCTTGTCCCAACCGTAATAATAGATGTAAAGAGTTCCGCTCTCCGCAACAAACATCAACGCATAGATATGCATGACAGGGCGGAAAATACCTGACAAATACGAGAAGAATGCCGGGTAAAGCGTCAGGAATGTGAAAATCAATATACCGCCCAAGATAGCCGTAAGAGAGTAGGCAGTGAGACTGATCTTGATAAAATCATAGGCTAGCTGATCATACCGTTTCGCAAGCGCCTTATCCTTAGTCACGACGCCCATGAACTCGATGATCATGCAAAAGATTGGGACTGCCAACACGAAGCTGCCATAATAAAGGTGCTGCTGATTGGCGAACCAGATCAGAACACGACTTTCAAAGTTGTATCGCGGATAGTCCTTCGGGCCATCCGTGGTCTTAGGGGCAGGGGCGCCGACTACAATACCCTCAGTCTTGTAATAGACATCCCGACCCTTCTCAACTTTCTCTCCATCCTTCTTTGCCTGATCGCCTACAGCAGGAGCTTCTTCACCGATAGCCGGCGAAGGCAGAGCCACAACGATCGGAAGCAGAAGGAGGCCAACCATCATGCAGAGCGCCACAATCGAAAACACGCGCTTGCCGGTTATTAGGCCCATGGAATACCTCCTTAGACGCACTGAACGTTAAATTGTAATAAACTTACGAAACCCCTCAGACGACCTGACTACCGCTTGCGGTTACTGACGGAACAAATACCAGTAGTCTAGGCCCTGCATATCCATCAAATAATGATCGACTAGAGTAAAGTAGCCAACCGCAATAATCAGAGAGACAATTACAGCAATGACGGGATTATTCAGCGCGCTCATTTCACTCTTCTCCTCTATTAACCGCTTTTATCAGCTGAAGAAGCTGCGCGGCATCACATCTCGAAGTTACGCCTCGAAGTTATGACTAATTTCTCAGCTCAACAAGGACACTGAATTCCAGCAAACCAATAGAAAAACCATAAACCCACAGCGCAGGTGATGTAGAAAATCATCTTGCCGATTTTTATTTTGATGTCGCTGTCGGGAGTAGTAGATGTTGCCATCGTAGTGCTTGCTCCAAATCAGATATAGATTGGTGGGTAATTCAGAATTACTGCGTTTTCTTGACAGGCACCTAGCCCTGTGTTATCAAATTTCTTCGTTTGTGTGCGAAACAACAGGAGAAACCGTGACGAAGAACTCAAAAGTGTTTGACATTATAGTTTTGGCCGGTATGGTTGTCAACATCATTTTGGCCGTGTTTTTGATCCTCTACTACTTTGATTTTCTCTAATTTCTTCACGGTTTTTCTCTGCGCTTCCGTGCGCTTCCACCTTTGAAATCGCACAGCGAAATCCGATTGTCTCATCCCGAAAATCCGGCATCATCTTACTCCTGCTGGTAATCCGGATATCCGAACCGGTCGTCGTATAACCGCCACCCCTCAACACACGATAGGTTCCAAACTCGGGACTTTGAGGATTCTGTTCAGGAGAATCCTTGTAATAGGTCTCGCTGTACCAATCAGCCACCCATTCGATGACATTACCGGCCCCATCCATGACTCCATATGGACTCTTATCCGTTGCAAATGTCCCTACACGCGCAGAGACCTCATGGCCGTCCTGTACGCGGGCCCAATTTGCGCCATTAGGCTGTTCATTATTCCCCCATGGCCAGAGCCGCCCGTCCGCACCTCGCATAGCCTTCTCCCATTCCGCTTCAGTCGGGAGCCGCTTGCCTTTCCATAGACAGTATTCCGCCGCATCTTCCCACGAAACATAGACAGCTGGTTGATTGACGCCCCGCACCTTACTACCACTCTTAGCATAGCGCGAAGGCAACCCTGGCTTTCGATGACCGGTGGCCAGGACAAACTGCTGGTATTGATGGTTAGTCACTTCGTAACGATCGATCGAAAAGGCATCGAGGAAGATGGTCCGCTGTGGCTGCTCATCGAATCCACCGTCATTCGTTCCGCGAACGAACGGTCCAGATGGAATGGTGACCATCTCTTCCTGAATTGGCTCCTCTCCGGAAGTGGCGTCTGCCTCCGACTCGGCTTCGACGCTACTTGCGGGCGTCGACTTCTCATACGGGGTCATGGTCGTACCTCTCAGAATCGCCACGATAGGCATGGCGGCACAAGCCAGTACGACGAAGAGAAATACCAGTTTAAACTTAGACTCTAACATGCCAACCTAGCCGCTGAAGTTCCGCTCATTTATTCAAGATCACTTGCGCAACGAATGCCGATTGTCACGTCTGTCCGCCAATGCTTGGCCGCGAATCGCTTAGACAACCTTGCACTATGTTCGGTTTCCCGCCATGAACCTCCTCGCACAACTTTAAGATCTGCGTTCTCCGGCCCTTTAGGGTCACGAAATGGTGATTTCTTGTAATAGTGTTCGTCGTAAGAGTCCTCGACCCACTCGGCAACGTTGCCTGTCATGTCATAGAGGCCATAGGGACTTCGTCCTGCCTCGAACGATCCTGGTGGCGCCAAATACTTATAGCCGTCCTCGCTGCCGTCCACATTGGAGGCATTGGTGACGAATTTATCTCCCCATGGGTATCTCCTCTTACTCTCTCCGCGACCAGCCTTCTCCCATTCAGCCTCCGTGGGAAGCCGCTTGCCGGCCCATTTGCAGTAGGCTACCGCCTCATCCCACGAAACACTCATCGCCGAGAATTCCGGCTTCAAAAGCTTCGACTGATCGTCGTCGAACACCTCGATCCTCGGCTTAGCCCGCTTGGTCATCTTCGCAAACCTCATGTATTCGTCTTGCGTGACTTCTTTTCGGTCGAGATAGAACCCCTTTAGGTAGACTTGATGCTCGGGAGCCTCGTCCGGATCACCATCGTTGCTTCCCATCGTAAACGGCCCTTCTGGGATCTGAACCATTTCCCGACCTTCGTCCCCTGTCTTCGTCTTGTACATTGAGAAGTCATGAAACGGGGCGTTACTCGCTGTCGGTCGAGCTTCCGACTTGACCGATGCGACAAGCTCTTTTATTTGCTTCGCCTTATAAGACTCATAGCCCAGCAGACCGATCATCAGAAAAAATGAGGCAAAGACAAAGATGATGGACCCGGTGAGAACACCCTTATTTTCCACAAATACCTCTACGGCCGTATCATTACAAGCTACGACGATGCTGACGTCTCAACCTGTTCGGTTGCCGCCTTCCTAGCAGCACGCACATCAAGCAACATTGAAATCTGGACACCAAGAAATCCTCCCATAGCAGCGCCGGCGCCGGCGCCGACCCAGATCCGATCAACACCCGCCATCAGCCAAGCTAAAATGCCGCCGATGACCGTCCCTGCAAGGATACTGATAAGAAATCGACGGCCGCCAAGAAAGCCAATCACAACTCCGAGCACGACTCCGATGGCGATAGCCAGCGGCATGAGCCCACCGCCCATCGTCTGGCCAATGAGCGTACCGACGGTACCCATCACGGCCATCCCTAGAGTAATATCGAATGCCTTTCCTTTCGTCACCATCGCTCGAATCCTTACCGAGTCTGAGAATCCTGATTCCTAGTTGACTGGAACAGCAATCAACGGACCAAAATCGATCTCGACACCGGGAGCCGCGATGATCGAGATGCCCCAGGCTTTCGCCGCCGGCTCATGCTCATGAATTCGCTTAAAGTCATCGTACACGTTAACCCGTTCCTCAAACCACTGCCCGATTTCCTTCGTCCCACTCTGCACGACGATTTCGGAACCACTGAACATGCCGCCTTCCGTGAACGAACCTTCCGGTTTCGAACCACTCCATACGTATTTCGTAAAAACAGGGATAAAGAGAAGATCGGTATCTAAGGAGGCATAGACGGCGGCAAGCGGTTCAGCTCCACTTGAAGCCTTATTGAGACGCCATCGCCAGGTCAGGACCGGATACGCCTTAGGGTCCCAATCGATTTTCTTTTTTTTGATCCGCTGGCCTGCGTCTTTGGCTGAGAGGAAGTTGGCCCCATGCTCCGACTGTACCTTATACGCGTCACGCCCTTTCGATTGACTTCGCTGATTTTCGTGGTCCCACAGCGAAGGAAATCCATCGACCTCCTTGGCCTGAAAGTCTTCCAATACCAACACTGGTCCTTCTGCCGCTGCAAAGCCCTGCCAAACACAAACAGTGGTTATGAGCCCTAGAACAATTGCAGCATACATCGACACGCGGCGCTCCATAGACTTCATTCCCTTTCTTAGGTTTCTTGCGAAGGAAGAGGCGAGAGTAAAGGAGCTTGTTCCGTCTGGAATTCCTCACCCATCGCAGGCTGCTGCCCCCGCTGGCACATCCAGAACAACACGAGAACTGCCGCCCAGAACACCAACATATTGAGGGTCACCATTTTCGTGGCGTATTGAATGTCCGGGGTAAAGGCCCATGGGGAGACATCAGCCATCAGCTCGCTGACATGCCACGACAAACGTCCCGAGGAGCGAATGTAGCCCATTAAGCCCATGACCCAACTGAAAGACGCTGCCAGCCCAAATAATCCAACCATACCGCGCAGTGGGATCTTTCCCCACTGAATCGGTCCATGCACGTCAGCGCCTCGAAGCATCAAACGGTTGACCACCACTCCAACTATAACCACGGTCAACGTCGTAAAGGCTTGCGGAGCTGAAAGGCCGACACGGACTTTTGCCGGCAAGTAAAACCCATAGATGGATAGCCAGATTACATTCAACACACCAACGACATAGAGCACGGTGATCAGCGTATTTCCAGTCTGGACCCACGAGATGGTCATCGTTCGATTCGCGCGGCGGTAATACAAGAAGCTCAGAGCTGTGACGAGAATCATGATATTGACCGCCCCATTCTTGGCCGACATCACCCCGTAGTTGCCGATCACGGGATGCTGGGCGCCCCCCATGGCCTTCACCTCGCTGGCAGACATCAGCAGGGTGTGCGGCGTCAGCCAGATGAAGAGTGCCAGCATCAGGACGCCCAACAAGAGTTGGTAATAAGGCTGATAGCGCTCGCCCCCCTTGATCCTTGCCATACTCTGCCAAAGGTAGTAGTTGATCCCTAAAAAGAGGACCCCGATGAGGAGCGCCTGAACAACGAACAACCATGTGAGCAACCCACCCATCATCGTGACACCCATAGTCTGACGAAACACGAACACCGATTTCATCAGCCAGTACCCTGCGATCGGCATAGGAAGAAGCGCACATACCGTGACGAACAGAAACACATATCCCACCCAGTCGAAGTAGGCTCGTTCTTCGTCGGTCTTGCTGGTAAAGAACCGGTAACAGGCATAGGCCAGCACAACGGCTCCACCGGACATGATGTCCGCGAGAAAGCGATGGACGTTCAGCGGGTTCCAGAGAGCGGAATGCAAGAGATGCCAGATGTTCCCCAAAAACCTCCCCTGCGTATCCACTCCGGCCGGCGACATCATGAAGGCGGACCAGGAGTTCGCCAGCATCAGTAACGCGGTACCTACAATGTTCGTGAAGATACCGATCGCCGCGTGAACCCATTTCAGGCCTCGCTCGGCCATCCGATTCCAACTGTAGTAGTAGACGATCAGCAGCACCGTCTCTCCGACAAACACCGCAGCATAGAACGGCATGAATGACTTGAATGTCCCGCCCATGTAGTTCATGAAACTGGGATAGAGAGTGATGAACAGCGTGAGCATCAGGCTACCGATAAGAGCTGTCACGGACAGAGCCAGCACAGCTACCTTTGCAAGATCTCGGGCCAGGCCATCGTAGCGAAGTGCCAACGACGGTTTCTTCGTCGTTAATCCAAGAAACTCGATCAGTGCACAGAACAGCGGAAGCGCGAGAACAAACCCGCCGAAATACGTATGTTGCTGTGTCACGAACCATATGAGCACTCGACTGTCCAACGAACTGATTCGCGGATAGACGGTTTCGTGAGGAGCCGGAGCCGCAGGGCCTTGCGGGGTTCCCTCTGTTCCAAAATAGACATCGACCGAAGACTCCGCAAAGGACAAATCGGGGCCGCTCCATGCATATCCCATCGCGATCGTGAAAAAAACGATGCCGATCGCCGCACCAAACGCGAAACGCACCACCCGAAGGACTCCCCCCATACCCCTACCCCTTTATTCCGTTCTTCTGGAAGGCCAACTCTGCTCCAACACCTTGGGGCGAACTCACCTGTTTACCAAGAATCCCCATCACGAAAGGACAGCGCAACATACCGCTCGAAAGTTGCGGAACCTCTTCGTTTTCAACATAACGACGATGACCCAGGTAGTATCCGTACACACCCATCATGGCCGCCACGAGCGCACCCATTGCAGCGGCTACCTCCAAGGCAATCAGCGGCTGCCTCGCAACAAATAACACGATTCCCATGGCCACGAGGTAATAGGTAGAGGCAAACGCCATCCCAGGCCACCACCAATATTTCAGCAACTCAGCCGGTGTCGTTTGACGGAACGTGTGTCTCCAAGAGATGGATGGATTCAGCCCTCCTAAATAAGCACAGAGGGCAACGCCGCCACCTAAAATTGTCACCCCCAGCAGCTGGACCAGAGCAGCGTTGTGCTCATCGACGGCCGCCACCCCACACAACGATGCGATCGCACCGATCCCCAGACCTGCCGCAGCCCAGAGCCCTAATGGCCGACTCCGGCGCTGCACCAATAGACGCAACTGTTCCCCATCAGGGAAGGTCGGAAACGGCCGCCCCAACACTGACTGCTTGCGTACATGACCGATCTCAAACGCATCACGCGCGACGGACGTGCAGGAAATGATGATCGCCATCATCGCCGGCCCATCTGGGTGCTGGAGGTAACTGTAGTGCATGATCCACAATAAGGTAAGGACCAACAGAGATAGCTGAATGCCATAGGCGGCACCAATCCAACCGACCAGCCAGCCGAGGAGATGCCAGCCGTCTTGCCTAACAATAGAGAACCAGGGGACCGCACGCCCAACCCGATAGGCCAAGAGTGCCGTGACCATTGCTACCACACTGCTGACCGCCAAGAGCACGAGGGGATCCGTGATCGGCAGAAGGTGCTTTGCCAGCCGATACACTCCAAAGGCCATCAGCCCGGGTAGGAACATCACGATCCGCTTTTTTCGGCGTACAGAATCTTCCGTAACCGCCAGACTCAGACTTGGAAGTACCCGTAATGCCATTCGGTGCAACATTCTTAGCTCGTCGTTCGTGAAGCGTCGTTCGTGAAGCAATTTGCGGAATAGTCCCGCTTTCTAAGATTGACTCGCGTCTTCTTGGACGTTTCACGCTTCACGCTTCACGCTGCTCATTCCGAAGTACTTTGCCTTTACTTCTTCCATCAGAGGTATCGTCACACGCGATAGGCCACGATCCGCGGCCGTTCGCTCAAGCTCGATCCGAGCCATTGCACGAACCGGAGCCGGCACTCGCTCCAAGCGCCTTTCAGCTTCAGAGTCCCATTCAATACGCTCCCGAGTTCGGGGACGTAGCAACGTGTCAAGCGTGACTACGCGCTGACCGTGACGACGGATATCTTGCTCCACATCTTCCCGAACCAACACAGCCACATACGGCGGCATGCGATCCAGTCGGTGTAATGCGTCATCGGTCCACAACAATCGATCGACAAGCCCACCGGCCTGCCCCTCCGGCACATCAACGCCGACCATCAGCCCACAACCTCGACATTCCGATCGGATAAACCACTGAGACGCGCCATCTGCGTTCATCCGTTCTTCGATTCCCGCTGTATGCATCCAACGACCACAGCCGCAAGTCAGCATCTCGATTGGCTACCCAATCTTCCCTGGGTAAAGGATATACAGCATCGTGTACGTAAAGCTCCCTGTGACGAATAATACGCAGTAGATAACCATCGTGAACCGACCGAGCGCCCGATGTCGCTTTGCCCCATCAGGCCAAATCCGTTGAATGGTCATCTCGATCGCAAACACGAACGCCACTACAAAAAGAAAGACCAGGTAGACCTCCAGCTTCCGCATCGAAAACCCCGCCGCCGCAACGCGCGAGAAAAAGAGCCCGAGCACGACCGTGGCAATCCCACCGAAAATGAGGCCTATCTTTTTCCATGTCGTGAGTAACCGGGATTCCTGAAGAGACCGAATCCCATCGACGAACTGCTGGGAACGAAAGCCCAACACAATCATATAGACCGCCATGATCAAACCGATGATGACGAGAATAATGTGGAGTGTGAGCACCGGAATAAAGACATAATCATAAAGCGACTGCGGACCACCGAATCCTTCTTTCCCCTCAAACGCCAAGACACCAAGCTGTCGAAACAGATAATAGGCAATGAAGAAACTGAGCATGGAAATCATGCCGCCCAGCATCAGCCAATGATGCGCATCGGCATGTCGCCTTCTAGCTTGGAACCACCCGACGATGAATAACCCGGTAAACAGCGTCGCCATCAGCTGACTGAGATCTGCTCCGATCGTGGCGTGGGTCCCGAAAAACCCTGCTTCCCGTAACCAATCCATTGTTATGTCTCGACAACTCGCTTCGCCATGGATCTATGCGCATCCAAACGAGGCATCCACCGAGCTTGCGTCGGAAACCCCTCTCTCGTTTGAATCACTCATAACGAGTCACGGTTTCACACCTTGCACCACAGCCGTCTTTTCCAGCTCAGCAACGGAGCTAAATCCCGCTTCAGTCAGCCATTGAGTCGCATCGCTCGCTCGGTAACAACTTCCTTGCTGTGTATTCACGAGTATATGTACCGCGAATGCGGTGGTCCAAGCCGGACCGGCACCAGATACTTCTAAAAACCGGTCTTTGATCACAAGTCGCCCCCCTGACTCAAGCGAGGTGAAGACTTTTTCAACCACGCGTTGATTCATCTGAAAGGTCTGGTAGTGCAGGACATCGGACATCAGGACGAGATCGTATGGGCCACCAAGTGGATCTGAGTTGAAATCCCCTGGTAATAGCCGAATTCTGGATTCAAGTCCGACTTCCTTCACAGTTTTTTCCGTCAACCTCAACGTGGCTGGAAGGTCAAACACGGTGGCAGTCAATTCTGGGTACACCTGGCAAAACGCGATGGCGTTGGTTCCTGCCCCGCCCCCTAAATCCAATATCCGTTCCTTCCCTATCAAATTCAATCGCTTAGCCAAATCTGGTCCGCTTTGTTGACCGATACGGTTGAGCACTGTCAGCACGTTACTTCCCAGCTCCGGGTCGGTCTCAAAGACATGTCGATCAACCATTCGATGCCCCGTTCGAATTGTCTCTTCCAATCGCCCCCAGTTACTCCACTCTGCATCATGCAGGAGCAGAAGGTGCCCCACATATTGTGTTGAATGCCTCACAAGGTGCGTGAGTGCCATAGCGGAATTACCGAACAGCTCCTCGTTTTTAGTCAAGAGCTTCATCGCCACGAGTGCATTTAAAAGGATACCAAGCGTCGGGGCATCCGCGCCAATCCGTTCTGCGATGTCCTGAGCAGATTTCGGTCTCGTATCGATGGCAGAAAACAGGTCCAGCTTCACCGCGGTGAGCAAGATTTTGGTTTCCCAGTAATACCCAAGCTGAAATACTTCCGCGAGCGAGAGTTCTCGTGACACACCAGTCCCTTCAGCCCTACAGATTAAAAATTGGCATATTACCTACAGGGGAAACGGAAAGGCAAGGTGACGAACTTATTGGATATTGACTAAAAACACGAAGGGCAGCGGATTACTCCGCTGCCCTTCGTTCACACAAACCAGCTGAAGAAACGTCGATTACTTGATCTCAGCCTTCAGGTTGGCCGTTCCCCCATCCGTCACATCGACTTCGAACTCGATTTTCTTACCCTTAGCGGCAAAAGGATGCCAGGCCACCACCTTGTGCTTGCCGGCCGGTACATCCTTGATCTCGAATGAACCATCGTCCTTCACCACGGCGAAATGTGGGTTTGAGACGGGCAAGAAGAACGACTGCATGAATTCATGCTGGTCACACTGTAAGCGGTAGTACCCGTCCTTTTCTGCACCACCTCGAAACGTCACCGGCTTCTCCAAGGTATCGCCCTTCTTGGCAAGACCGATGTTGAAGCCTGTCGCCGAGCTAGAGCCCTTCACAGTAAAGCTATGCGGGTTGTGGAGGACACCGGCAACCGACTTAGGATCATCCGGATCAGCATCCTTGTTTTCAACCTTGAAGGGCCGAGTGTTGACGACGATACCGCTGAAGGGCAAAAATTCACAGAATTCCGCCGTAACTGATGTGCCGGCATAGCCATCGACAAACGCTTTATCTTCAATGTCCGTTACGGCAACTACAGCACCCTTCAACCCGCCATCCTTCCCAACTTCGATCTGCTTCAGAAACCGCTTGTCTCCATCCATCAAATCCTTGTTCGGATTCTTCACGCAAAACTTCGGATTAGGGAACTTCGAGAAGAGGAATTCTTTCTGTTCAGCCTTACCGGAAAAGGTCACCTTGCCAGAGATCGTTCCCCCTGCGTACGAGCTAAGGGGCGCCGCAACCAACGCGACGGCGGCCATGCCAAATGCCATTGATAACGCACTCTTCATTGGACTGCCTCCTTGTAATAGACTATAAGAGAAACCATCCTGATTCCTGACTTAACTCACTCCGCTTTACTTTTTCACCATTTATACGCTGGGCAACAACATCATCTCATCCATACACACGACACAACATGTGGATGAGATTGCACAGATCGGTTATGTATATGAAATATTACCGTCTACTGTCAACGTTAAACAAGAGGCCGCAAACTCACATCTGGAGTAGCTATTTTACCTTCGTCTCTGGTACAGTTTAAAAAATTGAGCGCTCGGTATTTGAGTCGGAGTATCTTCAGGTGCTTCTGCCCTACATGGACGAATGCCCCCTCCTTCACTAGTAGATTAACACTCGCATGACGACACCCGCTGAATCCGCCATTAGGCTCAACCGTACCTTTCCTGTCTACGTGACGGTGCTCCTATTCGGCACTGTGACGCTCAGCGCGCTGATTGGGGTCCCAGCATACGGCATCCTTATCGGCTACACCTGGTTAGACTGGACCATGTTCGGAGTGCTGTACGCGATCACCGGGCTTGGTATTACAGTGGGGTACCATCGTCTGATCTCGCACCGAAGTTTCGTATGCCCAGACTGGGTCAAGATCGCCTTCTTGATCGCTGGTGGATGGGCGCTGCAGAATTCCGCCTTAAAGTGGGCAGCGGACCACATCCGTCACCATGCGGCTTGCGACCAAGACGCTGATCCATACAATGCTCAGCGAGGATTCTGGCACAGCCACTGTGGATGGCTTTTCTCCGATGAGCGTTACTCGGACGAAAAATATGCGACGCGACTTAAGCAAGATCCGGTGATTATGTGGCAGCACCGGTACTATGTGCCGATTGTGCTTTCGGGGCTTGCGCTGCCATTTCTGGTAGGTTTCTCACATGGCGGTTGGATGGAAGGGTTTGGCTGTTTCATGTTGGCCGGAGTCGGCCGAACATTTGCCGTTCTGAACTCGACTTTCTGTATCAATTCGGTGTGCCATCTCTGGGGAAGCCAACCGCATAGTCAAGCTGACTCTAGCCGAGATAGTTGGCTGGTTTCGCTCCTGACCTTCGGCGAAGGCTACCACAACTATCACCACACCTACCAAAGCGACTACCGCAATGGGCCGCGTTGGTATAACTTCGACCCATCGAAATGGTTGATCTTCACGCTTTCGCTGTTTGGACTCGCCTGGTCTCTCCGTACGGCTTCAGCAGCCGAAGGCAAAGCCTCAAACCTTTAGATTCTCAACTCTTGCCTCAGCGCCAATTCGTAGATACAAGCCGCTAAGAGGCTTTAGTACTTCCGCAAGGAGACGGCTGGAAGATTCCACAAAGCTCCACGGGCAGCGGTCCATAGCAAATCAAGCATGGTGGTAAGATCGGGGGCCTTCCTGGCTAATAATTTGATCGCCAGACCTGGGACTGCCGGTCTTGATACTCCCCCCAGAACTTGGCCCGGAAGCTCTCCCAAAACAGCGGTGACCTTCGATTCAAGATCAGCCCAGATCTCCGGCGAAACTGCATCGCTCACCACATATAGGGATGCAACGTAGTTCCATTCCTCTGCAAGACCGACCCGACCCAGGTCAGTGGCTGGATCGAGAATGTAACGCTCAACAAGGGACCCTCCCGTGGCAGTTATAATTTGGATCTCATTCTCGAGGTGGGTGAACGCCCAGCGTTCATCTTTGGCTATTCGCCCGGAGGCCAGCGCATCCCATAAGATAATGGTGGCACTCGCCGCGAGATTCACGTGAATCGCTTGTCGAAATCGTGATCCGGCAAACGGGATGGTGTGCTCCGGCAACCATTCCAAGATCGCACCAGGCCCGACCGTGATGTTGATCACCTGTTCGGACAGTTTCTCTTCTGACCGATAGACACGATTGGCAGAAGGCGCGGAGATGAGGACATGGGCATCTCGATCCAGATTCATGTCGATAGAAAGACCGTCACCCCCAACCAGACCCCCGGACGGATTAACCAAGAGCGTATAGGCCGCTCCGGTATCATCGAGGTAAATGGGAGGGAGAAGCTTCCAGGGCGTTGTAAAATATGAGCGCGCGATGATGGTCCGACCATCAAGCTTTGCGTACTGAAGCCTGAGCTCTCCGACTCGTCCAACGAATTCGGTTGAGGACAGTGTGGGCAGGTTCCTTTTCGGAGGGGGCTCACGTCTCTCAGAAGGTTTTCTTTTTAGAAAAGTACTGGTTTTCTGAGACGCGCTTCCTCGCTCCCCCCTCCGAACTCGCACGGCCGTTAACGCCTGGCTCGCTGGGGGACACGCTGTTCGACCCACGCTACAACGGAATCGAGCCCCTCACCGGAAAGGATATTCGTGAAGGCAAAGGGAAGATCACCTCTCATGCGGCGTGTGTCTTGATCCATCACGGAAAGATCCGCGCGAACATGCGGCGCCAAATCCATCTTGTTGATCACCAGGAAATCCGACCGGGTGATGCCAGGGCCACCTTTGCGTGGGATTTTGTCACCGGCTGCCACATCGATGACGTAGATCACGTAATCTACCAGCTCAGGGCTGAAGGTGGCCGCAAGATTGTCTCCACCACTTTCCAAAAAAAACAATTCAACATCAGGATGACGCCGAAGCAAATCGTTGATCGCCTCTTGGTTATGCGACGCATCTTCACGGATTGCCGTGTGTGGACACCCTCCAGTTTCAACTCCCAAGATGCGGTCGATCGGCAATGCTGCGCGTTTCGTGAGAATTTCCGCATCGATTTTGGTAAATATGTCGTTCGTCACAGCGGCCAGGCTGTAGCGATCGCGCAATCTTTGACATAGAGCTTCAACAAGCGCCGTTTTACCAGAGCCGACGGGTCCTCCAATACCAATGACCGGTATGCCTTTTTCCCGCGCTTGTGTTGGAGACCAGCTGTGACTATGCTCACGATTCAGATCATGCATGTTCATTCCAAGAACAGGTAGCCGGAGATCTACCGCCGTCACCCCCCTGTTCTTTTCCTTTCTCTTTCGAAACGATACTCACAGACCTCCTCGCTGGCTAGGACCGAAAGAGCCTCCACTCCAGAGAGCCATGTCGCATCGAATAAATGTCTTGAATAGGGGACCACGAACTCATCCCTGCATCCGAGTCGACCTCTCTGCTAATACGCTCGATCACCGGAAGCCACTCGCCCAGAATGCGCTGTCCCTCATGTTGGCCGATCGGACTCAGTCGCATGGCCGCAGAAACGAACCCGACTGCAGTTTGGTAGAGGAAAGCAGCGGCTGTTTCTTCCTGGCTCCAACCGCACGCACCCAGAGTGAGCCCAAAGGTCACCGCGAGATGACCAGGAGCTCGATCAGACGCCACCTCGTCGTAATACTCGCTCAGAACCGATTTCGCTTTAATCTGATCAGCCGCGACGCGAATCACTTGTCGCCCCATTTGACGGCTGGCCATCCGTGACTCACGACTCAGCTTTGTGGCATCAAGCCTTCGATCAATTTCCAGCGCAGCCGAAGCTCTTCCCGTAGACCCCGCTGCATTGGCTACTTTTGTAGCGAGGGCTTCTCGGCGGCTCATGCCACCTCGCAACAAATCCTCAATGTACCGCGCAAACTGATCCGAGTTCTTTACCGCACCGCCTTGCACGGCGGCTTCCAATCCAGAAGAAAATGCGTATCCACCTGAAGGGAAGAAGGTATCGACAAACCGCAACCCTTCAAGCAAGGAGGGGGTATTCATGAGAACATACTGACACGTTACAGACTGGCATGCTGACAGGGCAGAACGGCTTTTATTACCCTACCCTGCCAGCAATCCCCTCTGACGCTTGTCAGCCCTTTAGAACAGGAAATACCGTTGAGCCATAGGCAGCACAACTGCTGGCTCACACGTGAGCCGCACGCCGTCCGCCGTTACAACATATGTCTCGGGATCGACTTCGATTTTCGGCAGATAGTCGTTCAGTTTCAGATCTCGCTTCTTCACGCTCCGACAATTCTTCACCGCCGCCACGCGCTTCTGCAGACCAAGCTTCTTTGGGATTTCCCGATCCAATCCAGCCTGGGAGAAGAACGTCAAGCTGGTACTGGTCAGCGCTCTTCCAAACGCACCGAACATGGGTCGGCTGATGATGGGCTCCGGCGTCGGGATAGAGGCATTCGGGTCGCCCATCTGTGCCTGAGCGATAAACCCACCTTTCAACACCATCTCCGGCTTGACGCCGAAGAACGCCGGCTTCCAGATCACAAGATCAGCAAGTTTACCGACCTCGACTGAACCGACCTCGTGCGCGATGCCGTGGGCAATCGCCGGATTGATCGTATACTTGGCCACATAACGCTTGGCCCGGAAATTATCGTTCTGAGAGGAATCCTTCGCACCAGTCGAAGACAGATGCCCTCGCTGAACCTTCATTTTGTGAGCGTTTTGCCAGGTTCGAATGATCACTTCGCCGATCCGGCCCATAGCCTGAGAATCTGAGGACATGATGCTGATCGCGCCGAGATCGTGAAGAATATCTTCTGCCGCAATGGTTTCACGACGGATACGAGACTCCGCAAACGCCACATCTTCAGGAATGCGAGGATTCAGATGGTGACACACCATCAACATGTCGAGATGCTCATCCATCGTATTGGCGGTAAACGGCATGGTGGGGTTAGTGGACGACGGAAGCACATTCGGCTCCCCACAGACCTTGATGATGTCCGGTGCATGTCCACCTCCAGCGCCCTCCGTATGGAAGGTGTGAATCGTCCTCCCCTTGAACGCCTTGATGGTGTCCTCGACGAAACCCGCCTCGTTCAATGTATCGGTATGGATCGCGACCTGTACGTCATAGTGCTCACCCACGCTGAGACACGTGTCGATCGCCGCCGGTGTCGTCCCCCAATCTTCATGCAATTTGAGACCGATGGCACCTGCCTCCACCTGCTCGTTCAACCCATCGGGATGAGACGAATTACCCTTGCCCAGGAATCCCAGATTCATGGGAATGCCGTCCGACGCTTCCAGCATGCGATAGATATTCCAGGGCCCCGGCGTACAGGTCGTGGCGTTGGTTCCGGTGGCAGGGCCTGTACCACCCCCGATCATGGTGGTAATGCCAGAAGATAGTGCGTCCCAATACTGTTGCGGACAGATAAAGTGGATATGGCTATCTATGCCGCCGGCTGTGACGATATGCCCTTCACCCGCGATAACTTCCGTACCTGCACCGATCTCCATCCCCTGCGTGACATTCGGCATGAGATCGGGATTGCCCGCTTTGCCGATTCCAACTATTCGTCCATCTTTGATACCGATATCCGCCTTCACGATCCCGCTGTAATCCAGGATGAGGGCATTCGTGATGACGGTATCGAGCGCGCCGTTGGCACTCGTGGCTAACGGTGACTGTCCCATCCCGTCTCGAATGACTTTCCCGCCGCCAAAGACTGCTTCTTCACCGTAGACCGTAAAATCCTTCTCCACCTCAATGAGCAATTCCGTGTCGGCGAGCCGGACACGATCCCCTGTCGTGGGGCCATAGAGGGATGCATACTGCCTTCTTTGAATCTTCACTTGACCCCTCCTTTTTCAGAAAATCCACGATCAGCTGCGAGCGCGAGAGCCTTGCCCTTGACTTGAGGGTCATCGAGCGATCCTTCCGTCAATCCATTGATGCCATGTGCAACCCGATTTCCGGCCAGGGCCACAACGGTGACCCGCTTTTCTTCTCCCGGCTCAAACCGTACCGCAGTACCGGCAGGAATACAGAGTCGAAATCCGAATGCCGCTTCCCGGTCGAACATGAGCGCGTGATTCGACTCAAAAAAATGGCAGTGGGAGCCAACCTGGATGGGTCGATCGGCTGCATTTTTAACGGTAAGCTCTTTCGTGTCTCGTCCATGGAACGCCTCCAGGTCTCCGGAGGCGACGAAAATTTCACCCGGTATGACCGGCTTGGCCAATTCAGCCTTAATCGTTGCTGATAAGGAGCCCTTTGCTCGTTGCGGCGCTTTCTGTCTCTTTGCCGGACCTTGTTTGGTTTTCTTCGGCATATGTCCCTCCTACGGGGATATGAGTGGTTGGATCTAAGCCTAGGCCTATCGAATCGGATTGTGAACGGTCACGAGTTTTGTCCCGTCAGGGAAGGTCCCTTCAACTTGAAACTCGTGAATCATCTCCGGTACGCCAGGCATGACGTCCTTACGCGTTAGAAGCGTCGCCCCGTAGGTCATAAGTTCGGCCACGGATTTCCCATCACGAATCCCTTCCAGGACGGCGGCCGTAAGATACGCGACGGCTTCAGGATGATTTAGCTTAAGGCCTCGCTTTTTGCGATCTGTGGCAAGCTGTCCTGCCACATAGATCAGCAGTTTTTCCTGTTCTCTCGGGGTCAGATGCATGAGTCCTCCTCCCTAAGGCAGTAGCCCTGCCATACTTCCCAAGAAAAATACAACTGATGAGGATATCTGATTTTTGCGTGCGCCAAGGCTTTCTACTGCAGAATGGGTATGCGTGTCTAGCTTGTGCTCAGAGGGAGAGTTCATCACAGAAGTCCGAATACACGACAAGACAGGGAGAACCCGGATGCATCCTGCTTAGACCGTCAGATGTTGGCGGACCATATCGGCATTGAGCTCCGCACTCTTGCCCTGGGCCATAACCGCGCCCTTGGCCATGACCACATACTTTTCCGCCAACCGGGCGGCAAAGTGGAGCCCCTGTTCCACCAACAAAATGGCAAAGCGGCGCGACTGTTTAAACCCGATAATGACATCCTCAATCTGATCGACAATCGACGGCTGAATTCCCTCCGTCGGCTCATCCAACAAGAGCAGCTGGGGACTGGAGAGAATGGCCCGGCCAATCGCCAACTGCTGCTGCTCGCCGCCGCTGAGCACCCCGCCCGGGCGGTGCAGAATCTGCGTGAGCTTCGGAAAGAGCTGATAGACCTCCTCAAAGGCCGCCGACTCCGAGACATCCCCTGGGATCACCGGCCGGTTCCAGTACCCGAGCAACAGGTTTTGGTGCACCGTCAGATGCGGAATGATCTCCCGCCCTTGCGGAACATACGCCAGGCCCTGGCGCGCCCGGAGATCCGTCCGCTCATGGGTGATGTCCCGGCCCCGAAACCGAATCGTCCCCGACCGGGCCGGCAACAACCCCGTCAACGTTTTCAGCGTAGTGGTCTTGCCCATCCCATTGCGCCCCATGAGACAGACCACCTCCCCCGGCTCAATGGTAAACGAGACGTTCCGCAGAATATGGCTCTCGCCATAATAGGCATTGATCTGCTCGACCGCTAACGTCACCTGAGAGGTGGCCTGTTCCATCACCGTAGGGCTCCCGTGTCCCCGCTAATGCGCGACTTTCGCGCGGCCCAGATAAATCTCGCGCACATGCTCATCGGCTTGCACATGCTCCACGGTCCCTTCGCAAATGACGGTCCCCTCGGCCAACACCGTCACGATGTTGGCAATCTGCCGGACGAAGTCCATGTCATGCTCGATCACCACGATGGCCTGTTTTTCGGCCAGCGTCATCAACAATTGCCCGGTCTGCTCGGTTTCCTTATCGCTCATCCCGGCCACGGGTTCGTCCACGAGGAGCAAGGAGGGCTCTTGCAAGATCACCATGCCGATCTCAAGCCATTGTTTTTGGCCGTGCGACAGGGAGCCGGCGCGCGCATGCGCGTGCTCGGTCAACCCGATGGTCTCCAACACCTCGCTGATCCGCTCCCGTTCCGCCGGCGTGGATTTCCCCACGAGGGTCGGGAACACGCCCTTGCTCGCCCGCTTCACCGAGAGGTCCAAGTTCTGCCACACCGAGAGGTTGCCGTAGATCGAGGGGGCTTGGAACTTCCGGCCGACGCCGAGCTTGGTGATGTCCTCGGCGTTCTTGCCGACCAGACTGATGCCGTTGCCGAAGAGGATTGTCCCGGAGGTTGGGGGGGTCTTGCCGCAAATGACATCCAGCAAGGTGGTCTTGCCCGCGCCGTTGGGCCCGATCACCACGCGCAGCTCGTTGTAGTGGACACTGAAATTGCAGTTGTTCAACGCCTTGAAACCGTCGTAATCGACGATGACGTGTTCGCAGGTAAGAATCCGGTCGCCGTCGGTCACGCCGCCGTCCCTCCCTCTGCCTTGCTCACCGGGGCCGAGGGGGCCTTCAGGCGCTCGCGCACCTTCCGCAGCATCCCGATGAGACCGTCGGGGAACATGGTCACGACGATCACAAAGAGGCCCCCCAAAATGAACGGCCAGGCCTCCGGAAAATAGTTGGTCAACACGCTCCGGCCATAGTTGACGGCGACGGCGCCCACGATGGCTCCGATCAACGTGCCGCGCCCGCCGACGGCCACCCAGATGACGACTTCCAGTGACGGCAGCACACCGATCTGGGCCGGGGTGATGATGCCGACCTGCGGCACATACAGCATCCCGGCGAGCCCGGCCAAGCCGGCTGCCACGACAAACACGAAGAGCTTGTACACCCACGGGGTGTAGCCGGAAAAGGTGACGCGAGATTCGCTATCCCGAATGGCGACCAGCACTTTGCCCGCGCGCGAAGCGACGATATAGCGGCACAGCAGATAGGCGGCCCCCAGGGCGAGCACCGTGACAAGGTACAGTCCGCGTTGCGTCGACGGATCTGAGAGCCGGAAGCCGAGCAGCTGTTTGAAATCGGTCAGGCCGTTGGTGCCGCCCAGTCGGGTTTCGTTCCGATTGAACACCAGCCAGGCGGCAAAGGCCAAGGCCTGGGTGATGATGGCGAAGTACACGCCTTTGATCCGACTGCGAAACGCCAGAAAGCCGAAGAGGGTCGCGAAGAGCACGGGGACGAGGAGGGCGCCGAAGAACCCGCCCCAAAAGCTTTTAAAGGGATACCAGAACAGGGGGAGTTCTTTGACTTGGGTCCAGACCATGAAGTCCGGCAGCTCGCTGCCGTAGACACTTTCCGACCCGATTTGTAGCGCCAGATACATGCCCATGCAATAGGCGCCCAAGCCGAAAAAGACGCCTTGCCCGAGACTGAGGACGCCGCAGTACCCCCAGATAAGATCCAGCCCCAGCGCCAAAATCGCAAACGCGAGAAACTTCCCGAATTGATTCAGCCGAAAGTCGGAGACCTGGAACCACGCGTCTTCGGACGGCAGCACATTGAGGAGCGGGATGACGACCAGAAAAATCAGGCCGGCCACGAAGAATGACAGGGTCATGCGCCGATCTTGCGGGGCGGGAATGGGCTCAGGCATCGGCACTCCGTCCTTTCGCCGCGAACAGCCCCTGCGGCCGCCACTGCAGGAAGAGAATGACCCCCACTAAGACAAAGACCTTCCCATACACGGCCCCGCTAAACGGCTCGATCAGTTTGTTCAGCCCCCCGATGCCCAGCGCCGCCCAGATGGTCCCCGCCAGTTTGCCGACGCCCCCGGTGACGACGACCATGAAGGAATCGACGATGTAGTTCTGCCCCAGGCCGGGATCGACGTTGCCCACCATGGTAAGCGCCCAGCCCGCGATGCCCGCCAGCCCGGAGGCAAAGGCAAAGGTATAGGCATCGACTTTGCGCGTCGGGATCCCTAAGCACGCGCTCATGTTGCGATTTTGGGTGACGGCCCGCACCCGAATACCGAGGGTGGAGCGGAACAAGAGAACATAAATCCCCAGGACACACACGATCGACAGGACGATGATGAAGATCCGATTGTACGGCAGATAGACGCCGACCATGACTTGGGCGCCGCCGCGCAAGGACTGCGGAGCGATCACCGCCGTCAGATCGCCGAAGTACACACGGGCCGCCTGCATCAGGATCAGGCTCACCCCCCAGGTGGCCAAGAGGGTCTCAAGGAGCCGCCCATACAGAAAGCGAATGACGGTGGCTTCGAGCACCCAGCCAAAGGCCGCCGCGCTCAGAAAGGCCACGGGCAGGGCCACGGGGAAGTACCAATCGAAGGCCTCCGGCGAAAACCAGGCGAGGAACGCCTGTTGGGTGATGAAGGTGGCGTAGGCCCCCACCATCATCAGCTCGCCGTGGGCCATGTTAATCACGCCCATCAAGCCAAAGACGATGGCCAATCCCAGGGACATGATCAAGAGAATGGAGCTCAGGCTGATTCCCCGGAAGCACGTCTCAATGATGTTGGCCCACCAGCCCCACGATTCGATCTGGTCCACCGCGGCCGTGGCGGCGGTCGCCAGCGCCTTCTGCTGGTCGGTGGCCGCGGCGGCCTGGCCGGCCTCGATGAGGTCGGTGAGGACCGGCACGCTGTTAGCACTGCGCAGTGCGCCCAGCTGCTTCACCGCCTCCAGCTGGACGGCCCGATCGTCCGCCTGCAACTCGAGCACGTGTTGCGATTCTTCCATGGTGTACCGAACCCACCAGACCTCCTCTGTCGCGGCCGCCGCTTTGAGGGACGGGATGGCCTCCCGCCGACCGGTGGACCCCAGATCCGCCGCCGCCGATCGGCGGGTATCGGGAGAGTCGCTGGTCAGGTTGGCGCGATTCTTCAGCAGATCGATGACCGGCTTGAGGGCGATCCGCACGGCCCGGCTGCCCTCCTCCCGCAGCGCATCGAGGCGCGGCAACAGGGTGGCGTCCCCCTGCGCAATCAGGACCTCCACCGCCCGGCTGCGGACCGCGGCGTCCTCGCTCTGGAGGTCGAGGAGCGCGGCCTCGAGGGGACGGACCGTGGACGCGGGGGCCTCCGGCTCGTCCGCCGCCCAGGCCACCGGCGACAGGAACAGCCCCAGCAGCAGGACTACGCCCACCCCCCCTGCGAAGAGGCGGATCGGAATGTCGGCCAGACTCTTCCCCACCAAATACACCCTCCCTCCACTCACCTTGCTGAGAGACACGGCCAGCAGGCAGGCTGGCCCCTCTGCGGACGAGGGGCCAGCCGGTCCCGATTCCCACGGCCCCCTCCGCCCATGCCACTACACGGGGGCCCGCTGCTCCAGGCGGCGTCCTATTTGGTATAGGTCCCCTGGTGCTGAATCCAATCGCACCCCTTGTCCGGGTTCGTGTACTCACTCCACGGTTCCGGTTTGACCAGCCCCTTCGAGCGCCAAATGGTCTTGAACTGCCCGTTCTTGAGAATTTCGCCGATCAGGACGGGCTTGTGGGTGTGCTGATTACAGCAATCCATCATGATTTCTCCCCCCGGCGCCAGAAACTTCTGGTTGTAGACCGCCGCCCGGACTTTATCGACATCCGTGGAGCCGGCCTTCTCCACCGCCTGCTTCCACACATAGACGCCGAAATAGGCGGCTTCGATCGGATCGTCGGTGACCCGATTCTCGCCGTCCGGCAGGTTGTTCTTCTTGCAATAGGCTTTGAAATTCGCCACGAACTTCTTGTTTTGGGGGGTGTCTACGCTCTGGTAGTAGTTCCAGGCGGCTAAGTGGCCCACCAGGGCGCTGGTGTCCATCCCGCGGAGTTCGTCTTCGGCGACGCTGAAGGCCATGATCGGGGCATCTTCTGCCCGCAGGCCCTGGTTGCCGAATTCCTTGTAGAACGGCACGTTGCTGTCCCCGTTGATGGTACTGATGACGGCCGCGCCCCCGCCGGCGGCAAACTTCTTAATCTTGCCGCAGATGGTTTGATAGTCCTGGTGATGGAACGGGGTGTATTCTTCCGCAATGTTGGCGGCGGGGACTTTCTTCGCCAACAGCATGGCCCGCAAGATCTTGTTCGTGGTGCGCGGATACACGTAATCGGTGCCGAGGAGGTAGAACTTCTTGTAGCTCCCCCCTTCCGGGCTCATCAAGTATTCCACCGCCGGCGCCGCTTGTTGATTGACGGCGGCGCCGGTATAGAATACGTTGCGCGAGCACTCCTCCCCCTCGTACTGAACGGGATAGAAGAGCAACCCGTTGTTTTTCTCGAAGACCGGCAGGACGGACTTGCGGCTGACCGAGGTCCAACAGCCGAACACGACCGACACTTTCTCTTCCAACAGCAGCTGCTTGGCCTTCTCGGCAAACAGGTCCCAGTTCGAGGCCGGATCGACGATCTTCGCCTCGACTGGCCGCCCCATGACCCCGCCTGCTTTGTTGATTTCTTCGACGGCCATCATGACGACATCCCGTAAGGAGACTTCGCTGATCGCCATCGTGCCGCTGAGCGAATGCAACACGCCGATTTTAATCGGCGGCCCCCCCGCGGCATACGATAAGGCGTAGTGGCCCAGGCTGCCTAATAACGCTGCCACGCCGACGCCGGCGGCGACCCGCCCCGTCTGCCCCAGAAATTCTCGACGCGACGCCCCGGGGGTGGGGGCGGGCACCGCGCTGTCGTGGGTGAGCTGTGGCTCCTGTGTCTCGTGCGTGTCTTCGTGCGTGTCCATGTGGCATCACTCCTTTCGAATGCGGTGAGAGGCATACTTTCGGTTGATGCTGCGACT
>JBGSIO010000103.1:0-4287 GCA_041742455.1 Nitrospira sp. | reverse complement strand
ATATCGATGGCGCGCTGAAACAATCTCTTGATGACCTCGCAGATCAATGCTTAGGGTTAGCCAACGATGATGATCCTCGAAAGGATGGTCGTGCGTGAACAGTTCTTCCTTCTTGCGTTTCTTCCAGGTCAGCCTTGCTTCCGCGTTCCTCGTCTTCGGGTTGCCTTCTCTTACGTTCGCTGAAGCAGCATCACACGCATCGATCGACTTGACCACCTCAGCAGTGGGGTATTTTGCGCTGTGCGTCTTTGTCCTAGCCTATGCGCTGGTCATGTCCGAGGAGTTTACGCACCTCAAGAAATCCAAACCCGTGATTTTGGCTGCCGGCATCATCTGGGGGGCCATAAGCCTGGCTTCTCCCGACAGTCAGGCCGAATTCGTTGAACAAGCCTTCCGTCACAATCTGATGGAATATGCGGAACTGATGCTGTTTTTGCTGGTCGCCATGACCTACATCAACGCCCTCGATGAACGACTCGTGTTCGAAGCGATCCGCGCGTGGCTGGTTCGTAAAGGGTTCAGTTACCGGCAACTCTTCTGGATCACTGGGTGCCTGGCGTTTTGTATTTCGCCGGTCGCTGACAATCTCACCACCGCCCTCTTGATGTGTGCCGTGGTCATGGCTGTGGGTGCTCACAGTCCGCAGTTTGTCAATTTATCGTGCGTCAATATCGTGGTGGCGGCTAATGCAGGTGGAGCGTTCAGCCCCTTCGGAGATATCACGACCCTGATGGTGTGGCAAAAGGGCATCCTTGAATTCTTTGACTTTTTTCAGCTGTTTATCCCCTCAGCCGTGAACTTCCTTGTGCCTGCCGCGATCATGCATTATGTCATCCCTCGAAAGTCACCACCACCGTCCTCTGAAACGGTACACATGAAGATCGGAGCTAAGCGCATTATTGGGTTGTTTTTTCTGACTATTTGCACGGCGGTCAGCTTTCACAATTTCCTGCATCTTCCCCCGGTCTTGGGGATGATGACCGGGTTTGCGTATCTTGGATTGTTCGGACATTACCTGAGCCGGAAACGCCACCATTCTTCGGTCTACAATAAAGGAGTGATCGGAGATGTTGTCCCATTTGACGTGTTTCAAAAGGTTGCCCGAGCTGAGTGGGACACGCTGTTGTTTTTCTACGGCGTCGTCCTATGTGTCGGCGGGCTTGGCCATCTCGGCTATATGGCCTTGGCCTCCCACGTGCTCTACTTACAGTGGGGTCCGACCTTCGCCAACGTGTCGATTGGAATCTTATCGGCGATCGTCGACAACATCCCGATCATGTTTGCAGTGTTGACCATGAACCCAGACATTTCCGAAGGCCAATGGTTGCTCGTAACGATGACCGCAGGAGTCGGGGGAAGTCTCCTCTCAATTGGCTCTGCGGCTGGTGTGGCGCTGATGGGGCAGGCGAAAGGAAAATATACGTTTTTCAGTCATCTCAAATGGACTCCGGCGATTGCACTTGGGTATGCTGCGAGTATTCTTGTGCATATGTGGATCAATGCGCGCACGTTCTGAGCGGGAAGATTTCTGAAGAATCAGGTATACCTACTCAACCATTCACCGCCTCCTGCGCCTGATCAGCCGCCCCTGCAGCCAGATCAAACTGCTATTGCCCCAATCCTACCGCTCGTAGGCGAGCAGAGGTGAACAAGTACTCTCTTTGGGTCTTTTGTCGACAACATCCCGCTCGCGCTGGGTCTTTCGGTTCCAGATGTGTAGGGATGAAAGTCCTGAGCCGGCATTTCAAGCTTGACGCTCTCCTCTACGCCATATTATTCATGGAGTCGCATTTCGGTAGATGGCAAGGTTGCCCCTCCTCAAGGTTTCTTGTGGAGAGGCAGAATGCCTAACTGTTCCGTGCGAGGCGGTAGGGCGACCCGCAGTTCGTAGGAGAGGCCGGTCGCAGTACAAGCCAATCGCGTGGGTCGACACCCGTCGAGACCATGTGGTTGGCTTTTATGTTTTAAGAGCAATGAGGTGTCGATGTCGGCGATCGCGTTTGTCCCATTGCTTCCACTCGTGGCTGCGATGATCGTCATCGGCGGGAACGATTCGACCCGCCACAATCGAGCCAAGATTGCCGCTTGGCCGATCGGCCTCGCGTTCTGCAGCGCCCTTGTCACGCTCTATGTCGTGGCCACAGAAGGTCCGATCGCGTTTCGATTGTACGATCCGGAACAATCCATGGTGTTCACCGTACCGATCGGCCTGTATGTAGACCGATTGAGCGCAGTCATGATGGTGTTAATCTCCGGGATCGGCACGATCATTTACACCTACTCCATCGAGTATATGGACCAGGATTTACATCAGCGACGATATCTTGCCCTCATTGGAGTCACTGTTTTTGTCCTGCTCTGCTTAGTATCCAGCGCGAATCTGCTGATGCTGTTCATCCTCTGGCAGTTGCTAAGTTACCTCCTCTATATCCTCGTTCACAATCATGGCCACCGAGATACGCTCGAGAGTGCGTTTCGCACATTTACCCTCCTGCGGGTTGGCGATATTGCCTTCCTTGGAGGGATTGCCCTGGCCTATTCGCTCTATGGGACGCTGGAATTTCCGGATCTGTTTGCCGTCGCCGCGCAATCCACCTCGACCGTCTCTCCGTTCCCTGGTGTGGAATTTGACGGCTCCACGGCCGTCACACTGTTGCTGTTGATCGGAGGAATGAGCAAATCCGCCCAATTCCCATTCCACGTCTGGCTTCCCCGCTATTTGTATGCTCCAACACCTGTAACTGCCCTATTGCATGCAGGCATCATCAATGCCGCGGGATTTCTTATCAACCGCATGGCCCCCCTTTTCGGGATGAGTTCGACTACTCTCCACGTCGCCTTCGTCATTGGAACGTTGACAGCACTTCTCGGGGCAACCATGATGCTGGTGCAAAACGACATCAAGAACATGCTTGGATTTTCCACGATCGGTCAAATGGGCTACATGGTCATGGAATGTGGCTTGGGAGCGTTTTCTCTTGCCGTATTCCATCTGATCGCGCATGGACTCTTCAAGGCCACTGTGTTCTTGAACTGCGGGAATGTTATTCATAAAGCCAGACAGGATCCATCGCTTCCCCATCCCGGACATCAAACTGAGGACATACGTTATTCCCCACTCACTTGGACCACCGGGTTCATCACGACTCTGCTGATCCCTCTGCTCATTCTACTGGCGACTCACGGCGTGTTGCAGATTCCGCTGTTGGAATCCCAGGGAACCGTCATCTTTCTCTTCTTTATCTGGATTACGTCCTCGCAAGCGATTCTGACCCTAACTCGACTGCGGGCAGTGGCGTCATGGAAGGTGTCGGCTGCGATGTTAGTCACACTTTTGTTCATCGTGTTTGTCTATCTGTTTGCCGTCGAAACCTTCACGGCATTCCTGTACCCAAACCCTGAAGAAGTCGCATCGTACTTTAAGACCGCGGAGCTGCCGACCTGGCTCTTCGATCTCATGCTCGTCCTGTCGACGCAGCTGACGATTGCCGGCTGGGTCTACCTCTACATGCGTGCTCATGGTCGAACAATATGGAGCCCACCATGGATCGACGATCTCCGTATTCGCCTTTACGTTTTGGTTTTGAATCGATTCTATGTGGATCCGGTCTTGCATCGAGCAAGTCGCGCGCTGTCGTCCGCAATCCAACGCCTCGATAAGTACGCACAAGAACGGGCGCTATGATCGACGTCTGTTGGGCTCTGGGGAGAGATCGCTCCACGCGCCTCGTATAGGGCAGCAGTACCTTGTCCACAACCACATGTTGAAAGACAACCGGTACGCAGGCCACCTTGACGAGCAGGAAGACACCGTATTAATGATGAGCCTGCCATTCGCCTTGGGAGACATCCAAGTCCCAGCGGTGGAATGAAATGAGAAGATGCCTGCTTTCCAAGAACCCGGAGAAATGACGTGCTTCAGTCGCTCATTCTAGCCGTTCCGCTCTTCTTACTCCTCGCCGCCGGCATCGTAATGATCGGCGCCGACAGGTCGCGCCGGATCCGGGAGAAGCTGGCCTCCTGCCCCATCGGACTTGCATTCTTGAGCTCGGTCGTCACGCTGTACACGGTGACACATGAAGGTGCCATCGCCATTCGGTTCTACGATCCATCCTCCGTGACGTCCTTGATCATTCCCCTTGGCTTGTACGTTGACCGGTTGAGCGCTGTAATGATGACGCTGATTACCGCTGTCAGCATGATCATCTATATCTATTCCACAACCTATATGTACCAGGATGGTCATGCGCGCCGATATCTCTCCTTAATTTGCCTGACAGATTTCGT
>JBGSIO010000102.1:0-3871 GCA_041742455.1 Nitrospira sp. | reverse complement strand
AAACTTGACTAGATCTGGAAGTTTACGTGATAGAAGCGAGCAGACTGAAGCAGCTTATTTCTTGACGCAAAGCGAAGACCAAATGAAGAGCTCAAGAGGTTGAAATTGAAAATCATCGACTTGGTGATCAATCACAATGCTTCTCAGGAGATGTTGAAAAATATCCGCCTTCCTAGAAAAATTCTTCTCGCAAGATCCTCGTTTTCAGGTACCTCAGCACATCAAATCTACTATGCGCTGGACATTATGAACCAGCTTATGCCGGACTCATACAAATTCCGAACAACACAATGTCGACGCCTCATTGCCGATGAATCGATTTTCCATTAGCTGGAGTTCACGCTATGTTCGACCATTGATAGATCTGTACGAGCGCACGATTCTCGCGACCAGATCGCCATGAACAACATTTCCGTGAATCATGTACTGAGGCAACATGAATGATTTGTTCACTTCGGCACCACCGAGCCAAATCCTTTCGCGCAGAACTGAGATATCCAGACGATTGCAGCAGTGATGCACGGTCACAACCGAATTGGATGATCCACGGACCGAGATATTTTGTTGGACATGTCCAACAAAATATCTACCTTCAGGTTATTCAAAGCTGAATTGAACCGGAACGGAATGGAGTGGTTGGTGGATAGAATGGCTAACAAAGCGACTAGAGTGTAGCGAGTGATTCAGCTCCCCTCCCCATCTGTAATGGGGAGGGGGTCACTGTTCTTGCCATGAAGGAGTGAGCCATGGTGAGGTCAGAAACGGTGAAGCATTACTGAAAAATGAGTTGGTCAATCTGGCAGTCTCTCGCCAGCACTTCCTCTTGCTTCCCATCTGCGAAATGTACAATGAGGTGATTGGGCTGCTGTGGAGCATGCTGCAGATCAACCGTTCCAGATCGATGCTGAAAGACGACGATCAGTGATGGCATGGCTGCTGTTTGACTTGGAGTCTGCTCTTCACTCTGCTGCTCACTTTGCGATGAGGTGAGTTTTGATTTTTTTGGTCCTCGAAGTTTCTCTGACAACGCTGACACCGCTGCACGCGTAATCTCTTCCGCAGTAGTACACCACCGATCAACCTCATCAGGAAACTCTTTGTGCAAATTCCGTAAATCGTAGAGCGTCTTGGCTGAGAGACATTTTCCTGTGGCGTAAATCTCTTCGATACAGGACGGTGGATCGATGAGTGCTAAATGGTTCGTCACCATGGACCGATTCACGCCAAGGAGTTCGGCGATTTGAGCCTGCTTCTCTCCATCGTCCATCTTCTTCTTGATAAACATCGCCAGCTCACGCGGTTTCAAATCCTCTCGCTGCAAATTCTCAATGACCTGCTGATAATCGGTATGCGAGCGATCGACAAATGCTGGAATCGTAGCTTTCCCGACGGCCCTGGAAGCTCGAAGTCGGCGGGCGCCGAAATTTAAGATCCATCGCTTCTGCTCGGTGGGATGCGGACGAATGGACACCGGAGTTTTGACTCCGTGCAGCCTGATGCTATTCTCCAATTCCACCATGCTCTCCGCATCGAATTCTTGGCGCGGCTGAGCAGGGTCTTCATCAATATCCTTGACTGGAATTTGAAGCGGACGTCCTAAGACTTCAGCCGTCACAGTCCGTTCTTTGGCGATCGGATCTGGAGTCTGAGGAGGAGTCGAAGCGGTACGATCAAGAGCCGTAAGATCCAGTGTTGCGGTCATTGGTTTTTTCATTCTGTAACCCCCATAGTATGAGCAACTTTTTGAAAGATTGGTTTGAGATGCATCCACGCATCGCGTGAACTTGTTTTCTGCAATGTCCAAATCGGCGCCCCCATCGCCTGCGCTTCAGCTACGGCCGTTCGTGATGGAATGGCGGCCATGCGCCCATCATCCAGTCGAATGAACAGCGAGGCAAAGGCTGTGCAGAGCTGTTCAAAATTGGCGCGTTGAAATGGGGTTGGCTCCACAAGATTTGGAAGGAGCCCGATAAATCTGAGGTCCTTATTGAGTGTACTTTGTATCTTGAGGACCTGCGCCCGTAAAGCGGCAATACCGTCGACGGCCTCTTGATTCAACTGAATCGGAGACAGCACAAAATCTCCTACCACAAGTGATGCCAGCACACGAATATCAGGGTTGGGATTCGTGTCAATAATCGCCACATCAAACCGGTCATCCATTTCATTGAGGAACAGTTTGAGATTCGTCGCAAATTGGTTGTGCGCTTCTTCTCGTCTTTCGAGTTTGAGGAGATCACCGTGCGACGGGACCATCACAAAGTTCCCCTCCTCAATGGTGGTGACCGGATCGATCAACAATTGATTGGCCGTGGTTGCCGAAATTGTGGCCAGTTTCGACATGATGATGTTTTTCGACGTATTCCCCTGATGGTCGAGGTCGATAATCAAAACCCGTTTCTTAAGTTGTTCGACAAGAAAATACCCAAGTTGGCAGGCAATCGCTGTTTTCCCGACGCCACCCTTCTGATTCGCCAAGACTAACGTTTTCATTGACAGCTCTCCTTCTTCACGGGGCCAGTGAGTCCTACTCGCTTCTGCTTCGTTCTTTTCCGATTGCCTGTCCTGCCTTGACTATTTTGTTGACAGATTGCGCTGGCGTACTATTGGCTCAGAGACGTCATCGCAATCATCACGATTCCTGGCGACTGATGGGCTTGTTTCGTGAGCAGAGCACTTCGAGTATTTCACGGAAACGATCACTCAGTAGGTGCTGAACTTTGCTTGCGCGGAGCGTCTCATCGAGTCTGCGTGGGAATTTCCATGCCCTCTCTATTCCGACCGGAGCAGTATCCTAGGTGAGGAAAATTGTCAATCATCTTTCTCTGAAGGTCAGAGATATTTTTTCAACTCGGCCCGTACTGAAACTGGTCATACCATTTACCATCTGCTGAATTGATCATTCTTCGGATGGTATCTCTTGACATCCTGCTTCACAGCGTATAATCACGCGACCTATGTTTTTCGGACGAATGAGAGATGAGTCCATGGATGTTGGCGTCATTGTGAGATCGCTCAGATCATCTGTTTTTCCATTGGTGGGTGTACTCCTCATAAGCTGTTCGCTCATTGAGTCGCCGAAAGAAGGAACCAAGCCCCACACGTCTGGAACGACCGAACCAGCGCACGTGGCCGTTATCAGTGAAGGCAATTATCTGACGTCATGCCGTGATAAAGGCGTTCCGGTTCCACCAGATTGGACACCGTCCGCATCAGAATGGGAGCGCCACGGCAATCTTCATACAATATTATTGACGCCGAATGCGCTCGATCAGACTCCGGTCGATGATACCTCATTCGCGAGCGTCTGGTCGTACGCCGCCCCCGACGTGAGAGGTGCCTGCATTGCCTTGGGAAGAAGTGGCGGATCATTTCAAATCATATGTCAAAGCGCCACGACTGGATACGCCTGTTTTTGGAGCAACGACCCGAGCTCACCAACAACGCGATGGACATCCGAGACGGCCGAAATGTCGATCGACTCACTCCGTGATCCTGTCCAAGGATTTGCTTCAGGCACCGTGCCCTGCACCGAATGCCATCGTGGGAATAACGCCTTCCTCTATGCCCCAGACGATCCCACCTGGGCCACGGTGTTGAGACCAGAACAGGTCCGCCCGACATTTACCACCCGTGTCGAGCAATCATCGCACCACGGACAACTCACGTTCGGTAAGACCACCATCACCTATCCGCGCTTCATCCCGATCAGCGGACAATCCGTTGCACTCAGCAATCCACTCCCGACCGCACCTGGGTGTTCAGGATCCTGTCACGAGTTGCATGTGGCGATCTTACAAAAGAATTACACGGTTGAAGGCTACGTGAAGGCGCCGCGACCCATGGGACCAAACTGCGCGGCCAACTCTCC
>JBGSIO010000101.1:0-25410 GCA_041742455.1 Nitrospira sp. | reverse complement strand
AGCAGACTACACAAACCCACGAAACCGCCGAACGTGACCGCATAGAGAAAGCAGAGCCAATAGGCTGAACGCCGACGAATGAGCTGCGCCGCATTGTGCCACCATATCACTGCCTGGAGCCCTGGAACCGGCGCTGTTGGCGGCACGGCCACCACAAACACCAACCATGTCGCTGCAACCACTCCGGCCATGATGCCACAGACCTGGTGCCAGTCCGTTGCCGCGGCCCAGCGCGGCGCCAAGAAGAAAATGAGCACGGTGCCGATGTTCCCCGACGCGACAAGCCCAAGCACGAAACCCTGCGCCGACGGCGGATATGCACGGCTCGCAATAGGGAGCGTCACAGAAAAACTCGCGCCCGCCACGCCGAGGCAAATCGAAAAGAGCAGTGCGTCTCCATACCCAGTCACACCAAGCCAGCCCCAGCACAACACCAGCAATTCCGCCATGAGAATGGCGAGCGCGGTGGAACGCGCACCAAGCCGATCCGCACTCCACCCGGCTACCATCCGCAACACAGCCCCGCCGAGCAATGGCAAGGACACCAACCAGGCGAGTTCTTGATCACTGAGCTGCAATGCCTGGGCGAGCGAAAGACTCATCGCCGCCGCGAGCAACCACACCATGAAACTGACCGTTAGATGCAACCATGCCCCCACGAGCGAGGGCCAATGGCCACTTCTGAGAATGTGCCAGATCTCGGACACGCCCGGCCTCCAGATTGAACAGCACTATAGGGGAGCCCTGTTCATGGGTGCAACAGATCAGAAGATGAGACCATCGACGCCCTGTTGCCGAACATACTCGATCTATCAGACAATGAAGCAGTCGAAGCCAGGACTGGCTTCTGATTCCGCACCATTCCTATTTCTACACACACATCTACACAATCGATTCATATCTGTTTTCAGCATTGTTGCCGCCTAGGAATCTGGTGTAGTCTCCCCTCTTGTTATGTCTATGATCGAGGGAGCAGACATACTGGACGAGCCTGAGGATTTGGAACCCATTGCGCCAAAGCTCAACGAAACTGCTGCCAGCACCGAGTTAGGCCCTGCCCCCGAGCACGATGGAGGCTCACCACCCAACACGACGGCCGTCGTCCCGGTCACGGCCCTGCAGCAATACCTCGCCGAGGTTCGCCGCTACCCCTATCTCTCGAAAGAAGAAGAGCTTCAGCTTTTTCAGGAGTACCAGGCGCACGGCAGCCGCGAAGCAGCGGTCAAGCTCATCATGGCCAATCTACGTGTCTCGGTGTCGATCGCGGCCGAATATCTCCATACCGGCGCTGACCATATGGACCTGATTCAGGAAGGCAACGTCGGGTTGATGCAAGCCATCAAGAAATTCGATCCTTCCAAAAACGTCCGGTTCTATGCCTATGCCGCCTGGTGGTCACGAGCCTACATTCTGCGATACCTGCTCCATACCTTTCGACTGGTCAAGGTGGGAACGACCCAAGATCAACGAAAGCTGTTCTATAATTTAAAAAAAGAAAAGGCCAAGCTTGAGCGAGAAGGGTTTGCGCCTGACACCAAATTATTAGCCGATCGTTTGAATGTGCGCGAACGCGATGTCATCGAAATGGACCAGCGCCTCGGCAACTGGGAGCTCTCGCTCGACCAACCAATCGGTGAGGACCAGGAAAGCACCCTGCTGGATGTCTTGCCGTCCCATCAAGAACCGGCCGATGAGCAGCTCGCCGATCATCAGCTCAAAACTCTCTTTCGTGCCAAGTTGGCTGAGTTTATCAAGACATTGGAAGAGCGGGACGAGGATATTCTGAGAAATCGCATCCTGTCTGATTCCCCTCTTACCTTAGACGATCTTGGAAATAAATACGGGATTACGAAGGAGCGGACCCGCCAGTTGGAGGCACGCATCATCAAGCGCCTTCGAGATTACGTCAAAAAAGACATCAAGGATTTCGACCGACTCCGAATATAACCCCCTTCCCTCTCACCTCTCAAACACCTAGAAATTTGGTTTTACAATGAGTTACGATACGAAACGTGTTCAAACGGCGAAAAATGGCGGATCGATAAAAATCCATCGCGCCCCCTCTTGACTCGGATGAAGTAAGGGCTATCTCTATCTCGTCACAGGCTTCTGGGGTCTCAAGCGAGTTCAACCCAACATAACCGTCAACACGTCAGGAATTAACTTTCACGAGGAGGAGATTCTGTTATGAGCACTGCCACGAAGGAGAAGAAAAACATCGCTAAGGGGTTTCAGCCCTTGGGTGAACGTGTGTTCGTCACGTACACCGAGGAGCTAGAGAAGACCGCCGGTGGGATTTATGTGCCTGATTCGGCGAAGGAGAAGCCTCAACGAGGCGTGGTCCAAGCCATCGGCAAGAAGGTGGAGAACGTCAAGGTCGGTGATCAGGTTCTGTTCGACAAATATTCAGGCAGCAAGCTTCGCATTGAAGATGAAGAGTGCTTGATCCTCAAGGAAGAGGATATCCTCGGGATCTTCACCAGCTAAACACCGGTCTCAAATCAAGCCGACGAAACAATAGCAAAAGCAAACGATAACAGGAGGAACCCAATGGCAAAGCAACTTATGTACGGCGATGCGGCACGAGCGGCCATCCTGAAGGGGGTGAACCAGCTCGCAGACGCCGTGAAGGCGACACTCGGTCCAAAGGGCCGGAATGCGATTTTGGATAAGAAATTCGGTGCACCCACCATTACCAAGGACGGTGTGACCGTTGCCAAGGAAGTCGAACTGAAGAACCCTTATGAAAACATGGGCGCTCAGTTGGTCCGAGAAGTGGCCAGCAAGACCAGCGACATCGCGGGGGACGGAACCACCACGGCTACAGTACTGGCTCAGGCGATCTTCCGCGAGGGTGCGAAGAACATCACTGCGGGCGCCAATCCAATGGAGATCAAGCGGGGCATCGACAAGGCCGTTGAAGCCATCACCGCCGAGCTCAAGAAGCTCAGCAAGCCCTGCCAAAACAAGACCGAGATCTCTCAGGTCGGCACCATTTCCGCCAACAACGACAAAACCATCGGCGATCTGATCGCAGAAGCCATGGAAAAGGTCGGCAAGGACGGCGTCATCACGGTGGAAGAAGCCAAGTCGATGACCACCTCGCTGGACGTCGTGGAGGGCATGCAGTTCGATCGCGGGTACATCTCCCCCTATTTCGTCACCAACGCCGAGCGGATGGAATGTTCGGTGGAAGAGCCGCTCATATTGATCAACGAAAAGAAGATCAGCAGCATGAAGGACCTGCTTCCGCTGCTCGAACAAGTCGCCAAGATGGGCAAGCCACTCATCATCCTCGCAGAAGAAGTCGAAGGTGAAGCCCTGGCAACCCTCGTCGTCAACAAGCTGCGCGGCACCCTGAACGTCGCCGCGGTGAAAGCCCCTGGCTTCGGCGATCGCCGCAAGGCCATGCTGGAGGATATCGCCATCCTTACAGGCGGTCAGGTGATTTCTGAAGACATTGGGATCAAGCTCGAGAACGTCAAGTTGACCGATCTCGGCCGAGCCAAACGCGTCACGATCGACAAAGACAACACCACAATCGTCGAAGGCTACGGCGATGCCAAGAAAATCGAAGGGCGTGTGAAGCAGATCAAGGCCCAGATCGATGAGACGACATCCGACTACGATCGCGAAAAGCTGCAAGAGCGGCTGGCGAAGATCGTGGGCGGCGTTGCCGTCATCAATGTCGGGGCTGCAACCGAGACCGAAATGAAGGAGAAGAAGGCACGCGTCGAGGACGCACTCCACGCCACCAAGGCGGCGGTGGAAGAAGGGATCGTTCCTGGAGGCGGCACAGCCTATCTCCGTTGCATCAAGGCACTCGATGGGATCAAGGACGTCCCGGCGGAACAAAAGGTCGGACTCGACATCGTCCGGCGTTCGCTCGAAGAGCCGCTCCGACAGATCGCCTCGAATGCCGGCGCAGAAGCCTCGGTCGTCGTCGGCAAGGTTCGGGAAGATAAGAACGTCAATGGTGGATACAACGCCGCCACGGATGAATATGTCGATATGATCAAGTCCGGCATCATCGACCCGACCAAGGTCTCGCGATGCGCATTGCAGAACGCGGCCAGCGTGGCAGGTTTGATGCTGACGACCGAAGTGATGATCACCGAACTCCCCGAGGAGAAGAAAGAACCAGCGATGCCGGGCGGTGGACACAGCCACGGCATGGAGGGGATGTACTAGATAGCTAGCTGCTGCTAGCTATGATGAAGGGCCCGGTGGGAAACCACCGGGCCCTTTGTGTTTCTGAAACTGGATTCCCCTTAGCGTTTTGCTTTGCGTGCTTTGAGCGTTGCGCCTAAAGCTGGAGGGATTTTTGGCTCCAAAAAAAGAGATTGAAATGTACGGTGGACGACCGTGGTATGCCGTTGATGGTCCTCAAGGAAAAGTGCCGCCGCCTTCTTGCGATCTTCCGTACCATAGCCCATCCGAGTTGCGCACCGTTCTAATTCATACTCGTCGCTGGGAAGGGAATGGGTCTGGAGATCATGGACCATCTGAAGTTTATGCTCCACATCGCGGAGAAAGAGATAGGCGGCCGTGAGATCCTCTTTCACTTGAGTTGAAATCAATTTCCAACACGCAAAGCGTTCCAAGGCCCCCAGCGTGCTCTTGTCGACGACTGCTGGCAGGTGTCTTCCCACCAGCACTTGAAGGGTCTGCACGAAGAATTCAATTTCCCTGATTCCGCCCGTTCCAAGCTTCACATTGCGGTGTTCGTGCCCCCGATCAGCCATTTTCCCGTCGATCATGTCCTTGACGGCCCGCACCTCCTCAATCACAGCCGATGTCTCAATCAGACCCGGAAGTTTCTTGCCGACTCCAAAGATGAATGGCTTCACGGCCTTTACAAAGGCCGTTCCCAGTTCCGGCGAGCCGGCGATCGGGGAAGCTTTCAGGAGGGCCAAGCGCTCCCAGGTTTGTCCGCGAGCAAGATAATACCGCTGATAGCTTGACAACGACCGTGCCAATTGACCGACTGACCCCTCGGCCCGTAATCGAAGATCTACTCGAAAGACGTGTCCCTCTCGAGTCGGCTCGGTCAAGACTCTGGTCAGTTCGCGGGACAGAATCTCAAAATACTCTTCATTCGAAATACCGACGCCCGCCGGTTTATCGGCGCGTCTCGGGCCTTGGGCCCTGGTTTCTCCGTCATCGGACTCATAGATGTAGAGCAGATCCACGTCCGAGCTGTAGTTCAGTTCGTGGCCACCCAGTTTACCCATCCCGATGACGGCGAATTTTGTCTTGCACCACTGTCCCCGCTTGTTTCGATGCATGGGCACGCCGTACTGTCGTTTCAGATCAGCATCGACGATCTCATAGGCGGCATGAATCATCAGGCACGCCAAGTCGGACAATGAGCTGGTCGTCTCCGGCACCGTGGCAAGCCGGAGTAAATCCCGGACGCCGATGCGTAACATCTCGCGTCGTTGAAACCGACGAAGGGCGTCTAATTTCAATTCCTTGGTAGTGAGATGCCCGATACTCTCGCCAAGCGTGCGCTCCATTCTCTTCCGCGTCGGTGGTTTGGACGACACTTTTTCCTCAGCCAACCAATAAACGAGCGTCGGGTCCCGAAGGATGGTAAGGGTCAAAGCATCGCTGTTCCCAAAAATGACACAGAGGAGATCAAGCATGCGTGGCCAGTCGCGTAAGTAGTCAAGAAAAGACGTCCGGGAGACGCCCTCCAACATGCGTTCCCAGTGGTTTAACGCTTGATCAGGGTCAGCGGTCCTGGAAATCGACTCCATCAACATCGGCAGAACATCGGCCAACCGACGCCGTTGGATGGGGTCGCCCGCCATAGCATTGAGGTTGCGGTCGGCCCGATCAAGATCACGTAGCCCATATGCGGATAAAATGCCCCGTACGCTCTCAACATCTCGTTTCTCAGCCAGCAAGATGGGGCGAGGATCCGGCTTAGGAGTCATACTTCTAGCCGAGGTCTGTTGCGACAACAGGGGAGGCGGTGGGGTTCGGCGAGCCATGCGGCGGCATTATACTGATAGGTTCTCCTACGCACAATGAAACCTATTCGGGTATACTGACATCCATGCCACGCGGCTCTCCTGACCAAACCCTGCTTATCGATAGCGTTCGTCGGTTGTGCTCAGATGTTCAGGACGACATCCTCCAAGATTTCTTCAGCCGCATGGATCAGGAGTACTTCCGACGATTCGATCCTTCGACCATAGCCGAACACATCCGATTGACGGCGCAATTGTTGTCTGACCACCCCTGCACCATCGCCTTTTCCGAACAGCCGGATACCCGGTTTGAGATCACGATCGTGGCTTATGACTACTTCGCAGAGTTCGCCACGATTTGCGGCCTGCTGTCAGCCTTTGGGTTGAATATTGAGGAGGGAGATATCTATACGTTCGCCGAAAAAGCCGCTCCACTCCCCTCCCGAACAAGTTGGACGGGGTATGGACCGCGTATCCGTCCCAAGAGAGGCACCGACCTGAGCAGAAAAAAGATCGTCGATGTGTTTCGGGTGCTGCCGATGCCGGGGGAAGAATGGGACACAGCGCAACAGGCGCAATTGGAAGAGGAGCTCCACTCCGTTATCGCGCTGCTCGATAAAGGACAGTTTGCAGAGGCCCGCTTTGCGGTCAATCGACGGCTGGTCGAGCAGCTGGGGAAACGCCGTGCATCTTTCGGCGGTCTACTCAATCCCGTACAGATCGCGTTCGACAACAGCCAGTCTGCCATCGACACCGTCATGGATATCCGATCCGACGATACACCGGCCTTTTTATATGCCTTCGCCAACGCCCTCGCAATGCGCAACATCTATATATCCAAGGCTCAGTTCGACGTCGAGAACGGGAAGATCCATGACCGCTTTTATGTCCGCAACCGCCATGGTCAAAAACTCACCGACGCGACCGATCAGCAACAGCTGCGTTTAACGGCGGTACTCATCAAGCAATTCACCCATGCCCTGACCTGGGCCCCGGACCCAACCAAAGCCCTAGAAGCCTTCGACCAGTTCCTCGATCTGACGGTGCAACAGACAAAGGGAAAGGCCCAGCAAGAAACCCTGGCCTTTCTCAGCGACAAGAAAACCTTTCCGCTGCTGGCCCGTCTGCTCGGGGCCAGTGATTTTCTCTGGGAAGACTTTCTACGCCGCCAGCACAGCAACCTTCTGCCTCTCTTGCAAGATTATCGCGATGCGCCCCTCATGAGACCACGAGCGACACTTCGCAAGGAACTTGATCGCCTGGTCAATCGGGCCGACACCGACGAAGACCGGAAGGCGGCGCTGAACAGCTTCAAAGATCGTGAGCTCTTCCGCATCGACATGAAACACATTGTCGAGACGGACACCACCTTACCCGACTTCTCCGCTGCATTGACGCAGCTCGCCGAAGTCATCGTCGATCGAAGCATAAAAGACTGTCAAGCCAAGTTGAACAAGTTGTACGGCCCCCCGCGCTTGGCCAACAAGAAGCCCTGCGCCTTCACCGTGCTCGGCCTGGGGAAATTTGGCGGTGGCGAGCTCGGGTATGCCTCCGATATTGAAGTGATGTTCGTGTATGGCGACGCAGGGCGCACGGGTGGCAAGAACCCGATCGAGAACAGCGAATACTTTGAACGGCTTGGTCAGGAGCTGTTGCAATGGATCGAGGCCAAACAAGAGGGCATTTTCCATCTGGATGTGCGACTGCGGCCCCATGGTGGAAAGGGATCCCTGACCAATCCTTTCGACGAGATTACCAAATACTATGGCGACCGGGGTCTTGCGGCCCCATTTGAGCGCCAATCGTTGATCAAACTACGGCACGTGGCCGGCGATGCGGCGCTCGGCAAACGCGTCGAAGCCCATCGCGATCACTACGTCTACAGCGGTAAACCCTGGGATCTGCGGGCCGCGCTCGATTTACGCCGGCAACAGCTGAAAGAGCTGGTAGAGCGCGGCACGGTGAATCTCAAACATAGCCCGGGAGGCATCGTTGATATCGAATATGCCGTCCAGTACCTCCAGATCATGCATGGCCATAAGCTCACCGCCTTACGCACTTCCAACACGATGCAGGCCTTGGCAGCCCTCGTTGACCGTGGACTCGTGACGAGGCAAGACGGCGAGGATCTACGCAAGGCCTATTTTTTCATCCGCATGCTCATCGATGGCCTTCGCATGGTCCGAGGCAATGCCAAAGACCGCGTCCTCCCGCCGGTCGACTCCGATGAATTCATCTTCCTTGCCCGTCGCGTCGGCTACACGACGGATGATTGGCAGGCAGGAGCAAAACACCTCAAGTCAGATATCGAAGAACATATGGGAAAGGTGAAGGAGTTTTTTGAGAGGACCTTTGGGAAGATCGAAGGGAAGTAGAATCGAACAGTCGCACCAGAAATAAAATGGCCCAGCCCTAGGAAAGCCGTTGCTTCTAAGGCTGGCCACCTTCGAACTCTTTACCATACCGAAGTCAAAAATCGAGGTGATCCTGACAAGACCCTACGGCTTGATGTCAAAGTGCAGCGACAAGCCCGCATGCACAAAGATCGTTCTGATCGTGGATTCATAATTATCAAAAACTAGATCTTGCCCGCCAACTGTGGACGCCCCGAACCGATCCGTCCCCAGCTCGTCGTGAAAGGCATGGATATACTTCGCCTCCACAAACGCCGCCACATACTTGAAGAGATGCGCCTTGACTCCTCCCATTGCCAGAAACCCTGGAGCCGTATTCCGCTGGTCGACGATGGCGTTCGCAAAACCAGCCCCACGGAATCCACCTGGCCTTTGCGAGATCTGATGGGCTCCTACACCAACCCCGACGTAGGGATGCCACCGCCCGTTGGGATAGGCCTCGGAAATCGCCATCGGGCGTCGAATCAGGAAATTGGAACCGATATAGATGCCTTGCGTTTCAGTCGTGGTGCCTTCAAACGATCCGTCTGGATTAAGAGTTCCATTCACTCCGTTCCGACAGCAGGCTATATCCGGATACCAAACAAAGCCGGCGACTTCAACGCCGAGATCGAATCCCGCCAGCTTGTTTCTGGTGGGAAACCAAACCCCAGCATTGCCACCGATCGTCTGTTTCATCTGATAGTCGACATCCTTTTCCACCCGAGGCAGCGTCCCGTTAGTAAACGTGGCGTCTGCGCTGAACGGCATGGCCACGCCCACCATAAAGGACAGATAGGGCTCGATCGTTCCGGAGGACATAGTTGGGGGATCAGGCGACATCGCATAAGGATCGGCAACCCGTTGGCTGTACGGATCTTCCGCCCGAGTGACCTCAGCGTAGCCAAAGACACAGAGAAGGCAAACGATCGCCGAAATTCTCGTTTTCATTCAATACCCTCCCACGGTAAAGAAAACATTCTCTTCGACGAATTTGGATCACGAAATTTGATATCAGTCTGTATTTCGTCGATGGTCAACGGGGCGATGCGAGACGGCTGCGCCTTCATTACGCGCGAATCGAGCCCCGGTTCCCCAGTTGCGGTTATTGGCATGAGAGTCCACATATCCGCCTCCAGAGCGATCATGAGGGGATGCTCTTGTCGCATCGTAGAGCGGACGGCACCAACAGTAGCAATCCCACGTTCATTTTTGAAAATAGATAAAACGGATTGGAGCTATCGGTAAATCCAATATCCCAGTAGGCATCACTGTGGCGAGTGGATACTTGACTATTTCTCGTGCCTTCGATAGCAGTCATCACAATCTGCTCCTATCTAGCTCCGCAACGCTGCCGGACAACTCCTTGAAAGATCTAGATAGTCGTCAGACCTGCACCACAGAGTGATGACGATGGAGACGCCGTAGAAATGATACTCACGAAGTTGTAGCGGAGGAGGATATCAACAGAAGGAGCGTGTTCAGGAAACTACCGTCCCAACGCTTTCTTGACCGCGTCGCCGATCTCAGCCGGATTCTTGACGACTTTGACCCCGGCTGCTTCCAGCATTTTCATCTTTTCAGCTGCGGTCCCCTTGCCGCCGGAGATAATGGCGCCGGCGTGGCCCATGCGGCGTCCGGCAGGCGCGGTGATACCGGCGATGAAGCTGATGACCGGTTTCTTGACGTTTTTCTTGATGAACTCAGCCGCTTTTTCTTCTGCGTCGCCGCCGATCTCTCCGATCATAACGATGGCCTGAGTCTCTGGATCTTTTTCAAACAATGGCAGGACATCCACAAACCCTGTCCCGTTTACCGGATCGCCGCCGATCCCGACGCAGGTCGTCTCACCTAGTCCTAGAGTTGAGAGTTGATGGACGGCTTCATACGTGAGGGTGCCGCTACGAGACACCACTCCGACCACACCCTTCTTATGAATGAAGCCCGGCATAATGCCGATCTTCGCTTCATCGACCGTGATGACGCCAGGGCAATTCGGTCCAATCAGCCTCACATCCCGGCCCCGGAGCGCTCGCTTCACCTTCACCATATCGTTGACGGGAATGCCTTCGGTAATGCAGATGATCAACTTCACTCCGGCATCGGCTGCTTCGAGGATCGCATCGGCACAAAACGGCGGCGGCACGAAGATGAGCGAGGTGTCAGCCTGCTGCTTGTTCACCGCATCGCGCACCGTATTGAAAACCGGAATACCCTCAACCTCCTGCCCGGCCTTGCCTGGGGTCACACCCGCCACAATCTTCGTACCGTAGGCCTTGCACTGCGTCGCATGGAACGAGCCTTCCTTGCCCGTAATCCCCTGCACCACCACCCGTGTATTTTTGTTTACTAATATGCTCACGATGAACCTCGTTTCCTAACCTTCATTTTTCAGAAGGTGTGCTGGGCCGGGTCTCATACTGCGCGCATCCGCCGAGCACCGCCCATATTGATCGTCATCTGATTGATCCTGTGTGCGCGACGGGCGAGCACTGAGACTCGACCCGGCACACCTTCTCTCACACTGCCTTTCCCGTCAACATCACAATTTTCTGTGCCGCTTCCCAGAGGTCGTCAGCGACGTCCAACTTCAGGCCGGATTCGGCCAACAGCTTGCGACCTTCCTCGGCATTTGTTCCTTGCAAACGCACCACCAACGGCACCGTGATCTTCACTTCCTTTGCCGCGTCGATCACACCTTGGGCGATACGTTCACACCGAACGATGCCGCCGAAAATGTTGATGAAGATGCCCTTAACGTTCGGATCTTTGAGTAGAATGCGGAAACCCGCCGCAACCGTCTCTTTCGTCGCACCGCCGCCGACATCCAGGAAGTTCGCCGGCTCGCTGCCGGCCAGCTTAATCACATCCATCGTCGCCATCGCAAGGCCCGCGCCATTCACCATGCAGCCGATGTTCCCATCCAGCTTCACATAGTTGAGATTGTTGGCCGTCGCTTCGATCTCAAGCGGCTCTTCTTCATTGAGATCGCGCATCTTTTGCAGATCTTCATGCTTGAAGAGGCCGTTATCGTCGAATGAGACTTTGCCGTCTAGTGCTACTACGGTCTTTTCTTTGGTGATGATCAGCGGGTTGATTTCGACAAGGGCGCAATCTTTCTCCATGAAGAGGCGATACAGATTTCCCAACATCTTGTTGAAGGGGTTCACAACCGCCGGCTCAATGCTGGGTAACCCAAGCGCAAAGGCGATGTTCCGCCCGTTGTATCCCTGAAATCCCACGGCCGGATCGATCGGCTCCTTGATGATCTTTTCCGGCGTGTGAGCGGCAACCTCTTCGATTTCCATCCCGCCTTCCGTGCTGGCGATGAACGTGGGCCATCCCGTGTCCCGATCGACGAGAATCGACAGATACAACTCCTTCGAGATGTTCGCTCCTTCTTCCATCAGCAGGCGATGGACCTTCCGCCCCTTGGGTCCTGTCTGATGGGTCACCAACGTCTTTCCGATCAACTCCTTCGCCAAGCCGGCCACGGCGCCTTTGTCTTTCGTGATCTTGACCCCGCCGGCCTTGCCGCGGCCACCAGCATGGATCTGCGCCTTGACGACAAACACCGGCGTATTGAGTTCATTCGCCCAAGCGATCGCCGTTTCCGGAGAGGTGATTTCCTTTCCACGCGGCACCGGCACGCCGAACTGGGCGAACAATGACTTAGCTTGGAATTCATGCACATTCATTCTTTACCTCTATTCTCAAAGAGGGTGAAGTGGATGTTTCTCACTGCGCGCATCCACCGAGCACCTCCCGCTATCCCAATAATTGAACTGATCTGGTGTGCGCAGTGGGCGAGCATAAGAAATATCCCGCTTCGCCGTCCGCTCACCCCACTTTTCTCGTGTAGGCCGGCAGAATCATTGGAGAGATGACACCACTGGCATTGCCATGTTTCTTCGCTTCGGCTCTGAACCGATCGAGATGCTGTAGCGTCAATTTCCCCTGTTTCATCATCCCGGCCCGTCCGGCTGCGGTCAATCCTGAACGCTTGCCGAACACCATGAGATCGAGCAATGAGTTGCCCATCAACCGATTACGCCCATGCAGGCCGCCGGAGGCCTCGCCCGCCACGAAGAGATTCTTGACGTTGGTTTCTGAGTTCGTATCAATCTTCACCCCGCCGTTCTGGTAATGCAGGGTCGGATAGATCAGAACGGGGTCCTTACTGATATCGATTCCGAACCGATCGAACTGCATCACCATTGCAGGGAAATGCTTTTCGACAGTGCCTGGACCATGTTCGGCATCCAATAATGGCGTATCTAACCAGACTCCGACGCGGCCCGACATCGTCCTGATCCCGCGTCCCTCTTCGCATTCGCGGATGATCGACGACGACACCACATCGCGAGTGTCGAGCTCATTGACGAAGCGCTCGCCTTTGGCGTTGACCAGATGGCCACCTTCGGAACGGATCCCTTCGGTCACCAGCGCGCCGATCAACTGCTCCGGATAGACTGCTCCTGACGGGTGATACTGAAACGTGTCGATGTGAGCCAACTTGGCACCCATGCGATACGAAAGGCACAGTCCATCGCCGGTCGCACCATAGTGATTGCTCGTTGGGAACCCCTGGATGTGCAGCCGACCGATGCCGCCAGTCGCGAGAATGACGCACTTAGCCGCCACGACCACGTGTCGCTGATTATCCAGATCCTTGAAGATGGCCCCGGTACAGTTCCCCGCCTCGTCACTCAGCAATTCGATGGCGGCCGCAAACTCGAGCAACTGAATCTTTTGGTTGATGACCTCGTCCTTGAGCACGCGCATGATTTCCAGGCCGGTATAGTCGGAACAGGTCAGAAGCCGCGGCTTGGAACTGCCGCCACCCTTTTTGACGTGTAGATTCCCGTCAGCTTGACGATCAAACAACACTCCGAGCTCAATGAGCCATTTGGCAATGGCGGGCCCCTCTTCGACCATCACCTTCAGGAGATCGTGGTCATTTTCCATGTGACCACCTTTGAGCGTATCAATGAAGTGGGTCACAGGAGAGTCTTCCGGCGCAACGGAGATCTGCATACCACCCTGCGCCATCACACTATTGGAGTCGCCCAAACGCAGCTTCGTCGCCAGAATGACTTTTGAGCCGGCTCCATGCGCGTGCAAGGCCGCCGCACAACCCGCCCCGCCGCCACCGATCACCAACACATCGGTCGTATAGTGTGGCGTCAGTTCAGCATGGTTCTGAATCGGGCTCTCGCCTTCCAGTAACGCAGCTAGTTCGATGACCGTCCTGTCCCCTTCGTTAGGACCAAACCGGATCGGTCGATAGGCGCTCGCTCGAAAATCGGGATGATACTTGTGGATCAGCTGGTCGCGATCTGCAGGAGAAAACTTGGGAATGGTCTGCTTGCGACGGGCATCCCGAGTCTGGTGGACGATTTGCTGCAGTGCGTGGATGTCCATGATTTCCCAGTCACACGTCTATATGATTAGAAGATTAACAAGCCTCAGAAACGACTTTCAGACGTGAAGGCTTTGAGACGTTCTTATTTCACCGTGGCACAGTAGTCGGCCAATTCTTTCTCATTCATCTTGAGGACCCTATTCCAATCGTCGTTGAATCGGCCGTCTTGAATTTCCTTGATGCGGGTGTCGAGTCCGATAGGCTTTTCGGTAAAATGTGCACCCTGTGCACGGCTCACGTACAGCGCCACCAGGTTGGGTGCGATATCGGCGATACACACCGGCGCACACATGCCGCACATGACGCAGTCCATGAACATCTCAGAGACACTCTTAAAGTCGCCGAAGACTGCCTTCCACACCCCTTCACGCACGTCGATCTTCTGCGGACAAGCTTCCGTACAGGCATTACAGTTTCTGCACAGCGGGGCTTCAGGATACAGATTGAAGAGGTCTTGCTTTGGGTCTTGGAGTGTCTGAATTTCGTAGGTCGCCTTGCGCGCTGGGAACGGCGGCATCATCGTGAAAGACATCCCGTCTTGCACCGCCATTTGGCAGGCAAGACACGTACGGACCTTGGGATCGTCTTTCGTGCGATAGTAGGTGGCACAGGCGCCGCAGAAGCCGCCGAGACAGCCGACCCCACGAACGACGTCCATCCCCGCATACCACATGGCTTTGACGACGGTAATCCCTTCCGGCACATCCACTTTTTTGCCGGCGATCTCGATCGTGACCATCCGAGGCTTCATCACCTCTGGCTGATCAATGACGTTGGTATCGTCTGTTGCCATGGGTTCCTTCGTAACACACGAGGCGTAAGGAGCGATAGCCCCTCACGCCTCACGGTCGGTCGAAATTAAGCGATTGCGTCGATGATCGCGTTCAAGGTCGCGCTCGGACGCATGGCCTTGGCAGCCTTGACATCGTCCGGATGATAGTAACCGCCGACATCTTGCGGCTTCCCTTGCGCGGCCAGCAATTCACCGTCAATCTTCTTTTCGTTGTCGCCCAGATCCTTCGCAATCTTGGTGAATCGCTCAGCGATCCGCTTATCTGCCGTCTGCGCAGCCAAGGCCTGCGCCCAATAGAGCGCCAGGTAGAAGTGGCTGCCACGGTTGTCGATTTCACCGACCTTGCGAGCTGGCGACTTGTTGCTCTCTAAGAACTTCGCATTGGCCTGATCCAGTGTATCCGCCAGAATCTTCGCGACCGGATTGTTTCCCACTTTCGCGAGATGTTCCAATGAAGCCGCGAGCGCGAGGAACTCACCGAGCGAATCCCAACGCAGATAGCCTTCTTCCTGGAACTGCTGCACGTGCTTCGGAGCAGATCCACCCGCGCCGGTTTCGAACAAGCCTCCGCCGTTCAGCAGGGGGACGATCGAGAGCATCTTGGCGCTGGTCCCAATTTCGAGAATCGGGAACAGGTCCGTGAGATAGTCACGGAGTACGTTACCGGTGACAGAGACCGTATCCTTGCCTTCCTTCATCCGCTGGATGGAGAAGCGACACGCGTCCGCCGGTGACATGATCTTGATCTCAAGACCGCTCGTGTCATGCTTCGGCAAATAGGCGTTCACCTTCTTGATCAATTCCGCGTCGTGCGCACGGTCCTTATTCAACCAGAATACCGCCGGCGAGCCGGTCGCTCTGGCGCGGGTCACCGCCAGCTTGACCCAGTCCTGGATCGGGGTATCCTTCACTTGGCAGGCGCGCCAGATGTCCCCCGCTTCCACCTTGTGTTCATGCAACGTGTTGCCGGCCGCATCCACGATGCGGATGGTGCCGTTGCCAGGCGCCTTGAACGTTTTGTCGTGCGAACCGTATTCCTCAGCCGCCTGCGCCATCAACCCCACGTTCGGCACGGTCCCCATAGTCTTCGGATCGAAGGCGCCGTTCTTTTTACAGAACTCGACGACCTCGTGATAGACCGGCGCGTAGCTGGAATCGGGAATGACGCATTTGGCATCCGCCGCCTTGCCGTCCGGCCCCCACATCTTGCCGCTGTCGCGAATGACCGGCGGCATCGACGCGTCGATGATGATATCGCTCGGCACGTGGAGATTGGTGATACCCTTATCGCTGTTCACCATCGCCATCGGCGGCCGCTTCTTGTAGACTTCTTGGATGTCCGATTCGATCGCCTTGCGCTGATCCTCGGGCAACGCCTTAATCTTGGTGTAGAGGTCGCCGAGACCGTTATCCGGATCGACGCCCAGCTTCTTGAGCGTCTCGCCATGCTTCTCGAACACATCCTTATAGTACACGGTTACCGCATGACCGAAGATCTTGGGATCCGAGACCTTCATCATGGTGGCCTTCATGTGGAGCGAAAACAACACGCCCTTGCTCTTGGCATCCTCAATCTGCTCTTCCAAGAACGTGCGCAAGGCCTTCACGCTCATGAAGGTCGCATCCAACACTTCACCGGCTTGCAACGCCACCTTCTCCTTCAACACGGTGGTCTTGCCGTCGGCGCCCACAAACTCGATCTTCGCCGTGGTCGCTGCAGGGATCGTCATCGACTTTTCGTTGGAACGGAAGTCGCCACCCTTCATGTGGGACACGTGGGTCTTGGAATCAGGACTCCAGGCGCCCATCTTATGCGGATGTTTTCTCGTATGGGCTTTCACGGACAACGGGGCCCGGCGATCCGAGTTGCCTTCACGCAGCACCGGATTGACGGCACTGCCTTTGACTTTGTCGTAGCGAGCCTTGACGTCCTTCTCTTTGTCGTCTTTCGGATTCTCAGGATACTCAGGAAGTTTATACCCTTGCTTCTGCAATTCCTTGATGGTCTCTTGCAACTGCGGCAATGAGGCGCTGATATTGGGCAACTTGATGATGTTCGCTTCCGGTGTCTTGGCCAGTTCGCCCAACTCGGCCAAGGCATCATGTTGTTTCTGCTCCGGCGTCAAGTATTCAGGGAACACCGCGATCACGCGGCCTGCGAGTGAAATGTCGCGCAGCTCCACCGATACGCCAGCCGCCTTCGAGAAAGCATTGATGATCGGCAGGAACGAATAAGTTGCCAGCATCGGGGCTTCGTCGGTCTTTGTATAGATAATTTTATCTGCCTTCGCCATGGCGTCTCCTCTTTCAGTTATTTAGTTGAGCGCATTCAGCGCTGAACCAGCTTTAAACCACGTGATTTGTTGAGTCGTCATACTGTGATTGGCCTGAACCTTCACATCGCCGCTCGCCTTATGCACGACCACCGAAACCGGCTTCCCCGGCGAGAGATTCGCCAAATCCACCACGCTTAACCGATCATTCATCTCGATCTTGTCGTAGTCTTTCGGATCGGCGAACGTCAGCGGCAGAATGCCCTGCTTCTTCAGATTTGTTTCATGGATGCGCGCGAAGCTCTTCGTAATGACGGCGCGGACGTTTAGGAACCGCGGAGACATCGCTGCATGCTCACGACTGCTGCCCTCGCCATAGTTTTCATCGCCGACAACGATGGAGCCGATGCCCTTTGCTTTATAGGCTCGGGCGATCTGCGCGATCGTGAGGTTTGCTTCGCCGGTCAACACATTCGTTCCCTTTCCGGGCTCAGACGCAAACGCACTGTTGGCACCGAGAAACATATTGTCACTGATCTTATCCAGATGGCCTCGGAACTTGAGCCAAGGCCCAGCAGGAGAGATATGGTCTGTTGTGGTCTTGCCTTTGGTCTTAATCAAGAGCGGCAACTTCTCGAAATCTTTTCCGTCCCAACGCGGGAACGGTTGCAGTACTTGCAGCCGCTCACTCGTCGGCGGGATCTCGACGGTCAAGCTCGAGCCGTCTGCGGCAGGCTCAACATACCCCTCTTCGCCCTTGGCAAAACCCTTGGCCGGCAACTCCTCGCCCACAGGGGGCTGGAACTTGAACTCTTTACCGTCTGCGCCCTTCACCATCTGATTGACCGGATCAAAGCCCAGGTCACCGGTAATCGCATAGGCCGTCACGACTTCCGGACTTGCGAGGAACGACAGCGTCTCACTGATCCCATCGTTCCGGCCCGGGAAGTTCCGGTTGAAGGAGCTGACGATTGAATCGGCTTTGCCTTTGACCCCATCGGCACGCTTCCATTGCCCGATGCAGGGACCGCATGAATTGGACAGCACTGTGCCACCAAGCTTCTCGAATGTGTCTAAGAATCCGTCGCGCTTCATTGTATGGTAAATGCGTTCCGACCCAGGGGAAATGAGGAACGACGCCTTCGCCTTCAAACCGGCCTTCAAGGCCTGTTGTGCCACATGGGCCGAGCGACTGATGTCTTCGTAAGATGAATTCGTACAGCTGCCGATCAGGGCCGCCTTGAGCTCGACCGGGTACCCCTTCTCCTTTGCTTCCGCCTTCAGTTTTGAAACCGGCCTCGCGAGGTCCGGCGTATGTGGACCAACCACGTGGGGCTCAAGCTTCGACAGGTCAATCTCAACGATCTGGTCGTAATACTTCTCTGGCGCCTGGGCGACTTCTGGATCCGCCATGAGCAAGGCCTTATTGGCCTGAGCCAATTTCGCCCAATCTGCCCGATCCGTGATGTTCAAATAGTCGACCATCTTCTGATCGAAAGGGAAGACCGATGTCGTCGCACCTAGTTCAGCGCCCATATTACAGATGGTGCCTTTTCCGGTCGCGCTGATGGTTTCGGCTCCCGGGCCAAAGTATTCAACGATCTTGTTCGTCCCACCCTTCACGGTCAACAGACCACAGAGATAGAGAATCACATCCTTCGGTGACGCCCAGCCGCTCAGCTTACCGGTCAGCTTCACACCGATGAGTTTCGGATGTAAGACCTCCCAAGGCAAACCTGCCATCACTTCACCGGCATCAGCGCCTCCGACACCGATGGCCAACCCTCCCAACCCGCCGCCGTTCGGTGTATGTGAATCGGTGCCGATAATCAGGCAGCCAGGGAAGGCGTAATTTTCGAGCACGACTTGATGGATAATCCCGGCGCCAGGCTTCCAGAATCCGATTCCGTACTTCTTCGCGGCGGACGCGAGGAAGTTATAGACTTCTTTGTTCTCATCCATGGCCCGAAGCAAGTCCTTCTCGGACCCCATCTCAGCGCGGATCAAGTGGTCGCAGTGGATGGTGCTCGGCACGGCGGCTTTCTGCTTGTTGGCCTGCATAAACTGCAACACCGCCATCTGGGCCGTAGCATCCTGCATCGCCACACGATCGGGGCGCAGCGCCAGCATGGCTTTCCCGCGCTCCCAGGTTTGAGTATCGACGTTGTCGGCATGCGAAACAAGAATCTTCTCCGACAACGTCAACGGGCGGCCGAATTTTGACCTCGCCTTCGCGCACACATCGGGCATCTTCGCGTAGAGCTTCCTCGCAAGCTCAAGTGACATTGCTCTCTCCTTCGAACGGGCTAGGGATATGATGTCGGGAGCGAGGGAGTTGGTCTCCCTTGCCGCGCACCCTTCACCGATAGCCTCTGTTAGAGCGGCACATCCCGCCACTTACCAAGCAGCAGGAGCTCCCGCGGTTATTTCAATGGTGGCACTTCGCGCCGTTTCGGCGCCGCGTAGTTCACCAAATAATCGAACAACCGGATCAAACGGCTGTCTTGCCGTTTTTGATCGACCCAGTGGCCGATCAATCCGATCGTACGAGACAGGATAAAGAAACCGTTCAAACTATCAACCGGGAAGCCGAGGTCAACTAAAACGGCCGCCATTGTCCCATCGACGTTCAGAATAAGATTATCTTTCTTGGTCGCCGTCACCTGCTCAACTTGCAGGGCAAAATCAAGGCAGGGTGTCTTGATGTTCAAACTCTTGACGTATCCGACAAGTTCTTTCACCCGCTTGTCCGGATTGCGCAAGCTTTTGACGCGGTGCCCAATGCCGGGCACAGGCCCCACATTCTTCTTCATGTAGGCCAGGAAGTCGTCCACATTCATCTTGTTGTCGACGGCATACTTGAACCAGCGTCCGGCATCCGTGACGGCCCCACCGAAACGCGGTCCGATCATGATCAATCCGGCGGCAACCGCTTGTGACAGTCCAATGCCGGCACAGGCCGCGAGGATCGTCGCATAGGCGCCACTCACGCAAGGACCATGGTCGGCCGACAACATCATGATGCGCTTGATGATTTCAGCTTCCTGCTTCGAAATCAGCCGCTTGTCCCACAATAACCCAATCACGTGAGGAATCTCGTATCCCTTATTGATGAGTTCGGAAGCCGGATAGCCGTCGTAGCACGGTTCATCACCTCGATCATCGCTGATGGTCGTGCGAATCAGCGGCGCAACCATGACTTCGTCCGCCTTCATCGCTTCTTCAACCGTTTTAGGGAGTCTTGGAAGAGTGGCAGGCTCAACAATTTCCTTGACCTGACCGGACTTCAACAATTCCTGGTAGGTGTCCTTGATTGCCGGACCCAGCGCGCCGAATGTTGCCGGGACAATCGCGCCGGCTTTCTTGAGCGCATCGGACTTGGATCGGGCCGACCCTTCGCCCTTCATGCCTTCCTTCGCGCCGGCATGCCCGAACTTCATCCCCTTCGGCAAACTCTCTTGACAGAAACCCGACACGACACCAATGAGCTTTACGCGACGCTTTTTGGCACCGTACCACTCTGCTGCCCGCTCTTCCAGGTCGCCGCCCATTTCGCCGACAATGATGACGGCTTTGGTCTGCGGATCCTTCTCGAACATCTCGAGGTAGCTCACATAGTCCGTCCCTGGATAGGCATCACCGCCGATTCCGATCGCCGTCGTGATACCGTCGGCGAATTGGGAACAGATCCAGATGATCTCGTTGGACAAACCGCCCGACTTCGTGATGACGCCGAACGACCCTTCGCGGTAGAGCTTAGAGAGGACCAGGTTGTCGAATGCACCGCCGATCACGCCCAATCGGCAGGCTCCCGCGGAAATGATCCCGATAGAGGACGGGCCATTGAACACCTTGCCGAGCTTGCGCGCATGAGCACCGAGCAACTTGGCGTCCTTTTCAGGCACGCCTTCCGTAATCATCGACACGACCTTAATATGCGAATCATCCAGCGCTTCCATCGTGCCCTTCATTGCGCGGTCGGCGCCGATATAGACGAGGCTGGTGTTGATCGTCGGATGGTTCTTCGTCGCTTCAGCGATTGTTTTGTACACAGGAATGGCAATCAAACCACTGCCGTATGGGATCTCGTTGGTCTTGCCGGCATCCGGTGGGTAGACGAACGCCTCGACGTTGAGCGGGCGCTTGATCAGGTAGCAGAACTCCGCCATACGGCGGGCCGCGTTGACACCGGCGGCGCCTCCTTGAATCACCACGCGGGTGTCTTTGTTAGCCAAAATGCTCATCGGAATCTCCTCTTTCCTTCAGGACTGAGTGCTGAGGACTGAGTACCAAGCGAGTGAAGAGCCCCGCACTCAGTCCTGAGTCCGCGTTACTGTTTTTGCAGCGCTTTGTCGACGATGTCCGTCAGCGGGGTGTTACGATCGAAGACGTTGATGTCGAAGCCTTCGTCCTTCAATGCGCGCATCGCGTCGAGGCCTTCCTTTTCACGCGGCCCTCCGCGTCGGACCCAAATCTTGACGCCCTTCATTTTGCCGTCACCTTTTGCCTTGCGAAATCCGTTGATGATGCCGCCGAATGTCTTTTTCACATCCGTGAAGTTCGCAATTGCGCCACCAACAATGATGTTCTTAATACCGGGCAGCGAACACACTTTCTCTGTGAGAACTTCCACAGCCCAATCGGGCGGATCGCCGGAGTATTCGGCATAATTCGCCAGCTTCCCACCTCGAGCCACGACCGCATCCGAGTAGTACACGCTGGCCCCCCCACCGGCGGGAAGCATGGCCGTGTCTCCACCAGGAATCTCAATGAATTTGACTGAGCCCTTGATCTTACTGTCGACTGCCATCACTTCCACTTCGTCTTTACTGTAGGCACGCCCGAACTCTGCGGCAAACTGGAAGTTCCAATCCGGATGGCGAAACTTCGCGTCCCCGTCCAGTAGTGTCACGGCATCGAGGGCAATCAGTTCGCCATCGCTCTCGCGTACCACGACCGGGTTCACCTCGAGATACTGTGCGTCCTCGTTGTCGAAACAGGTGAACATCTTGCCGGCAAAATCGGCCATCTTTTTGGTGAGAGCGCCTGTGAAGCCTGCATCTTTGGAGAGCTTTTCGAGAGCTTCGTGGCTGGGTGACTGACCGACTTCGAGGCACAACCGCTTGACGCGATCCCAGTTGGATTCGACTTCAATCCCTCCACAATTGGCGACCAGAATCTCGCTACCCTCACGGGTGGACTTCACGGCACAATAATATTCTTCCTTATGAGCGACCATTTCCGACACGATGACTTGTTTTACGGTGATGCTGCCGACTTGACGACCGATCATTTCCTTGGTCGCAGCCACAGCACCGTTCAGATCCAACCCGACTTTCACGAGACCGAGTTTGAAACGCGACCCAAGCGCTTCATGCGCCTTCGCCACGAGCTTGGAAGTCTTCATCCAGTCATTGGCTTGTCCGAGCTTTGCCAGCTCGTCCGCAGACGTCACAACAACATAGTTGGGAACGTGGATACCCCACTTCTTCATCAGCCCCATGCCGGGACCTTCCAACACCTTAGCCATGCGAATTCTCCTTCATCATGAACTCAGCCGATAGGGGAGCCGGATTCTAGCGGAAATCAATAGGATGTCTCAAGACACCAGAGGGACTAAGTTCAGATGGCTCAAAAGGCCTACAAGGACGGCGATTGTCGGTGCACAATACTAACCGAATGAAAAAGCAGACTAAGTTCCTATGAAAACCTCGTGGATGCAGGAGTAGAGTAGCAATCACCCCCCTGCCTTCGCTCGCTCATCGGGAAACCTGACAAGTTCGACATATGAACGAACTGCGCTCGCTTTTGAGACGTCGGATAACGTGCCCACAGCGATTTGGACAGGGTTGGCCCTCTTTCCCATATACCAAATGACGGCGCTTGTATTGCCCCTCGGTGCCGTCGGGCGCAAAAAAATCGCGGATGCTCGACCCTCCTGAGAGAATCGCTTCCTCGAGCACCTCGCGCATGATCGTGTGGAGATGTTCTATTTTCCGCACTGAAAGCCGATTGACCTGCATGTTCGGATGAAACCCGGCCCTGAAGAGAATCTCGTTTGCATAGATGTTCCCGATACCGGCAATGACCTGCTGATGCATCAGGAGCGGCTTCAGTCGACCGCGTCGCTCTCGCAGGATTTTGACAAAGTCCTGCTTCGAGACGAGAAGGGGATCCACCCCAAATCGGCGCATGAGGTATCGTTCAAGCCCGGCCTTGTCCAGCAGTGAGAGCCGTCCGAACCGACGAGGGTTCCAGTACCGCAACTCCGGCTCACGGCAGCCCTCGAACAACAGCCTGACATGAACGTGTTGTGGGTATTTCGTCGGGACAGACCGGAACAAGAGGAGGCCGGTCATCCCAAGCTCTGCCACCACATAGCGGCTGGCCTCTTCATTTACAAATCCTAAGACCACGCTTTTCCCGAACCGTTGGACAGACTGTAAGATGGCATCTCGATACCACAGTACGCTGCTGAAGCCTTCACGCACGATATCCGCACGCCCGACCCACACGTCCCTCAACCGTGCTCCAAGGAGGCGGGTACGAATTTGTCGGGCAACGACTTCTGCTTCAGGCAACTCTGGCATATGCTGATTAGTTCACCAAGTGAAACAACCCGCATTACGCCATGCGGCTCACGGAAAGGCAAGACGGGGCTGGAGGATTATGAAGAGGATTGAGAAAAGGATCAGTGCTGAGGTAAACGTGAATTACTTGGCACGCCGGAGTTGGCGAACCTGTTCAATGGCAACCTGAAGATTCGGCAGCGGCATAGCGCCGGGTCGCCGAGCCATGACCAGCTTCAACACCTCATCATAGGTTCGACCTTCCACACAACAGAGGTACGCCATAACCACTGAAACAGAACGCCCCATTCCTGCTCGACAGCAGACCAGCGTCCGGCCTTCAGAGGCTCGCGATTCAAGCCATTGGACGGCTTCCATCAGCTTGACCGGATCGGCCTTGGCAAACTCCCGAAAGGGAATCCGATGATAGTCAACCCATTCAGCCGGTGTGATCGTAAACTCTTCAGCGACGAACAGCAGTGTACCGACCACTGCAGGAGGCTCCTGCGCATCATCGATGCTCCCCACCAACAGATTGTCCGTAATCATGTGCATCGCCTAGCCAGTATAGCTCGACCATGATGGCCGTCAAGTATTCCGGTTGGCACTGTGGTGTGGTTGCGATTCCATTTCTCCCCCCGTTATACTGAGCATTCATTCTGGCGAACAAACGACACTTAATCTCTATGGTTACTCTAACGCAACAGGAAGTAGAACGGCGGCTCAACACGGTCCCCTGTGCTATCTGCAAACAGTCCAACTTCGCCATCGATGAACGGTTTATGGGGCCAGACGGAGACTGGCGGGGCATCTGCAAGAAGTGCTTCTACACCTTTCCGGTCCATGCCGACATGGAATTCTATCTGAGAACGCAGCCCGATGTACCGCTACGGTTGAAAGAGATTTCCTGCACGGCGTGCAATCACCGTGGGGTAAGCCTCGATTTACGAGCCACGTTGTCCGTGCGGGACGCCTATTACTTTGTGACCTGCCAAGGCTGTAAACGAGAGTTCCCAGAGAAATCGTCGCTGGAAGCCTTCGAATAAGTCGACACCCCCAGCCTCTGCTGGTGTATACTAGCTCATTATGACCGAAGAGCCTAAAAAAACCGACCAGCCTTCGCCGGAGGAAGCACCCAAGGCGAGGAAAGAAATCCCACTCATCGCCATTCAGGATGATGCAGATGTGATGGCAGAAGAAATGGCTGAGCTCTTCGAAGAAGATAAGGTCTCTCACCAACACGGCAGTTCGGAACCAGAAGCGGATTAAGCTACCGGCGGGTCCTGTCGCCGACCGCCCCGCTCGTCCTCACTCCACCCATCCCCCGTGGGAGCTTTACGATCATCACTATCGCATCGGACGTTCCTTCCGCTTCGTCCCTTGACCATTCCGACGGCCACTCTCCCCTTTCGTTGCGGGCGAACGGGGTCCTGATCAGCGCCACCCGCGAGTAAGTCGAAATTGGCTGAAAGAGAAATCAGACGACGAGTCGCTTCCAGACCGGTTGCCTTACAAATCCTGGAAGGGTTTAGTCCCGCAACGTGCATGAGGAAGAGTGCGTGATTACGAGTTCCTGCCACCGCAGAGATCGCTTGATACGGAAACGAAACGGATAGAAGTTGAATTCTCGTGCGGTCTGACGATGCCTGAGGTTAAGGCCACAGACTCCCGACCGGCGCTTGGTCCCGTTACTCCATGACCCTCGCTCGGGGTGAGCTTCGAGGTAGAGGATTGGTACTCCTCTGTGCTCATGGACGACCACGGCGTCATCGGGAAGCGGAGTTGCTGGAACCACTTTGTACGGACCACACACACGGTGAAACCGTTTCTCCGATGCAGTGCGTATTCCGACCCAAGCTGGCCACTGATTCCGACGCAAGTCGGCCACCCATTCCGACGGAACGCGGCCACTGATTCCGACCGGAAGCCGGCCACTTTTTCGAGCCTTCTCGGAATCGGTGGCCGACATCCCTCGGAAT
>JBGSIO010000100.1:0-4153 GCA_041742455.1 Nitrospira sp. | reverse complement strand
AAGCTCTCTTACCTGGGGTACTTCCACTTGGCACCGATGGTTAGGAAAATGACGGTTCGCCGCCTGCGTCAGGTATTTCGTGCAATAGCTGATTGGAGGTGTCACGTCGTGAGGCCGAGTTCGCGGCCATTCGCATTTCGCCTGGAGCCCTCCGCAACCTGCAATCTGCAATGCCCTCTATGTGCCACCACCTATCGCAAATTCACAGCGCGCGAGACCAAGGTCATGACGATAGCCACATTTCAGGCTATTCACGAACAGATCCAAGCGTACGCTGTCAAGGTGACCTTTTATTTAGAGGGTGAGCCCATGCTTAACCCACATTTGTTCGAGATGATCGAACTCACGACGCGCAGCAACGACGTCTTCACGTCGTTTAGTACCAACTTCACTCAAATGAAGCAGCGTCTACTTGGGCCAATGTTCGCATCACGCCTGGACTGGATCTCTGTGAGCATTGACGGTTTCCATCAGACAACCTATGAAAAATATCGTGTGGGTGGCGACGTGAAAAGTGTGCTCAACGGTATTGCCATGACGATGCAGCACAAGCGTCGTTACGGATTTCGTTACCCCTACATGATTGTGAATATGATCACATTTTCTCATGTTTCCCTCGATGAGCAGGAGTTGCTCCGGGAGTTTTGTAATGAGCAAGGTGTCGACGAGTTCCACCTTCGTCCAGATCAATACGGTATTATGGGACCGTATGATTCAACGATTGTACGCAGGCCTGCGAGCCGTTGCCACTGGCCGTGGCTCTCCATGTCCATTGAACCAGATGGCACTGTTTATCCCTGTCCAATTGCCTTCGAGCAACGGCTTTCATACGGCAACCTTCTTAGGGAAAGTCTGCAAGAGATCTGGAACAACGATCTTTACGTGGCTACGCGCAGGTACTTGAGCCGCACTGGCGATGATCGAAGCGACATGCCTCATCTCCCCTGCTTCGACTGCCGTTGGTTCGGCAAATGTGCCCCGGTCAGTAATCTCGTTCAGATACGCAAGGACTGGCTACGTGAGTCACATGAAAGAGCAGAGTCTAGAAAATTGTGATGAGCAACGACTAGCTCCATACAGGCAATTGGATAAGGATTAGCGAACAATTAGAATAAATGAGCACCAACTCCAGAAGATGCATGCGAGATTCTAATGAAATTGCATGGAGAGCGGATATTCCCGGTGGCCTCCGGGACCTCCAGTTCTCACGGCGCGTCGAAGCCCATCGTGTGGAGGTGCTCTTATCCCAAGACGCTCAGCAATTCTTAGTGCGTGAATCGCCCGAGGCGGAAAAACCGTGGGGGCAGGCGCTTATTCAGTCTCTTGGTAACGTACGGGGTCAACGGATACTTCAATTAGGTTGCTCGCTCGGCCAGTTTACTGTGTATTTGGCGAAACAAGGGGCGTATGTCACTGCTGCCGATGCATGTCCGGAAGCGCTCCAGGTAGCGCAGCGCATCGCAGAAATTAATGGCGTACAGATTTGTTTCCAGCAAGCTTCTCCAGATCAGGTGGAGATACCAGCCGGCACCATGGATCTCGTTTTTGGGTTGCCAACTCTACATCACCTCTCCCGGCCCGATGTGCAGATGACCTTTCGCAACACGCATGCTGCGCTTCGACGTGATGGCCGGGCGGTTTTTGTGGAAGGCGTGGAAAGCAGTCCGCTCTTTAGCTTCCTGCAGAACTTGTTGCCCGTCGGCAGGCCGATAGAGGAAAAATACCGGCCTTCAATCTTGTTTCGGAAACAGTGGCGGGAATGGATTGTCCGTCAGGAGGAGCGTGACATGCATCTGTCCGAATTTTATAAGGGCGCCGGTCTCTTCCGACGAATGCGCATCCATCCACTCGGGCTGATTTCTCGGTTTGATCGATTCGCCATTATGAGGCGCCGGTGGCTGCTGGACCTGATCGAAAAAGTCGATGCAGCTGCATTGACTCGGTTTCCGTCCCTCGGCCGCTATGCTCGAACCGTGCTGGTCGAATACGCGAAGTAGAGGCTGTGCTGGACAGCTGCTCCTCCGCGCTAATGTTGAGAGGTTTCAGTTGGATAAAGATTCGAAGGGAGTTCGGTAAGGAGAAAGAGCCATGAAAGAGGACCAGGTCACCGAGGGGATGCTTCGTCTCTATCACCGACTCCCGGCTCCAGCACGCTTGTTAGCAGCAAACTTACGTGGCCTTCAACTACGACGTTTGCGATACGGCCCAGAGATGAAACGCCTGATCACTGAGGCGCTCGAACGTGACACAAGGAACGGCCAGAGGTGAAGTGTGCGCATTTGCTATATCTCACATTCAAGTTCGCATTTTACCAAACCGTACGTAGAGTACTTCTCACGCGCTGGACATGACGTGCACTTGGTCAGTGTTGATTTACCCAACGTTGAGAGCGGGGTTACCTTCCACTCTCTGTGCGCACCATTCGACCCAATGACCAACAAACTAGGATACTTGCGTGCACTTTCAGCAATCAGTCGGACGATACGCGCCATTCGTCCCGATATTGTTCACGCCCACTACCTAACTAGTAACGGCTTCCTTGCGGCATTCGCAAATGTCCATCCCTTGATCGTTTCCGCACATGGTTCAGACGTATATCGTTCTTTTCACAGCTCATTCAGGCGTTGGGCACTGAGGTTCGTATTCCGTCGCGCAGACCTGATTAACGTGGTTTCTGAAAGCCTTGGTAAAAAGGTGGTGCAGCTTGGTGCACTGACCTCGAGGGTCTCCTGTTTGAGCCAGGGTATAGAGTCCAAAAGGTTCCTCGTTGAGAGGTCGATCCGCAGACCTGGTCCGATCCGCATCATCCACACGCGTTCGCTAGTCGATATCCAACAAGGTGATAAGATCATAGAAGCCCTTGCTCTGTTGAAACGAGATGGCATCCCCTTCCAGTTTACCTTCGCTGCGACTGGGCCACAGCAAGGCATCCTTGAGGCACTGGCGCGTGAGAAATCTCTTGATTCCCACATTACATTCCTAGGCGGATACCACTACAAGGATAAGACCCTACCAACGTTGTTAAGTTGGGCAGATATATATGTATCGGCTTCTCTCTGGGATGGAGCAAGTCAAAGTTTGTTCGAAGCTATGGCAAGTGGCGCATTTCCAGTTGTTTCTGATATTCCAGGAAATCGGGACTGGCTAAGCGGAGATCGGGACTCTTTGTTTTTCGATCCGTACGACACCAAGCGGCTCGTTGATCAACTGAAGCGCGCTATTGGTGACGAGGCAATACGCCGCGAGGCGATCTCGCTCAACCACCAAAAAGTTAGACAGCATGGCGAACGATCCATGAACATGGCAACGCTTACGAAGGTGTATGAACAATTAATAGCAGGGGGCCCCTAATGTTCACGCGTTCGACTTCGGATACGTGCCTAGCCCCCTTAAACGGGTCCAGATCCTATGTTAGGGTCGGGCCGAACGAAGGGCTGCATGCCACGTCTCCGTCACACCGACGAACAGATCCTCGCCAAACTGCGTGAAGCAGCAGTCGCCTGAGGAAGCTGACCTGCCTGATGGCACCAACGTAAACCACATACTGGTCAAAGACGGTTGGTACTGGTGGTACAGGAAGTATGCACCTGGAAACACTGAACCTAAAGGGCTGGAGAAGGATGCACGAGATGAGAGAAAAGGATTGTGGGCTGATCCGCAGCGGGTGCCGCCGTGGGAGTGGAGGAAGAGATAGCGCTAGGCCATAGCCGGGAATCAACGCCCGGAATTCAACACGCTTCTCATTCGTCAACTGGGGTTTCCTTGTTCGGGGGTTTCCTTTTTTGAAGCGGTGGTGAAATTCGAAGCCCCCGTGGGTCTTCCTGGCGGCCTGGTGCTGTGTGTGCAGCTGTACACGTGGGATTCCTTAAAGCCGGCCCCCGCCTGCCGAACAAGGCCGGGGGGTCGTTCTCTGGTTATGAGCGGAGAACATTTTTTCAGCCTGAGTATTTTTCGTTCCGGTTCCCGTCACGGTTGGGGATATACTTTCCGGTTTTCATCACGGTTGCCCCTGTGTCAGAGGTGGCTCCGGTTCTTTGGACAGAATCTTTCACTTCATAAGTGGTGCCTGGCGGTATCCGCCTACGCAGCCGTGGGCTGTGCAGGTCTGTTCTCCCAGTACACGCGATCGGGCGTGCGTCCGTCAAGCGCGCGA
>JBGSIO010000099.1:0-40673 GCA_041742455.1 Nitrospira sp. | reverse complement strand
AGCTCCGCCAGGCTTGCCTCGACTGGTTGCATCTCTATAATGAACAGTGGCTTATCGAGCGGCATGGGTTTCGCTCACCAATCCAGGTACGTCGGGACCTGCTGGTCACGCGGGAGGCCGCATGACGAGGTCGCTCGTCGAAGATTGGGGGCTTCGTGTGAAGTGGCCCTCAACAAACGACGCACACAGTTGGCTGAGGCGCGACGATCGCCGAACAATGCGACCCACAGGGCGGGTCGAATACGGCAACAACCGTGTCCAAGAAATCGTGAGCGGTACACAGGATGCATGAATGAATAACGCCTGGGCTGGCATTTCGAGCACTCTGGTGCCAATACCACATCTGGCTGAAGCCTCATGGCAAATTCGTAATGGTGCATCCTGCCAGTCTTGAAAGCCAACGGCTATTGCGTTGGAGATGGATCTTTCATTCCGCGCATTAACTGCAGTAAAGAAAGAGTCGCAGGACCCTATCAGATGTTCGTGTACTGATCTCACTCGGTAAAGAATTTGGTGGAGGCCTAGCCCGCCTACAGCCGATGTAATACGGGTTCCAGCTGCTTCCCTGCAGGCACCGCTCGTATGAAGCAATACTAGAGATGCAGCTAGTAGAGCGCCATCCCGTTCTCTTTCAATAACAAAGCACCGACCTTGTTGAACAGTTTCTTCCAAGACATCTGAGGAACGCACGGCAAGCGATGGGTGAGCATTCTGCGAATAGAACAGGTTAACGTGAGAAATGTCATGATCGGTAGCTTGCCTGAGGATCAAGGTAGGTGTTGGCATTGGCAACTCATCACATGAAAATATGGGGACCTTTTGAGGATCTTTATGGGACGATCTATCAGTAGGCCGTCTGGTTATCCCACCATTTCATCGATTTAAATACTCCAAATGTCGGATGGAAGTCCATAGTGTAAGGAGGCGACGAGGCTCGCTGGAATCTTCGCAGGAAAAAACATCAGAGCGGGTGAACGACTCTTTGCCGAGCACGAGCCTGCTGAACGGCTTCATCTTATGCTTCAAGGGCAAGTCACCATCAGCAGCGGCTCTTCTTCTCGCGTGATCGGCACTGTGCACACCGGCGAGACCTGTGGAGAAGTAGCGCTCCTTTCGGCCAGGCATCATTCCGCCACTGCGACGGCCGTGAACGACATCGAGGTGGCAGAGCTATTCTGGCGTGACCTGGAGGACCTCATTCGGCGTCGCCCGGATATCGGTGTGATCATCTACCGCAACTTGGCCGTCGGACTCGGAGACAAACTCCTGCGCTCGGGAGATCGGAGGCCGGATCAAGAACCGAATGAGCCGAGAGCGTTCCTCTTGCTTAGGAGAATCTCTGATGCGGAACGTGACCAGCCGGCTTCGGCAGTCGCTGTTTCCCCCTGGGCCCCGACGTAGGGTTAAGTATGAGCGAACGTGTGACCGGGTGGCATGAGTAACGTGATGCCCTTCAGGCGGCTTCGTAGCGTCGTTCAGAGTCTCTGGAGCTTCTTGATCTTTGGGAAGCACGCCGATTATTTTGGATCACATCGTCGACGATCATTCCACAATTGACGCAGCGCCAGCCATGAAAGTCCGACGGCGAGCCAATCTCAACCGCAATGCTGTCGTCACTGACGGTAAGGCCGTTGCATCGTAGGCAATTCATTGTTCATCTCCTTGGGGGCCGTCCCTCTCAACCTGAGGAGCCGGGTCGGGGGTTCCAGTCGCATGCATTGTGCGCTCCATCCGCACGGCGTGTAGCAATACCGTTCCGTCTTGGAAGCCACGGGAGTACCGCTCCTGGATCTCTGGAGGGCATAGCCGATAGTCATGACTGTGGTCACCACTAATGAGGGCATCGCGCAACCCGTCCTCCTCTGCGCGCCACCCGTCGGCCTCTTGATCTGTATGGGCTTGTGCAGATTGGCGACGGCACCAGTCAATACGAATACTGATAGGGTTTGTTGTATGTTCCATTTATTTCACCCTTGTTAGGTATCCAATGCTGCCTTTGAATCTGAAAAAGCAAATTGGATGCCAAGGGACGAAAGATCCGAGAAACATGTCCCTGAGGATCCACCTCATTTCTTAGGTTCGTACGTAATTATAACGAGTTACCATCGAGAGCCGTATCGGTGATAATAGGAAGTGCGGATGCCAACGTAGTCGAGGAACCTGTAGGAGGTGAAGGGTGGAGAGATTAGCGTTTCATAATGATACTAGGTAAAACCCTAGCTGGATGGCCTGGGAGCTCAAGGGTTAGTAAGTATTCCACTATGAATGGCCTTCCACATGGGCCGCTGTATTCGGATCGACGTCATGCTGTCCGTGCGTGTCCCCTCACTAATCGGGTATAGTGGTCGCCAAGGACTTAGAGCAGAAGTGGCCTGTGATGATTCATTGAGCGAATGAGCAGTCTATCCTATGGAACAAGGAGTGATGATGGATAAGCATGGGGGTGGAGCCGTTAAAGATTTCATGCATCGTTACCTGGAAGTGGTCCCTCAAAATTCGACGGTTGCGGCCGCAGCCGAGCGGATGGGTGTTCGGCGGATCGGCTGTCTGTTAGTGGAGTCCGATGATCCCAACCGAGGGTTGATCGGGATTATGACGGAGGCCGATCTTGTACGGAAGGTGCTCGCGGTGGGTTTAGATCCTATCGTCACGATGGTGGATGGTGTCATGGTGAATCCGATTTTGACGATCGATGGGGCCCGCTCCATGTTGGATGCCAGTCAGTTGATGGAAACCCATCATGTGCGTCATCTCTGTGTGGCGGAAGCCGGTGAGATTGTCGGCATCGTTTCGGTGCGAGATCTTGTGCGATCGTTTGTCGATGCGGAGAGCGGTCCAGTCCGCGACCTGGATAACGTGTATCGCCCGCTGAGCGTCCTGATGGCGACTGGGCTTGCGACAATCCCGAGCGATGCGTCTCTTCGGGCGGCGGCTCAGCTCATGAGGGAGAAGCGGATCGGATCATTGCTGACGAGCGAGGCCGGTGAGATCGTCGGTATTGTGACCGAGCGCGATTTGGTCTGGAAAGGGCTCGCTGGCAATCGAGATCTAGACAGCACTCATGTGAGTACTGTGATGAGTTCCCCTCTACTGGGTATCGATGTCAATCGCACCATACGCGACGCGAGTAAAGCGATGGCCGAACAAGGTGTACGTCACTTGGCCGTGACGGAAAGCGGAAAGATCGTCGGGGTGCTCTCCATACGGGACTTGGTGAAAATGGTCTCCATCAGGGATCGGCCTAGATTTCTCGCTAAGACATAGCCGGACGTTGGCGTTCACTTCATCAGCAGGGCGACCAGCTCAGGCAACCAGGGGAGTATCACCACACCTAGGCAAATGGAAAGAGCAACGATCGACGCGACCAGCTCCTCATCGAGGCCTGTTTCTGCGGCGAGGATGACAGAGTTGACCGCCGCCGGCATTGCCGCCACAAGAATGACGACCGCTCGTTCCAGTCCAGTCAAATCCAGGCAGCGAATCGCGCCCAATCCAAGCAACAGTCCACCACCCATTCGCATGGTAATACCTAATGTTGCGAGCCACGCAGTCCGGCGGATTGCAGAGAAACTGATCGATAGTCCCAGCACCAAACTGGCGAGTGGAGTGGTGGTGAAATGAAGGGGCCTGAGTATCTCAAGCAGCCAGGGAGGCAGGTGATACCCGGATACTTTCACCGTGAGGATGCAGGTCAGTGCCCAGAGAGGGGGAGAAGAAAGGAAGCGGACCGCGGCCGTTTTTGGTGTGACAGCGTGTGCGCCATGCCAGACAGCTAAGCCATAGAGGACTGTGAGGGTCAGTGTGGTTTGTCCGAGGTCGAAGAGCACGGCTTGAGTCAATCCTTCGTTGCCGAACGTCGCGAGGATGACGGGAAAGGCAAAGTAGACAGAATTGATCGAACCGGTGGCCAGCATGAACCCGCCTTGCGTTTTGCGTGGTAACTGTAACAAATGGGCGAGGAACCAGGCGCAGACAACCATCGGCAGGGTGATGAGGCAGGCGGCCAACGGGATTTTCCAGACTGTGGGTGCGAGTGGTACAGGATCCAGCGAGACGAGAATCGTCGCCGGAAGACTGACCGAAAAGACGAACGTCGCCAAGCGTTCTGCATGGTTCTTGGTCAGGACGGCGCGGGATCGAAGGAAGGCACCCATGACGAAGATCGCGATAAAAATCTGAAGAGAAGGCGGCATAGCGGTCGAAGTAGTGGAACGAATCATGCCTCTCTTTAAGAGACAGATACAACTGGTTCAACGGATCTCGCTATCCAGGGAGATGGATTCTTTCATTCTTGGTATTTGAAAAGAACTCCGATAGCGTTGCTCTCCTGTCGTGGCAATAGGTATAAGTATGAAAGGTACATGAGACCTTGTGCTTCGCTCTTTCGTTTATGTCAAACAAACCACGACGATCTCCGGATCTTCCCAAAGCGGCGGTTCAGGCGTTGCGGCATGGGAACCTGATCGAGGCGATCAAGGTCGTTCGTCAGGAACGGAATATCGGTCTGACAGAGGCGAAAGGGGTGGTAGAGGCCTATCTCGCCTCCCAGCCGGCGATTAAGAAGAAGATGGACGAGGTGCTAGCCACGGCGCAACAGCGATTCATCCGTTGGCTGGTCAGTATACTGGTGCTGGCTGCTGGGATTGCGTATCTTGTGATGCAAGGACCATGAATCCGCATACAGCGACACTCAAAAATGTTGCGCGTAGAGGTATGGTTCGTACTATTGAATGCCCTCTCGGCTTGATGGCTCGGCCACGGGCGTAATAGTGCAAAGAAATGAGGTCTGGGTCGTGGCTGGTCTTTTATCGAGTTGAGTGTTGTGTGAAGATAGAAGTGGTCTGAGCTTGTTCGATTTGTCTCTGTGAGAGAGAGCCGGGGCGCATATGGCTGAAGTCCTGCACGTCAGTACTACTGCTCGCAAACAGGTCGTGGATCTAACTGAGCAGGTTGAGGCGGTGATCCGGAAGGCGAAGATGCAGGAGGGGCTCTGCGCGCTCTTCATCACCCACACGACCGCCGCCGTGACGACGGGGGAGATCGGGGAGGGGACGGAGCAGGATTTTCTTCAAGTGGTCGAGCAGATGATTCCGCGCATTCCCTTTCGGCACGCTCATGATCCTTCGCACGCCTGGTCCCACATGGCTTCATCGATTCTGGGCCCGTCCCTCACGATTCCGGTGTCTGTCGGTAAGCTGGTACTCGGCACTTGGCAATCCGTGATGTTGGTCGAACTAGACGGTCCACGCGAACGAACCGTGCACGTAACCGTGTTTCCGTCCTGACGTCCGCCTGCTCTGTGCGCAAAACATCGTTGCACTCGGCTCTTCCCGATGAATTATGGGGAGGGGTGTCGGTTATCCGGTGACGTACCCTCAAGCCGCCCGAGGCCGAGCCGTGTGGGCTTACACCAGCTTGACCTCGATCGGGTTGGCCTACGCTGCTTTTCTGTGGCGTGGATGCTCGAGGGTTACCAAGACGACGGCCTCTTTCGGCTCAATGGCCTTCATCGTCCAGTAGGAGACCAAGAAGGCTGTGAACAACCAACCCATCGGGAGCAATCCTTCAATCAGACCATGCATCATTCCTCACCTCTTTTCTGACCATAGTTGTCACACGATCCTACTGTGGTGAGAGGCACACCAGAAGCAAAGGATTCAAGCTGCGTGGTGACGCTCTTAAGCGAGGCAGTGGATGGCGAAGAAATGGAGTGCAATAGATACACAGGGAGGTTTTGCAGTACACTGACTCACTTACAATGGCTAAGAGAAAATTTGCCGTGGTATGAAGCCCGGCCTCGGTAAACATCACAGGCGCAGTACCCTTCACGCTTCCTCAGGCGTGGCGGTGGTGCGTAATTGGAGGCATCTGATGAACGATCAAGACACACAACGTGCAGTAGGGATTCTCAACCGGATTATGGAGCACGAGTTAGCGGGAGTCGTGCGCTATATGCATTACTCACTCATGATCTACGGCTATAACCGCATTCCTATCGTGTCTTGGCTGAAGAGTAATGCCGACGAAAGCCTTGCCCATGCGCATAAAGCCGGAGAACTGGTCACCTTACTTGGCGGCCACCCATCGCTGAAAATCGGGACGCTCTTGGAAACCGAGAAGCATGACGTGGGGGATATTCTGCGGGAAAGCTTGGAGCACGAGAAGGTCGCCATCGACGCCTATTACGAACTGCTGAAGATCGCTGAAGGAAAGTCCGTCCTGTTGGAAGAATTTGCGCGCGAAATGATCGTTGGCGAAGAGCTGCACCTTGACGAGGTGAACAAGATGCTGCGCAAGTCGGGTGATGTCCAGCCATTTCGCTCCTAATCCTTCAAACAATCGGGAAAGACAACAGTGCCAATAACATTGCTCGCATCATTGCATGGCGAGTGATGTGCTTCGTTGATGGAGGTGCCGATGCGGCGATATGGCAAGATGAATGTGCGCATTGGTCTTGGTCTGGTCTTGTGCTCGCTGTTGGGGGTGGGAGTGGCGATGGCTAAGGTGCAGGTGTTATCAGAGACGACCTTGTTGGTGGAGGGTAAGAAGCTTACCGGGCAAAAACGCCTGCTTGGCCATCCGGTTGTGAAAGAGCTGCTTGCCTCGTTCGAACGCGCGGAAACGGCATTGCGCAAGGAAGATATAGATGCTCTCATGAAGTTTTATGCGCCGACTTATGACTACCATGGGTTGAAAGAAACCGATGTACGGCGGGTGTGGGGTGAAGTGTTCGAGCATTATAAGGCTCTGGAGTCTCTCCATCTGTTCTCAGACATCAAAGTCGTACCGGTAAATAATGAACTTCGCCTGGAAGTGACCTGTACGGGCGGCTTGTATGGCACCGACGAACGCACGGGGAATCGCATCACACTCGACAGCTGGTTTCGCGAGGTTCACTATCTGGTGAAGGAAGATGGTGTTTGGCGATTCCTCGGTAATGCCGGCGAGGTCCCGACTGACGCCCCCTCTGCATCGGCTCCGCACCATCCGCTCTTCTAAGGCATCATCTCTTGCGAGGCCAAGCCTGTCGGAGCTGAGCCATTGAAATCAGGAAGACGTGAGCAGGTCGTTTCTGGTACACTCCCTTTCCATTATGACCGAAGAAACCCTTCAATACAGTCTTCCTCAGAAGGCAATAGAAGCGCTGGTGCAAGGCGATCGAGACGAAGCGATCAAGCAAGTTATGCTTGAGAGCAACCATAGCCGGGAAGAGGCGCGGGACATGATCGCAAGCTTTCTTCTGACGCAGCCTTCTCTGCTTCGGAGAATGAAGGATACCCAGTCCGAGACCAAATGGGGTCACATGCGTTGGTTGATCCTGTTCCAGGCGATTGCGGTCGCCATTGGGTATTTCCTTTTCTTTCGAGACCAATGGTGAGCACACCTGCCTTTGCAGGAGCCTGACGGTGGTCTCCGACTCAGTCTTCTGCCTCTTTCTCCACGTGAGCTCCGCAGGAGTGTAGGCCCACCACGTTCGTCTAAACGTTTCCCCATTTAATGATCCAAATTCCCGTAAATAGGGCGAGAGCTCTTGATGCTCCCGTTGGGCTCTGGATCATAAAGTCGAAGAAGGGTCTTCGCCTACAGTATGTAGGGGTATAAGATTCCATGAACCCCATATATGCAGAGGTAATCACTGAATTTGATAGTGCGGAAAAGAGTCTGCGTCTTCAGAGTAAGCCACGGCGTTGGAGCATTAACAAATCTAATGCGTCTAACCACTAGCAATTGCCGGGTCTATTCTGGTTAAGTGATGATGGGTGGATTAGGTGCTTCTGCCGATGGATTTTTCTCATTCTACAGCTAAGAAGCACAGATAATGTGAATGGAATGGGACTGCTGGATGGATAAACCTTCCTAGTGGAGATTTTGATCCTGGAGATCGATAAATGATAACACCCTACCAGGGATGAGATGTTCGAAACAATGGACAAAACCAGCGGCCAAAGTGGGATATTTGTCCAATGCTCTTCAGGCATCGCCGAAGGCACAATAACCTCACGATATAAATAAGGCTATGCAGAATACAGTCAGCAAGAGCCAGGTGATGGCTGATCACACGGTCACGGTGAGTCGCCTTGAAGAAGTTGTCTCGACGTCGGATGAGTTTGATCGAGTCGTCTCGCAGGCCTTACCGGTTCTACTGGACCGAGCCACGGGCCATACCAAGCGGTTTCTACGGGAAACCGGCCAGTGGAATGACGATATCGAGCATGAGAAATTTGCGCTCCGTTGGGGCTCCGAATATCTTGAGCGGTTCCTGGTTTGTGGACGCAGCGAAGTTCCCTGTCGGCCATTGTTTTTGTTCGACTCATTGGTCGCCAAGCAGCACAGTAAGCCGGAGCCGTTTTGTTATCACCCGGACCTCCTGAGACCGCTGGGGAGATTTCTCGATGGGCTCGTTGCAAGAGCGGTGGTCAGCCGTGATGCGCTGATTGCGTTGTATCGCCACTCTTATGGATGGGGTGCCGGGGAAGTGATTGCGGTGACCGGTCTTAATGGGCTGGAAAGCCAGCGCATCTATAAGAATTTTCGGCGATGGCGTGAGAGCGGATGGCAACGAACGATGGATGAGATCGGTATCACAAAAACAGAGCTGGCGGAATTGGCCAGCCAACAACAACGTCATCGTCAGCGATTCAATGGCGAAGCAGAACGCCTGATCAGGGTTGCCCAGGCACATTACCGAAAAAGTGAACCGGATCATTATCCCTGTCTTTCGCGTGCACAATGGAGAGAAATGTTCACACAAGGCTACGGGTGCGATTACCGAATTTGGCACCTCGCGTTGTGCCTAGACTGTATGCAAACCGCGTGGGGATTGGGCTCCAACGGGTCGTTGACTGAAGAAAAGCCACGTTTGGAATTATTAGTACGGCCCTAGGTGGGTCTCTCGTATATGCAGTGGCGGGCATGACAATAGAGAAAGGAAGTCAGGAGGCTGATATGGGTTACGAAGAGGATTTGGAAGTTTATCGATCGCAACTCCTTCAATCATTGAGCTGCCCACCCAGCCGCTCGGTCTCTGGCGTATTCGATCCGATACAGGTTTATGTTAACGAGCGGCGTGTTGGCGAGCTTGAGGGCGCCGGGATGGATGCGACGTTGCATGTCCAAAGTCTCGACCACATCGAGACGATACAACTCCGAACGGAAGACGGAACTCTCCTAGGCGGGTTAGTGGCACCTGAATATGGGTATCGGACGAGCCGCATTCAGCTTTTGTCTGAGGCGGTCGAGCTGTGCGTCCACAATACTGCGCAAGGTGGATCGCTGAACGCAGTATTTGTTCCTAAACTGAGTTTTTGGAATCGGGCAGGGAAAATTTTTACTGACATAGCCGACAGGCTAGCGATTCGGCGCCCTGACGCAGCGATTGCTCACAGTATGCGAACTGTCGCCTTCACGCAAGCCTTGGTGGCGGTCATGGTGGTTGGACTGGTGCTTGATCGAGTGGCGACCTGGATGGGCCAAGAAGAGATGTTAACTTCTGGTATACAACCAGAAGCGCTCCGGACTATCTCGGTTACTGAAATGGAAAAGCTGGAACAGCAGTTGGGTGCACTTGCGCGGACGCAGGAGAAGGTTGGAGAAGCCCTACAGTCTCAACAAAGCAGTATGGCACAACTCCACCAAACCATGGCTAAACTGTCGTTGAGCCAAGAGTCTGTGGCGTCCCGGGTCGTCATGGTCAAGGAAGAGATGGAGAAGCGTCAGGAAAGCCCTGAACCTGAGACCGACCGCAGGACTCCCCATCCCGCCAGTAGGGGAGCGGTGGATCAAGAGCAGCTTGAAGTGGCGATCAGAAGCCTCACCGAAGACAATGCCAAGTTAGCAAGAGAAGTGGCCAATCTGGAAGAGCATAATCAGACTCTGACGGCGAAGCTTCACACGGCTAGCGTGAATGCATCGAAGGCCGTTGATCCGAATCCGGAACGCTTGTTAGCGAATCAGGCCGAGGTTGCGAGAACAAATCAGTCATTGCAGGTGACAGAGAGTCAACAGAACTCTCAGATGCAGCCGTTCCTCTTCTGGGTTACCTTCAGCGAGGGAACAAGTCAGGAGCGTATCGACCAGTGGGTCCATGAAAAGAAGGGTCATAAAGGAGTGATAAACGAAGGTTGGCAGGAAGTACGGATTGTTCCCCCGGCAGTCCCTCCCGATCTATTTCTGGAGCAAATTAGAGGAGAGAAAATTGTAAAGGCCGCGAGGATCCGCGAGTAAGGGATCGTGCCACGCAGTGGGCGTCGCCCTCGTAGCGTTGCGGAAGACTTGAGATTTCGCACGGCTATAGAGGTCGAGATCTCTCCGCATTCATCGCCATGGCTATATATGAGGGTTCTTGTCCGATGCAGGTTCAAATGGCCCCACGAAAAATCAGAAATCATTCCCCCATCGGACGGGTAGCCATTGTAAGGCCGAACGGCAAGTCAAGTTTCTGCGACTGGACATATTTCGGTTTGATCCGAGAGATTTTGTCCGTTGAGCCAAAGACATGCGGTGCGTAGCATAACGCTCAACAGGAGAGGAAATGCAAGCAGCAGGAACGTCTCAACGAACGGCGCAACAAAGTTCAACCCTCTACTATCTTTGGGCGGTCACGATCAACCCGGCCCACATCACTAACGCATAGACACGTTGACGAATAAATGATGCAGTCGATTACCAGAGGAAGAAAGGAAGACTCATGAGAATCGCACAAGTGGCTCCGCTGTGGGAAAGCGTTCCGCCGAAACTCTATGGTGGAACCGAGCGAATCGTTTCATACATTACGGAAGAGTTGGTCGCCTTAGGACATGATGTGACGTTGTTTGCCAGTGGCGACTCGGAAACGGCCGCGCGACTGGAAGCGATCTGCCCACAGGCTCTCCGGTTGAATACCGGTATCTTCAACCGCGATGCTCCACTGATGATGCTGCAGGAACGGGGTCTGGGATCGGCAACCGACTTCGACATTATGCATTCACATTTGGACTTCAACGGATTTCCGTTGGCACGGAGAAATCCTATTCCCGTCGTGACGACGCTGCATGGCCGTTTGGACCTTCCGGAACTGGAGCCGGTTTTCCGCGAATTTTCTGAAATGCCTTTAGTCTCCATATCCGACTCCCAACGCCGACCGCTGCCCTGGGCCAACTGGGCCGGTACTGTGTATCACGGACTCCCGCGAAACCTATATACATTTCATCCGCAGTCCCAAGGGTACCTGGCGTTTGTGGGGCGGATTGCTCCTGAAAAACGTCCAGACCATGCGATCGAAATCGCCAAACGGGCTGGGCTTCCCCTTCGCATAGCGGCAAAGGTGGATCGTGCGGATCGGACATACTTTGAAGCTGAAATTGAGCCGTTACTCGACCACCCTTTGATTGAGTTCGTTGGAGAGATCTCCGATGGCGAAAAAGACGAGTTTATCGGCAATGCTATGGCGGTAGTGTGTCCCTATGACTGGCCGGAACCCTTCGGGCTGGTGCTGATTGAAGCGTTTGCTTGCGGAACACCGGTTTTGGCGTATCGACGTGGTTCAATCCCAGAAATCGTCGATCATGGGGTCACAGGCTTTATTTGCGAAACTGTTGACGAGATGGTGGAGGCGGTGGGCCAGGTTTCCCTTATCGATCGCAAGCAGTGCCGGGCTGCATTTGATGAGCGATTTACAGCGGATCGGATGGCCCGTGACTATGTGGCGCTGTATGAACGTCTGCTGCTCGAAGATGGAGCAGTGCAAGCCGCACAAAGCATGGCTTTCGAGCCATCCAACAATGGGGCTTTCAAGACCGAACCACGCAAAGCTTTTGGACGAGGCCGACATGTCTGAGACGACTGTTGATTCTAGTGAAACCCGCTCGACCCCAAGCCGTGGGCGAGGCTGGGAATTAGTCAAAACGAGAGACTTTGGCTTCCTGTTCGCGGGCCAGACGATCTCACAGATCGGTGACAGCCTTAACAAAGTGGCGTTGCTCTGGTTTGTTTACGACTTGACCGGATCGGCACTCAAAATGGCGATGGTCGGGTTGCTTCAAACCCTCCCACCCCTGCTGTTTGGTCCACTGATTGGTGTGTATTTGGATCGCGTTCGAAAGAAGCCGGTTATGATTGGGGTCGATCTCCTTCGCACTCTGATGGTTTTCTTGATTCCGGTACTCTATGCCTTGGAGGCCTTGACGCTCGATTGGCTTTATGTCCTTGTATTCGCCACAGCAATCTTCTCGACCGTCTTTGGGCCGGCTTTGACTTCTGCCGTTCCACTGATCGTGCCCAAAGATCGCCTTGTTGCCGCCAATGCTCTGATGCAAACGACCACGAACGTGGGACTCCTGGTGGGACCTGCCCTCAGCGGTCTCGGCATTGCGCTCATCGGAGCCCAAAACGTCCTCTACGTTGACGCAGCGACCTTCTTTATCTCCGCGCTGTGCATATTCCCCATTCGAGTGCATGAAACGCTCGATCATGTGCGTCTTGCGAGCAAAGGCTTGACGGAAGGCATCGCCAGCGATTTGCTGGCAGGCTTTCGTTTCGTATTTGTCGAACAAAAGACCGTCATGCTTCTTATGCTGACGGCTACCCTCTATAGCGTCGGCATTAGCGCCTTCATCTTTTTGTTGCCCGTTTTTGCGAAAGACGTGCTTGGAGTCGGTCCGATCCAACTTGGGTGGCTCTGGTCGGCCCTTGGCGTGGGGATGCTGCTTGCGTCACTGAGTCTCACGTCGATCTCAAAGGGAGACGTACCTTGGCGACTTCGATTCATGTCCGGCGCGCTCGCAATCGGGGGCATTGCTGTAGCTGCACTCGGTTTCCTTGAAGCACCTCTTGCGGCCGGAGCCGTGATCGCCGTGATCGGAGGGAGCACAGCCATGTTTACGCCGTTAGTGTGGACGATGCTTCAAGAATTGACGCCCACGCATCTCCTCGGCCGAGTGTTTACAAGCTTTGCAACAGGAGGGATGGCGTCATCCATGGCTGGAATGGCGGGGTTTGGATGGGCCGCGGATACGATTGGCCCTGCTGCCAGCTTGGGAGGTATCAGCGCCATTCTTCTGCTGACGGCTGCTACCGCATGGTTTTTCAGCTTCTACAAATCGCACGCGCGAGGTTTAGCGGTTGCCACGGCTGGCTCGTTTCCTTCTTAAGCCGGTCCCCCGCCAAGATAGAGGAACGAAACGCCTCAGGGTCTTGTCACGAATCGTCACTAAGTGTCGATCACAATCCCGGCTAGACAGAATTTGAACAGCCCCCTGATGAAACAGGGGGCTGCATCCTGGTCTATGCGGATGACAGGGAAGCAATAGCAAGTTAGAATGCGTGAGTGAGCTTCAAAGTATGAAGTTCACCAGGAGGAATCGTGCGATGACTAAGTCATCACGAGTACTGATCGTTCTCATTCTCAGTCCGTACTTGATCTGGTCGATGGGTGGGAGCTCTGAGGCATCCGATGCCCATGAAAAAGAAAGTGTAGTGGAAAAACCCACATCCTCAGTGACGTCCCAGCCTCCGGTCGCCTCTGATGGCCAACCGACGTCACCCAAACCGGCTCCAGAAACTAAGCCTCAACTGCCTGTTGCTCCTGCACCGAAGAGTGACGCGTCGACCGAACACAAAGAGGTTGCGCCAGAGAAGCCTGGGGCCGGCTCGTCACAGGTACCGGTTGGATCCGACAGCCAGCCGACCGCACCGAAGCCAGCACCGGAAGCAAAACCACACCAGCCGGCTACCCCCGCACCTGCGCCGAAAGGAGAGGCATCAACCGAGCACAAAGATGTCGCGCCAGAAAAGTCTGGATCCGACAGTCAGCCGACAACTCCAAAACCGGCGCCGGAAGCGAAGCCCCAGCCACCGGCCGTCCCCGCACCAAAGAGTGACGCGTCGACCGAACATAAAGAGGTCGCGCCGAAAAAGCCTGCGTCCGACAGTCAGTCGACAACACCGAAACCGACACCGGAAGCGAAGCCGTCGGTGGCTCCCCTGCCGAAGAGTGACGCCTCGACGGAGCACAAAGAGGTCGTGCCGAAAAAGCCTGCGTTCGACAGTCAGTCGACCGCCCCAAAACCGGTGCCAGAAGTGAAACCGCAGTTGCCGGCCGCTCCTACCATGAAAGCCGACCTTCCACCTGATCATGAGGTGAAAGACAAGGAGCCGGCTCTCAAGAAGGCGCTGGGATCGCTGATCCTTTCGGTCAAGCTTGCGTTGATGGGGGATTCAAGGCTGTTCCACTACGAAATCGAAGTGGAAGACGATCAGCAAGCGATTACCCTCAGCGGGCGTGTTTCGACGGAAGAAGAAAAGGCTGTCGCGAAGGAAGTAGCGCAGAAAGTTCATGGCGTTAAAGACGTCGTCAACAAACTCACCGTGGAGAAGGATTTAGCGAAAACATTGATGAAGAAGCAGGATGAGACGCTTACCTCTTTGGTTAAAGAACGTTTTTCCAAGAGCGCTACGTTAAAGGCGGCCAACTTCGACGTGAAGACGGAAGAGGGGGTTGTTCTGATTAATGGAACGGTCCGTTTCCAGGTCATTGCCCTAGAGGCTGCTGAGGCTGCTAGGCAAGTGCCTGGGGTACGCGCCGTAAACACCGAAAAGGTACGGCTGGAGGGCGAGAGCTGATGCAGGGCCGCTCAGGCCACTTCTCTCGCTCTCCCACCATAGTGGAGAAAGCAGATAGCACGGGGGTCGAGACTCGTCCGCTGCTCCTCACCCGCGACTTCGGACTGGTCTGGTCCGGACAACTCATCTCTCAAATCGGCGACGGTGTCTCTAAACTAGCCTTGCTGTGGTTCGTCTATGCCGTCACCGGATCGCCGCTCAAAACATCGGTGATCGGGCTGCTTCAGACTATTCCTCCGATCGTGTTGGGGCCCATTATCGGGGTCTATGTCGATCGGCTTCCGAAAAAGGTATTGCTGATCACCAGCGATTTGCTGCGGGCGTTGCTGATCGGGTTGATCCCGTGCCTGATTCCTGTTGAGTCCTTTACGGTATCAGTGCTCTACATATTGGTTCTCCTGCACGCGGTTGCCTCAGCGGTGTTCGGGCCGGCTCTCACCGCCTCTATCCCTACGTTCGTCCCCAAAACGCAGTTCACGGCGGCCAACGCGTTGCTCCAGGGCACCACGAGTCTCGGCATCATTTTTGGTCCTGCGATGAGTGGATTAGGTATCGCTGCATACGGATCACAGGAAGTCTTATGCCTCAATGCGGCGACGTATGTGATTTCGGCCGCGTGCCTCATGCTGGTCCGCTTTGGCAAGCCTGCTGCAATCACGTCATCGCTTGCAGCAACGCCGACAATGTTGCAGGATCTCGTCGAAGGATTTCGCTATTGTGTAGTCACCCAACCCGGACTGTTGCTCCTAACTGGTACCGCAGCTCTCCACACGTTCGGCAGTAGCGCGCTGAACGCGCTTTTCCCAGTGTTTGCGAGAAAAATGCTGGGACTGGGGCCGGTCGAAGTTGGTTATTTATGGTCAGCACTCGGTGTCGGATTGCTGGTCACGTCCATTGGGCTTCTATGGGTGACCAATTGGATGGTCAAAGATCGCCTTTGGTTGATCGTGGGCACGAGTGTGATGAGCGGCGTCGCTCTCTATGCGTTGACATGGACAGGCGATCCGTACCTGGCGGGTCTCCTCATGGGACTTGTCGGTTGTGGGTTAGGCTCCTTCACGCCGATTGCGTGGGGAATTATTCAAGAGGTTGCACCAGGTCATATGGTCGGGCGCGTGCTGGGGCTCTATGGGACCGGCGCCATGACCGCCGCTATCGGCGGAATCTCTGCGTTCGGTTGGATTACGGAGCAGCAGGGACCAGAAACCGGCTTGCTCGGCATAGGGGTTATTCTATTGCTGTCCGCATTGGTCGCCGCGCGGTTGAGTCGGGCAACTGTCGTCACCTAGTCAGGGGAAGTGTATGAGCGACGTGATTCGATGGAATGATCAGTATTACATCCTGGCTTCATCCTCGCTGGCCGATGGCCGCACCGAAGTCCTGAAGCATGGAGAGACGTTCGCCGTGTTTGATCGGTACGGCAATATGCACCAGGTCCTTTCTGGTCCGCAAGGGCTCTATCATGAAGGGACGCGATTTCTCTCCCGATTCGAGCTGTCGCTTGGGACACAGCGGCTGATACTGCTCAGCGCTTCAGCGAAAGAGGACAATGCCCTCTTTACCGTGGATCTCACCAACTCAGACATGATGTTAGAGGGACAACGGCATCTCCCGCGCGGGACGCTCCATCTTTCACGTACACGGTTTCTCTGGCAGGGCACGTGGCACGAGCGTATCCGTGTGCATAACTATGGAACGATAAAACTTCCTCTCTCGATCACGATCGGACTCGAAGCTGATTTTGCCGACCTCTTTGAGGCGAGAGGCCGAACGCGGCCGCGCCGTGGCGTGCGCCTCAAAACCATTCGATCCAAATCCGGACTCGTGTTTGGGTATACGGGGCTTGATGAGACCATCCGTCGAACCCATGTGCGGTGCTCGCCGGCTCCGAAACAGGTGATGGCCGACGGGTTCAGGATTGAGTCGCGCATCCCCCCGCATACCGACCTGACATGGGAAATCGCCATTTCCTGCGAGGTGAAGCAGCGACGGGGCAGAGTTGTTCTCACCTACGATCGGGCTCAGCATGAAGCAGAGCGTGCATTAGGGAAAGCGAGAGCTTCGGATGCGCACATCTACACGTCGAATGAACAATTCAATCACTGGTTGAACCGGTCGCTGGCCGATCTCCATATGTTGATCTCAGACACACCGCAAGGACTCTATCCCTATGCGGGAGTCCCCTGGTTCAGCGTTCCGTTCGGCCGAGACGGCATCATCACCGCACTGCAAATGCTCTGGATGAATCCCGATATCGCGCGCGGAGTGCTGGGGTTTCTTGCGTCGACGCAGGCGACGGAAGCTCGGCCGGAGCAGGATGCGGAGATCGGAAAAATATTGCACGAGACTCGTCAAGGCGAGATGGCCGCGCTAGGTGAAATCCCATTCGGTCGATACTATGGGAGCGTCGACGCCACCCCATTGTTCATCGTCCTGGCAGGCGCCTACTACAACCGAAGCGGCGATCGTGAGTTCCTTGTCACCCTCTGGCCGCATATTCAGCGTGCACTTGAGTGGATTGATCAGGCTGGTGATCCAACGGGCATGGGTTTCATAACCTATGCGCGATGGTCTGCCAAGGGCCTCGTGCATCAAGGATGGAAAGATTCACACGATTCTATTTTTCATGCCGACGGGACAGCAGCGGAGGGGCCGGTTGCACTGTGCGAGGTCCAGGCCTATGTGTATCGAGCCAAGCGAGCAGCAGCGGATATGGCACGGGTTCTAGGGGATCACGATCAGGCCGATCGATTGCTGAAAGAAGCGGACTCACTTCAGGAACGGTTCGAGCGGGCGTTTTGGTGCGAGGAACTAGGCTCTTACGCGATTGCTTTGGACGGGCGGGGGAAGCCATGCCGTGTGCGGTCCTCAAATGCGGGTCATTGTCTGTATGGGGGTATAGCCGAGCAGAAGCGTGGGCTTCGGACAGCCCATGCGCTCTTGGGTGAGGAATGTTTCAGCGGATGGGGCATCCGAACGATTGCGACCTCCGAGGCACGATATAACCCGATGTCTTATCATAATGGGTCAGTGTGGCCTCACGACAACGCCATGATTGCGGCTGGCATGGCGGATTACGGCGACAAGCAAGGAGCCATGAAGGTCTTGACCGGAATCTTCGATGCCAGTCTGTTTATCGCGCTTCATCGCTTGCCGGAATTATTCTGCGGATTCTCTCGACGTCCTGGCGAAAGCCCCACGCTCTATCCGACGGCTTGCTCTCCGCAAGCCTGGGCAGCCGGCGCCGGCTTCCAGCTTCTACAAGCCTGTCTGGGCTTGCAAATCGATGGAACTCGTGGCCTCGTCACTTTCGACCGTCCCGTGCTTCCACCGTTCCTTGAGCGGGTTCAGATTCGGAACCTCTCCATCGGAACCGCCCGTCTCGATCTCGTACTCGATCGACATGAGAGCGAAGTGGCGGTGAGGGTTGCCCGCCGAGTTGGTGAGGCAGAAGTTGTGCACGTAGTCTAGGCTGGCATTAAGCGGTAGGCCTGAGTCCTTCTCACTCATATCTCAGCGCCTCGATCGGGTTTAGCTTCGAGGCCTTGTTGGCCGGATACAGGCCGAAGAACAATCCCACGATCAAAGAGAACAGAAACGAGGCCACCACGGCTTCGGTGTTGATGATGGTCGGCCACCCAATCATGGTGGTGAGCAGCAAGGAGATACCGATGCCTGCGGCGACGCCGAGCACTCCACCAATTGCCGTCATGATGATCGCCTCGATAAGAAACTGCAGCAAGATGTGCGCGCGTTTGGCACCGACAGCCATGCGCAATCCGATTTCCCTCGTCCGTTCCGTCACCGACACGAGCAGGATGTTCATGATGCCGATGCCGCCGACGATCAGCGAAATCGAGGCGATGCTCATCAACATGAACATCATGGTCTGGCTCGTGCCGGCGATCGTCTTGGCGATATCCTCCATCGTGCGGATCGTGAAATCGTCGTCTTCGGATTGGTGTAGTCGATGTCTCGCCCTCAACAGCTCCTTGATGTCGTCTGCAGCCGCAGGGATATCGTCCCGGGTTGCGGTCGCCACTAGAATGATTCCGACGGTTCCTAAAAACTTCGTCCCCAGAACTTTGCGCTCAGCTGTTGAGAATGGAAGCACCACGAAGTCGTCCTGGTCCTGCCCTGTGATAGATTGGCCTTTCGAGGCCAGGACACCGATGACTCTGAGTGGAACATTTCTGATACGAATCTCGCTTCCCACGACCTCTTCCCCTGGCTCGAACAGATTCTGGACAACAGTTTTCCCCAAAACGGCAACTTTCGCCGCTGAATCGAGGTCAGACTGAGTGAAGAAATTCCCTTGGGCGATGGGCCAGTTCCGAATATCGGGAAAGACAGGGGTTGTTCCGAAGACGATCGTGCTCCAGTTCTTGTTTTCTCGGATGGCTTGAAGGACTGATCGTGAGCCGTACATCGCGGTCGTGACACTCGCGACTTTTTTCTCGATGTCCTCTGCATCGTCGACTGTCAGGGTCGAAATGGAGCCGAGTCCGCCGCGGACGCCGCCGACCGTGGTCGCGCCCGGGACGATAATCAGAACATTGGTGCCAAGACTCGAGATTTCAGCCTGTACGGAGGCCGTCGCGCCCTGACCCAGGCTGACCATGGCGACCACCGCGCCAATTCCAATGATGATGCCCAGCATCGTCAACCCGGCTCGCAAAGGATTCCGGCGGAGAATGCGAAGGGCGGAAACGAGGGTGAGCCAGAAAAAAGACATAAGAATAGATCTCAGCTCTCAGCGCTCGGAGGTGATTCTTCGGTTACTGGCTGAGAGCTAATAGCTGATCGCTGATAGCTCCTCTTCTTCATCTCATTCCCCGACTCGGTTCGAAGCCCGGCGGCAATTTCTTCTGGGCCCGCTCTTCCTCTGTCTCAAGACCTACGATGACGCGGTCTCCTTCCTTCAATACACCATCCACAATTTCAGTGGAGAGTGAGTCTGCAATGCCGGTCGTGACATCCACTTGACGGGGCTGGTTATCGGAATCCAACACCCAGACTCGCGTCGCTTTTTTGTCGAGCGGTACGTTTGGCATGCGGAATCTCAGCGAGCCGTTCGGCACCCGCAGCGGATGTTCCTTGCGGGACGTGATGATTGTCACGTTTGCCGTCATGCCCGGCTTTAGCTTCAGCTCGGGATTGCTCACGGTGATGACCACGTCATAGGTCACGACGTTCTGAATACTAATGGGTGCGTTGCGCACCTGTGTCACTACGCCTTCGAAGAACTGTTTCGGATAGGCGTCGACGCGGAAATTCGCTTCTGTGCCTTCCTTGACGCCGCCAATGTCGGATTCACTGACGTTGGCGTTGACCTGCATCTGAGTCAGGTCTTGGGCGATCACGAAGAGGATCGGTGTTTGGAAGGCCGCGGCTAGGGTTTGGCCGACATCCACGTTTCTGGAGACCACGATTCCATCCACCGGCGAGTAGATCGTCGTGTAGCCAAGATCCAATTCCGCAGAAGCCAGGGCCGCCTGGGCTTGATCGAGCTGCGCCTGCAGAACCTCGACGTTGGCCGCCGCATCTCGGTAGTTGGTCTCAGCGAGATCGACGTCCGCTTGCGAGACGAACGCCTGTGGTCGTAGTGCCGCCATGCGATCAAATTCCCGCTTGCGCTGTGTAGCCGACACGTCGGCCTTTGCGAGGTTCCCCTTGGCGCTCTTTACGGCAGCGCGTGCTTGGCTCAAGCGGGCCTTGAACGATTTTTGATCAATCTGCGCCAGGACCTGTCCCTTTGTGACAGGTGAATTGAAATCAGCGAACAGTTGCGACACTTTGCCGGAAACCTGGCTGCCGACCTGGACGGAGATCACCGGATTGACGGTGCCGGTTGCCGTGACGATGGCCGTGATCGGGCCTCGATCGACGAGGGTCGTCTTGTACTGGATCGGGGGAGTCCCGGAGGTCCACCACTGCCACATGCCCCCTCCGCCGATGACCATGATCATCACGATGCCGATCAACCAGGGCAAACGAGATTGTCTCGATCGTACAGGGAGCGGGATCACTGGAATAGTTCGCCTCTGTGCAGGGAATGACTCGGACTGTCGATGTGCCAGTGCAGCCTCGGTGTGATCCTGAACGACTTCCGTCACGGGAACAGAGGGTTTGGGCTCATGGGGATTAATGGTCATGATGCATTTGTTACTTGGGTGGCTTCGGTATGAGTATGAATCTTACGATTGCGCTGGTTCACGATGACCTTCCGGCCCTCTTCCGCCAGCAAGAGCGCGAGAGCTCCGAGTACGAGTGGTCCGAAGATCCAGAGAGGCAAAGGGCTGGTTCCGAAGACCTCGTTCCCAATCGGCGTGTAGGCAATCAGCGAAAGAATGATGAGTTCTGTAAGTATCCCCCACACAATCAACGGATTGGTCCGCCATCCGAGCTTGGATACCGAGAGATGATCAGACCGGCAAGCGAAGACGTTGGCCACCTGGGCCAGGACGATTCCGGCAAAGGTGACGGTTGTTGCCTGCTTATATAAAGGTGAGGACCAATCCAGGTGAGTTCCCCATGTCCAGCCTTGACTGTAAAGGAAGAGAAAGAATCCTCCCATCGCCACGATCGCTTCGATGACGCCGAGAAAAAGATAGGCACGCAGCAGGATCGGGAGGCTCAGCAGTCGCTCGCTTCGTGCGCGCGGCGGAAGGTCCATGACATCGGATTGGGGCCGCTCTGTCCCGAGGCCCAGGGCGGGGATCATGTCGGTTCCGAGGTCGACTGCCAAGATTTGCGGAATTGTGAGGGCCAGCGGCATGCCGATGAAACCATAGCCAAGAAATGGGACTATTTCAGGGACGTTGCTCGCCAGTATGTAAGACGAGAATTTGCGAATATTGTCATAGACAGTGCGGCCTTCTTCAATCGCACTCACGATCGTTGCGAAGTTGTCGTCAAGCAGTATCATATCGGCCGTTTCTTTGGCGACATCCGTGCCGGTGATGCCCATCGCGATGCCGATGTCGGCTTTCTTGAGAGCCGGCGCGTCGTTGACTCCGTCGCCGGTGACCGCGACCACTTCCCCCATCTCTTTGAATGTGGATACGATCCGCATCTTGTGGCGCGGGGCCATCCTGGCAAAGACCGGGTCCGGTTCGCCTGGCCGAGACGGGGTCAGCAGCTGACGGAGTTGCTCGTCGCTCGTCTTGTCGAGCTGCGACCCTTCGATGACCGGGACGAAACTGCTCGGTGACGGTGCAGCCTGTTCAGGAACCAGGCCGATCTTCCGTGCGACGGCTAGTGCCGTGAGCGGATGGTCGCCGGTGACCATAACGATGCGGACACCGGCTCTTTGGCATTTCGTGATGGCCTCGGGCACTTCTCGGTGCGGCGGATCCATCATGGCCACGAGTCCGAGGAATGTCAGGTCTGATTCAATCGTTTCTACTTCAATGTGCTCAGGCTGATGGGCCACTTCGCGCATGGCGACGGCGAGCACGCGGTAGGCCTGCTCGGCAAAGGATCGGCTCTGACTCAGGATGCGCGTGCGCTCATCCGAGGTCATGGTTATGGCATTGCCATGGACGTGAGTGTTGGCGCAGAGAGGCAAGACCGATTCAGGAGCGCCCTTGGTGAATGCCATGAGTCGTCCTTCCGCCCAATGGAGGGTGCTCATCCGCTTCCGATCTGCATCGAATGCCAACTCCCCCATGCGCCGCAGGGGAGGTCGGTGGGCCAGCCCATGTTCGATGGCAAATTCCAACAACGCAACTTCCGTAGGATCGCCGGTGACTACGAAACGTCCATCGGACTTCCGGACACGCTTGGCGTTGTGGCAGTGGAGGAGCACGTCAAAAAAAGGTCGCCACCGCTGTGCGTCGGTAGTGCTGACCAAGCGCCCTCTGGTGAAGAAACAGCCTTCTCGTGATTCGATCACAAGTCCATCGGCGAAAAAGCGATCCACTTTCATGCGATTTTCCGTCAGTGTCCCCGTCTTATCCGTACAAATCACCTTGGTGCAGCCGAGGGTCTCAACTGAGGGCAGGTGCTTGATCAATGCGTTGCGTTTCGCCATGCGCTGGCTGCTCATGGCGAGGGCGAGGGTGACGGTCGGGAGTAAACCCTCCGGTACGTTCGCCACGATGATGCCGATGCCGAAGATCGCACTGATCCAGAATCCGAGTCCCGTTGAGACACCGATCACGAAGAACGTGGCTCCCATAGCCAATGAAATGACGCCGACAATACGGGTGACCTTAATGATCTCTTGCTGAAGGGGGCTGAAGGCAGTTTCGACCGTGATGGTGAGGGCGGCGATCTTACCGAACTCCGAACGCATCCCAGTGGCAAAGACCACGGCGCGACCATGGCCCGATAGGATGGTGGTGCCGGCAAAGACAAGATTCGGGAGGTCGAGCCAGTGCCCGTCTTGTGTGGCCTCGGCTATCCGTCGTTTTGGTCTTGATTCGCCGGTCAAAGCGGCATTGTCCACCCGCATTCCTTTCGCTTCGATGAGACGTGCATCGGCCGGCACCCGTTCGCCTTCTTCTAAGATCAGCACATCGCCGGGCACGATTTCCCTCCGTGCGGCTTCGACGAATTGCCCGCCTCTTGTGACCCACGCCTTGCTCGGCAGCAGACGGCGGAGTGCCTGAACGGCGTGTTCCGCTTTGTATTCCTGAAAAAAAGCGAACACGGCGTTGATGATGATGACGCCGAGGATGGCCCAACCCAGCGTTGCCATACCCTCACCGGGTCGCATGAAGTCGGCCGCAAAGGAGAGACCGGCGGCGATCCAGAGGAGGATGGCGAGGAAGTGGGTGAAATGGCGCACGAGCCCACGGAGGGGCGAGTAGCGATCCGGCTCGACGAGCACATTCGGTCCGTATCGAGCCAAACGTCGTTGAGCCTCATCGAAAGACAGACCTCCGTTACTGGTTTCCAGGCGCTTCAGCACATCTTCGATCGGAAGCTGGTGAATGTCGTGATGGCTGAACTCAGGCACGGGCGCCTCGCACGATCAGCACAGAGCAGGGGGCATGTCTCAGCAGACTCTCAGACACGCTGCCGAGATGGAGTCGTTCGCTCTTCGTCAAATCGCGAGATCCGATTACCAAGAGCTCGTCACGATTGGCTTCTATGTGTTTGACGATGGTTTCGATGACGTGGTCCATCTGGATCTGCGTCACGACCAGAAAGCCATCCTTAATGAACGCGTTCCGTATACTGTCGACCAACGCGTTGGCCCGCTCCATGACCGGCTTCGTCAATTCGGCCAGTTGAGATTCGGATAAGTACCGGGCGGCAAAGTCCGTGACGGGGCTCTCCACTGAAGAGAGAATCGTGACGGTGGCGGTCTCCGGAAGAAGGTAGGATCGCAGAAACTTCGCGGCGACCCGTGACGGTTTGGAGTCGTCGACGGCCAGGGTGACATGGAGAAGTTTGTGCGTCGGTTGTTTCACGACCCACAGAGAACAGGGAGCCATCGAGGCAACTTGGCGCGAAATACTTCCCAGTAAGAACCCTTGAACATCGCTCAGTCCCCGCGATCCCATGATGATCAGATCCGCCTTTAAGCGACGTGCTTCTCTGGCGATGGTCTTCGCAAGCGGGCCATGAGCCAAAAGAGTTTGAATTGTTGAGCGCGGTGCTGTGGCTGCCTGACCAAGGGCCACGTGGGCTGATCGCGCGGCATCTCGAAGAACAATGCCCCCTGCTTTTTCCATAGCGGCAAGTGCTCGGCGCTCACCAATGGGGTTCTTTCCGGTGAGGGCCTGAATCGCAGGCTTGTCGACGACGTGCAGCACCACAACCTGCTCAGGTTCTCGGCTCGCAAGGGCTTCGAGTGCCTGGACTCCCCACTGCGAGTGTTCCGACCCATCGACCGCACATAAAATCCGCATGACTGGTTCCTTTCTATCGTGACGAACAGGATGTCGAGATGATTTCAGGTATCAGAACTGCATTGCATGTGCCTGTGACAAGGAGAATAACAAGAGAAGAATTGTTCATCTTCCAAGGAGTTATGAAGAGAACCGGTGGGGAGGTTCAGAGTACGGTTGTCGCATTTTGCAGCAGAACGGAAATGTGACTGTGGCGAATGGCGTCAGTTTGAGCTTGTGGACAGTTCGAGGCGATCAGGATGGAGCCTGGTAAGCAGAAAGTCGTCCACGTCGCTGGAACGAGGATTGAGGCTTGGTACTTCGGAGTGCCGAGGACTGACATCTGGTAGTGAGAAAGGGTAATCCGATCGGAAGGACGTGAGGAGAGGCGATGAAGAAGATAAAGAACACAAAGAAGACAAAAATGGTCAAGGTGAAAGACTTCGACTCCATGACAGTCAGTCAGGTTATGGAGAAAGAAGTGCAGTCTGTCTACATGAAGACCAAGGGTAACGTGATCGCATCGCTCATGATCGAAGGGTTCGGGGCCGTTCCCGTCGTCGAGAAGGGATTTAAACTGGCCGGCATCGTCAGCGAACATGATCTCTTGGCGGCCGTCGACGATGGTCATCCGCTTGGCGCTGTTTCGGCGAAAGACGTCATGACCTCTAACCCCTACTCAGTCCGGCCTGAAACAACACTTGGAACATTGGTGCATGTGCTGCGCGCAAGCGATCTGGTCCGCGTCCCCGTCGTGGATGCCAAGGATAAACTGATCGGTATCATCGCGAGGCGTGATGTCTTGCGGACGTATCTCGCGACTGGTGGGAAACGAGAACAGTGAGGAGTCTACTATGAGACAAACAGAATTCTTCTTAAAAGCCTGCGATCCGAAGACCTTGACCGTAGGACAGCTCATGCAAGACGCGGTCACGCGATGCACGACGCGCACCGACTCGTCGACCATTGCCCATCTGATGACTCACCGAAACTACGGGAGCTTGCCTGTTGTAGATGAGGAGGGGACGTTGGTTGGGATCGTGACCGAATACGATCTGCTGCAAGCCATGCTCGAGGGGCGAGATCTCCGGAAGATTCTCGCCACGGAAATTATGTCGGCCCATCCTGTGGCCGTGACTGAAGATCAAACCCTTGGTCAAGTGGCCGATCTGTTCCAAGACCGCTATTTAACCCGTGTGCCGGTAGTTCGGAACAACAAGCTGGTGGGAATTCTTGCGCGGCGGGATCTGCTCTTCGGCTATATGAAGGCGTCGCAATATTGGTCGTAGGAGTCAAACGTATGTGATCAAGAGGCGCGGTTGTATTTCGCGTCGGGTATGCTGATATCGATCATGCCCACTGCATTATCATGGTTGGTGTGGAATAGCCTTTTCTTCTTCATAGTTCTTGTCTCTACAGATGCCTCCTCGGATCAAAAAGCAATAACCCATAGTCCCTGCAGCATTAGGTATCCCAGCGATGCGACCGTACAGTGGGACTGTCGAACCTTCAACGTGGGCGAATCGTTGGAAAAGGTGTTCGGGGAGCAGTGGACCAGTGTCGCACGCTTCAATCGAATCGATCGGCGTCATGTGCATGCCGGGGTGTCCATCAAGGCGCCGAGGCAGCTCGACGAGCTCGAATCATTCTTGCCGCTTCCGTTGTTGTACCTCATTGCAGAACAAGAGAAGCAGTTCATTCTTGTTGACCTCTCTGAGCAGTTTCTCGGAGCCTATGAGTATGGCGCTCTCCGCTTTGCTCTCCCGATCGCTTCCGGGGGAGCACACAACCCAACGCCCACCGGAGAATTTCGCATTACCGCAGCTCACCGTGCCCATCGATCCTGCCTCTATACAATCGAGGGAACAGAACGGCCCTATCCGATGAACTATGCATTACAGTTTTATGTCGATCGCGACCGGGTATCCTATTGGATTCACGGACGCGACTTGCCGGGTTACCCTACCTCTCACGGCTGCATCGGGCTTTACGATGAACCGATGCAGAAACTACAGTACCGCTTTCCCAAAGACCCGGAACTGAACGATGCAAAGCGATTGTTTGAATGGGTGTTAGGTGGCGAAGTGGAAGATGACCGCGTGATCCTGCTTCCGCAAGGCCCAAGAATTCGCATCATAGGCCAGTCGCCGGTAGTGTCCAAACTGGAACGGGGACAATCCGTAATTTCTGGATATGTTCAAACTTACGGGTAAGCAATCGCACTAAACACGGGATACGAACTCTAGATGATGATCTCGCAGGGTTGAAGAAAGACTTTCAACGGAATTTCACGGTCGTCATGTCCCTGGACATGTTTGGCTCGAAGCTCCTTTAGCGCGGCCACAATCTGTGGCAAAAAAGAAGATTCGTATCCGAGTGCGACCATGAAGAGCGTATTGGTATTCTGGTTCGTTAGCTGATTAGAGGCAGTCACGGTCCCGGTCACACCACTGCCTCCCACGCCTGAAATCACGGTGTATCCTTTGATTCCAAGCTTTTGAAACAGCACAACAATCTCTTCCTCAAACCTCTTCCCACAGACAATGTGCAACATCTTCATGATAGTCCTCGTCGAGGTTATTCGTGTACTCATGACAATTGCTGGTTCAGCGTACCACAACAGCAGAAATCCTTAAAGAAACACTGGAGTGCCCTCCGTGGATACGGCAGACCTTCCCAGGATGTCGCTTGCGCCACTAAGGAGACTTCGCTATATAGAAGCGCAGCGACAGCGCCTCGCCCCACCCTTTGCTCCGAAGGAGGAATCGTGTTTATGGACAAGATCCAGGTTGGAACTGGGATGATTGGCATCGTTTGCCTATTAGGAGCAGTTGGCTGTGCATCGGGAAGAGCTGTGATGCAGCCGGCATCGGAACAATCACCAGTGTCGGCCACGACCGAGACGGTCTCTGCGACGCCAGCCGAAGCTCCTCCTGACACACTCGCGGATTCGCTACGTGTGTGTCTGGCACGGATTCCAAGCGATTCCAGTAATGGAGCGAAGATGGTGGCTGAGCAGAGCTGTCAAGACAACGAAGACTTCCGTCAAGGTGTGGTCGGAACAGCCATAGCAAAAAGCGGTGGTCGTGCATCGGCCGGGACGCAAGGTGATTCGCTTGAGGGCTGCATAGCGCGCATCCCCGAGGACGCCACGGCAGGTCAACGAATGCTGGCAGAAGAAACCTGTGCTCGCGATCAGTTAACGCATCGCTGAGAGAGGAAACAAGACGTCATCTTGCACATGGTGCTAGCCACGTGCGGTACTGACGCCCTGAACCTTCTGCCCATTCAGCATTGTGCTCCTACACTCACGCAGTACTTAGGGGGCGGACAACTGTTCTAAGCTCAACCAAGCGACTGTCGTGGAGTGAAAAGAGCTTACTAACCGAGGAGGCTCTGATGCCACAAATGACGGCCGTGCAGATTACCGTGCCAGGAGGTCCATTCCAGATCGTCCACGGTCCGGTGCCGGAACCCAAGCCCAACACCGTTCGCATTAAAGTGCAAGCCTGCGGGGTTTGCCATAGTGACGAGTTTGTCAAAGAAGGCTATTGGCCTGGACTCCACTATCCACGCGTCACGGGCCATGAGGTGGCGGGAGTCATCGATGCGGTGGGTGCCGGAGTGGTGACCTGGGAGAAAGGCCAGCGTGTTGGTGTGGGGTGGCACGGAGGACATTGTGGTCAGTGTACGCCTTGCCGCCGCGGCGATTTTCTCGGCTGCAAGAACTTCATCGTGACCGGCTTCCATGAGGATGGTGGGTATGCTGAGTACTTGATTGCGCGCACCGAGGCGCTGGCGGCAATCCCGGATGCGCTCACGCCAACGGAAGCGGCGCCGATTCTCTGTGCCGGGATTACCACATTCAACAGCTTGCGTCACAGCGGAGCCAAGGCCGGTGATCTGGTTGCCGTCCAGGGGGTGGGCGGTCTCGGCCATCTCGGTGTGCAGTTTGCCAATAAGATGGGCTTTCATACCGTAGCCATCGGGCGAGGCCAGGACAAAGCCGAGCTCGCATTGAAACTAGGAGCCGAGCGCTACCTGGATGCTGAAACGACCGATCCAGCGAAGGAACTGACGAGTCTCGGTGGAGCAGCCGTGATTCTGGCGACGGCTCCGAACAGCAAAGCCATGTCGGACATGATCGACGGCTTGGGGGTCGGAGGCAAGCTGGTTGTTCTGGGCGCATCGACTGATCCCATGACCGTGACACCGATTCAACTGATCGGCGCACGCCGGACGATTCAAGGGTGGCCATCGGGCAGTGCCCGCGATTCAGAGGATGCCCTCAATTTTTGTGCCCTGACTGGCATCCGTCCGATCGTCGAGACGTTCCCGCTGGAACAGGCAACGGCAGCCTACGACCGTATGTTGAGCGGGAAGGCCCGTTTTCGTGTGGTACTGACCATGAGGTAGCGACCTCCGGGTAGACGAGGTGACGGCGCGGATTGGGCGTTGGAGCACCTGCTGCTGGAGCTGAAGATGTGCAGGCACAACGACCTGCGTCGCGCGTGGATAAATACAGGTGTTGGTCTACCTTGGCCTAGGGGCGCAACCTACTGAGCACTCTGTTTCGAGCAACTGCGCATTCGGTGGGCATTGTATTTTTGGTTTTACAGGGACGCACAAGAAACTAGCTGGGGTATGTTCACGGTCGTCCGACAGGGTCCATCCTGGACCGCATAATTGAGCAGATAATCTAGCCTTTTCGATCTTGCCTTTATCTACCGTTTCCCTCGGAATGCCGGTAATTTCCGGGCCAGCGTATGAATCTGTGATAAATACAATAGCGATAAGAATAAATACGATCGTAATTGGTCGACTACCTGGTCTCATAATTGATCCTCCGTTCGTATCCTATGTCTAATCACGAATGATGATACTGTCCAGTGTATCCAGGTGGCTCATTATCTAGGACGCTCCGTGAGTGTCATTAATCTCAAGGAGGTGGTAAGTCAAGAAGCAGCTGCGGGGTCGGAGGCTTTATGTCTGATCTGAATCGTTCCGATCGTGAACAGTGGGGAAGGATCGATCAGTCCAACGATTCAAAATGACAACGCAATTTCTGGCAGCGTGATGCCTCCAGTAGGTTTGTTTTCCCCTTCACTCCTTTCGGTTCGATCCACGCCACTTCATAGAACCATTTGTTCAATCACGAAACGGCAGGACTTCATACCTCCTGGCGGCTCTTGACTCATCAAAATGCGTTGCTATAGATTTTAGTCATGGCTGCTGTTGCTCCATCGATCAAGAAAGCAGTTACACTGTTTCATGCGCTGTCGGATGAGACGCGCCTGGCGCTACTGGAACGATTAAAAGATGGAGAGCAATGTGTCTGTGAGCTGACGGATGCAATGAAAGCTGCGCAGTCGCGGCTATCGTTTCACTTGAAGGTCCTCAAGGATGCTGGCCTGGTCGAGGATCGGCGTGATGGGCGATGGATGTATTACTCACTCAGTTCCCAGGCCATTGAAGAGCTGGAAGACTTGGTGGATTCGCTCAAGAAGGCAGCGAAGTCAGCGGCTTCTGCACGATGTTGTTGCTGATTTTTAAGGCCCGATAGATCAACGGTCCTTGATGGGAGGTGCTTCATGAACAATGAGCAGACACTAAAAGATGTAATCAAGACCAGATATGGACAGGCGGCTCTAAAGGCACAACAGCAGGAACGGCGTTCGTGCTGTGGAACCGGCACAGTGCTGGAAGCCGGAAAGCTCGATCCCATCACCGCTGGCCTCTATGCAGATCAGGAGACCGCCGTGGTTCCCGAAGACGCGGTGCGAGCGTCGCTCGGCTGTGGCAATCCGACTGCCTTGGGACAGATCGCTCCGGGAGAAACGGTATTGGATTTGGGCTCAGGCGGCGGGATCGATGTGCTGCTCTCCGCGCGTCGAGTGGGGCCAACCGGCAAGGTGTACGGCTTGGACATGACCGACGAAATGTTAGAGCTGGCGAGGGCCAACCAAGCGAAGGCTGGGGTGACGAACGTGGAATTCTTGAAGGGCGACATCGAACATATCCCTTTGCCCGACGACTCCGTCGATCTCATCATCTCCAATTGTGTCATCAATTTGTCTCCCGACAAGGATCTGTCACTGGCGGAAGCCTTCCGTGTGTTGAAGCCGGGCGGACGCTTGGCTGTTTCGGACATTGTCGTCCGAGGGGAGATGCCGGAAGAAATTCAGCGCAGCATCGAGCTGTGGGCCGGTTGTGTCGCGGGTGCGTTGGAGGAAAGGGAGTACATCTCGAAACTTGAGCGTGCGGGGTTTGAACGAGTTTCCATCGAGCCGACCCGGGTCTATACCGCCGCTGATGCTCGCGACCTGTTTGAGGGAACCGATCTCAATCTTGACGCCATTGCACCGGTGGTCGACGGCAAGTTCATCAGCGGGTTTATACGGGCAACGAAGCCGGAGATGAGCTCAGCGGCCTGCTGTGCAGCCACGTGCTGTTCATGAAGCGCGGCGAATGTTGTTTCTCTGTGTGGGCAATTCAGCTCGAAATCATATGGCAGAGGGACTGCTTCGTCATCCGGCTGGAGACCGGTATGATGTCTCCACCGCCGGGACGCATCCCTTCGGTCTGAATCCAAGCGCTGAGTCGGCGATGCAGGAACTGCGTATCGATATTTCGTCACAGCGATCAAAGAGCATGGATGAGTCCATCGACCAGGCATTCGATTATGTGATTACCGTCTGCAATCGGGCGAAGGATTCGTGCCCTCGTTGGCCTCATACGGGGCGTCTGATGCATCGGAGTTTCGATGATCCAGCCGCCGCAATGGGATCTCTGGAAGACCGGAAGAATACCTTCCGAACTGTGCGGGATCAGATCAAAGCCCGCCTCGAATGGTTCATCACGTCTCCGTAATGATATGTTCGGAGCCCTCGTTCACCGGCTGCAATGCCGGTGAACAGTTCCAATCTTTTTGCAGGCTATTTCACTTGTAGCCGATGCAAGTAGTCAACAAGCGCGACCAGCTTGTTATGCACGACCGCGTCCTTCAGCCCATAGATTTGTATGTCTCCGAGCATAATGTCAGGCACCTGGATCCGGTAATCTCGGCCCCAGACTGGCATCGCACGAGGGCCGTGGGCTGCTACCTCCTGACGCCCGTCGATGATTTCATATACCCGCTGGGCCGGAAAGACGCCGTCATTTCTTTTGGCGAGAGTGGTCAAGTCCGCCGCTTTCGTACGAAAGCTCTCGGACAGCGGGCCGTCACCTTTCCCACCAAGACCATGGCAGCTGGCGCAGTTCGACTCGTATTCGGCCTTTCCCCAGTCGGGGGTCGATTGCGCAGGAGTTTCGTTCGGAATAAGAAATAGCCCAAGCGCAATCATCAAAGATCCGATTGATAGTTTCATGTGTTCCACCGTGACCTCCATCCGTTGGAGAAAACCCGAACAATAGAATACCTACGGCTCCATGATAATGTGTCCTCTCTGTTTCTCTTCCCCTTCACCCCATTCCGCCACAGCCTGTGCCATTTCCTCTAGTCGTTGCGCAGCGCGACCGAAGACGGTGTCGGGTGGATAGGCCCGATCAAGCCCTCGTTCACCGGCTGCAATGCCGGTGAGCAGTTCCAGGGCTTCTTCAATCGTGTTCACGGCATAGACGGAAAAATGTCCTGATTCCACGGCCTCCACCACGTCGCGCCGAAGCGCCAAATGTTTCGTGTTTCGTGCGGGGATGACCACGCCCTGTCTACCGGTCAACCCCTTGCGAGAACAGGACTCGAAGAACCCCTCAATCTTCTCATTCACGCCACCGATCGGCTGTATTTCTCCCAACTGATTGACTGAACCAGTGACGGCCAGCCATTGATGGATCGGCAGATCAGCAAGGCTGGAAAGAATGGCGGCGAGTTCGGCCACAGAAGCGCTGTCTCCTTCCACCTCCGAGTAGGTCTGCTCGAACGTCAATGAGGCGCTCATCGCGAAGGGATGGGACCCGGCAAATTTTCCGGCGAGGTATCCGGCCAGCGTCATGACGCCCTTGCTATGGATCGTGCCCGCCAGTTCTGCCTCGCGCTGAATATCGATCACACCCTTGGTCCCGACATAGGTCCGAGCCGTAATGCGGGTGGGACGCCCGAACGCATAGTCACCGAGCTGATGAACCGAGAGGCCATTGACCTGGCCGACGACGTCGCCGTCGAGGTCGACCATCAACGTGCCTTCTTTGATTTCATCCTGGATCCAGTGTTCAGCCAGACTCGAGCGATGGCGCTTATGGGTGACGGCGGCATCGACGTCGGCATGAGTGACAAAGGAATGGCCTTCCTTCCTGGCCCAATATCCAGCTTCGCGGATAAGATCGCTCACCAGGCTGAACCGCAACGACAGTCGGTCGTGCCGATCAGCGAACCGGAACCCTTGCCGGATGATTTCAGCGACGGCATCGGCGCCGAAATGCGGCAGCCCTTCTTCGCGGCAGAGCTTGGTAATGAACCTGGCATATTGGCGGTCCTGCCGGTCGCTCCTCACCACCTCGGTGTCGAAGTCCACCTTCACCTTGAAGAGTTTACTGAAATCTTCTTCATAGGCCATGAGCAGGTGGTACAGGATGGGCGGTCCGACTATGATGACCTTCACATGTACTGGGATCGGCTCCGGCCTTAGTCCAGCCGTCGAGAACCCGTAGAATTCTCCAGGATCTTCGATCTTTACCTCGCCGGTCTTGATCACGCGCTTCAACGCATCCCACGAGAAGGGTTGGCGCAGTATGTCCAAGACATTCACGATCAAGTAGCCGCCGTTGGCCAGCAGCACGGCACCCGCACGGATCTCCGTGAAGTCGGTGTACATAACCCCCATGTGGGCCCGCCGTTCGATCTTTCCGATCAAGTTCGTATAGATCGGGTGCGATTCGTCGATCACGGGGGCGCCTTCCGTCGGGTCGCGCTGCACGATGAGGTTGACGAGAAAGCGCGAGAGGTCCGGTCGTTTGAATTCTAAGCCTGGAATGGCAAGGGTGGGACCTTCGCGAGGAAGAAAATCCTTGTAATGGTGCACGATGTTGTCTCGAGCGCGCTCCAAGAATGAGGAAACCGTCTGCAAGTCCTGGTAGGTCCGCCGCATGGTTTCGTAACGCCCTTCCAAGACATGGGTGACCAGTTGACCGTCCAGGTGCCGCAGCTGGTGTTCGGCTTCCTTCTCAAGACTATGAATGCGAGCATGAAACTCGCGGATCTCGCCTTCGAGGGCCTTGCGACGCTCATTCAAGTCCCGCTGTTCCTCGTCGGTCATCGCCTCCATGTCGGCCTCGGTCATGGGCTTCCCGGCCTTGAGTGGGACAATCCCAAAGCCCACCGAGGTTTCTTCAAAACCGAATCCTCGCGTCCGGCTGAGTTCCGTCAATTCATGGAAGAGCGATTTTTTCTTGGTATCGATGTTGTCGTGCAGCTTGGCTTTGGCATCGAGATATTTCTTGCTTTCAAACGCCATAGGAATGTCGCGCCGCAACCCGTCTATGAAACCCGACATCTCTCGCTTGAACGAGGCGCCCTGTCCTGCCGGAAGCGAGAGACAGGTTGGGCGCGACGGGTCCTGGAAGTTATTGACATAACACCAGTCGGATGGAGCGGGCGACGTCTGAGCCATGCGCTTGACCATCTGGCGAACGAGCGTACCTTTTCCGGTGCCGACAGGACCCGATACGTAGAGATTGAACCCGGGACTCTTTATATTCAGCCCGAATTCCATGGCCTCGACGGCCCGTTCCTGTCCGATGATTTCAGTGAGGGGTTCCAGCTCGCCTGTATCCTCGAAGCCAAGTTGACCGGAGTCGATCACAGGCGCGAGCATCGAGACGGGGACTTTGAATTTTGAGATCGTCATCCTACGATACTTTCGTCACCACAGGTGGTAGGAGCGCAACCACGGTTGCCTGTAAGCCTTTCTTCCCTTGCTCCTCGTCGAAAACGACCTCAGTCCCATCATTGAGTTGCTCGAAGGTGAGCCCCTGCAGCGCGTTCGCATGAAAATACACTTCCCCGCCCCCTTCCTTGAGGACGAAGCCGTATTGCTCCCTGGGGAAGAGCTTGCAGATCACTCCACGATAGGGTGGCACAGGCGGAACGCGCACCTCAGTCTTTGCGCGTTTTTCTCGATACTTGCGGAGTTCGATGCTGACGGCATGAAATGCAGATCGAATAGCTTCTTCGAACGTCTTGTTTTCCTTCCGGGCCGTCATGGTGTGACGCCCTGGCAGGGTGACCACCACGAGCGCTTCCGCCACGTTCGCAAGTTTCTTGTGATGCCGATTCTTGGTCAACGTGACTCGACCGTGAACTAAATCCTCATGCCCACGCTGCAGATCACTCATGCGGGCTTCAATCTCCGTCTTCCAGCGTGGGGTCATTGCAACATTGCGGCTTTGAATCTCAAGTTCCATTCTTCCTCCGTCTTTTCTTATGGACGATTCGCGCATCTCTATTGATTGAATCAGCAAATGATATGCCGCCTCGGGAACAACCGGAGGTTATTGGCGAGAGAGCAAAGATTGATATTTCGAGACCCCTCGATGATGACCCCCGGTCCGATGTGGCGCATTTTTCCCCAGTTCAAGTTTGACGGGTGGAGCTCAACGCGACAGCGTGTTTACTCACAGCAGCCTTTCCAAGCTTTTGGAAGAGAGCTGCCGGGAACGTGAATTGCGAGGGTTCTCGGCATGCCGATATTAAGCAAGCCTGCCTTGGAACGCTATCTACAAGCTCGCTTCGGCTCGTCGGCACGACTACTGTCCTACGGAGTCATTGGCAAAGAGAGCTCGAAGGGAGCGCAGAAGCGCTATGGGTATGGCACGCCGGTTAAGTTGACGTTCAAAATCGGGCCCCAGATTCAGTCCGCCGTGCTAGAAACGATGAGGCCAGGCCCATTCGGACACGAACATATGGCCGATCGCGCCCAAGCGATATTGTGGGACTACGATTCCTATGGACGCCTTCCGCGCCATGTGAAGGCGCTCGATGTGGGGGCGTTCGATGCCAAGCAGACCCTCTTTTCTCTCGCGGAAGCCCGTGAATTTTTCGTGCTGAATGAATGGACCGAGGGAGCAAGCTATCATGCGGATCTTGAGCGGCTGGCGAAAGGCGGGACATTGCGAATTCTGGATCGGCAACGCACCGTGGCGTTGGCTCGCTACTTGGCCCAGGTCCATGCCACGAAACGGCGTGACGCAGACCTCTACAAACGTCGGCTGCGTGAATTGATCGGTCACGGCGAATGCATCATGGGGTTGACCGACAGCTATCCCAAGCGCTGCGGCTTTATCACAGGCGATCTATTGCGAACAGTAGAGGAGGCCTGTAACCGGTGGAGGTGGCGCCTTCATGATAAGTCTAATCGACTTTCCCAGGTACACGGGGATTTCCACCCGTACAATGTACTGTTCCGGACTGGGACGGATTTTGCGGTGTTGGATCGGTCACGGGGGGAATGGGGCGAACCGGCCGACGACATCACCGCGATGACGATCAACTATCTTCTCAACTCGCTGATTCGATGGGGTAATCTCCGGGGCCCCTTCGAGGTGCTATTCCGATTGTTCTGGGACACATACGTGGACGCGAGCGGCGACAAGGAAGTCACGGAAACGGCTGCGCCGTTCTTCGCCTTTCGCGGGCTGGTCGTGGCGAGCCCGCTCTGGTATCCCAATCTGTCGATCGACATCCGACGCAGCCTCTTTCGCTTCATTGAAAACGTGCTCGATGTACCGCGCTTTGAACCAAACCGAGTGAATGAGTATTGCGGACTATAAAGCCCATCCAACATCAATAGTCACGCATCAGCTGAACGTACGACTGCTCACTCACCTGTTATGGATATCCCATGACGACTGGCGATTCTTCAAATGCCTGTGCTATTTGGCTCACTGGCCTGCCTGCGTCGGGGAAGAGCACGATTGCTCGTGAACTCACCACCCAACTCGAAACATGGGGCTATACCATAGAGGTGTTGGAATCAGATGCCATTCGACGAGTACTGACTCCTCATCCGACCTATGCTCAGGCTGAAAGGGATCTTTTCTACCGTGCCATGGCATTCATGGGCGCGAAGCTGGTCTCACATGGCATAACCGTTATCTTCGATGCGACAGCAAACCGGCGAGCCTATCGCGACTTTGCCAGGAGCCTCATCCCGAGGTTCATCGAGGTGGCCGTGGAGTGTCCATTGGAACTGGCCATGCAGCGTGACTATAAGGGGACTTACCGGCGGGGCCAGCGGGGTGAGTCGTCGACCGTTCCGGGCCTACAAGATCCTTACGAGTCGCCGCTCAATCCGGAGGTGAGGATCGATACGACGAAGGTCTCCGTGAAGGACGCGGCGGGGAAAGTCCTGGAATTGGTGAAAGAGAAATTCAAGACGGATACTACTCATGGACGGTTTCTCGTGTGATCTCCGCAATGGACAAGGTTTACCCTGTGATCAGAAGTAGCTGTATGAGTTGGCATCCTTCACCACTGCTTGAGGAGGTCCTCCCCTTCCCTTTATAGTCGCGCTATGCGCAAGAAGTCTGTGTCCCGTCCCAGAGAGAGGGGTGGTTCCCCGTCGGACGCAAAGGCTAGTTCCCTCACGCCTGCTCCCGCCTCGGCAGCCGTTCTTACTGCATTTCGTGCCCTCACCGTCAATGATTTGCACACGATGGCCCCTAGAGAGACGGTGCTTAGGGGATATGACTATTACCGGCAGCAACGACTTCAGCATTATGTCTGGGGTAAGGACGGCGCCACGCTCACGGCGCAGGTGCAGGGAACAAGCCTGTACGAGGTCATTTTTTCGCTTGACGAGGGGTTTCTCTCTTCGTTCTGTGACTGTCCGGCCTGGGATTTCGATTGGCTCTGCAAACATGTCCTTTGCGCCTGCTTTGCCACCAAACATCTGCTGTCGCCCGAGACGTTTCCATTGTCCGATCAGCAACAAGTTCACCTGGCCGCGCTCCAAATTGAGTTGCTCGGCGACCTCACCGAGAAGGGTTCCATTAAGGGGACGGTCCCCTCGCGGAATGGGGACGGTCTCCCTGAGGCGGGCTATGAAATCGTGATCGACGCTGGCCAGCCGTATCCGCAACTTGTGATCCATTGCAACGGTGTGCGGCTTCCTGCAGGATGGACCCCCGCGTTACCGCCGGAGCTGCGCCCATTCCTGAATCCGTCCTGGTTTTCGTCAGGGTATGGGGATGAACCCTTACTGCGCTATCTCCGTGTCTCCAAGCGCCGATTCCCGATCGTGCTGAAAGCCGGACGAGAATCGATCGCCCTTCAATGGGCCCCATCGGTCACCTGTCGGAGTAAAACAGAGATCGCTCTTGCCGGTCATGACGTGAGGATTCGCGCGGTCTGTCTGGCCGACGAGACGGCGCTCGACCGGATCGTCCGTTTTCGTAGCTTCGTGGTCGATGTGACTGGCCGCCGCTTGCTCTGTTTGGAAGACGAAAGCGGATGGGATTCGTTTCGTGCGTTGCGCCACGGCTTCCAACGTTTCAACGACTATGATCATGGGGTCGAATCGGCTGGGAGGCTGCGCGCCGTGACCTTGCCGGACGGTCAAGGCCATGGCCGATGGCAGGGCATCCACCATGAGGTGGAATTCACCGTCACACGAGATGAGTTCCAGTCCGCGCAGATCGATCTGATCAAGAAACAGGCCCACAAGACCTTGGGCGATCTTCTGTTGCGCATAGATGGGGAAGAGGCGCCGGTTCATTCCTCTGACTCTATGTCGGTGGGCGAGGAGGTGTCGTACGCGTTGATTCTGGCGCCACTCCCAGACGAGGTCGGCGCGCCGACCACTGCATGGGTGCTACAGGCGGAATGTCGGCGCAGTGACACCCGGTTTGCTCCGAGCGCCTCGACCTTTTCTTTCATCCGGGCGTTGGAGCAGGGCCGCGCTGTGTCCGCACCGTTGCGGGCACAGAAACGCAAGGCCATGCTCTATGATCTGTTCTTCACGTTGCTCACGGTCGGCGAAGCCAAGGAACGAGATCGTCGCATCAAAACGGTACTGGATCAGAGCGATTGGGCGAGGAGCATCCGTCTTGAGGCTGCTCAATGGCTGAGCCACCATCTGTCGGTGTATGCCAGTCAAGATGTACGGTTGCAGGTCAACGAAAGGCGGTGGACACTTCGCGCGATCGACAAACACCGCGAAGCGTTGCTGTACCGAATTCCATTCGAGGTCTTCGGTCTGGACGCGTTTCGCGGCATGCCCTCGTACGACGCGATGAGGATCGACCCGCTCGTGCTGTTCCAGCGATTACCGGATCTCTTGGAAAAACTGACGGCGGCCGGAATCACCTTGCTGTACGAAGACAAACCGCTCCGGCCCATTCAGTGGGACTGCACCGTCCAAGTCGGGCGTCAGGATCGAGCGGGGACCGGGATCAACTGGTTCGAGATCCGGCCGGAGATCCGCTGCGACGGGGTGGTGATTGACGAGACGGAATGGCGGCAGGCCGTCCGGCAGGGCGGAATGATCGACACTGGGCACGGTTTGCGGGTCTTGGATGGGCAGACCATGGAGCGGTTGCGAGCGATTATCGGCCTCACGGGTGATGCGACGGAGGATCGGAAAACAGCGCCCGTCGTGCGTGTGCCTCGGTTACAGATCCTCGATTGGCTGGCGCTGCGGGAGCAGGGCATCCCTGTGTCGCTGCCCGCTGAGGATGAGGCGGTGCTGGCGCGATTGCTGGGATTTGAGCGGATCGAGAAGCCGCCGTTGCCAAAGGCTCTGCACGCGAAGGTGCGTCCCTACCAGCGGGACGGCTACGCCTGGCTCGCGTTTCTCTACGAGCATCGATTCGGCGCCTGTTTGGCGGACGACATGGGGTTGGGCAAGACCCTCCAAACCATCTGCCTGCTGGCCGCTATCCAGGAGGGACGTATCAAGACGGCTTGCGAGGTGAAGGGGCCTCATCTGGTCGTCGTTCCGACGAGTCTGCTCTTCAACTGGGAACAGGAGCTGGCGCGCTTCGCGCCTGGTTTGACGGTTCATGTGTATAGCGGGAGCGAGCGGAAGTTCGACGCCGGGGATGGCGAGGTGGTACTCACGACCTATGGGTTGGCCCGCCGGGATATCGACAGCTTGGAACAGATGGCGTTCCATGTGATCGTATTCGACGAAGCGCAGGCGGTAAAGAACATTCGGGCGGACACGACAGGCGCGGTCCGCCGGCTCAAGGGGCGCTTCAAGATCGCGCTGACCGGGACGCCACTCGAAAACCATCTGGGCGAGTATTTTTCCGTGATGGACCTGTGCGTGCCGGGACTTCTGGGAGAGTATGATCGCTTCAAGACGGACCTGAAACGTATCGCGGGTCGCGCACTCGATCAGGTGCTGCGACGGACGCGGCCCTTTATTCTGCGGCGGACCAAGGCCGAGATCCTTCAGGACCTGCCACCGAAAATCGAGCACGAGGTGTTCCTTGAGTTGACCGATCGGCAAAAGGCGCTCTACCAACAGACCGTCGATCAGGTTCGCTCAACGATCGACGACGCCTATCGCACCAAGACCTCCGGGCAGGCGCAGCTCATCGCGCTCACGGCCATCCTCAAACTTCGGCAAGTCTGTCTTTCGCCCCGCCTCCTGACGAACCAGGCCAACGAGACGTCACCAAAGCTCAGCTTTCTGGTGGAGCGGCTGCGAGTCTTGCGCGACGAGGGACACAGCGCCCTGGTGTTCTCGCAGTTCACCAGCTTTCTGGACCTCGTGCAGGAAGCGTGCATCCGCCATGGGTTGCTATACCATCGCTTGGATGGGTCCACGGCATCGACTGCGCGCAAGGCCCGTGTGACGGCGTTTCAGACCGGTGAACAACCGAGCGTGTTTCTCTTGAGTCTCAAGGCGGGAGGGCAAGGGCTGAATCTCACCAGAGCGAGCTATGTCTTTCATCTGGACCCCTGGTGGAATCCGGCGGTGGAGCGCCAGGCGTCGGATCGCGCGCACCGCATCGGGCAACGGCGGACGGTCACGATCGAGCGGATTCTCATGCGCCACAGCATCGAGGAGAAGATGGTGGCACTCAAACAGCGGAAGCTCGAGTTGTACGACGCGGTCATGGCCGGCGTGGTGCGCGGCTCCGGGCAAGGCGTGCTGACGAAAGCCGACTTTGACTTCCTGCTCTCACCGGGTGCGTGATCGAGGGGCGTTGCCTTTCCGTTGTGCGGCTGCAGATGACCGCTGTCTTTCCTTCGGTTCCATCCGTCCGATTCACGCTTCACATATTTTTAAG
>JBGSIO010000098.1:0-5497 GCA_041742455.1 Nitrospira sp. | reverse complement strand
GGCTTCCGGTCACGTGACCGGAAGCCGCTCTACTTTATATGTACGATCGATCGGGGCAGATTCTTACGCCACCCAGGGGTCTACGTTCCGTCCAGATCAAGATAGTTTGGCTAGGACCCATCTTCCCTGGTTATCTCAACTACGGCCTGCTTTGACAGCCTCACAAAGCCTGTGTTACCTGTACTAAGATATAGGGTATCGATACAATGGAATCGTCATGGCGGATACGACTGCTCTTTATGCACTCCGTTTTCCAGACGGCTCAGTAAGCCTTTACGTTGATGAACAGTATGCACAGGATCGAGGGATCGACCCGTCGAGGCTCGTGCGGGTAGAAATTCCCCCCGAGATGTTCATCAGAGGAACCATTCAGGATATTCGGGAATATGTGGCACTTCAGCTCGAACAACAGCAACAGACCGGCACGGCCTAGGTTGGCTCTACTCCGGCTTCGAGCCACAGGATGATGTAACCGACACGCTATGATGCCAACATTAACTTCATCGCCACTGACCGCGGAGATAGTCGAAGAGACCATTGCCGGATTACCGATCCAAGGTCGCATTATGCTTCGACTTCTGTTGCTGCAACACCTTGATATTACGCACGAAGAGATCCTTTTCATGGTCGCCGATCGCCCCGATCCCCGTTGCGTGTCCGGAAAAAAACCCGTCACAACCATGACGCAAGAATCCATTACCGCAATGATCGATCGACGCAATGAGTACCGGCGACGAGTTCGACTTCGCCGAGAGAGAACGTGGCTGCAATGTGTTGCGCTGACCAATCTCGCAAGAACGGCGAACGCATTAGCCATTCGCGCAGCTGCGCTTCTGGTTGATCGAGGGGTTTCATCCACTACCATCCACGAGTTGAAGGCGCAGGCTCGTTCAGCTGTTCCATCAACCACACTGCGGCTGTTGGAAGAAGCCTGGAATAAGAATGAGGTCGATCCCGACGAGTATCAGAACCATCGCCTCGTCGTCGAAATGCAAACGCAGCTTCGTTTTGCGGAACGGTTTAAAAAACGCTTAGCGAGTGCTGAGCGTGAACGGCAGACGTCTGATCAGACAACCTTACAGGACCATGAGATCGGTCACATCTGGGGAATTCCAGCCGGCACACTCGCAGCCAGAAAAGTCAAATTTATATCTCAGTATCTCATGGCAATCCAGACCAAATGTTCAAGGTCAGAATCTCACACAAAGGAGGATCTCGTTCCTTCTCCAGATCTTTGGAAAGCAACCATGCAAGTGCTTGCCCAGCGTCCCATTGAGCGATTAATTCCTACCTACGACGGACTCGAGGGGACCGAGTCTGCGTTACTCGAAAAATTAACGGCCTATGCGGTCCTAGGCATACCGGAAGCAACCGAGACCAAGTTTTGGAACTCGCTTGTCTATGGCGCGAGTTCCAATGCGATGCATACAGAAATAACGAGGACGCTGTTCGGACTTCAGCGGTTGGTCGCGATCCAAAAGGATGTCGATACCAGTTCCGAAGCATTGGACGAAGTATTGCTGGCACGATCGAGACCGACCCCCAAAGAGTCTGAACCAGCCTTACGAGATCGAGAAGCTGGGCACGGGGAACTGACGGACTTGCAACGCCAGATTCTGCATAACTTCATCGGAGAAGACGTCAGCGGAAGATCCTCCGATAAGTGGTAGATATTGACTGTTGCCAATCCGAAGTCATTCGGTATAATGACTTTCAATGAAGATGAACCCCTTTCCTTTCTTTAGCCCTACTTTCAAAGTCCTAGCCTTAGGTCGCGTCTTCTTATGTGCCATGGTCTTCGCGAGTGCCATCAGTGCGGCCACACCGGCTTTCGCTGGGGGGCTCATCGAAATCGCCGAGCTCTTGGCGCATCCAGAGCAGTATGATCGCCTAGATGTCATGGTCACCGGAAGAGTGATGAACGTACAGCTGGCAACGAATCGCCAAGGACAACCAGCCTATGGATTTTTACTCCAAGACCAAGCGGGCACGCTGAAAGTTGTGAGTCTCGGGCAGGTGGAGGTCCATGAAGGCGATCAGGTGATCGTCGAGGGTGTGTTTAGTCGCCTGCGACAGGTGGGTCGCAAGATCGTCTACAACGAGATCAAGGCCCTCTCTGTCAGGCCGTTGACCCGCATGAATCCAGATCTTGTCGGCTGACCACTCAAGTTTTTTGATCCTGCGCGTTCTTGGGATAACACAAGGAACGCTGCAGTACGACCCAACAGAACGACGGGCAAACGGGTTCAGATGTGCGGTTTTACGTTCCCGCCGGGCGGTTGATTCTGATACAAGACTCTCCAGCCAGCCTCCCTATGCTTAGGCAGGCCGAACATTCCTTAGTACAGATCCCTTTGCAGAAATTATTGCGTCAGCAGAATCGCTGTGGCCAAAGCCTATCCACAATTTGGGTCCTTGCTCTTCTCACGAGGAGTTGGTCGAGCATTTTCTGCTGACTCCGGCAGAGGCGCACCTGGTCCTCGCCTGCCGCGGTGATACCAATCGGTGCGGGATGGCATTGCTCCTGAAAACGTTGTCGCACCTTGGCTACGTGCCCCCACCCCATCGAGGGCCTTGTCCGACATGATACCGACATGCGGGTGGACAAGAGCTTCGTGGATTCACACGGTCAATCGGAAGTCGCCTTCGCGTTTTGTCATCTGCTGGGAAGCGTGCGGCTGATGCCGCGGCTGAAGCGCATCACATACGAACGCTTGGATGTGGCTGAGAGGGGACGGCCGAAGAGTGTCCACATCTGGCCGGCACGTTGGCGCGTCCTATTCGGTGGGATCTGATCGAACAGCAATATGACGAGCTGGTCAAAGCGGCTGTGGCGTTGAAACGCGGCACGGCCCCATCGGAAGCCATCCTCAAACGGTACAACTCGTACAACGTCACGCACCCCACGTACAAAGCGTCGGCAGAAGTGGGCAAGGCGGAAAAGGCGATCTACGTGTGTGACTATTTGGCATCCCGCGACGTGCAGCGAGAAGACCGGGAAGGACTGAATGTCGTGGAAACTGGAACGCCACGAATGACTTTATCTGCTATGGGCGTCAGGGCGACCTCGCTACGAACCATCGTGAATGGCAGGAGGTGGTCACCTTGTCATGACAACTACTCCCGAACTGCCTCATGCTGATCAACACCCTGTTGGTGGAACAGACCATCGAGCGCGAAGGAATGTGAGAGCGGTTGACGGCCGAGGATCTGCGAGGTCTGGCGCCGTTGTTTCAGGGGCACATCAACCCCTATGGACACTTTGCGTTGGATCTCTTGCGGCCCTCCTTTCTGGACGCCGCCTGAGAACCGGGCGTTGCGCGCTCTCAATGGTCTCAGCTCTGTTGGGTCGTATCGCAGCGTCCCTTGCGTTACCCCAAGTACGGATTCCGATGCGATATTCCATCGTCCTCGCCTTGGCGATGCTATTGGTGCTCCTGTTCCTGTGGGAACGTAATCCCCAGGCTCCGATCCATGTGAGCGACAAAGTCTACGACTTTTTTTCTGTCCACCCTGTTATCCCATCGCGTACCGGAGGTTTCAGTTGAGCGCCTCGATAAGAGCCGCTTTCATGTACTCGATGCCCGATCATATCGGGAGTTCGAGGTGAGTCATATTCCAGGGGCCACCTGGGTGGGATACGAGGAGTTCTCTCTGGACCGGCTGGCTGGAATCGACAACCAGACACCGGTGGCGGTGTACTGTCCAGTGGGATATCGCAGTGAACGGATTGCAGGACACCGGCAGAGACAGGGATATGCCAATGTGGTTACTGTCTACGGAGGCATTTTCGAATGGGTCAACACAACACGTATCTATGGCTATAGCCAAACCCATCATTATTCGGCCGGTCTCGCGATTGGCTCGCAGTCTCACGATTGTTGAGATATGCGTGAGGCAGATTTATCTCGTGGTTATGATCGCGCGACTAGTAGGGATCTGGTCGGAGAACCGTGGTCGATAGTGGGACTTCCTCCCCTTGATCGTTTGCCTATGTCAACGTCTCGAGGAAGAGCGCGAAGGCCTGTCGGCGGAGGCGGCACTCTTCGGCACGGACCCCACCGCGACCGTCGCTTTCCATCAATTCACCTATGCCCACACCATCTTCGCCAATCATGTACGCGTCGACACGACGGTGGCGACTCTCCGCGTTTCGGTCACGCAAACTGGCTCTTGCAGGGTAACATGCCCTGTGCATGGACCGATTTAGATTAGTCAAAGAGCTTTCTGCTGCGCGACGACGGCGACCTGACGATGCGCGCGCGGCCGGCTCAATGCCAGCAACACGGCGTAGGGGAAACCAAAGCCGGCGGAGGGAAACGGATGAACAGCAAAGTCAAATCGTACGTCGTTTGCGCGAGATTCACCATCCAATTGTACTCTGGCCCCTATACCCCGCCTTGTAGAATCTGCAAAGGTCTTCTCGGAACGTTTACACAATGGAAATTCTCCGCCCCTCCATCCAAACAGGTGCTCCTAGAACACACGGTCTCAAAGCCCCCTGTTAACTTTGGCAGTGCCCACCACTCTACAAGCACGTTACAAAGTTTGCGTTGAAGACCATATCGGCATAAAGGGGGATCGGTCCTTGTCCGCTTTTTTTGCTATCTCGTCCCAATGAAGAATGCAGAGTAGGGGGCGGGTCATATGAATAGCGCGCCGAGGCCGCTCAAGGGGCGCTCTTGAAATCTTCATGGGAAACGAGCGAATCGGCTGACCCTCATGACGGCCTTTCACTATGAGCGGAACAACTGGACGTCCCGCTTGCAGCACCCCCCAGACCTCCGGCATCGTCACCAGCAACAAGGCTCGCTACAAAGGCGGCACCCAATACCGGCGCTATTGCGCAATGATCCAAATCACGAGTCGGCTTCCGCCGAGCAGCTCTGGATAGTCACCCGCGGTGAGAGGCGGTACTCGGGGGCCAGTTACACGCCGTCCTTCGCCAGTGCGTCGAGGTTCGGCGTCTTGATCTCACCACCGAACGAACCGATGTCGGCAAAGCCCAAATCATCGCCGAGGAGGATGATGATGTTCGGCCGCCGGGGTGCATCCGCGGGGGCCGCGATGGCAGGCGCGGCAAGCGCCGCAACCATACCGACGATGCCCAGCGTGTTCACCAACCGGCTCAGGTTGCCGGGTTTCCCGATCATCGCGGACTTCAAGCGTTGCAGCACGTTCTCCATTGTCCTCTCCCTTCTCCCACAGTTCATTAGAACTCTGTCTCGATTTCTCGCTTGTTCGGCACTTCGGAAACCGAGTGGAAGCAATAGTCTTACGTTAGGAACGAGACAGAACCTTATTTCATTTCACAAAATTGACAGTAGCGAATGAGGAAAAAAAGAGGAGAGAGGTACTAGGTAGTGTCGTCACGAGATAGCCGCCCAAAGAGCGATGCACCTGATTTGCACGGCGGCGAGGAATGACGCGGTATGTTTGGCGTATCGGGTGGCGATACCGCGCCAGCGTTTGAGATGCAGGAATGCGTTCTCGACCA
>JBGSIO010000097.1:0-51402 GCA_041742455.1 Nitrospira sp. | reverse complement strand
ACGGGTCGCACGGAATGTTGAGGGGATCGGCGTGGGGTCGGAGCCCGTGGTCGGCTCGCCGTACGCGACCGCGTCTCCGACAGACGAGGTGCTACACTAAATGCCACCGGCAAGTGTCCCAAACTCATTGACACGTTCCGACGCGGCCTACGTGAGCACGGCGACGTAATTCGTCAACACGCTTTTTCTGACCGGAACTCCATCCAGAGAAAAGCCTATCGCTATCGCCCCCAGAGCGAGGCAGCTCGTGGGCATGCCAGTTCTTAATCCGCTGGCAAGAGCAACTCAAGTGGCAATGGCTCCGTTCCATTGAAGTGTTTGCCGCTCTGATCGAAAGGCACTGGATGGTATCGCCGCGTACCGTAGGTCCCGCAACAAGGTGAAGCTCGGCTTTATCGAGGGGGTCAATCACAAGATCTGGATGATGCAACGATGCGCCACGGTTACGGAGAAGAAAAGAACAAGCAGCTCAAGTTCCTACTGCCCTCTTGACTAGAAAATGAGCAGAGTTGACCCACCCGAATATTCGTTGAGCCAGAATATTCTTGTCGGACTACGATGTTGAAGACAAAACAAAAAGTCGCGCTGGCGAGTCTAGCACAAGCTGTTGTTATGGGGGGGCGCCGCCTATTAGGCAAGGGATTTAACGCCCGCGTGGTGCGAAGTAATGCCAATTGGGATCTGGATTTACGGGAAGGTATCGATTTTGCGATCTGGTTAGTGGGAGCTTTCGAACCTGAAACGGTGCGATGTTACCGGCATATTGTGCAAGCTGGAGATGTCGTGCTTGATATTGGAGCAAATATCGGTGCGCACACACTGCTGCTTGCTCAGGCAGTCGGAGCTCATGGAAAAGTGATTGCATTCGAGCCCACCGATTATGCATATGAAAAACTCTCCAAGAATCGGGCACTCAACCCCAATTTGGCGGATCGTATTCGCTGCTTGCAGATCATGTTGGTTGATTCAGAGATGGCCGGGAATCTAACTCCGGGACTTTACTCCAGTTGGCCGTTAAAGGACGAAGCTTGTCTGCACGAACTTCACCAGGGCAGGCTCATGGATACGTCGGGTGCGCAAGCCAGAACGCTCGACTCCGTGGTTCTTGAACTGGGTCTGGATCGCGTCAATTGCATAAAACTTGATATTGACGGATTTGAGTGTGGGATGATGAGGGGAAGCGGCAATGTTCTGAGCCGGTGGCATCCTGCAATCATTATGGAGTTGGCTCCGTACGCACTTGAAGAGCAAGGGGCAAGTTTGCGCGAACTCATTGAGTTGCTCAAAGACTATGGCTACGTCCTCTTTGACTTATCACGACGTCATCCGCTGGTTATGGAATCCGGGTGGTTGCAAGCGCAGATCCCCACGGGAGCGAGTCTCAACGTCATTGCGCTCGCATCGTCAACTTCTACATAAGCCAAGTCGAAATGTCCGTTTTTTCTCGCGCACGGTGGTCACTGCTGCTTTTCTCGGTATCTCTAATATGGCTCATCCTCATTGCTCTATTACAGCTAATCGGACCGCGGCAGGCCATTCTATTGCAGAAGGGAACGATTCAGCATGATGTTGGGTGTGCGTATACTGTGGAGATCAAGAAACGGCCATTCGGGTGGCCAATTACTCGATTCTTCGGTGACAGCGCATCAGCCTCGCAAGCATCCAGGCTCACGTTGTTGGAGGATGGTAGGCCTGTCGGGCAGCCGCATGCTATGCACGACGAGATTCGTTTCAAAGGGGCCGGTAACTATTCTCACTGGGGGAAATATCTGTATTTCTCCGCGCTGGACTGCGCTGATCCTCGGGTAAATGGTAAGAGATATGAAGTGTCGATCCCAATATCGCTCTCTCTGTGGGCCAGCGTCTCCTGGTTCATCGCAGCTTATGTTCTCTACTTCCTAGTCAAGAGTTCAGATAATCAAAGAATTCGTCAATCAATTTATTTCGTGCAAAAAAAAGTTGATGTGTTGTTTTTGCCGCTTGATATTTCACGACACCCGGTTCTAGGAGGAGCTCTCCTTACTTTGTTATTGTGCGCCACGGGTTTCTTTTTGACTCGGATTTGGAGCTCCGGACAGTCAATTGGTCTGTCGGTGGCTGGGGTGTACCAAATAAGCGATGCTATGATGTATTGGCTTTGCTCCAATGCTCTGTTGGATACGGGCAATTTTGGACATCCATTAACTACAGGAGAGTGGTGTCAGCGTCGTGCAACCTATCCGACCTTTCTATCGGGCATTGCGTTGGTTGCACAACGCAATATTTTTGCGACACTTCTGATGCAGGCATTGATAACCTCTACAGCGATTTATCTCGTTGTGTGTCGAAGCGCGAATTTCCTTGGTGCAGTTGGAGCATTGCTTTGTGGGGTCTTGATTTTTATTTACGCGACGGTTGACTTGTTTTCGATGACAATGACGGAGAATGCGGGGTTAATATTTGGCTGTGTGGGGGTAGCCCTGTTACTCCAGGCTTCCGAGCATCGAGCCGTTGGTTGGATGGCCGCGGGAATAGCAATGATCTCTATTGCTTTGAATGCAAGAGCAGGGGCTTTTTTTATTCTGCCATTCCTTGTTTTATGGGCAGGCATTACGGCGTGGTTGTCCAGAGCAAATGTTTGGGAATGGGTTGGTGTGGCATCGATTGCAACTGTAGCCGGCTTTATGTTGCAGGCACTCTTAGTGCTCGCGGTGGGAGGTAGTCCTGGCAGCTCTCATGGCAACTTCTCTTACGTGCTATACGGACTATCGGTAGGTGGCAAAGGGTGGCAACAAGTACTCATTGACCATCCCGAACTATCTGGGTCAGATGCGTTGATGTCAGAGACGATTTATGGATTCGCATGGAAGAATCTAATGATCCAGCCGGAGTTGTTCTTACACGGACTGCAAAAGAATGTTTCGTACTTTATGTCTGCTGGTACGTATGGGTTTGAGAAATTAGGAGCATGGTCTTTATTTTGTAAAGCATGCTGGTGGCTTGCTTGGGTGCCGATGGTCATCAACCGGAGAAATCCGAGTTATCTACTTGCAGCGTTGTGCTCGTTGGGGGCCGTATTGTCCGCGCCGATTTTACTTGGTGATGGCGGACCTCGCATTTTTGCAGCTTCTGTAGCGGTTGACGGACTACAAGTCGCCATAGGTTTATCATGGGCAGGCACTATTCTTACGCAAGGCATTAAAGAAGGGCTACTACCAGCACCCCTTTTGAGAGCCAATAAATCTGTCGAATTACCGTCTAACAGAGTCTCCCTGGAGAGAGGATTTGTCGTAATGCTTTTGTTGCTATTGCTTAGTCCGCATACTCCATTGAAGTATGTTCAAACTCCTGAGCGCGTGAACGCAACCCGGTGTGTCAATGGTGAATATGGCGCCATTACTCATATCGGCAGTGGCGGGGCATTACTGCTGGACTTTGATGCGGATGATCAAAAAGCAGATTTTCTAAAAGGCCAAGTCAGGTATGCCGACTTTATTAAGGGAATTTCCCCTTCTGCTTGGTGGCGTGATGAAGCCGTGTCCTTCCGTGGAAAAAGCTTGCTGGTGGCATATCAACAAGATCGCTCCGACCCCTATGCACCTGGGCCTTATCTAGTTTTCTCGGATCAGCATTTGGCCGAATTCGATGGGCGAACTGTACGGTTGTGCATCGACAAACGGGAAAAACAGATGGTATTCGGCATGCCATATCGAAAGCTGAACTCGATAACGGTGCTGGATTGAACACGTGAAAACTCTGAGCGCCGAACCTTTTAAGGTGGAAGCCTCCCAATACCGACAACATCGACAATCCTTCTGGAGCACCATCAGCAAGAGTGCGTTCAATTCTTGGAGCAGCTACTACCGGAATAGGCTGCAGATTACTTATCGCAATCTGATTCCAGCAGGTGCAAAGGTGCTGGAAGTGGGATGTGCCCAAGGGGATCTCCTTTCAGCATTGAAGCCATCAGAAGGGGTAGGCGTTGATTTCTGTCCTGAAGCTTTGGGAAAAGCACACACGGCTCATTCTCAACTGGAGTTCATATTGGCAGATGCGCATGAACTGAATCTCGGGGCCAGAACCTTCGATTACATCGTTGTTTCCGAGCTGGTCAATGACCTATGGGATGTGCAGGCCATGCTTGTCCAGTTGCAGCCCTATTGCGTCCGTCACACACGTTTGATCTTCAATTTTTACAGTCACATGTGGAACATTCCCCTGCGTATTGCACAGAAGCTTGGTGTAGCAACCCCCAATCTTCCGCAAAACTGGCTGACACGGCACGACATGGCAAATCTACTGGAGATCTCAGGCTTTCAGCCTTTGAGAGTATGGGAGGAAGTCATTGCGCCGCTCCCAGTACCGTTTCTTTCTAATTTTGCCAATCGCTATCTGGCAAAGATTTCGCCATTCCGCTTTCTGGCCATGGCGAATTTCATGCTGGCTCGACCTTTGAATAAACCAATCCCCAACAACCCTACAGTTTCAGTCGTCGTGGCAGCTCGGAATGAGTCGGGGCATATTGAGGAGTTGATAGCACGCATCCCTGAAATGGGAGGAGAGACTGAAATAATTTTTGTTGAGGGCAACTCGACGGATGATACCTACGCGACTATCGAAAGATCTCTTGCCGCTCACCAAGATCGCAATTGCAAGTTACTCAAGCAACCAGGTAAAGGCAAAGGTGATGCGGTTCGTGCCGGTTTTGATATTGCCACGGGTGATATCTTAATGATTCTTGATGCCGACATCACGGTTCCGCCAGAAGATCTTCCTCGGTTTTACGATTTGATAGCGAATGGTTCTTCAGAGTTCGCCAATGGTGTTCGTCTGGTCTATCCAATGGAAGATGACGCCATGCGGTTTGCCAATCTGATTGGAAACAAGTTCTTCTCATGGGCATTCAGCTGGCTGCTGGGCCAACCCATCCGCGATACTTTGTGTGGTACCAAGGTTTTGTGGCGCAGCGACTACCAAAGGATCGCTGAAAATAGGACTTACTTTGGCGATTTCGATCCCTTTGGCGACTTTGACCTTTTATTCGGTGCTGCACGACTCAATCTGAAAATTATGGAAGTGCCTATTCGCTATCGGGCGCGGCGCTACGGTGAGACCAATATTTCTCGCTGGAGGCATGGGTGGATCCTGCTGAGAATGATTGTGTTTGCGGCGAGAAGGATTAAGTTCATATGAGACAGTTCATTGGCTGGCGGCCATCGAAGACATCGGCGTTTATATTCGTATTGGCAATGGCAGCGCTATTTCTGGCTTATTGGATCACCGCCCTGCAAGACAAAGGCAAGCTCAGTCAGAAGGAGCCGGTGATTAAGCAGGCAGGCTGGGGTGGCTTCGATTTTGGCGGCCCCCAATATCCGGTTTTATATAATCAGGAATATGTGGCCATCAACGAGGACTTGCCAAGTTTGAAGTTTTTCTTGCCCGTTTTTTCTCCGGGCCGCGCTGTCGTTAACCCCGAGAAACCGCGCATCATTGTCATAAACAATAGGACCCTTTTATATTTCGATGTGCCGGGGGAATATTATCTCGATATCAACTACGACAAAAAGTTAAAGGTTCTCGTGTTAGACCGAGACGAAGAGATTTCCTCTAATGTGATGAGAGTCTTTGATTTTCTTGTCGCCAACCTCGTGGTTACTCAGGGCAACGACAAGGATTTCTACGAAAACAGTGGAAATTTCGCGATCGATTTCTTTAAAAGCAAAGAGCCAAAGATGCTGCTGTGTGGCCCGACTCTGTCGTTTTTTGAAATCATTCTGAGAGACCGTTTCAACCTTCCAGTTAGGGATGTCACCTTCACTGGTGTATTTATGGAAGGGGGGAGACTGAATTATTCGACCCATAATGTTCTCGAAGTGTTTCTGCCTGACAAGAGAAAGTGGGTGTTGTTTGATGTCAATAATGGTTTTGTCGTGAAGTGGATGGACGCATTTGAGATTACAGAAAAAGTAAGAAATATATCTCGTTCAAAAAAGAACATTAGTAAGGCTGAATTTACGTCAATAGACTTCGATTTTCATTATTTGGTTGATGCAAAGCGAACTACCGACGCCTCTGATCTGAGGAGCAGTTTTTCCCCGGGTATGGTTACTCAGCAGAGCGTACGAGATCGTTGGCATGATTTGGCCAAGATTTTTCTTGGAGGGCCGGGTTATTGGGGGGGGAAGCGTTTTAACCAGAATGGTCTGTCTTCAGAGTATCAACTCTATTCTAGTCGCTATCATCAAGATGAATTCCTGCTTGAAGCACAGCTGAGATGGGTGGCCAACTGGGATTTGAAGCTGCGCCATGTTCCCCCAGAAGAACTTAAGCGGATGCTCAATGATGCTTATGCAGAAGAGGTTTCCGAAAAAAAGTGGTTAGGCTATTTGCCTAAACCGATACAGAGTGCAGCGGCTAGCCACTAATTCGATGTTCTTGAGATTCCTATCTCATCCATTAACACGGGGCTTGTCTGTTGACGATCCACGTACGACCCTGCTTAGGCGCGACCTCATCCAGGATAAAACGTTTTTGCGTGTGCTTTATTCTGAGTGGTATGAGCGGATCATGAAAATATTGCCCAAGAAGAATGATGTGCTTGAGTTGGGTTCTGGGGCTGGTTTTCTGCAGGAAATTCTGCCTGGTGTGATTACAAGCGAAGTGTTCGAGACGCCAGGAGTCCAGCTAGTTACCGACGCATGTCATTTGCCATTTCCTGACAAATCTCTCAGTGCCATCGTAATGACCGATGTGTTTCATCACATTCCCGACGTGGGTCGTTTTTTTCTGGAAGCAACGCGTTGTATTCATCCAGGAGGCAAAATTGTGATGATTGAACCGTGGCGCACGTCATGGTCTGAATGGGTTTATGTGCACCTTCATTCCGAACCATTTTCTGTGGATAGTGATTGGAAAATACCAAGGACAGGCCCACTTTCAGGCGCAAATGGCGCACTGCCGTGGATCGTATTTCAACGGGATAGAGCGTTATTTGAGGCGCAGTATCCGCAATGGCTCATTAAAAATATTGAACCGATGATGCCGTTTTCTTACCTCCTCTCAGGTGGGGTTTCCATGCGCAGCCTAGTGCCTGGATGGATGTATCGTCCCATCCGTGCCTTAGAGCAGGTGTTGAGTCAAAAACATTGGGCTATGTTTGCATTGATCGAGTTGGAGCTCACATCTTAAGCGGGCACAAGCGATGATGTGGTGCTGCAATGAGCGGGGAATCTTCGCTGAGCGTCTCTTGTTATGGCTGGCCATGCGTCAGGTGAACGACCGTGTAGGGCAAATGCCATTAAGCCATTAATTAGATTCCAGTAATGATGAGTGCTGGGGCGTTATCCATTTTTCGGTAGATGCCCAACTTCAGTCCCTGTCCCTATATCCCTCTACATAAATAACGCGTGTTGTAACCCTCAATAGGGTTGATTCTTGTGACAGAAGGAAAGGATAGTTTTGATCCGTTTTAGTCTTACTTCCGGATTCCGCAGCCTCTACGCCAACCGCGGCCTCCTTCGCGCACTCATTATTCGTGATATTCAAACGCGGTATCGAGGAACGATGCTCGGTTTTGTATGGGCTTTGATGTACCCGCTCATGATGCTGGCTGTGTATGCCTTCGTTTTTGGCGGCGTATTCAACGCACGCTGGGGAAGTGGCGGAGGAATAAAGGATTTTGTGCAGATGCTCTACTGCGGTTTGATCGTGCACGGTGTGTTCTCCGACACTTTGTCACGTTCGCCAACCGCTGTGTTGGCGAATCCTAATTACGTCAAGAAGGTAGTTTTTCCGCTTGAATTGTTGCCCGTCAGCCATCTCGCTGCGGCGGTGTTCAACGCTTTGATCGGTCTATGTCTCCTGTGTCTATTTTTGCTCATCCAACACCACACGCTTCCCGTAACTGCGTTGCTCGCTCCGCTGGTCTTCGTGCCGTTGCTGGTGTTGACTGCTGGTCTGGCATGGTTTCTTGCGACCATTGGTGTTTTCTTCCGCGACGTTGGACAAGTGATCGGGGTGATCATGTCTGTGCTTTTATTCTTAAGCCCTGTGTTCTACCCGGCATCTTCCGTCCCTGCGCTCGCCCAGAAGCTGATTTACCTGAATCCTTTGACTTACCCGATTGAAGAGCTGCGGGCAGTGTTGATTCTTGATGCGCAACTTGACTGGCTATATTGGCTCGCCTATACCGGGGTTGCAATCCTGATCGCGATTGCAGGCCTTTGGGTGTTTCAGAAAACGCGGCCAGCCTTTGCAGATGTCATCTAGGATGAACTCATCTATTCCTCCGCCAATCCAGCTCGAATCTATTAGCAAGTGCTATAGGATTTATCAGAATCCGCAAGATCGCTTCAAACAGGCGCTGCTGGATCGCTTGCAAAATGTTTTTGGCATGAAGACGGCAAGCCCGCTGTATCGAGAGCATTGGGCATTACGTGATGTAAGCTTCGAAGTGCAACCGGGTGAGGCCGTTGGAATTCTTGGGCGCAACGGCGCAGGCAAGAGCACACTTCTGCAGATTATTGCCGGAACACTGGAGCCGACCTTTGGCACAGTTAAAACGACGGGGCGAATTACCGCATTGCTTGAGTTAGGGAGTGGTTTTAACCCAGAATTCACCGGCAGAGAAAATGTCTATCTGAACGCGCAGATCCTTGGGCTCTCAACAGAAAATGTACTTAACAAATTTGACGATATCGCCAGCTTCGCGGACATTGGCGACTTCATCGATCAGCCAGTCAAAATCTACAGTTCCGGAATGATGATGCGGCTCGCGTTTGCGGTACAAACTGTTTTAGATCCTAATGTTTTAATTGTAGATGAGGCACTTTCTGTTGGAGATGCGAAGTTTCAGGAAAAATGTTTTCGGAAACTTCGAATCCTTCGGGAGAATGGAACGACCATCCTTTTCGTTTCTCACGATGTCAATGCGGTGACAAGTTTTTGTGACCAGGCGTTGCTCTTTGATGCTGGTCAGCTTGTTGGTTCTGGCAAACCCGTTGATGTTTCAAAAATTTATATAGAGCGCCTATACAATGAGGTTCCGATAAGAATAATACACGAAGAGCGCGAAAATTTAGCAGCTAAAGCTGAGCCAGAGAGAGTAGCAAATATCCATAACCTCGCTCAGGATACAACTGGGGAAAATGCTGGGCAGGATGATCATCGTTTCGGGGATCGCAAGGTGGAAATCTTGAATGTAGCTATATTTGATCGGGCAGGAAAAAAAACAGACGTTCTTGTTTCCGGCAACCAATACCGAATCATTCAAACTGTTGTGGCTCACTTTCCTATTATCGACCTATCCTCTGGATTCATTATTAGAAATAAAAGGGGTGTAGACATCTTTGGCATAACCAATAAAACCGCTGATGTTGAAATTCCTCGGGTCGAGGCTGGCCAGATTTTTAAAATCAGTATAGAAATTGATGCATGGCTGGCTGCTGGAGATTACTTTTTGCAAGCTGCCAACGCAGGTGCAGACGGAGTCCAATATGACTGCAGAATTGATGCGCTTCATTTCATAGTTATCAATACCCCAAATATTTTTACTACCTCAATTGTCAACCTGAATCCGAAACTGCGATTCGACTTCATAAAGAGCGATCAACATACAATGGGTGCGTGAGATGGATAACGCCTTGACTTTTCAGCAACTAGGGATTGTTGAAGAAATGAACGATCCGAGGATTGCAAAAATCTTAGATGCGGTCACTCCGTACAGTATGGTTCATGAAACAGGAATCGTATTCACTATGGCAGCAGTCGTGTATGCAATAAAAAACAGTTTGCCCGGTGTTTTTCTGGAATGCGGAACTTGGAGGGGCGGGTGTTCAGTCGCGATGTTGCTGGTGCAACGAGAGTTATTTGGACAAGTATTCAAACCTGTCTACATGCTAGATAGCTTTGAGGGACTTCCCAGGGGCGATCATCGAGATGGCCCGCTTGCTGCGGAATGGCAATCTGGTATTGATCCAGAAAAGTTTTTCGATAATTGTAAGGCAGCGCAAGAAGACCTTGAAAACCTATTGAAGCAGCATCGGTTTATGGCGGCCGAATACAAACTTGTTCGAGGCTGGTTTGAAAGTACAGTTCCAAGCGTTGCATCGGAGCTTACTGAAAAGGGTATTGCTGTTCTCAGGTTGGATGGTGATTGGTACGCGTCCACCGATGTTTCGCTCAAGTATCTTTGTCCGATCACATGCGATCGAGGCATAGTGGTTATCGATGATTATTACGCTTGGGACGGATGTGCGCGAGCTTTGCATGACTATCTATCAAGCAACGATTTGCCATATCGAATTAAATCACTCCCTTACAATTTTGGTGCATACTTTATTAAGCGAGCTTGTCGAACGAGCTTTAGCGAATTCTGACGGAGCGCCATTTGGTCAAAAGAATTCACTGGACACCCCAGTTAGTCTATAAGTTCTGGGATGGTGTCGCGCAAACAGAGCTCGACAATCTCTCCTTTGGAAAAGTAGCAGGTCCAAAATTTCTGGAGCTTGTCAGTGCCTATCTTGCGCCTGGCGGCAGCCATCTTGATTTTGGCGCTGGCAGTGGTCATGTCTTGCAGCTTCTTCTGGATCGGGGCCTCAACGCAGCAGGTTTTGATCCATCGCCGGATCGTCAAGCTTTGTTGGTAGACAAAATTGGGCAACACAAAAAGTTTTTAGGGATCAAGGGCGTCGATTCCAATGAGCAGTTTGATGTCGTTCTTTTGATGGAAGTTATCGAGCATGTGCTGGCTGAAGATTTTCATAAGGTGCTTGAGCGTGTTGCGAATTTTGTTAAGCCGGATGGGTACCTGATTGTATCAACACCAAATAACGAAAACCTTGAGTCTGGAAGTGTTTATTGCCCAGTTTCGGAGATGTTGTTCCATCCTTGGCAACATGTCAGAAGCTTTACTCATTATCAGATATCCGATTGTTTTGAAAATCTTGGGTTTTCATCCGAATTTGTTGCGTTGGCAGACTTTTCTTCAGATGCAGAACTCGTTGAGAATTGCAAGAGAGCTGCAGAACTCGTTGAGAACCACAAGAGAACGCGGGCGTTATTGAAGCAGCTTTCTGACTCCATTGAATCATCTGTTCAGAAGCATCATTTGCAACTTAAAGAACTTGAGCTGATAGACACTGTTTTGCGAAGTGGTGCCGCACTTGGATTCTGGCACAAGATAAAACTCCGGTTTGACCTACTATTAGGACACCGAGCGCTAATCGGAAAACTTCATTCGATGGCGCACGATCTGGCTCATCGGTTTGAGGAGGCGTCGGACTATGCTCTACGGCAACTGAGGCACACAAGCGCATCCACGCCCGATGGTGCTGATCGGTCAACTCAGGGAGCAGATGGTGTTGATTTGCGCGTTGGAAAGGAGACGACCATCGTGTATGTGGGGAAAAAGCATTGAGGTCTGAACCTACTCACTATGCTCAATGCGCAACCTGACCGAAAGTGGGCTGTAGTGTTTCTCTGGGGCCTAGTTTCACAGTTGCTCACATGGCAGGTTTGGAACGATAAGGCCGGAATCAGTGTTTAACATTGAATTTTTACATGTTATTCGAGAGTGCGAATACAAAAATATCGTCGAGCGATTCACCCCGGGCGTGCGAATACTAGAGATCGGCGGTGGAACTGGCTATCAGGCAAAGCGTCTGACTGAGGATGGCTATATCGTCGAGTCTATCGACATGCCCAGCTCCAATTACGCTGCCCAATTTGACTTTCCGGTTCGTCCCTACGACGGCCGAAATATTCCTTTTCCGGCCGATAGTTTTGACGTGATTTTTTCTTCCAATGTTTTGGAGCACGTTATCGATCTGCCGCATCTGCATGCAGAGATGAAAAGAGTTTTGCGGCCAGGTGGCTATTGTGTGCATCTTATGCCCACTGGCACGTGGCGTTTTTGGACCAATGTGGCCCACTATACGGAACTCTTCCAGCGGCTACTTGGTTTGGCGCCCCGGCTGCTTCCCAAAGGGTGTTCGCGGCCTGCGCTCGCTGATTCCATGAACGTTCTTCGTCTGATGGTGAGTACCGCCAAGCACTATGTAATCGTCCCCCGCCATGGTGAAACTGGTAACGCACTTAGTGAGATTATGACCTTCAGCTCACGCCACTGGAAAAGACATTTTGCAAACCAACTTTTCATCATCGACGAGATGACTGCCGCTGGGCTCTTTTATACCGGGCATATGGTACTTGGCCCACGTCTCTCTGTAAAAGCGAGGCAGAAAATCTCCAAATGGCTCGGCAGCGCCTGCATGATCTACGTGGTTCGACCTGCGTAGGCGTTCAGCTGTCTGACTTGTGAGCCATTTAAAGATCATCCAACTAGCCCTGCGCGTGTTGTCCCTTGATGTCACATGGTTAATTCATCGTGCTCGAATGGCTCTGGGAATACGGGGACCAGTGCCTCGCCCGGAACCTTTGGTTTCACAAATCAGAGCATCTGCCAATCAGTATACAAAGTCGGCTGGTCAGGCTGGGTCGATAAAAGTCATCGCGTTTTCTCATAACCTTGCTCTTGAGGGGGCCTCAATAAGTTTGAAAGAGCTGGTTGTGGAACTGGTTCATCGGAGAGTTGTTGTTCCTGAAATAGTTGCCTTTGCGGATGGGCCATTGCAGTCTGAATATACATCGCACAAGATCTCCGTACAGGTCATCTCAGACATATTGCATAAAGTTTCGAAGCTTAAGCGCTTGAGCGTTGAGGTTGATCGCCTTGCCTTGCTTATTCAGGAATCTGGAGCCCAACTGGTCTTAGTCAATACATTACTGAATTTTATGGCGGTTTTGGCAGCAGAACGTGCCGGTGTGCCTTCGGTCTGGAGCATTCGCGAGAGCGAATCATGGGATCAGTATTTCGGTTTTCTGCCCGATCCGGTTGCACAGCGTGCGATTGCTGCTATTGGGTTACCGAAAAAAGTTGTTTTTGTTGCCCATGCCACCAGAAAAGCTTGGGATGCTTTCGACGAGCGTCACAGTTTCGAGGTGATCCACAATGGGATTAATCTCAAGAGATTTCCAATTCGAAATGATGTGGCTGAGCGCGGACGTTGTCGCGGTGTATTAGGCTTGAAGCCAGACTCCATCGCAATTCTCTGTGTAGGCACATTGTGTGACAGAAAAAACCAAATGGATTTAGTCGAAGCGTTTGTCGCGCTGCCCGATGCAATTTCAAGTCGCGTTCAGATACTGCTTGTTGGGGATGACCGTGGCAGCTATGCGGACACTCTCAAGAAGAGGTGCCATTCGTTCCCGATAAATTCTAGAGGCAGAATTCAATTTGTCTCGTCAACCGAATCGATCGCGTCGTTTTATGCGGCTGCTGATCTGTTTGTCCTCAGCTCAAAAGTAGAGAGTTTTCCGCGAGTCGTGCTCGAGGCTATGGCTTTTGGACTGCCCATCATCACGACGTCCGTATTTGGTGTGCGTGAGCAAGTGATTGAAGGGGAGAACGCGCTATTTTATCCCCCCGGTAATAGCCGGTTGCTGGCAAGACACATTGAGTATGTGGTGTGTGACGATGCTTGTCGGCTACGGATGGCCAAAAGTTCACTGCAGCGCGTATCTCAGATGACAACATTTGATGAGATGGTTGATGCTTACGCTGACATTTGCAGAGAGGCAGCAAGTTGAGCGCTTTGCTTGGTGGCCCTAAGGCCACGACAATGACTGATGCTTTCTCTGTGTGGCTAGCAATGTAGGTTATGGTGATCGGTAAGTAAGAGATGTGGCCTCAGGTAACGATCGTCATCGTCAACTGGAACGGAGAACGCTTCATAGATCGGTGCTTGTCGGCATTGCTGGCACAGACCGTTATTCCCAATGAGATCATTCTGGTCGACAACGCGAGTTCTGATGGGTCGCTTGGCGTTGTTGCACGTTTCCCATCAGTGCATGTGTTGCCGCAGCATACGAATCTAGGCTTCGCGCGGGCTAATAATATAGCAATCCAAATGTCTGCCGAAGAGTCAGAATGGATCGCCTTGCTGAATCCAGACGCATTTCCAGAAGCACGTTGGTTGGAGGCCTTATTATCAGCCGCCAGAGAGAATTCAGATTTCGATGTCTTTGGGAGTAAGCTGCTGAATGCCGCTCATCCATCGGTATTGGATGGGGCGGGTGACGCCTATCATATCAGTGGGTTGGTTTGGCGCGAAAGGCATGGGGCACGGGAGTGCGCGCGAGACTGTGTCCCACGTGAAATATTTTCACCCTGTGCAGCTGCCGCTTTGTATCGGCGAAAGGCTTTAGTGGAGGTAGGCCAATTTGATGGAGACTACTTCTGCTATGTGGAGGATGTGGATCTAGGCTTTCGCTTGCGTTTGGCGGGACGCAAAGCCATGTATGTGCCGGATGCGGTGGTTCATCATGTGGGTTCGGGTACGACGGGCGGGCAGCACAGCGACTTTGCTGTGTATCATGGACACCGAAACTTGGTCTGGACTTTTGTCAAGAATATGCCGGGCATTTTGTTCTGGCTGTTGTTGCCGCTGCATGCACTGATGAATCTGGCAAGTGTCCTGTGGTTTGCGTTGCTAGGACGTAGTGGCGTGATCTTGCGAGCCAAACGCGATGCGCTGCTCGGGCTGCCGAAGATGTGGGGCAAGCGGCAGGCAATTCAATCGACTCGCATGGCAACCGTGCGTGAAATTTGGCGGTATCTGGACAAGCAAATCGTTCCAGCAAAGTGACGCTATTCCACACTACAACCTATAGCGCTCAGTCCTGCTTGACCGGGAGACTAGGGCATCTACTAGTTGACTTGCGCAGTAGCGCTGGCCTAGGTTCAAACTCAAGGTCAAAGCCTAACGGAATTTCGCTAAGGAATGAGATGCTGGCGACGACTCCTGGACAGCAGCTTACCTCATCATCATGTCGCACGAGTAATCTTGAGATCAGTTCTGCATCCGTTACAGTATCCCTGATCATCGTGAATTACAATGCATGCGAATGCCTTGTTGCCTGTGTCTCGTCAGTCTTAGATCAGGTGCACGAGGTGATTGTGGTCGATAACGCTTCGAGTGACGATAGTTTGGCGCAACTTGAAGTTACGTTTCCATCAGAACGGAAGTTAAAGATTGTTCGCAATCGAGAGAATCTTGGGTTTGCCGCTGGTTGCAATATTGGGGTTGATCATTCGGCGGGCAGGTATCTTCTGTTTCTGAACCCTGATTGTGTGCTAGCGCCGGACTCTGTGACGCGATTGCTCCAGACGTTTGAACGGTACCCTGATGCGGGAATGGTGGGTGGTTTGCTCCTCAATCCCGATGGCACCGAACAAGCAGGTGGGCGACGGGCCATTCCAACACCATGGCGATCTTTTGTGCGGGCATTTGGGTTGTCACGCTTTGCAGACCGATGGCCTAGTCTGTTTTTTGATTTTCACTTACACAAGCAGCCGCTGCCGACTCACCCCATTGAGGTCGAGGCTATTTCCGGTGCATGCATGTTAGTCAACCGTACTGCGATACACAGCGTTGGCCAGTGGGACGAGGGATATTTTTTGCATTGTGAAGATCTGGATTTTTCCATGACCTTGAGAGGCAAAGGCTGGAAAATTATGTTTGTGCCTGATGCCAGAGTCATTCATGACAAAGGGGGTTGCAGCCGCTCCCGTCCACTATTTGTCGAATGGCATAAACACCGTGGGATGATGCGGTTTTATCGCAAGTTTTTCAAGCATCAGTACCCAGGCCCTTTGATGTGGCTGGTGGCGCTCGGTATCTGGTTTCGGTTCGGCTTGGTCGCCTCATACCTTTCAGCCTTGCGTTTTCTTCGTCATTTCGGGATTCAGCGTGGATGAAAGGGCGAGCACCGGCTTGCTCGGGGCAACCGGTCTGGTTGGCGAATGCGTGGTCTCACGACTGAGTAAGGACGGTCGTCACACCGTTGCGTTTTCCAGACACCCACCTGATGGCAACACGAAACTGGGAGTGACGTGGCGGCGCCTTCCTGCTTCCTTGCCAACTCCCCCCGAGGTTCCTCCGATCAAGGATTGGCTGTGCGTGGCTCCTATCTGGGTGTTCCCTCAATATTTTGGAATGATTGAGGCCTCCGGTGCACGCCGAGTGGTGGCGCTGTCTTCAACTAGCCTTTTCGTTAAGAAAGATTCGTCCGATCATGGGGAGCAGCATATTGCACGTGGTCTGGCCGAGGGAGAACGTGCGTTGCGTGCCTGGGCGGAAGCACGAGGGGTTGAGTGGGTCATTTTGCGCCCCACGTTGATCTATGGACGTGGGCGTGACAAGAATCTGACGGAGATTGTCCGGTTTGTTCGTCGATGGGGGTTTTTCCCGCTGTTGGGGCAGGCCGAGGGCTTGCGCCAGCCTGTGCATGTAGAGGATGTTGCGATGGCATGCGTGTCTGCACTGACTGTGCATGCTGCGGCGAACCAGACCTACAATCTATCAGGCGGGGAGACGTTATCATACCGGGAGATGGTCCGCCGTGTCTTTGACGTCGTTGGAAAAGTACCACATCTAGTGACGATACCGCGATGGCTGTTCAGGCTGGCAGTGGCAGCATTACGCCTGGTGCCACGGTATCGACATTGGACGGTGGAGATGGCGGAGCGCATGAACCGTGACCTAGCATTTGACCATGCCGATGCTGCGCGAGACCTCGGCTTTGCACCACGACCCTTTCGAATTTCGCGAGAGGACTTACCAACGTGAATATTCGGGTAGTGGCTGTGCTGGAAGTTATACAGCGGGTGAGGCAAAAGTCTACGGACGATTCTCCTGCAACTCTTGATCGGTGGGTCATGTTTTTATTTTGCAATGTTTTGACTATCGGGTATGATAGGTCTGGTGCTGACGTTTGTCTAGGTAGACCTCCTAGTCTTGTCAATTAAACCAAAACCACGAAGCTCAGTAAGGCGGTGGCCGTCCCGCACGGTACTTAAAGAGATCCGTCTGTTCGCGACCGATGTGGACGGAGTCCTCACTGATGCGGGTATGTACTATTCCGAGTCGGGTGATGAATGGAAAAAGTTCAATACCAGAGACGGAATGGGAATCAAACTGCTGCAGAAGGCCGGGCTCGTCACGGCGATCGTCACGCAAGAGCGAACCAGAGTGGTAGCCAGACGGGCTGAAAAACTCGCCATCCCCGAGCTTCACCAGGGAGTCATGGACAAGTTGTCGGTGATCCGAGACATGGCTGAACGACATGGGATTTCTCTGCGCCAAATCGCGTATATCGGGGATGACGTGAACGACATGGAGGCGCTGAACGCGGTGGGTTTTTCCGCGGCTCCCGCAGATGGTCTTCCTCAAGTTCGAAAGATCGTTGACTATGTTTGCCGACTAAAGGGTGGAGAGGGTGCGGTTCGAGAGCTCGCAGAAATGATCTTGCTCTCTCGCAGTGAGACCAAGGTCATTAGAAAGAGACGCTGAGAGGAAATTATGGCGGGCAAGTACTCATTGTATCCGGTGATCATGGCAGGAGGCAGTGGGACCAGATTTTGGCCGTTAAGTCGTCATCTATTTCCCAAGCAGCTCTTGCGGATCGGCGGGGAGCATACGTTGATTCAACAGACCATGCGGCGGGTCTTGGGATGCGCACCGGCCTCGAACGTCCTTATCTCGACGAATGCCGCCCAGGCGGATCTCATCCGTGTGCAGTTAGTCGATTGGAAGGAGGAGCTCACAAAGGGGTTCCTCCTGGAGCCGGAAGGACGAAATACCGCACCCGCTATTGCGCTCGCCGCCATTGAAGTATTGGCACGAGATCCAGACGGTCTGATGTTGGTAGTCCCAGCCGACCATGTGGTGACCGGACAACGGGATTTTCAAGCTGCGGTTGAGTTGGCTTCCGAATTGGCAGCCGGTGGATACTTGGTCACGTTTGGGATCGAGCCGATCCGGCCGGAAACGGGCTACGGCTATATAAAACCCAAGAGCACCGTGCTGCTTGGCAAGCGCGGAAAATTACGAGGGTACCCTGTCCAAAAATTCGTGGAGAAGCCTAATGTGGCGAAGGCTACCCAATATCTTAAAGCGGGTCACTACTTTTGGAACAGCGGCATGTTTGTCTGGCGTGCGGCAACAATTTTGGAAGAGATCGGTGTTCACCAGCCGGCCATTCTGGCTTCGATGGAGCGGATACGGGATCTCAAGAAAGATGGTGCGACTCAACAGGTGTTGGATGATATGTATCGCCAAATCAAGCCGGTCTCTATCGATACCGGAGTGATGGAACGGTCATCGAAGGCCGCTGTCGTACCGGTGACGTTCAGGTGGTCGGATGTCGGAAGTTGGGGCAGTTTGGATGAAGTGGCAGAAAAAAATCGAGCTGGGAATATCATGACCGGGAGAGTCATTGATCTCGAAAGTAAGCAGTCGATTGTGTATGCAGATCGGCGTGTCGTTGCGACGATCGGTCTGCAAGATATGGTGGTGGTAGACACTCCAGACGCCACGTTGGTGTGCCCAAAATCACGCGCACAGGATGTGAAAGCGATTGTTGATATTCTCAAAAAGCAGCAGGCTCCCGAACACCTGGAACATCTGACGGTTCAACGGCCCTGGGGTTCTTATACTGTGCTGGAGGAAGGGCCGGGCTTCAAAGTGAAACGTGTCACGGTCAATCCCGGCGGGAGGCTGTCGCTTCAAATGCATCATGAGCGCAGCGAACACTGGGTTGTGATAGCCGGAACGGCACGTGTGACCAGAGACCAAGAAGTTTTTGATTTAAAGGTAGGGGAGAGTACGGGCATTCCAGTCAAAACCAAACATCGTTTGGAGAATCCTGGGCAGGAGACCGTTCATATTATCGAGGTGCAGAACGGGCCATATCTTGGCGAGGACGATATCGTGAGATTTAAGGATGATTACGGCCGGACGGTGAAAGGATGACAAGTAGGCAAGTTGATAGACTGACGAGTGGCTCAGGCCGACAGGTGCTCTTGGACGTGAAGTATCCAGGTGCCTGCTTGTCCTCCTATCCGCTTGTCAGAAGTCCGACATAAGTGAGGAACTATGGCGTTATTTAGGGAATATGACATCCGGGGAATCGTCGGCAGCGAATTGACGGAAGACCTGGCTGAACGGTTAGGCCGAGCCTATGCCACGTATGTGAAAACGCGTGGAGTGACGACGATCAGCCTTGGACGGGATGGCCGGTTGAGCTCCCCGGCCCTTCACAAGGCGTTGCTCAAGGGATTGCTGGCCTGTGGTCTTGATGTCATCGACATCGGGATCTGTACCTCTCCGTTGCTCTACTTCTCCCTGTTTACCCTGCCGGTCGGTGGCGGCATTATGATTACAGGAAGTCACAACGCGGCAGAGTACAACGGGTTCAAGGTTTGCATCGGCAAGACAGCCATCCATGGAGAGGAAATTCAGGAACTTCGGCGCGTAATGGAAAAGGGCACATTTGTTTCAGGGGAGGGGCAGCTGTCGGAATACCCGATCATCCCTGATTATCTCGCCTACATTGAAAAGAGTTTTGCGCATGTCAAAGCGGATCGATTGCATGTGGTGATCGATAGTGGGAACGGGGCAGCTTCTATCGTCGCCAAGGAAGCGCTCGAGTTGTTAGGGTGCAAAGTAACAGGGCTTTATTGCGATCTCGATGGGCGTTTCCCGAACCATCATCCGGATCCCACCGTGCTGGAGAACTTGTCAGACCTGATCCAGGCGGTGAAGCACCATAAAGCAGATGTGGGAATTGGGTACGATGGCGATGCGGATCGAATCGGAACCATCGATGAGCAGGGCAACGTACTGTGGGGTGATCGTCTTTTGGTCCTATACTCACGAGATATTCTGGCCGAGAAACCTGGCAGCACCATCATATCGGAAGTGAAGGCATCACAAAGTCTCTACGACGATATCGCCAAGCGCGGTGGACGTGGCCTTATGTGGAAGACCGGTCATTCGCTGATTAAAGCGAAGATGAAGGAGGAGTCGGCAGTGTTGGCTGGTGAAATGTCCGGGCACATGTTTTTTGCGGATCGGTATTTCGGATATGACGATGCCGTATATGCGTCATGCAGGCTGGTTGAAATTCTGGCGAAAACCCAACAACCGCTATCCGCCTTGATCGCGGATCTTCCACCATCGGCAGTCACTCCTGAGATACGAGTGGATCTACCTGATGCGGTCAAGTTCGACGTGATTGAGCAAGTTCAAAAGAAGTTCGTGGAATGCTTGAAGACTCAACAAGGTCTCGGACCAAAGAAACTGGTCCTTCGAGAACTGATTCTGATTGACGGCGTTCGGGCGATTTTCGAGGAAGGATGGGGGCTCATTAGGGCTTCCAATACTCAGCCAGCCTTAGTCTTACGGTTTGAAGCCGTGTCCTCTGCACATCTCGATGTCATTCAAGCGCTCATTGAACATGAGCTTATGGAGGCGAGACGAACACTCGGGTGTTAGCACATGGTTCTTCTTGGCCTACCTCATTTCGAGGCATCGGGCACTTGTGTCGGTATGCTGCGGCTGTAGCGGTCATTGCACTTCTGCCGATTTCTGCCGACCCCAGTGAATTGAAGCCTTGGGGTGAAATGAAACGACCCTTTCAGGTCGGCGAACGGCTTACGTACAAGGTCTCCTGGCTCAATATGACGGCGGTTACTGCCGTGATGGAAGTGGCACCGATACCAGCCGTCTCTGATCATGGGGTTGCCAGGCTGGTGGGAACTGCGCAGTCGACCCCGATCCTTACCAAGTTTTTCCCGGTCGATAGTCGTGTGGAGTCGGAACTAGATCTTGATACCCTTGCTCCGGAGCATATGACGTTCCGTCGGCGCGAGGGAAAGAAGAAAGAGGATATTGAGTACACCTTTCACCAAAAGGAAGGGATGGTGACCACGATCCGAGGAGGCATGACCGAGTCGCTCCCTATGCCAGCTGGGACTCAGGACATTCTTTCGTGTCTGTATTACACGCGCACGGTATTGGAGCCAACGCCAGGCGCCTCTCTCAAGATGAACGTGTATCACGACAAAAAAAATCGTCCAGTTGAAGTCCGTGTGGAGGGGTTAGAGACGATTGAAGGAACATGGGGCCAGGCGGAGACGGTTCGGGTACTCGTGATTATGCCTTTTCACGGTCTCTTTATGAATCAAGGCAATATCCGCGTGTGGGTCACTACGGATGAGCGGAGAACTCCGTTGCGGATGAAGGCAAAGGTCGTGCTCGGGTCGATTGTTGCGGACCTGGTAGATGGCCTGGTAGAAACCGAAACCGTAACACACGAAGAGTAAAGAGAGAGTGTTGTTCGGACGCACTAAACTCGCTATACTGCCAGCAGCATGAGAGAGTTTCCCCTTACGTTAAGCCGCTTTATCATTGAGAGTCAGGCCTCGCACCAGGGTGCCACAGGCGAATTTTCCAGTCTATTGACCCAAATCGGCCTCGTCGGCAAACTCATCTCGCAGGATCTTCGACGCGCCGGACTGATCAACATTCTTGGAACGACCGGTGACACGAATGTGCAGGGTGAAACCGTCAAAAAACTGGACGCGATCGCCAACGACGATTTCGTGAAAGTCTTTCAATCCAGTGGATACGTCTGTGCCCTGGCCTCAGAAGAAATGGAGAAGCCCGTTTTCTTACCGGGGAATTGGCCGCATGGTAAGTACATGCTGCTCTTCGATCCACTCGATGGCTCCTCCAATACGGACAACAATATGCCGCTCGGCGCCATCTTTTCGGTACTCAAGTATGACCGGACCGATCGGTTGCCCACGGAAGCGGAATTAATTCGTCGAGGGACCGAACAAGTTGCGGCCGGATACTTGTTGTACGGACCGAGCACGATGCTGGTGTACACTGTCGGGCAGGGCGTCTACGGGTTTACACTCGAACCCGGCATCGGCGAGTATCTTTTGTCGCATGAGCAGATCAGGATTCCGGACAAGGGCAAAGTATACGCTACCAATGAAGGGAATTATAACAGGTGGTCAGAGGGAGCGAAGAAGTATCTTGATTCGCTGAAAGTGAGCGATAAGGCAATAGGTCGTCCATACAGTGGCCGGTATTCGGGCTGCTTGGTGGCCGATGTACACCGCCTGTTGCTCGGAGGTGGAATCTATCTCTATCCCGGGGAAGTGGATAAACCTGAAGGCAAGCTCCGATTGCTCTACGAGGCAAATCCGTTGGCGTTTATCGTTGAGCAGGCTGGCGGAAAAGCTTCGACGGGGACCTCGAGAATTTTGGAGGTCGAGGCCAAGAAACTTCACCAACGGGTGCCCTTATTTATTGGAAGCCGCTACGATGTTGAGCGGGCGGAGATGTATATTCAGGGCAGAGCCTAAGGGCTCATTTATGTGGTAATGTAATGTCGTCGTCGGAGGAAACTATGGGAGACCGGGTGCAGGAAATTCTAAGCTGGTACGGCAGTGATAATGCCGGTACGAAGACTAATATCGCGCGCTTGTTGCGCTCTGGTAAGTTGGCAGGGACAGGTAGGTTGGTCATCCTGCCAGTCGATCAAGGTTTTGAGCATGGTCCGGCAAGGAGTTTTGCACCAAACGCACCTGGCTATAATCCGCACTACCATTTTCAGCTTGCCATTGATGCGGGATGTAATGCCTATGCGGCTCCCCTGGGATTCTTGGAGGCTGGCGCAAGCCACTTCGCCGGGCAGATTCCTCTTATCCTAAAATTGAACAACCACGATGTACTGCATGATGAGAAGGATCCGCTCCCGTCGGTGACTGGCAGTGTCAACGATGCGCTTCGTTTGGGCTGTTCCGCCGTTGGGTTCACGATCTATCCTGGTTCTTCCCACTGCAACACAATGTATGAGCAGCTGCGTGCAATCAGTGAAGAAGCAAAGGAGAGCGGTCTTGCCGTGGTGGTCTGGTCCTATCCACGGGGGTCGGTCTTGAGCAAAGAAGGTGAAACGGCGATTGATGTGGTGGCCTATGCAGCCCACATCGCCGCGCAACTCGGAGCTCATGTGATCAAGGTCAAGCTCCCAAGCGCCCATCTTGAACAGGCTGCGGCCAAAAAGGTTTACGAAGCCGAGAAGGTTCCTATCAAGACGCTGGCTGAGCGTGTTAAACACGTGGTTCAGAGTGCGTTCGATGGCCGCCGAATTGTGATTTTTTCGGGCGGTGCAAGAAGCGAAGATAAGAACGTATTCGACGAAGCGCGAGCCATCAGAGATGGAGGAGGATTCGGGAGCATCATTGGACGAAATTCGTTCCAACGTCCGAAGCCGGAAGCGGTCAAGTTTCTCCACACGATCATGGGAATTTACGCCGGCGAGATTCAGTGAATTTCGTCGTGTCTTGCGTGTCTTGTATGACATCGAATTGAGGCTATGAATCAGGTGGATTTCGATAAAAAACCGGTGCAGGGGATCAGAAGATGGATGGTTGCTGCCACCTTGTTGACGGTGGGAGTTATTATTGGCGTGGTGGTTGCTTCAGATCTTGGTTGGCTTCCTACGGGACATGCCGTACCTGATTCATCGTCCATTGCTCCATCTCCTCCGGTTGCCAGGCCTGTTTCAACGGCTCCCCAGCCTACGCTCGCCGGTGGCAGTCAAACATTCGTGGACATTGCAAAGTCGGTGAAGCCGGCGGTCGTCAATATCTATGCGACTAAGAGCGGGCACAGTGGTGGGTCGGGCACGACGCCGTTCGATGATCCGTTGTTTCGGAAGTTTTTTGGCGACGAGTTTTTCAGGAAATTCGACCACCAGAAGGAACGAAAAGAGCGCGGTCTTGGATCCGGCGTGATCGTCGAGTCGAATGGCTTGATCATCACCAACAATCACGTCGTCGGCAAGGCAGATGAAATCCGGGTCACGCTGTCGGACAAGCGTGAGTTCAAAGCGAAACTCATCGGCACAGATCCAAAAACCGATGTGGCGGTCGTGAAGATCGATGCGACGGGACTTCCCACTGTCTCCTGGGCGGATTCCGACAAGCTGGAGGTCGGAGAGTTTGTCCTGGCCGTCGGCAACCCATTCGGGTTGACACAGACCGTGACATTGGGAATTGTCAGTGCGTTGGGGCGAGCGGCCGGCATCGCTGAGTACGAAGATTTCATCCAGACGGATGCGGCCATCAATCCCGGCAACTCCGGCGGCGCGCTCGTCAATGTACGGGGCGAATTAGTCGGGATCAATACGGCGATATTCAGTCAGAGTGGCGGCAATATGGGGATTGGGTTTGCGGTCCCGAGCAACATGGCTCAGTCAATCATGGGACAGCTCGTGCAGACGGGAAAAGTTGTCCGCGGCTGGCTCGGCGTCTCAATTCAAGAGCTGACTCCGGAATTAGCATCTCAATTCGGTGTTGGAGATACAAAAGGCGTGTTGGTCAGTGATGTGATGGATGATAGCCCTGCGAAAAAGGCTGGGTTTGAACGGGCCGATGTCATCCTCGAGTATGACGGGAAATCGATGGACTCACCGACTCATCTCCGTAACGCCGTCGCCCAGACGCCGGTCGGGAAGAAGGTGACGATCAAGTTTATTCGTGACAAAAAGACGAAAACCGTCGACCTTACCATCGTTGAGCAGCCCAAGTCGATGTCCCAAAGCAGTGAAGACGATGGAGGCGAATCCGCCACTGCGACGGGTGTGCTCTCCAGTCTGGATGTTCGAGATCTGAACGAAGAGCTGGCAAATCGGTATGGGCTCAAATCGAGCGAACGCGGCGTGGTGATCGTCCGAGTCAAGCCGGGCAGTACGGCGGAAGAATTGGGTGTTCGTGAAGGGGATATTGTACTTGAGGTGAACAGGCAAGCCGTGACATCAGTGAAGGTCTTTGAACGGATTGCCGGGAAATTACCGAATGACCAAGCGGTCTTGCTCTTATTAAAACGGCAGGGTCGGACGATCTATCTTACACTCCGCCCATGATGCGTGTATGAAGCAGCAAGGGTAAGAGTCATGACGTTTAGATTCAATCCGTGAGTCATCGCACCGTGGCCCTCGTTCCTGCCGCTGGACGAGGGCTTCGTATGGGCGGCCAGGTACCCAAACAGTTCCTCTCGCTTGGTGGCCAACCCCTTATTCTTCATTCTCTTCGCGTTCTGCAAGCATCGTCCGCCATTCATGAGATCATTCTAGCCGTTCCTCAGAACGAGATGGACTATTGCCTCAAGGAAATCGTCGCTAAACATCACTTTACCAAGGTAACCAAAGTGGTGCCTGGAGGTGCGGAACGGCAAGATTCAGTCCGGCATGCGCTTGAGGCAGTGCATGACGATGTTGATGTGGTGCTTGTGCACGATGCGGTCCGTCCGTTCCTTACCAAGCGAATGATCGAGGAGGTGGTGTCGAAGGCTTGTGCGAAGGGAGCGGCGATTATCGCCCTGCCGATGAAGGATACGGTGAAGCAGGTTACCCCAGACCATGTCATTGAGCGGACGGTCGATCGCACAGGATTGTGGCTGGCTCAGACCCCGCAGGCCTTCCGCCGGGATTGGTTGCTGTCGGCCCATCGAAAAGCGCATGGAGAGGGAGTCCGCGCAACGGATGACGCCTACTTGATGGAGTGGTGCGGGTATCCGGTTTCGGTGGTCGAAGGGAGCGGAGAGAATATAAAAGTTACCAGGCCGGAAGATATGGCGATCGGTGAAGCGATCTTGTCGGCGAGGAATATCAAGAACATAAGCTGACAAACGGTAACAGGCGGACAGGGGACCAAGCTCATAGGTTCTCAGAGTGCCAGCGTTCCCTTGTGTCGGATTGTCAGCATCCTGGTATGTTAGCGTATGAGGAAAGGAACCATGCGAATTGGCTATGGCTACGACGTCCATCCGCTCGGACCAGATCGCAAATTGATACTGGGTGGCATTGAAATTCCCCATACCAAAGGATTGTTGGGCCATTCCGATTCCGATGTCCTTATCCACGCGATCTGCGATGCGCTCTTGGGTGCCATGGGAGAGGGCGATCTCGGTCGCCACTATCCCAGTTCGGATCCTAAGTACAAAGGGATCTCCAGTTTGAAACTGTTGGAAGACGTCATGGCGAAACTGAGGGACAAGAGGTATCAGGTAGGAAACATCGACACGGTGATTGTGGCTCAAGCGCCTCGACTCGGCCCGCATCTTTCGGCGATGCAGAAGAAAATAGCTGAAACGGCTAATATCGACCCAAACTTAGTTAATGTAAAGGTCAAGAGTGGAGAAGGGCTCGATGCGGTCGGACACGAAGAGGGTATGATCGCTCACGCAGTCTGTTTGATCGAACCGATTTGACGTCATAAGATATCCGGTAAATGTTTGCTCAGATCAAACAAGATCTCCAAGCCGTCTTTGATCGAGATCCAGCCGCAACCAGTAAGTTGGAAGTGATTCTCACTTATGCTGGTTTCCATGCGTTGTTGGCTTACCGCATTTCTCACTGGTTGAAGGCGCACGGTGTTCCTATCCTGCCACGAGTGCTCTCACAGGTGGCCCGCTGGTTAACCGGCGTAGAGATCCATCCTTCCGCCAAAATCGGCACCGGATTTTTCATCGATCATGGCATGGGAGTTGTCATTGGAGAAACAGCGGAGATTGGCGATTACGTGACACTCTTCCAGGGCGTGACGTTGGGCGGAACAGGCAAGGAACGTGGCAAGCGGCATCCGACCCTCGGCAATCACGTAGTAGTGGGCGCCGGGGCTAAGATTCTCGGTGGGATTACAATCGGCGACAACGTAAAAATTGGGGCCAATTCCGTTGTGCTGAAGAATGTTCCCCCCAATTCAACGGTCATTGGTGTTCCGGGTCGCGTGATCAAATCTCTGGGCGAACGCCTGCCGGATGCGACAATGGACCAAATTGATTTACCGGATCCCATCAGCGATCGCTTCCTCGTACTCGAACAGGAGTTGATCGAACTTCGCAAAAAACTTGAAAACCCGAACGGGCGTTCTGCATCGTAGCGGTTATCGATACAGGCTGATTTCTGCGTGGCATGGGCCGTACCGTATGGACAACTACGCAGATAGACAGTCACTCATGAACTTCTTCCGGTCATCGCCCTTAAGCTTCTTCTCGCTCGCCTCTTTATTGCACATCTTCATCTTATTCCGCTGAGTGTCCTTGCCGCCTCCGCCTTTCGCTGACTTGGTCGAAAGGCATTCATAAACGCCTTCCGCTCATCGCCTTTCTCCTCACCAAACCCCTTCTCATTCGCCTGTTCGTTACACGCCTTCATCTTGTTCTGCTGAGCGGGCGCAGCAATGGCCCATGGTGTGAATCCGAGACTGAATGCATAGAACACGCGTACAACTGTCTGCATGCCAATCTCCTATTATTTGGTGAGAGTGAAGTGTAAGAACGGACAGTATCTTAGCAAAGAAATACGTACTTGTCGTTGAGAGAGAGGTGTGGGTTCTGGTACGTGAGAAGATAGGATGATTTCTCGAAAGGAAAAGGATATTCTTTACGGCCGATCAACACATGACCGTGTCGTAGGTCATGGAGCGGTTCATCTAGAAGAGGGAAGGTGAGGTATGAGTTCAACGCCGATGGTCACGCCAGCGCGCCAATTTCGAAGCCTTCTCTTGTCCGACCAGCTGGAATTTATCTGCGAAGCCCATAATGGCCTCAGTGCAAAAATTGTTCAAGAAGCGGGGTTCAAAGGAATTTGGGCCAGCGGTCTTTCCATCTCTGCGCAATTCGGAGTTCGCGACAATAACGAAGCGAGCTGGACACAAGTCCTGGAGGATTTGGAATTCATGTCCGACGCGGCCACGATTCCGATCCTTCTCGACGGTGACACCGGATACGGCAACTTTAATAACATGCAACGGCTCGTCCGCAAACTGGAGCAGCGCCATATCGCAGCGGTCTGCATTGAGGATAAACTCTTCCCCAAGACGAACAGTTTCATTAAAGGGGACGCCCAACCGATGGCTGATATGCAAGAGTTCTGCGGCAAGATCAAGGCAGGCAAAGACGCGCAAACGGATCCCGATTTTAGCGTTATTGCCAGAGTGGAAGCCTTTATTTGTGGTTGGGGCTTGGCGGAAGCGCTGCGTCGGGCCGAAGCGTATCGTCAGGCAGGGGCAGACGGCATCCTCATTCATAGCGCCTTGTCGGTGCCGGATGAGATCCTTGCGTTCAAGCAGGAATGGGGAAATCGCTGCCCCGTCGTCATCGTGCCGACCAAATACTACGCGACGCCTACCGAAGTGTTTCGACAACACGGGATTTCAATGGTCATTTGGGCGAATCACATGTTGCGGGCGGCCGTAGCGGCCATGCAGAAAACCGCCCGCACATTAAAGGAACAGGAACATCTCCTCTCCATCGAAGATAAAGTCGCGCCGGTGTCTGAAATCTTCCGCTTGCAAAACGCTGCAGAGCTTCAAGAGGCTGAAGAGCGGTATCTTCCCCGAGGTGCCGAGAATACGAGCGCCATTGTACTGGCTGCCTCGCGCGGTGAAGAACTTCGGGAGTTGACAGAGCATCAACCTAAAACGATGATTAAAATTCAAGGCACGCCGATCCTTGCCCACATCGTTGATGCGTACAATGCTGTGGGGATCAAGGACATCACGGTCGTTCGTGGCTATAGGAAAGAGGCTGTCAACCTGCCCAACCTTACCTACCTCGATAACGATGAGTTTGCAGAAACCGGTGAGTTGGATTCGCTCAGCAAAGCGTTAAGCGCACGGAAAGGCCAGGCTAAGGATCTGATCATCTCGTACGGAGACGTGTTGTTCAACAAATATATCCCTCAAGCGCTCTGTCAGGAAAAGGAAGACTTTGTGATCTTCGTCGATAGCGATTGGCAAAACCAAAGCAGTTATGCTCGTCTTGGCGGCTTTGCCGAATGCTCACTGCCGAATTCCAAAAAATCCTTTAATGCGAAGGTCTATCTCAAACAGCTCGGAGATATGGTTCCCAAACAACAGACTCATGGAGTCTGGATGGGGTTTCTCAAAGTCTCTCCCACTGGAAGTGCTCTTCTCCACACGATCCTTGCGACGATGATGGCCGATCCGACTCATCGCAAAGCCGGTATCCCCCAACTTCTGCAAGCACTACTGAACCGTCAGCATCCTATTCGGGTGCTGTATACGGTTGGGCACTGGCTTGATATCAACAGCTTGGACGATGTGGTCCAGGCAGGAGAGTTCTGAGTTTCCCATCCTGACAGGATGCTGAAAAAGTCCGCCAGCGGCGTTCTCGCATCGCTCAGAGGCTCAACGTCCCGAAGCGTACGCCTTGCCTCTTCGCTCGCTGCGGCCTGGTTGGACGCGCCTTTTTGAGCATCCTGCGCGATGCATTGATACCGTCTCGAACCTCGATATCTGTAGCGGCACCGGAGTCAAAATGAGTTTCTCCGCAACTCGCTAGTTCTGGCTTACTCATAATCGACCCGGTTCAGAAAGAGACCCTGTGGCGGAGCCGTTTTTCCGGCTGCCGATCGGTTGCGTGCATGGAGGATCGGCGTCAGACTATCAGGCCGACGTTTCTTCAGGCCAACTTCTACGAGTGTTCCTACGATCGAACGCACCATCTGTTTCAGGAACCGGTCGGCATAGGCTTCGAGCCGTAATCGGTCTCCCTCTCGGGAAACGACAAGTCGCTGTAGATGACAGATGGGATCATCATTCTCAGTGGGTTGAGTTTGGAACGAGGAAAAATCGTGGGCGCCGATGAGGGTATTCGCCGCCTCATTCATCGCAGCATCGTCCAGTGTCTGATGGATATGCCAGCAGTAGGCACGCTCGACCGCCGGGCGCTCAGGGCGGTTGAGGATTCGGTATTCATACAGTTTGCCTCGTGCCGAGTGTCTCGCATGAAAGGTATCCGGCATGAGTGCGGCTGAGCGAACCACGATGTTGCCAGGGAGATGAGCATTCAGAGCTCTGGTCCATTCACGGGGCGTCATGTCTCGGTCAACGCGGAAGCTCGCCACTTGCCCTAGCGCGTGAACCCCTGCATCGGTGCGTCCCGCTCCGATGGCCGGGACGTGAGTTTGCGTGACCCCCACGATGGCCGCCTCGACGGCTTCTTGAATCGTCGGCTGGTCGGGCTGACGTTGCCATCCGGCATAGGCCGTGCCGTCATATTCAAGGATGAGTTTGATGGTAGACATAAAGTGAGGGGATTCTGACGATCACGGGAATTATCGGGGGCCTTACTTGTTATTGGCAAGGAACGAGAGGATCCCTTGGTAGAGCGATTGAGCAACGTCATTGATGAACGTCGGTTTTCGGAGCAGCACCTCTTCGTCGGGGTTAGAGATAAATGCAACCTCCGCGAGGATGCTGGGCATGCTCGTAAATCTCAACACGTAGAAGGGGGCCGTCTTGACACCGTGGTCGGTGACATCGTATGGCCCATTCATCTTGGTGACCATTGCTTCTTTCGCGTTCCAGGCGAGCTCCAGTGAAGCCTCGATCTTTTTCGTTGTCAGGAGATCCGCGACGAGAAATTGCCATCCGACTCCGGTGCTGCTGATGGGCGTGCCGTTCTCTCTTGCCGCTACCTCCAGGGCTCGCTGATCCTTTGCCTCTCCAAAGTGATAGACTTCAAGTCCCTTCACTAAGCGAGAGGGATGCGAGTTGACATGGATAGATACGAACAAATCCGCCCCATGACTATTGGCAAATCTGGCACGTTCTTCCAGCTCAAGATACACGTCACGATCTCGAGTCATCAACACGCGCACGTCCGATCGTTTGCGGAGAAGTTCCTTGAGCCGGAGGGCGACTTTCAGTGTGATGTCTTTTTCTGCAGTCCGTCGAAGACCGATCGCGCCTGGGTCCTTTCCCCCGTGGCCCGGGTCAATCACAATCGTCGTATGGCTCTTGGCGCGAGGTTGAGTCGGCTGGGTACCGGTAGGTTCTAGCCTTGGCGGTGTCGGCTGCGCCTCCTCGACTGGGGAGGGGCTATGTTCTAGAGGAGGCAGGACATCGATCACCAACCGAGGTGGATCGGATAGCGTGAATTGTTTATAGGTCCGGAAAGCCGTAGTCGGAAGGGACACGGCAACGGCATGAGTGATCTGAGTGATAACGAAGGGAAATGGGACCGTGCCATCCTCCACCTGTGTCTGCGCAGCTTGACTCAGCGAGGTATTTGGAAGTGCGATGATCATACGACGTGGATTGTCCGCTTGCTGTTCGGTGACCTCGGGCTGGCGATCTAAATCCAGCACCAGTCTGGTTCCTCTGGAACTACTCATGGCGCGGAGATTTATGACGGTGGTAGGAGCGAGGGAAGCCGCCCTGCCTTTCACGCGGGACTTTTGTGATGAGGGTGAAAGCTTAGAATGACGATGATCCTGAGTTCCTGACCAGGCGGCTTGCATCAGCAATGCATCGGCCGAGAAGGCAAGGATGACACAAGACAAGAAGAGCGGAAGGGGTCTGGCCGACATCAGTCGTGAAACGCGATTCCTCATGGATGTCATCGTAAAAGAATGATTTTAAACTATTCTCAGATGTCCGGCAGCTTGTCAAGAATTACGCCGGTTGCGCAGTCAGGCATCCGTCTTGACTGTCCGGATCGCGTCGCGGTAGCGTCGGGGATGCCGACGCATCTGATCATCGACGGATATAACCTATTGAGAGGTAGCGGAGCCCGATCGGGACATTCGGAATCTTTCCGCGAAATGTTGCTGCATGATTTGGCAGCCTATCGACATCGCAAGCGTCACTCCATCACGGTCGTGTTCGATGGTTGGCAACAGGGCCGACCCACTGAACAGCGGGAGCATCGAGCCGGTGTGCAGATCATCTACTCCAAGCGAGGCGAGCGTGCGGACCAGGTCATCCAACGGTTGGCACGGGAGTATGGAACCGATTGTGCTGTCGTCAGTTCCGACCATGAAATCATCAATGCGGCCAGAGCCCATGGAGCCTTTGTCATGGGAGCTCAGGAGTTTGCAGGAAAGCTCCGTGGATCATCATCTCCATCATCCGGTGCGCTGCCATATAAGGAATTGGATCCAGGGAATGACGTTCGTTCCGGCCGTGGACCGGAGAAAAAGGGGAACCCTAGAAAGCTGCCGAAGTCTCAGCGTCAACGCGATCGGCAGTTCAGACGATTTTGAAGAGTCGCTTTGCGTTGTCGCTGGTCTGTCTGCCGATTTGTTCCAAAGACAGAGCCGGACTATGAATGGATGCTAATTGCTGTGCGACCTTGGATACATAAGCCGGTTCATTGCGTTTTCCGCGATAGGGGACCGGGGTGAGATATGGGCAATCCGTCTCGATGAGCACGCGGTTCAGTGGCGTCTGCTTTGCGATCTCGCGTAGCGCCGCTGCATTTTGAAACGTCAAAATCCCAGAAAACGACAGATAAAACCCAAGTTCCAGCCCCTCTTTCGCCAACCAGGCATCTCCAGAAAAGCAGTGAAACACCCCGCCGACTTCTGAGGCATTCTCTTCTTTCAAAATAGCGATCGTGTCCTCTTGGGCTTCTCTCGTGTGAATGATAAGGGGTAGCCTGAGTTCCCGTGCGAGCTGAATCTGTTCACGGAAACGATCCCGCTGTTCTTTCGGCGAAGAATAGTTGTAGTGGTAGTCAAGTCCAATCTCCCCATAGGCCACGACCTTCTTGTTTTTGGCCAGCTGACGGAATTCATCGTACCACTCGTCCTGGATGTGCTTGACTTCATGCGGATGAACACCGACTGATGCATAGACAAAGGGATAGTGATCAGCAAGTGAGACGGCCGCTTGGCTGGTCGTCAGATCACAGCCGATGGAGACGAACGCTTCAACCCCGGTTTCCCGTGCACGGGCAATCATGGCCTCCCGGTCGTCATTGTAGCGGGCGTCATCGAGATGTGTGTGGGTATCGATAAACATCCGGTGCATGGTAGCACGGGCGATTCTCGTTGATAAAGTATCGGGCGCTAGATTGTTTCTATCGGCGAGCCGGCTGCGTGATCGTAAAGCCAATGTCGAGGCAAACAGAGTGGATCAAACAGAGTTATGGTCGTCATTCCGTCTTTGCTCGGTTAAACCAAATCCCACCAGCGATCAATGCGATCATCAGTATTTGAGGCACCAGACTCTGAACCGTCGGATATATCCCCAAGACCGGCAGTGAGATGAAGTGAACCGTCGTCACATCCAGCACACCGGCTTCTTGCAGGGCCGCCATGCCGTTTCCTACAAAGATCACGGCCATCACTGCCAGCAGGCTTGAGGCGATCGTGAAAAACGGTCCGATCGGCAGACGTACGCTGTAGCGGAGGATCATGCCGCCGATGAACACCAGCAGCAACGCTGCAGTGGCGATGCCCCAGAGCACCGCCTCATGCCCGACGGCTCCGGCCTGTGACCATAAGGTCTCGTAGAACAGGATCACTTCGAACAGCTCGCGGTACACGACGAGAAAGGAGATGCCGGCCATCGCCCAGAGCGTGCGTCCGGTCAGCGCGGTGTTTAGCTGCTCGCGGACGTACTGATTCCAGGCTTGCGCGTTCGAGCGGCTGTGTAACCACCAGCCCACGTAGAGCAGCATGGCCGCGGCCAGCAAGGCGGTGATGCCTTCGGTCAGTTCGCGGTTGATGCCTGAAAGACTGAGCATGTACCGGGCGAGGGCCCACGTCATGGCGCCCAGCGCCATGGCTCCGATCCAACCGAGGTGGATGTAGGGAAGCGCGTCACGCCGGCCGGTCTTGACGACGAAGGCGACGATGGTCGACACGATCAAGATCGATTCCAATCCTTCGCGCAGCAAGATCACCAATGAACTCACGAAGGCCGTATTCGGGGATAAGTGGCCGTCGGCGAGCGTATCTGCGGCGCGGTCGAGCAGTATCTTGATTTTCATCGTCTGTGCGGTCACCGACTCGGATGGCCACCCCTCGTCGATGGCCGTGCGTAGGACCAGCATCTCGCGCTCGGTTTCCGCGCGCAGCGGTGCATCGACGTTGCCCAGCGCTGATTCAATCAGCTCGAAACCTTCGAGATAGGCCGCGATTGCAAGTCGCCGAGCCTCCTCCCGGTCACCGTTCGCATAGGCCTGCGCTGCCTCCTCGATCTTGGTGCGCGAGGTGGCCAGCGGTTCGTGGGCTGTGACCTGCAGCGCACGCGGCTGCTGCGTGAGGTAGGCGCGCACGGCGTCTATCGGCGAGCCGGCGGGGTCTTGTTGACCAGGCGTTGTTGTTACCAATGCGCGCATACTTTGGAAGGTTGATTTGCCTTCTCCTTCCTGCCACAGTGACTCGCCCTTCGACACCACGACAGGGTCGGCTCGCAGACTCGCGGCGAAAAAGGCCAGGGCCCACCGGTCGGCTTCGGAAAACTCCCTGAAGGCGCGCATGGCCGTGCCAGGCACCCCAAGCGTGATGGTATTGTAGAGGCCATACAGGCTGCGCTGGCGCATACGGATGTCATCGTGGAAGTCGCTGGGTGCTGGTTCCATCCCTCTAGCCAGCAGTCCGTCGCCTCGACCCTGCGAGCCGTGGCACCCAGCGCAGTGCTGCGCAAACAACTTCTCGCCCTGCTGGAGGTCGGGAGGCTGTCGCGGAGCCACAGTCAGCCGCCAGGCCTGAATCACGCCGGCCAACAGCTGATCCGCGAGAGCGGAAATCTCGCTGCCAGACGCCTTAGCCTCGATGCGGGCCAGCAGCCTGCGTGCCTGTTGCAACAGCAGGGCTTGTTCAGGAACAGCGGGTAACTCGCCGAGAAGCGTGATGGATTGGGCTGCGAACTCCCGTTGTTCCGCGTACTCCTCAATGTTGATCACCTGACCGTCTTGCACGGACTCCGGGTAGTCTACACCGACATAATCGAGCATATGGACGATGCTCTGCGCCTTCTCTTCGTCCGTCGTGTCTGCCAGTGCGCCGCTGTGCAGGCTGGCCGCCAATAGCACGATGGCCAGCCACGGCCTCGACGCACCGGATAAGTAAGTGTGTATCGGATTCGTCACGGACGGCCGTTCTTTCTGATCGTGCTGCATTGTTTACAGTCTGCCAGGTGAGAGGTCCCTTGGCTAATATTTGATGTCCTTTATTGATGAGCTATTCCGAGATAGTGTTTACTACGGCCTAAGCTCCATTATCGCCAGGGGCGCGACTTTGGATGTAACATTAGCACCACCAAATAGCACTGTGGAGACTAAAGGAACATTGCGAGTTTTCGCAAGAGTCTGAGGACAGTCATTTTTTGCAGGATTGCGCGACCCTGCCGTTCGGTTCCCACCGGCATGGCGATGGCCAAAATGGTGCGCTATAGCTCGTTCGGTTAAATACCCAAATAAGTTTGAAAAGTGGTCGGAGGGGCCCAAGAACCTCACGCTTCCAACGTTCAATCAGCTGGCGCAGCCGATCAACGTGCCGACGGTTCATCAGATCCGCTCACTCAAGCCAAGTTGCAATCCTCAATCGTCGCGAATGCAAGCTCATTGGAGGCAGGGCTGATTTTAACTCGTTGATGCAGATGCTCTGGAGTCGGGTGTCAGAAACGAAGCGCTATCCACACGAGGCTCGAATGAATCAGTGGGAGGGACGCGTGATCGTGCGCGTCGTGATCAATGCACAGGGCCAATTGCTCGATGCCTCGGTGGCAATGGGGTCCGGATATGCGGTGCTGGATCGCGCTGCTCTTGCGGCCATCAAGGAATCCTGCTCTCTGACTCTCTCCCATCCGCTGGGGCGAGAGCAAATCGTTCTGCGAATCCCGATTCCATACATGCTCAGTTCGGTGCCAAGGACGAGAAGGGACGCAAGTCACGCCCATCTATGAATATGTGGCCGAGTATTGCATGGAGTCGCTGTACTGTCTGAAACGGTTCGCATTTCGGCAATCGATGCATGCTCATCCGGTTGAGGCCTGCCCTCGTTGTGGAATGGAACTGAGGCGGATTCTGTCGTCTTTGTCGGCGGGAGTTGACCTGGCCGCACATTTGGCCGGCCTATCGGATCTGCCTGCGGATTCGCTGGCTCCGCCGCCACGTTAAAGAACATGTTCGGCGGGGGGCTCGGCGATCTGGGCTGCGGCCATCGGCATCCTGACGGCGCGGGAAGCACGGAGTCCTGTGATCATCGTTGCAAAAACACAGAGCCTCTAGGTGGTGGGAAAGGTAAAGCTCAGGAGACCGGCTTTGGTGTGATGGCAGCTGCAAGTTCCTGCAGCAGCTGTTCGGTCTCGCTCCAGCCCAGACAGGCATCGGTAATGGACACGCCATGAAGGAGGGCCACGCCTTCTTTCCACGCTTGTTTCCCGGGATTCAGGTTGCTTTCGAGCATGAAGCCCATGATGGACTGACGGCCTTCCCGAAATTGCTGCAGGACTTCGCGAGCTACAAATCCTTGACGGGTATGATCCTTCTTTGAATTGTCATGCGAACAGTCAACCATGATTGGGCGGGCAATCCCTTCTCCGACGACGGCGGCCTCAGCTTTGGCCACATCCTGTGCTTCGTAGTTCGTTCGTCCACCTCCACCGCGGAGCACGATATGGCGATCGGGATTACCCATGGTCTTGATGATGGCAGTCTGGCCGTCGGCATTGATGCCGACGAAGTGGTGTGGGGTGCGGGCGGACGTCATGGCATTGATGGCGACCTGCAAACTGCCTTCTGTCCCGTTCTTGAATCCGACCGGCATGGAGACTCCGCTGGCCATTTCGCGATGGGTTTGGCTTTCCGTGGTGCGGGCACCGATGGCCGCCCAACTGATGAGGTCAGCGACGTACTGCGGGCTGATCGGGTCCAGTAGCTCCGTTCCGCAGGGAAGGCCTAATTCATTGATCCGAAGGAGAATCGCTCGGGCCAACTCCATGCCCGTTGCGATATCGCAGGTGCCATCGAGATGGGGATCATTGATGAGCCCTTTCCATCCAACGGTGGTTCTCGGCTTTTCGAAGTAGGTTCGCATGACAATGAGGAAACGGTCACGCAGGGCATCAGCGACGGGTTTCAGCTTGGCGGCGTATTCATACGCGGCATCAGGGTCGTGGATGGAGCACGGGCCGACGATGACCAGGAGCCGATCACGATCCTGTCCGTGGAGGATTTTGCGAATCGCCTCACGGGTTTCGACAACGAGTGCCGCCGACTGATCGGTAATCGGGAGTTTGGTCTTGATGGCGCGAGGAGAGGGGAGCGCCTTGATTTCAATGACGTGTTGATTGTCAATCGGCCTATTCATTGCTTGTCGTGTCCTTGAGCGGTCTTAACCGCATTGGTTTTGAAGGGGAGTTAATCTAACGAATCACGCCAGAAAAGTCCATACCGGTTGCTCATGGGGCTGGATTGAGCCATCTGGCGAATGATTTCAACGGTTCTTGCAATTCTGACCACGGATGCCTATTCTACGGCCATGTTTTGGAGACGACTGAGAGACCTCTCCTCGTTACTCCGCTCAGGAGTGGCTCTGGGGATGATCTGCATCATCCTCGGGCTGGCTCCGTTTGCCGTCGCTCAGGATGTCCACCACGAGTTGGCCGCAGCCGATTCGGATGGGCACGAACATTCGGACACCGACATCTGTCAGTGGGTCCAGCACCACATTGCAGGATCAGTCGATCTCGATGTTCCACGGTTTACCGTTTGCGATATTGTCCGACAGCAGGAACTTCCTTCTGAATCTGTATTATTATCGGCTGCGCTCTCTCTTCTGGGCCCTTCCCGCGCTCCTCCTCAAGTATAGCTGAGCCACCAAGCCAAGCCGTCAGGATGGTCGACATGCGTGTGATCTAGGTACGCCTAGTCCATCCGTTGTCGTTGATTATTTGAGGATTTGTGAGTGAGGAGGAGTGTGATGTACTCATTGGTGAAGCGTGTGTTGAACGCGACGTTCGTGACGATCGTCGTAGCGGTTGTTGGGGGGATGTGTTCGGTCCTTCAGGCAGCCGACAGCGACCAAAACAAAACGATCAAGGGAGTGGTGCAACAACAGGACCTTCGGCGTGTGCCGCAGGCTGTCATCGAAGTGAAGAATCAAGAGGGTGACATGGTGTCGTCCGGAGTCTCGAACGATGCCGGCGAATTTAGGATTGCCGTCCCCGAGAGCGGTACCTACTCCGTCAGTGCTGTGCAGGAGACCTACCGAAGCGAATATGTTGTGCTCACGCTCGGCGAAGAGCCGGTGAGTCCCGTGACACTGACACTCTCCAAGACCAAAGAGGTGTCACTGGAGGTGGTTTCACCATTACCCCCCATCCAGACCAAGGCATCCAGCGAGACCTATTCACTCAGCCGGAAGGAAATCGATATTCTTCCACGAGGCAACAACAACGACTTACACGACGTGTTGCTGACCATCCCGGGCGCGGCCTATGGATCGTTGAAGCAGGTCCATATCAGACAGGACCACGCCAACTTACAGTTGAGGATCGACGGGGTGCCGATTCCCGATACGGTCTCCTCGACCTTTTCCGATGTCATCACACCACGGGCGTGGGAGCGGGCCGACATTGTGTTGGGTGGGATGGAAGCCAATGTGGGAAACAAAACGGCTGCGCTCATCGATATTACGACGAAGAGCGGCACGAAGCCTGGATTTGGCTCGGTCCAGATGTTCGGCGGTTCGAATAAAACGATCAACCCGTCAGTCGAGTATGGAGGCACGATCGGCGAGAAGTTCCGCTATTACTTTTTAAATAGCCATACGGCGACGAATCGAGGGATTGAGCCGCCGACCGTCGGACACTCCATTTTTCACGGGCAGAGCGAGCGGAACCAGACCATGTTTCGAGGCGACTATCAGTACGACAATAACAATAACATTACGCTGTTGTTCTTGAACTCCATTGCGAAATATCAGATCCCGACGTCCCCTGGACAGACGGTGAATCCGACTATTCTCGGCTTATTGCCCGGAGGATTTACGCCGGTGCCGTCGGAAATGGTGGATGAAAATCAGAAGGAAAATAACCAATACGGCCACTTGGTTTGGCGGCACGATATCAACACCAGAAACTTTTTCAGTTTGGCCGGGTATTTCCGTCACACCAGGGCGACCTTCAGGACAGATCCGTTGAATGTTCTCGCCTATGTGCCTGAGGTAGAAGAACCCTTCTCGGCCGGGAGCCAAGACCGTATCGGCTATTCCGGTGGCGTGCGCATGGATTACACGTACGTCCACAGCAAGGAACACTTAATCAAGGCTGGGTTCCAGATCGATCGGACCCAGGCGATCAACAAGACGAGATTGTTTACCTTTCTCGATGACGGCGTGGGAAACCCGGTCGGAGGTGTGATCAACGCCGGTGGCGACAGCCGGCTCGTCGGGTGGCGACAGGAATTCTGGATTCAAGATCAGTGGTCACCGAATGAACATTGGACCTTTAATCTCGGGGTCCGTGCCGATGTCGTCCAGTATCAACGTGACGAGGGGCAGATCAGTCCCAGGGTCGGTGTCACGTACCGATACAATCCAGCCCATGCCTTCCACGCATTCTATGGGCGCATGTTTACTCCTCCGAATCTCGAGAGAGTTGCCTTTACCAGCTTGAATACAGAGGGCACGAAAGCGAATCCGGAAGATACTACCAATAATCAGCCGCGGGCTGAGCGTGCCCATTACTTCCAAATCGGCAGCGTCCATGCACTCACGGATTGGGCGACCCTCCAGCTCACGGGGTATTATAAGCTCGCCAATTATCTTTCGGACGCACATCAGTTAGGAACGACGCCCTTGCTGAACTATATTGCCTTTGAACGGGGATGGACCAGGGGTGCCGATGCCGCGCTCAAGGTCTGGTTCATGGAGAATTTGACGGGTCGCGCCAACATCGCCTGGGGACAGTGTAAGGGTTATGGCTTGCAGTCCGGGCATAATCTGGTGCATTTTGAAGAAATCGCCGACATCAATTCGCGCAGCGGCGTCCATTGCGATCATCAGCAGACGCTGACGGCGTCAGGAATCCTGAGTTACCGGTTGCTCGAGCGAACTACCCTTACCGGGCAGGTGTTGTTTGCGTCAGGACTGCGGACGGCAGAAGAAGGTGCAAAAACCAACTCGAGTCATAGTCCGACCTACACGATCTATAACTTTTCGATCTCGCATGTCATTCCATTGCCCTGGCATGGTCAGAAGTTCTTGATCGGGTTCGATATCGTGAATGCATTGGATCAAAAGTACTTCATCAATCAGGGCGAAGGCAGTATCGGACTCGGGGTGTCTCATGCCGGCATGCCGCGATCCTTCTTCTTTCGAGGACAATGGTTCTTCTGATATATACAGTGTCCTCATGAATCAATTGGACGGTACCATGCCTTTGATTATCAGACAGATGGTGTCGGTCTCTGCACTGTGTGTGCTACTGAGCCCCGCCGCTGCTCTCGCAGCGGCGGGCGATGACGCCACGCACGAGAGCGATCACGAGGAGGATGTGCTTGAGCTGCCTGAGGTGCATGTTCACGGACTAACGCTCAATAAGAACCAGCAATTAGGTCCCGTAGCCAAGTCGACGCCCTGGCCAGGTGTTCCCGCTTCTCTCAACGGGCAAGAGATCGATGATTGGATGAAAGCCCGTCTGCTCGTCTCCAAACATGCGAAGGTGACGGTTGTAGTTTTGGAGCCATGCAAACATCGTGAGTTGACCACCGCTGGGGTTCATGCGCTCGGCAAATGGACCTTCGATCCTCAGATGAGCGGAGACGACCCAGTGGACGGCGAGCTGACTGTCCGAATCCACTTCCGCACGCGGTGAAAACGCCGTGACGTTCTTGCCTCGCTATCAAAGCGCGTCATCCTGCTATCCTCCGTCACACGTGTGATTTTTACTCCTGCTCGATGAGGGTTATTCTGAGCTCCCATCATCTCTCTAACAGCTCACGCTCGCTTTTGTAATTCGCTCGCACAATTAGTATCATTTAGGCTCCTGGCTTCAGTTCTGAACTTGCCAGAACCAGAGGGAATGGGATGATCTCCTCCATATTTGAATCGTTGGCGTTTTGGACGGGAATAGTGGCCGTGGGGATCACTGCGACGAGTGCATTGTTCGGCGGCTTATCCTGGTGGTTCTCTTCCAAGGTCAATTCTTTGAAAGAGGAGATGAGCTTTCAGCAGACGACAAAAACTAACGCACCCACTGAAGCTATCTCTTCTTTGCAGCGATCTGCGGTTTGGACAGGAAAGACAGCCCTCACTTTTGCTGCGGCGGGGGCCCTGTTCGGCTGCTTGTCCTGGTGGTTCTCATTCACCGTTAGCGATACAAAAGAAGAAGCTCGCATGCGTTTCGAATCCGAATATGCAGCGAAGATGACAGCGGCGGAGAGTGACGTGGTAAAAGCACGCCGGGAGTCGGCCAAAGCACTCGCCGATGTGACGGCAGCGAACGAGCGTGCCGGTAGACTCGAAGTCGAGGCGGCAGGCCTTCGAGAGCAGGCAGCTCGAGCAGAAAACTTGATGAAAGCCGCAGAGGCACAGTCGGAGGATGCAAAGAAAGAGGCTGCGCGGGCGCGTAAAAGTACCGCCAAAGCACTCGCTGATGTGGCGGCAGCGAACGAGCGTACCGGCAAGCTTGTAGTCGAAGCGGCAGGTCTTCGAGAGCGGGCAGCTCGAGCAGAGAGTGACCTTATGAATGTCAAAGAGCGAATAGCGAGAAGAGCCATTTCGGACGCGCAGCGCACTCGCTTACTGCAAGATTTGAAACCAATTCCAAAAGGGCCAATAAAAATTATTGCCGTTCTGGGGGATGAAGAAGCAGGCAAATTTGCAAAAGAAATGGCTGATGTTCTCAAAGAAGCTGGATGGATCGATGTCCGCGTTCGTCGTGGCGTGTTCAGTGGAGGCATCGATGGTTTCGAAATCCGACTTCGAGACCGCGAGAAGGTCCCAGCTTTTGCATTGCAAATTGCCAGAGTTTTCGATTCCATTGGATTTGAGCCTGCGCTCGTGCTCGATCCATCGGTAGCGGAAGGAGCAATGGAAATCATCATTGGCATGGACGCAGACTCCGGATAGACCTTTCGCATGCTTCTGTTCATTTCCGCTCCACGCCGGCGCTCCTGCCGCTAGACAGCCCGTTAGTCGCCACCTCAGGTCTCTTTCACAGTCGTCATTTCGTCTTTGGAGGATTGAACAAGAGATCAGTTGACGCTTGACGCTTACGGAGTAAGGCCTTATCGTCGCATGCATGAGCGTGGACGAGACCCTCTTTTTGGCTATCAACGGATTGGCAGGCCAGTCCGCGGTTGCTGACTACTTTTTCCTGCAACTGGGAAACCGCAGCACACTCTATCTTCCAGGTGCCTGCGCGATCGCCTATTGGATCTGGAGCAACAGACGAGAGGCGCTGTTGGGCGGTCCGGTTCTGGGAGCAGCAGTCGGACTCACCGATTTTTTGGGTGGGCAGCTCAAATGGGTTTTTGAACGCGTTCGACCCTGTCGGGCCCTCACCGACGCGGTGAAGATTGAGCCGAGCGGCTGTGGTGGGCTGTTCAGCTTCCCGTCGAACCACGCCGCCAACACCGCAGCGCTCGCAGCATTCCTCCAGGTCTTGTACCCCAAGTCAGGCTGGATCACCTGGCCGATTGTGGCATTCGTCGGATTCTCCCGCGTGTTTATCGGCGCTCATTATGTGACGGATGTCCTTGGTGGGTGGATGCTCGGAGGGGTTATCGGCGGAGGAGCGGCTTGGGCACTGCTTCAATGGCCGAGGTTCAGGAAGAAGTTGGAATCGGTCGTCACGCCCATTGGAAAGGTTGAAGCCAGATCCTGAGGATTACGCAGGCGGTGATGGTTCCTCAAGTGTCGCTAATAGGCCAGCTCGCAGTCGATCGACATCGTAACCCCGACCAATCAGCACCAGGGCAGACGTTGGCTCGTCCAATAAAGTCACCGGTGTAATTGTAGACTGTCCCGGCAGCGCGTATTGGAATTCCTGCAGCTCCGGTTCTTTGCCAAACCGAAAATATCCTTTCGCACGTTCCAGTTGTTTCGGGATCGTCTTCATCCATGCCAAGAAACGTTGGCGATTCAGCGGACCAGGTAATGGGACGGTTGTCGCGATAGGATGGTAGTCAGCTCGTTGGACAGACGCCGGTCGTGACGTCCCGAACGTCACGTTCGTCGGAGCCGTCGGTTTTATCGAAGTATGTGGAGCTAATAACTCAGCTGCATCGAGTCGCGCGTGGGACGTTTCCCACAGCCGCGCATAGGGGTTTTGCTCAACGATGGATGAGCGGAATCCTTCCCAGTGGCCAGGGACGTACAGATCTCGCTTATTCAAAATGAGTTCATCGGCGCACCGGATTGCCTGTGTCGTGACATAGGCGCTGGAGTAGCTTTCATCTGTCGAAACCGGATGCAAGAGCGCGATGACTCGGTCAAGAACAGCCAGTCGTGCCGTGTACGCATCCGTCACTGCATCGACCACTTCAGCGGGATCGGCCAGCCCTGAACATTCCAGAATCAGGACATCTGATCCATGATCACGCACCAGCTGGGCAATACCCCACGAGAGATCTTCCTTTGTGTCGCAACAGACGCAGCCACCGGCAAGGTTCATCACCTGCTCAGCGAGTGTGCCCGCGCGAGGACCATCGATACTGACGGAGCCTGCTTCATTCATCAGGACGCCGGCTCGTCGGCCTTGGGTTTTCCAATGTTCCAGCAACCGCATTAACAATGTGGTCTTGCCGGCACCGAGCGAGCCGCAGAGAATGTAGAAGGGGACAGGCGCTGAAATCATACATCTCCTCAATCATGTATGAGGCATTGTACCGAGATTGCACTGGAACATGAAGGGCGGGAGGACATATCACGCGCCGCTTGGGAACTCGTGAGACTTATCCACCGGCGAAGACCGGGCGAAATCCCGCGTCGGTGAGAATGAGCGCGACCGCCTCGCGCTGATCGCCTTGGACCTCGATCCGTCCCTCTTTGACCGTTCCACCTGCTCCACAGGCTTTCTGCATTTGTTTGGCAAGTGCTTCTTTTTCCGCCTCGCTGATTCCAACGAACCCTGTGACCACTGTGACCGTCTTGCCTCCGCGGTGCGCCGTCTGGCGAAGAATATCCACGCGCCCACGATTCTTCTTAGGGGAAGAAGGCACTGGTGCAGTCGGGGTGGAAACAGATGAAATAGGCGAAGCCACTGGGAGTGATGAGTGCTTGAGTGAGGCAAATGGGCTGGTCCACTTGGTCAGTCCACCGTCAGTGGGAAGGCGCTTCTTCTCTTTCATCTGCGAATCATTCCAGCAGAAGGCTACACCGAGGCAGACCGTAGAACAAGTGCCTATGAGGCGAAGTTTGAGGGAGAGGTCCAGCTAGGCATAGCCATCGAACCAACCCCATTTAGGAACCAGAGACTGTGTGCCGACCGACAGTGTGATCATGTACGTGCCCTCAGCTCGCGCACGCCCCGACCAATCTTGCGCCGGATGAGCGTCCGCAGCGTCACCCCGTTTGCGTAACCCACTTGGGCGGCAATTTGATCAATACTGGTGTTGCTCGTCTGCAGAAGGTGAACCGCGCGCTCGACGCGAAGATCCTGGAAATATCCGAGCGGGGACTTGCCCATGACCGATTGCAGGCGGCGTGTAAGCGTCCGCGGGCTTGTGGCTATGGCACGAGCGGCATCATGGAGGGAAAACCCGTCGGCCAACCGGCGACGTGCCCATCGCTCGAACCGCTCGACAAATGGATCCGTGTGAGCGAGATGATCAGGAATCGCAAATGCCGCTTGCGATGGCCGTGGGTCTACGACGAGGTAGCGCGCCGTCATTGTGGCCAGTGCCGGGCTTCTTCGACGGACTAGCCAGAGCGCCAGATCCAGGTGTCCCAGTGCAGCGCCAGCGGTGATGAAGCGTGAGTCGTGCACAACCATGCGAGATTCATCGAGCATGACATTCGGATATTGCTCACGGAAGAACGGGGCAAGCCACCAGGACGTCGTGGCATGATAACCGTTGAGCAGTGACGAGCCCGCAAGCACAAATGTGCTTGTGCAGGCCGCCCCAACGAGCGTACCGGCGGCAGACCAATCGCGCAACAGCGCTTGCGCGTCTGCCGTGTCCCTCCGTTCCAGCGCCATTCGTAACGCATCAGGCATTTTCGCTCCAATGGCAGGAACCAATACAACATCGGGACGCGCAAGCCGTGTCGCCGACCGCACTGGCACCAACAGTCCTTGGCTTGTGCGCACGCGAGGTCGGACACCGATCATCGTCACATCAAAGCGTGTTGACGATACCCCTGTGGATTTAGCCAGTGTGTTCGCAGTGCTGAAGGTATCGAGAAGAGAAGAGAGGCCCGTGTCGAAGACCTCGTGAAGCACCAGCACATAAATTCGCATGGCCAGAACTCTATCATAATTGTCATTCTTGCCACTAGCCTGCTATGGAAGGCAACGCTAGAATGCGCCTTCAATAGTGCACAACTTCAGAAAGGAGCAAATATTTATGGTACGAGTCGGATTGTTAGTGAAGTTGCAGGCCAAGCCTGGGAAAGAAGCTGAGGTCGCGAGCTTTCTCGAAAGTGGGCTTGCTCTGGCCAATCAGGAAGCCGCGACGCCGGTCTGGTTTGCGCTGCAGTTGGGTCCGGCCACATTCGGCATCTTCGACGCATTTGCTGATGAGGCAGGCCGAAAGGCGCATCTGGGCGGGCAGATTGCGGCGGCCTTGATGGCAAAAGCCGCAGACCTGTTGTCAGAACCACCAAAGATCGAACAGGTTGATGTGCTTGCCGCAAAGATCACGCGATGAAATAGCCATAGCCCGACAGCAAGCAGGCCTGTTGGGAGTCCTTTCTAGTGTCGGAACGTTCTAAAAAGGACCGGTGGCGACGACGTGTAATGTGAACGGAATCGAGCCCTCTATGCGGATCGGATTGGGTCCGCATAGTTGGTTGTGAAACTTTTGGCCAGCGGCCTTGCTTCCTTAGTCATAGCCGTATAGCCACTGTGTCGTGGAGGACGCGATATTCTTCACAGAGTGGCGGACGTTTTTCGGGATAAACACTTCGTCGCCTGGTCCCGCAACGATTTCTTCATCACCGATGGTCAGTCTTAGCTTCCCAACCACGACGGTGACGAGTTCGTTCGTCGTGTGGACGAAATCATTCCACTCTCTGCCGGGAGGATCAGTGAACAGATCGCAGGAGTACCCGCGCTTCTTCCAGTCGAGAGCGATCTGATTACGGTCGAGAGGCATCGAGAATTTATGACGGGCAAGATACGACATGGTCATCTCACAAAGGCAGGTTGCAAATGGTAAGAGCCTACAAAGCACCCAGTCATTTTTATCATACTTCATGAATCCAATTGGATTCAGATATTACCGATAGCTCGCGCCATGGGATCGAGCTGAGCTCTATGGGCCTTTCCGTTGGTAAAGAAAAAGATAGAGCTCCCCAGATTACCCCGGATCGGCGATTGTGCGAGAGTGGACGACACGCCCAAAAATCAGCTGTAAAAACTCGGCTATGATTGAGCAAATCGTGTCAGAGCACATGTCTGATGGACGGCAGGTCTCGACCGAGGCCGTGTGAAAACCGAAATGCCGAGCGAGTGAAATCTTTGCACCTGCGGCATTGCGGCTCAGTTTGACGTGGCGTGGCGGACATGCCGTTCAGTTTCGCAACAAGACCGGGCTTGCTACCCTGTCATAGCCGCCATCAGGGGTTTTACGCCGAAGATTCGCATGGTGCGCTTCAGGTTGTACGCCAGCACGTGCACACTCATCTCCGTGTTGACTTTCGGCAACGTCTTCATCAGGAAATGCGTCGCCCCCATCCACGCCTTGAGCGTGCCGAAGACGTGTTCCACGGTCTGCCGGCGTCGTGTCATGGCATTCGGCATTCGATCCAGCCGATCCTGCATGGCTTCCAGGACAGATTCATGTTCCCAGCGCGAGATACGCCGGTAGTCGCCCGTGGTGCAGCGCGCTTTCAGCGGGCAGCGCGGACAGGCCGAGCACCAGTATCTGTGCTGCGTGAGGCCGCGTACAAGGCTCGTCATGCGATAGATCGCGTGCTCCCCGGCCGGGCATTGGTAGGCGTTGCGCTCGGGGAGGTAGACGAAATCGCGCTTGTCGAACAGGCCCGCTGCGTGATTGTTGGAGGTCAGCGGCTTGGGCACCAAGGTGGCGATCCCCTGCTGCTCGCATTTCCGGATTTGCTCGCCATTGAAATAGCCCCGGTCGGCCAGCGCCGTGAGGCATGCCTGGCCGGTCGCCTGCGCCGCTTGTTGGGCCACAGGCGAGAGCTGCTGACGGTCATGTCCGTGGTTCGTCACCTCGTCAGTCACGATCAGATGGTGTGTCGTGTCGACGGCGATTTGCACGTTGTAGCCCACCATGCCGGTGCCGCGGCCACTCGTAGCCATGGAGCGGGCGTCTGGGTCGGTGAGTGACATCTGGCCATCGGGTGCGTCGCGCAAGTGCGCACCAATTTCGTTTAGACGCTGGATCTGCGTGTTGACGGTCTGCAGTTTCTCCTTCAGATGATGCACGCGGGCCTCGGGCACCAGTGCGGGCTCGCGATCGGCCCGATCCAGCTCGGTGAGGTAGCGGGTGATACTGGCTTCGAGTTGCTCGATACGGGCTTGGAGCTTACGGTCGGTGAAGCTCTTGTCACGGTTGTTCACGGCCTTGAACTTGCTGCCGTCGATGGCGACGAGGGCCTCGGAGAACAGGTTGAGCCGCCGGCACAGCAGGACGAATTCGCGGCAGACGCGACGGATCGCCGAGCCCTGGTCTTTCCGGAAGTCCGCAATGGTCTTAAAGTCAGGCTTCCGGTTGCAGGCCATCAAACCCCTGCTTGGCCAAGTCGAGCCCGTCGACGAAGACGTCAACCACACGAACAGGATTGTCCTCGGCGATGTAGTCCTCAAGTGACTCCGGAAACAGGGTGTGTTGAGACCGGTCTTGACCTGCAATGAAGCGCTTCATCAGGTATACCTCGTCAGGCGAGTGGACTGTACCGATGAGATCCGTCGTAGCATCGTCACCATGGGACGCGTGATCATGTGGTGAAAAATACAACGTATCGAGCGGCATCGCAATGGCAACCGACTCCCGAATTAATTGCTACAGTCCACTCGGTCAATGAAGCATGTGACGTGGGCAAGAACAAACTGTTCCGTACGGATGCGGCCCACGTTTTCACACACCCTCGACCCAAAGCAGAAGTACGCGACTGACCGCTATCAGAAGGGAAATTGCGCCGGTCCGCATAAGAACTCATGATACATGGTCCTACCATCGCAACTCGTTGAAACGACAACGAGCATGGCGTATTCTTCACGAACAGTAGTGGCGTGTTATACGGAAAGAAAATGGCAGATCCGGCTCTTATGCCGATCGGCCTAAACATAGTTAGACCGACGAAGGAGCGCACTTTATGCCAGGAGGCCTACCGTGGCCAAGTGATCCACATTTGCGACGATGGATGTCCTTCGTCGATGGCGAAAATCTTACGATTCGGGGCCAGGAGCTTGCTACTGCAAGGGACATTAACCTAACCTCAGGTGCGCACTACGAAAAGGATATCTTCGTCTGGTTTCCTGGAGTTCCTGGCCGTAACAACATGTTTCCGGAGCCGCCACTAAAGCTGCAGTCGAGTGCGATTCGGGCGTACTACTACACCAGTGTGATCGGTGACGACATGAAGATGTCAACCACTCGCGAAGCACTATGGAAGCTTGGTTTTCAACCAGAGATTTTCAAGAGGGATTCTAAGACCAAGCGATCGAAGGGAGTGGATATTGCACTGACAACCGATTTTTTGTGGAATGCCTTCCAGGACAACTACGACGTTGCTGTTCTCTTCGCCGGAGACGGCGATTACGTTCCCATGGTGAATGCGGTGAAGCGACTTGGTAAGGTGGTATATCTGGCGTTCTTCTACAACTCAGGCTTGGCGCCTGCCCTGCGTCTTACCTCCGATGAATCGTTTCCGCTCGATGAGTTTTTTTGCAAACAGCGGACTGGGGCGTCGAACACGGTCTAACACGCCGCTGCTGAGCGGCAAATCATTATTGCTACAGGGCCGAAGGACCGCTGTATGGCGGTGCTGTCACGGCGCCGATTTTCCGCACTTGGCCGATGGCAGTCCTAGACCAAAACCGGTCGATCACCGAATTGAAAAGCGGCCATTTGCACCACCGTCGATGATGGGATATTGTTCACGGTCATTGAAGGTGTGTTAGGCGGATAGAAAATAGTAGATCAAGTTTTTATGCGGATCGGCCTAAAACGGAATTATGCCGATCTGTATAGCACGCCGACGCAGCATCGTGGAGAGTATTGACAAGTGATTGAACACGCCTAATAGTCACGCGCCGGTTTGTAGCCTGTCAGTGCATACTCTGCCGGTCAGTACACTCAATAGTTAGCCAGCATCCGAAGTGGAAGACTTGAAAAAAGATTTGCCGGAAGAAATTGAGAAGAGCCTTACGGTCTTCCGTGACGTTCTCGGAAGTCTCATTCGGCTCATTGATGAAAGCATCGCCGGAGCAATTGGGCACCCGGCTGGCCCTCGACGGCTTGAGGAGAATCTAGCGAGACGACCATCAATCCAGCGTGTCCTGGTACCGATGCTTCGAGCTCTCGGTTCTTCGAGCCATACCATCAGCATGCTCTCAGAGAAGCCGGGCCTCCAGACCAGAGACTGCTTCAGCGTATCCCGATCTGTCGTCGAATTAGCTGTGAACATCTGTTACATCTTGGCCTCTGGTGAGGAAGCCGCCGAACGGGCTGAGCGTCACGCCAAACAGAAGTTCTTCCGGGACCTTGAACGGGAGTCTACGATTGGTGGCCAGACAATTCGGCTAAAGTTCGGTGGTCAAGGCAAGCTTGAAATGCCTAGCGACATTTTGGAGATGATTTCCGAGTTCACTGCTCGATCAGGTCGTGAAATGGGCTGGACTGATCTCAGTGTCGATGCTAGGTGTAAGGAGGTTGGCCACAAGCTCGGCGAGCAAGTCCTCACGCCGCTGCACTGGGCACGGTTTGCAATCTATCGACACTCTTCCGAAGTCCTCCACGGCACCCTGTTTGGCGCCCTTTTCTTTCTGGGGCTCACCGATCCCACCGGCCCTCCGACTTCTGCCTCCGACTGGCTAGCCCGCATAGCCCAACAGAATCTTATGATTCTCATGTCAGCGGCCTTGGCAATTATCGCAGTTCTCCTAGCGTTGGCCTCAAGTCTCGATGCCCCTCATCTGGCGATTTCGGCCAACAACCTGATGGTCGAGTTACGCGCCGCGCCCTGGTTGACCCAAGCGTCAACCGCTAGAAATGACGGCTAACAAGGCACTGAGGCTGACGGCGCACGGCAGGTTTGTGGTGAATTCTCGCTCACGCGCGCCCTTCAAGCTGAACGTTAATGCGGCAAGGCTGAGGACCGCTTTATGGCGGTGCGACCTCGGTGCCGAAGTTCCGCTTATGGCCGTCTTCGACCATCGGCATCCGACCCAAAGCAGAAGTACACGGCGTCATTTGCCCTCATCTGATCGAATATTCCGTTATCCCGGCTGCTCCCCAATCCGCTGCCGCTGCCGGTCTCAATGTCTTCAGTGACATCCGGAATTGTTTGGGGCGTTGATGGGGCAGGGATGGGCGGAGGTTCTAGCAGACCTGAGTGTAAGGGTTAAGACATGCCTTGTTCGACCAACCCATTCTCGATCGTGAAGCCCATTCGTTCTATCAGCCGAGTGAGTAATGTGAAATGGGCGCGCGAGTCAGTCGCAACGGCCAGCTGTTCAGCCGTCGCCAGTTGTATGGTATACACCAGTGAGGCGGAGGTTTTCAGGAGGGCAAGGCCATAGTCGAAGAGATCAGCTTCTCTGCCGATGAGCCGTCGCCGGCTGAGTTGACGGATACCGGCCACCGTAAAGGGAGTCGTCTCGAACGACACATCCTTCAGACGAACCATCAAGGGCTGCTCGGCCTGGCCATCGTTGTGACGCCCAGTGATGTCTGTGCCGTCGAACAGACCGCGTTGGAATCGGCGATTCTCCACCAGCGCGCTATGAAAGAGCCCACGCCACGTTGAATCTGTGAGATCACGATCCACGGCGATGCAGGTGTCCGGCTTGAGCGGTCCGCTGACGTTGTACCCCTGCACCAGTCGCTTGCTTGCCAGGAGGTCGGGGAAGGAATCGCCCATACGTTCGGGAAAGGCCGTTGTCCCGCAGAAAGGACTGACTTGTATGGCCATATAGTCCCGGAAATGCACCTGCTGGTACCGCTCCAGCAGCCACTGCAAGGTGCGCTCGTGGCACAGATGGAAAGGATAAAATATGACGCCGGATCGTGTCATGCCAGTGATTCAGAATAGCTGCTCTGCAACAGTATTGGCAAGCTGTCGTCCCAGGGGCAATGGAACGGAAGCTGTTCTATTGCGCCACAGCGATTCTAACCGTTTGAACATACTGCGCTGACGATCCCTGGAGACAACACGTACTGTGCGTAGCGGGAGCATGCTCAGTGGGACTGTTGAATAAAGGGGGCGTTGCTTGAATTTTTGTTATACTGCGCCTCGTCCAATCGCGTGTTACACCCCTTTTCCACTCTGGAGCCCTATATGTCCCAAATGGAACTGGTCGATCTCGACAGCCTGATCTCGTCC
>JBGSIO010000096.1:0-3707 GCA_041742455.1 Nitrospira sp. | reverse complement strand
GACAGGTAGGCGGAAGCGCCAGCCTCGCACATCAGCTGCTCCAGCTTCGGATCCTCGTGCATCGATAATCCGATGACAGCGATATCTGGGAACCGGTGCTTGATGCGGCGGGTAGCCTCCACGCCGTTGAGTTTCGGCATATTGATGTCCATCAGGATGACGTCCGGATGCAGGGACTCGGCGAGCTCGACTGCGATTTCACCATCCATGGCTTCGGCGGCGACCTCAAATCCCGGTTCGCCTTCCAGCATGCTACGCAGCCCCTGCCGCATGATCCGATGATCGTCTACGACGAGAATTCGAATCGGACGGTTTTCCGTGCTCCCGGCCTCGGCTGCCGCGGCAGGTTGAACGTGCTGAGGCCCGGTAAGCGCCGTGACGGCCGAGCGAGTCTGCAATGGCAACAGCATCGTGACCTGGGAGCCCCTGCCTGGGACGGAGCAGATGCGGAGGTGTCCACCGATTGCACTCATCTGCTCGCGCAGATTGAACAAACCGAATCCACCATCCCGGGTGTGTGTCGGCGTGTCCTCCATGTGAAATCCGGCACCGCGATCCCTGACTTGAATGGCAAGATGACTGCCCATTCGGCGCAGCCGCACCGTCGCTTCGCTGACCTGGGAATGTTTGAGCACATTGAAGAGCAGTTCATGGAGCGACTGATACGCGACACGCAATACCTCGGGATCTAACAGTTTTTGCTTTCCGTCGTCCATCACACGGACGTTGAGCCCATGCCGCTGTAGTTTAGCCGTCACCCACTGGACTGCTGCCACCAGATCCCGATCATCGCCGAGCGTCGGCGGTCGCAAATCGTTCATCAATTGTCGAGTGACCGTCAATGCTTCCGTGAGTAGTTCCCCGACTGGGGCGATACCGTCCGCCAGCGAAGGTGGCGTGGCGCGAGACAAAGCCACCAACTTCATCCGGCAGAGGGCGAGCGTCTGCGCGAGGTTGTCGTGCAGTTCGGTCGCGAGACGTTGACGAACTAGCTCATCCGCCTTGCGTAACTGAGTAGCGAGGGCCTGCAGTCGTTGTTGGTACTGCAAGAGCTCCTTGTTCCGCTCCTTCCGTTCGGTCAGATCCATAAATGTAAACACAAACTCGGTACGGTGGTTACTGTCCGTGAGGGGAAAGGCTGAGCATTCGATCGCCAGCACGGTCCCATCCTTGCGCCGGAACGCCTGCTCGGCGAGTCGTGTAGAGAGTCCTTGCGAGAGAGCCCGCACGAGCACGCACCGGTCGTTACAAAGTTCATCCCCCTCGGGGTGCACATAGTCGTGGAAGCCATGACCGAGCAGGTCGTCGGGTGTCACGCCTAGCATCTTGGCCGCAGCTCGGTTGATGAAAGTGCAGTGGCCCTGGTGGTCTACCCCAAATATGCCCTGATCCGTCGTCTGTAACAAAAGATGATACTGCACCTCGGCCTCTGTCGCGCGCAGCCGTTCCGTCTGGGCGAGTTGCCATTCCTTCTGCAATCGTCCATACATCCACATGAGCAGATAGAAGATCGGCCCCAGGATGGCGACTCCCGCCGACGCCACCTTGAGATGAAAATCGTAGACGGGCTGCACGAGTGACGCCGTTGGGAGATGCAGCAGCACCGTCCACCGGAACGCATGGGGCTGGCCCCATCCCTTGGTGAAACTGTAGCCGGTGATAACAGAAATATTTCGCCGCATATTTCGTTCTTCAAGATAGCCCGTCTGACCTTGACGGGCCAGTTCCAGCGACCGCAGCTTCAGGGTAGAAAAGTTCGATCGGCCCTTATGAGCCAAGTCACTGTCGACATACGCCATGCCGTCATCGGCGATGATCTGGTACTCGATGTCGGTCAACATGGAATTCTTGGTACGCAAACCGGGGAGTGCTCCCACGGCAATGGTTTCCAAGACTGAGAGGGTGATGCGGCTTGTTATCACGCCGACAAAAGCTCCGTGTGCATCGTAGAGGGCTCGCGAGATGGCGATCGCATCAGGAGCGCCTTCCTCGGTCAGAAAGGCATCGACTTCTCCTAGCAGCATGGCATCCGGCCCTGCCATCGCCCGTGCGCGGACCTCCTGAAACCACGGGGTGTGGCTGACGTCCGAGCCCCTGGGCGATTCCGCAGACGTCGAGCCCACTAAGCGTCCCTCTCGGTCTGCCACCGCGACCCAATGATACATCTCATAGGCGTCCCGAACCGTCCGGAGGTAACGGTCAACGAATACTGGATCCTCTTTCAGACGGTTCGAAATGGCGACCGCCATCACACGGAGATCATCATCACGCTCAAACATCATCCGATCGAATTTCGAGGCGATTTCGGCCGCCCCCAAGCTGAGCGCTTCCCCTCCTATCTTAATCAGCGACTGTTGGACATACTGCCAGGTTGCCAGCCAGGTCATGACGATCACCACCGCAATGGCCCCGATTAATACGGGTAAACGATAGTACATGGGCTTCGCGCTCCTCGTCGGAGACGCGAGGGATATCGTGGTATTCATGAGGCCGACTCTAAACGGGGAATCAGTAAGTTATGAATTCAGAATATGTGCCGGAAAACCCGTATGAGTGTAACGTACCTATGTGCACGAATGTAAGCACTGCCCAGCTCAACCCAAGGTGATGGGAGCATCTGTTTGGTGATAAAGAATGCGTGACCCTGCCGAAGAGCAGCGGACGTGAGAAATCTTATTGACAGGTGAATCTGCCCTAAGCCAAGATCACAAAAGTTGACCACGATTTGCCGCGTCACTAGGCTCTCTTTCCCGATCGAGGGGAAGGCATGGGTCATCATTCCAGAGACGCTCGTTTCCTGTACATCCTCGAGCTATCCTTCACCCCTCATGATCTTGTAACTGACTGCGCCGCCGGTGGTGCCCGTCCACTGCGCCCTCAGGCTGCGCCTTCCTCTTCCCTAGAGGACATGGAGACGAACACACGTGTCACATGTACCACCAAAGACGGCGTCGAAATCTTCTACAAGGACTGGGGTCCTAAAGACGCTCAACCCATCGTGTTCCATCATGACTGGCCGCTTAGCTCGGACGACTGGGACACCCAGATGCTGTATTTCATCGAGAAGGGGTATCATGTTATTGCTCATGACAGACGCGGCCATGGCCGATCGAGCCTGGTCGCCGATGGTCATGACATGGACCACTACGCCGCGGACGCCGCCGCGGTGGTCTCACATCTCGGTTTAGGCAACGCCATCCATATTGGTCATTCGACCGGCGGCGGCGAGGCGGCGCACTATGCCGCCCACCACGGTAAGGGCCGTGTCGCCAAGCTGGTGCTTATCGGCGCTGTTCCACCGATCATGGTGAAGACATCGGCCAATCCGGGCGGCCTCCCCATCGAGGTATTCGATGGCTTCCGCCAACAGCTCGCCGCCAACCGCGCGCAGTTCTATCGCGATGTCGCAAGCGGCCCCTTCTATGGCTACAACAGGCCGAGCGCCAAAGTGTCAGAGGCCGTGATCGAGAACTGGTGGCGCCAGGGGATGATGGGCGGTGCGAAAGCGCATTACGACGGCATCAAGGTCTTCTCGGAAACCGACTTCACCGAGGACCTCTCCATCATCGACGTACCGACACTCGTCATGCATGGCGACGACGACCAAATCGTGCCGATCGCTGACTCCGTCCTTCTGTCGGCGAAACTGCTCAAAGCGGGCCCCTGAAGGTCTATGAGAAATACCCGCATGGCATGTGCACCACGCA
>JBGSIO010000095.1:0-57201 GCA_041742455.1 Nitrospira sp. | reverse complement strand
TGTCAGTGAGACAGTGGACTCTCTCTCCTCCCTCCAGGAAGGGACGGAGGAAGAAGGTGTGAGCGGTTCGCTCAGACAACAGGGACCATCAGGTAGAGCTATTTCCCAAAGGTTTCATACCCAACATTTGACTTTATCTCTATTGAAAGGGTTTACACCGCAAGCGATCGAAGCGTTGCTGGCACACCATTGGCCTGGAAATGTCCGAGAATTAGAAAATAGAGTCAAGCGCGCGGTTCTCATGGCAGAAGAGAAATACGTCACCCCTTCGAACTTGGAATTGAAGGACATCTCTCCCGTTAATAGGGACTTTACGCCACTCCGAGTCGCACGTGACCTTCGAGAAAAGGAGCAGGTGAAGGTAATGCTTGAAAAGGCGGATGGCAATGTATCCAAGGCCGCTATTGAATTGGGGATCAGCCGTCCCACCCTCTATCAGTTGCTTTCTAGGTATGGATTAAGGCAATCAAAATTTACCGATAAGCATGGAGAAAGAAGTGTGTAAAGAATCTGTTGTATGTAAAATAATTTTACAGTTTGAGAATTTCACGACCTGTTGAACATATTGACATAAATTTTCATTTCGATGTTCTGCAGGAACTGGATGTAATAATTTTTTACAGTCTGTTTTTTCTGAATGAAAAGGCATACACAGAGACGCAATACTATCAATCGCTTATAGTAAATCATGCTGCTAGCACAATTTATGCTTTGGTTAAGCAGTAGCACGGCGGTATGTATCAGTCTCTACTGGGAAGATGCGCAAAGATGAGAAAAGAGGGAAGGTTTATTCATTCGATCCTTCTAGGAGTCGCTACAGTTATTCTAGGATTCTCATTCTCAGGGAGTCCTGCGATTGCTCAAACGACCAGTAGCACTACACTTATTAGGGAACGCATACCCATTAAACCCATACCCAAACCAATACCACAACCTTGTGGCCGGAGATGCGCATCCGTTCCTGAACCAGCATCCTTGATCCTGCTGGGTGCTGGCATAGCCGGGCTTGGTATCTGGAGACGAGCTTCCCAGAGAGATTAGCCAAACTATCTATAAGAGAGACTTGAGTAGAAGGGCCAGCCCTCACAAGGGGGCTGGCCCTTAGTTTTTTCACCGAATCCGTATGGTGCCTCCGCGGAATCGGGTCATGTAGTTCGAGAGCAGGGGGGTCCTGTAACACGTAACGCTATGGATCATTGGATCGTCTTGCTCACCATGCTGGACGGAGGGCCCTCGCCAGCACCGTTATACGCCGTGACAACGAAATAATACATCCGGCCAACGGTCAAACTGTTCACGGTCGATGAGGTGACGGTGCCTACGTTAATGGTTCGTGTATATTGGCTGGGAGCTTCCCCAACGTACACCTTATAGCCGCTGACCGTTGTGCCGGTGACCGCATCCCACGTGAGGGTGGCTGAGGATGTGGTTGATGGTGGCGACGAGGTGGCGGACGAGATAACCAACGTCACCGGGACTGTTTTACTGTACCAGGTGCCCACCTTGATTGTGATGGTGGCATTGTAGGTCCCTGCTCCTCTCCCACTCGTGTTGACAGCGACCGTGAGCTTCTTACTGCTCGTCATGGAGGTGCTTGTAGGAGACACTGTCAGCCAGGACCTATTGTCTGAGGCCGTGAGCGTAGCGCTGCTAGAGTAAGGTCTGGAGACGGTTATTGTCTGGCTCGGTGGGTTAGAGGCACCCTGCACCGCATAGTAGGTCAGCGACGTTGGAGTAACGCTCACACGGTGAGTCGCCAAGCCTTCAGAAGCGAGCCCCAGGCAGATGAACGTGATTGCCCCAATCTGCAAGAACCAAGACAGGACTAAATAGCAATTATGACGGCAAGCTTGAGCCATGTGCGGAGTGTTTGCCATTAAGTGTCTCATTTGTGTCTTGACCTTTCCTCTGTGAGAAGCCCCCCACTTCGTCAGTGCCGTGGTGAGCAGTTACGGTGCGGCTTGGGCGCGAACCGAGCTTTCATAAATCCCATGGGGCATGCGGTGCTTCTGACCCAGGGACCACCTTATTGGGCCCAGTAAGCATTAAGATTGGGCCGGAGGCGTAACCGCTATGATTTCATTCGAACAGCGACTCTCCGACTCGTTCTCGTTGAATGCGCGGATAGCGAAAAAATATGGTGTGTTGGGCTCGAGACCGGTGATCGTGGCAGATGGACTCTCGACGGCTTGGCTTTCCCCACGCGAACATGAATCCGGTTCTTCTGAACCTGACTCTTCGGCGCTTGAATTTTCCGAACTTGACTCTTCCGAACTTAGTTTTTCTTCTGAGTGCTTTCCATAATAAACAGAGTAGCCAGCTACATCGATGTCGGAGGGGCGATCCCAGGTCACATGTGCGGTGACTCCGGTTGCTGCCGAAACCATAGTAATTATCGGATCTTCATCCCCATCATCATGATTGACGTCTTCGGAATGAGCGTCTTGATCCAAATCCGATCCTGTCGTAGCGTCCGTCGGCGCAGAAAGGCTCGAAATTATCGGTCCTCCAGCTCCCTCACCTGTGCAGCCGGCCAGTGATATGAGAGGGGGAAGTAAAAGTGCGACATAGGCAATCGACGTAATGGATTCCCGAGAGACAAGGCCGATCAAAAACTTAAATATCAACATATGAGACACTCCTCTAGGTGAATTGACGCACAGCTCCAATGGGATTGAGTTTTCACCCAGTGGTGATCAATGTGAGACGGAGAAAATCACCACCACTGTATTAATACGAATGGTAGGCGATTCAGCAAAAGTGATGCCGTGAGGAGCAATGATGGAAAGGTATGATTTATAAATGGTTTCTGTACGTAGTTGAGACTAGAACTGTAGGATGCGAAGGGTTTAGCCTTCAAAAAGATCGAGAAAGAACAACAAAATGCCCAATGGTCACTCGGGGGGGTTCCTCTTGTCCCTTTCACACTGCGATGGAGAAACAGTCAATGAGAGCCTTTAGGGAGCAGAGTCGCCTTACAAAATTGGAAACGGAGACCGTTGTTCAACAAGATGACGATCGGCAGGACGGTGTGAGTTATTTTTGTGTGGGCAACGTTTCACGCAGCCAAGAAGTAGTGTGTGCCTGTTCTCCGGAAGTCACTCTGGTCATCAATAGACGCTCTTGCTCACTTCGTTAGAAGGAAGACTCTCGCCGGCATCATTATGCGCCTTGACGGCAAAATAATATGTTGTACCCATGGTCAAGCTGTCTACCGTATGGGAGGTGACGTTGCCGACACTAATGGTTCTCGTATAGAGGCCAGAAGCTGTCCCCACGTGAACGTTATAGCCATCCAGAGTTGGGTCGATGACCGCATCCCATGTCAGGGTGGCCGTGGTGGCTGATGGTGGTGGCTGGGAGGACGACACGGTCAGAGTCACAGGGATTTTCGTACGCGCTCGTTTCCCGACCTTGATCGTGATGACTGCATTGTGGGTGCCGGGTGCGAGCCCACTAGTGTTGGCAGTCACCGTGAGTTGCGCAGTGCTCATCATGGGTGCTGTTGCTGGTGACACTGTCAGCCAGGAGACGTTATCTGAGACGGTGAGAGTAACCTGGTTAGAGCGTGTCCGGTAGACCGATAACGTTTGGTTGGGTGGGTTTGTCTCATCTTGGATAGAATCAAACGTGAGTGTTGTGGGGCTAGCTGTAAGGGCCAAACATTCAGAGGCGAGCCCGAGGCAAATGAAAACAGTGATCGCCACCCTCTGCCAGAGCCATGATGTGGCTATATCGCAGTTCTCACAACGGGACCCTGCTGTTTGGTGGGTGCGTTCCATAAAGCGCCTCACTAGGATTGTTATTTCTGATCTACCTGGTTTTCTAAGGCGTTGTCGGCCCAGTCGATACATGGGAGGCAGTAATGGCAAAATCAATGCCGCTGTTGATATTACGGTATTCGTTAATTCCTGCGGAGTTCTGAATGCTGGTCGGGACGAACGGCGCAGCCGTTGTCCCAGTATGTGTCATGCATGTCAAATATGTACGTGATTTCGGTTCCACCTGTCGTGCGTCCTTTGAGCTAAGCCGTCGATCCGAGATCCCCGATGCGGTATTAATGGTTCAATTGGTTTGGAAATGATCTGGTTCGATTCGTGATATGTCTCAGGTGTGGAGGATCAAAAAAACCTGTCCAGCACGTATCGTCTCCGGTATGATTTCTTGGGTTGCGCCATCAGGTTCTTTCTAGCATAGTGCGGTAGGAGATCGATCATGCCGCCTGTTCGTCTCGTGACAGAGGAGGATGCAACTTCCACTATTGGCACCAGTGTGCCTATTTCACCTGGCAAGGTCTGGAGCTATATCGGAGCAAGTGCCCTAGTGCTTGCGATCATCGGTACGTGGTTGGTCTGGTTTTCGGCCTTCGTCCAGCGAAGTCTTCACGAGGACGGCATTCGAGCGGCCTGTCAACGAGCGATGCCTGATCAGGTTGACCGATGCTTTGATACTGTGGTGATTCAACGTGGAGGGGGCCGGCGGTGACGTTATCACGGTACCTGTATATCCCGTTCTTCACCAGCATTGTTGTCCTGGTACTGATTGCCCCGGCTGCGCCGAGCTGGGCGCAAGATTCTGAACCACATGTGAAGCCGCGAGTAGAGCTGTCACTCAGGTCGTGGTTGTACACGGCGGGTGAAACACGATGGAGTCATGACGCGTCCGGGCTTGATCCTCGGCTGGGAGATCCTACGTCCAAATTGGTGTACAAGGACAACGACACCCACATCATCGAACTGGGAGGGCGGCTCAATTTCGGCCGTCGTGGGTTTCTGCAGGCTGAGGGTGGCTTCTCCGTGTCGTTTGATCGAGGTCTCCTCGTTGACGATGATTTTACCGCGGTGACCGGACAGCAAATCTTCTCGCGTACGCATAGCGATATCACGGGATCAGGCACTCAATACGGCAGTTTCAATATTGGGGTCCGTGCAGCCGAGTTCGCAGGATCGCGAGGCTATGTGGATGTGTTTGGAGGATTTCAATATTGGAGGACTCGGTACGAGGCGACCGGTGTTCGACAAGTGATCTGTAACCCTTCGGGCATCCCCGGCTTGGCCTGTACGCCGAACCTCAACTTGCCTGGTGTAGTGGCGATCACCAATACGACGCATTGGATTACCCCAATCCATATTGGGGTCGATACTGAATACCGGGTCACTCGTCGTGTGAGTCTTGATCTCAAGGTCTCACTGAGCCCTGTCAGTGTCCTCTACAATGAAGACGTGCATCATCTTCGCTCCGATCTGCAACAGGACCCGAGTTTTTCGATGTGGGGAGTCGGTGTCAGTGCCAATGCCGGGGCTGGTGCGAAACTTTCTCTGACAGGAAATCTAGCCCTAACAGCGGGCTATCGCATCATGTGGAACCGCACGTATGTCGGTGAGTGGGAAAACCGTCCGGTCGGGGGTGGGTCTGAAGCCGTTCCGCTCACCGAGTTCCAAACCATCCGCCATGGTGTTCTCCTCGGTGTGACCGGTTCATTTTAATCCCCTTGCGAGCACAGGGACTAGCGCCTCGAACGTCCCGAGGGCAGGGTTTCTTCTTCGTACTCCAAGAAGAGGCGCTTAGCCTCCGGATGGAGATGGGTAGGGTGTCCGTAGGGGATTCCTAATGTCCTGAAGAGTGGCGATAGCTTCCCGTTGGGATGAAGATAGCCGGCTCTGAGTGGGACAGTGCGCTTACTGTGCCGCACCAGCCGGCAGGCTGTAGGTCGGATCGATGTCAACCAATCAGCAATGTCTTGCGGATTTCCGATTGAGGCAGAGAGCAAGAGGAGTTTGGCCTGAGACGGGCAAAAGATGATGGTTTCTTCCCATACGACTCCGCGCTCGCGATCGGCAATATATTGCGACTCGTCAAGAATCACCAGTCCCAGCGTATCTAGTCTGACGTCGATTTCACCGCTGGCGGCATCGTAGAGCAGATTGCGCAGAATTTCCGTGGTCATAATCAGCAGAGGGGCTTGGCTGTGTTCTTGACGATCCCCGGTCAAAATGCCGACTTTGTCCGGTCCAAACAGGCGAGAGAATTCCGTATATTTTGTATTGGACAGGGCCTTGAGTGGGGACGTGTAGATGACGGTGCGATTGTCTTCCATAGCGCGGCGAGCGGCTTCGATGGCGACGTAGGTTTTGCCGCTTCCGGTGGGTACGCTGATGACGACATCGGTTTCGCTTAGGGCAGACAATGCTTCGGTCTGCCATGGGTCCGGCACGAACGGTTGTGGCTCGGGAACGCCGATGCCTTCCAGCCAACCTGTGAGCGAAATAGCCGGTTCGGACAACGCTGGAACCGGTGTCTGCGGAGTGGTCTTCTTCCGAGTGATGGGTAGAGGATGCTGGCTGCGCTGTGCGCCGGACTCTGATTGAGATAGCCGCGCTTCCAACAGAGCCTGCAGATCGGACTCCAGTCCGGCGCGATTGTGACTGGAATGTTGAAGCAGCAACTCAATCAAGCGTCGCTTCCCGGCGCGAAACTGCCGATGAACACGACCTCGGGCCAGGCGATGCAGGAGAGCGACGGGTTGTTGGGCGAGCAGTCGTTCAAGTTCGTCGGTGGTCATGTTTTTCTCGTGAAACGTGAAGCGTATCGGTCGACGGTTTCAAGTTTCATGTTTCAGGTTCGAGGTTTTTGGTTCGGCAGAACTTGATACGTTGAACGTAAAACTTGGAGCTCAAGATCGAAGGAACGAACGACGAGATGCGAGATACGCGCGAAGCGCTCACGGTAGTTCCTCCAAGACCCCACGTCGGATCAGTGTGAGTGCTTCCGCCGCAGAGTCAGCCAAGCCAGGATGGGTGCCTTTCAGTGTCTGCAACTGTGAGAGGAACTCGATCGTCCTGGCAAGCAGTCGATAGATATCCCCCTCCGCCATCGTGGTGAGTCGACAGAGTCCGATCCATGTGAGGGTCGGCTCCGCCACCCACCGCTCCGCCAAGGCCGCGACATCTGCGCGAAGGAGCGGGGGATCTTCATGTGGAGCCAGACTCTCGGTGAGCTTGCGCACCTGCCTCAACAGCGAACTCAATCCGGCACTGATTCGTGGAAATGCCCCGGGGCGATCATCGTCGTGGGCCAGACTGGCCATGATACCGGTGAGGAGCGACGGGTCCGCTCCGGTGAACGCTTCGGCGCGTATCAGCTCCGTGATCAACAGCGAGTGATCAATGCGAATCAGTCTCGCCCATTCCCCATCAGCCGTCAACTGTGCGGTCGACGTGAGATACCCGAATGTCTGCAGTACGGTCACACGTTCTTGGAAACGATGCCACAAACTGGTTCGCAGGGCTTGAATGGATTTTGTGTGACGTTGTTGCTCCTGGCGAAGCCGAGAGGCGGTGGGAAAATCCTTCTGACAAGCTAGGCGGGATGAACAGGTTGGGCAAGGAAAATCGCCCAACGATTGCACGATGGCATCCGGCAATGTTTCCACCGGAGGTGATGCCAAGATAGGGAGAATGGGCAAGCGAGGAGGAAGGTCTTCCAACTGTTCGCTGAGCCGATCAAAGCTGTCTGCTGAGCACCACGGGTACGTGGCAATCTCTGCACAGTCGTAGGTTCGATCGTAGACTTCTCGCACACTCGTGACGGGGCATTCTGTGACGGCGCCATCTGGCCGCAACATGGTCAGCATGGAGTTCTTTTGGCCTTTGCTCCGATATTGTCTGAGGATAATTCCGCGTCCCTTGTGAAGCCCCACGACTCGTCCCGGTGTGAGAAACGGCAATCGCGCGGCGATTTCCGGTGACTCTGAGCGGTGTGTCTGATGTCGAGCAGGACGGTGCCTCCGCACGCGATCGAAGGTCTGCCATTGCGTGATCCAATCCGTGCACACCCGAGGGCCGAACGGTTCTAACTGTGTGTGCAGCAGATCTAATTTGCGTTCGAGAACCTCGGCACGTTGGTTGAGTTGGAATTGCGCAAAACTCTTGGCCAGGATTCCTTGAATGTGCTCGTGTGGATGGGCCTTGAGGAGGTTCAGCACCATTGGATAGCTGATGGTAAATTGGCTATCGATGGCTTCCGGTTGTCCCGTTAGCCCTTTGGTCAGCACGTTCAAGTCGATATAGGGAGAAGGTGTGATCACTGCAAAGCCCACGTGATCTTTTCCTCGGCGTCCGGCTCGCCCGGCGATCTGTTGGACTTCGCCGATCGTCAGATCGGTGAAGTCGCGTGACTTGCGGATGCTGGACTGGGTGATCACGACTGTGCGCGCTGGAAAATCCACGCCTGCCGCCAGGGTGGTGGTTGCGAAGACGGCGTCGAGATGGCCCTGTCGCATCAGCTCTTCAATCGCGATCTTCCAGGAAGGAAGGTGCCCAGCATGATGGGCGGCGACCCCAATCCGTTGCACGATGGGAATGAGGGGATGTTCGGCAATGCTCGGGTACTGTGCGATGACTCGTTCGAGTGCTGTGCCGATCGCTTCTTGCCGAACCGGAGGAAGCACGAGTTCGGCGTGGTCGAACGCCTCCATGGCTTCATCACAGGCCCGGCGTGAGGTAAGAAATACGATCGCTGGCGTGAGATGCTTATGGCGGAGGGCAGTGACCAGGTCAACCGGATGGATCGACGGCGGCATGCAGCTTCATTCCCTTTGAGATCACGACGAGACCGGAGTCGGTGACGGTAAAGCGCTGGGCATCGGCGTCTCGATTGTAGCCGATTTCACTATTGGGAGGGATCGTCACATCTTTGTCGATGATGGCGCGCCTGATGCGGCTGTGTTCGCCGATCGTCACGTTTTCCATGATGATGGATTCGCGAATATCGGCATGATCTTGCACGCGGACATCGGGAGATAAGACCGAATTCTGCACGCGTCCGCCTGAGACAATGCACCCTCCGCAGACGATCGAATCAAGGGCGACACCCATTCGTCCACCCTGATAATCCTGAGCAAAGACGAACTTGGCCGGTGGAAACTGTCCCTGATAGGTTCGGATCGGCCAGTCTGCGTCGTACAGATTGAATTGAGGATCGACGGTAACGAGGTCCATGTTCGCTTCCCAATAAGCGTCGAGCGTCCCAATATCCCGCCAATATTGAACAGCCTTCTTGTTGGCATCCTGAAACTTGAATGCGTAGACGCGCTTCTGTTCGATCATTCGGGGGATGATGTTTTTTCCAAAGTCATGCGCCGTGCCTTCTTGAGCATCAGCGATCAGATGTTCGCGTAGCGCCTGGGTGCGGAAAAGGTAAATACCCATCGACGCGAAAGCATGGGATGGATCATTGGGAAGCGGGATAGGATGCGCCGGTTTCTCATCGAAGCGGGTGATCCGGTAGTCTTCGTCGACCGCAATGACTCCAAAGCGAGTTGCGTCTTGCACCGGAATGTCGATGGCACCGACCACCACATCCGCGCTTTTGGCGATGAGCCAATGGAACATCTCCGCGTAGTTCATTTTGTACACATGGTCGCCGGCCAGGATCAACAAATACTGCGGATTCTCACCGTCGATCAAGAACATGTTCTGATACACGGCGTCGGCCGTACCGCGGTACCAATCTTCGCTGATCCGTTGCTGAGGAGGTATCGAGGCGATATATTCTCCTAATTCGGCGTTGAGAATATTCCAGCCGATCCGGATATGGCGATCAAGAGAGTGCGATTTGTATTGAATCAGCACGGCGATCTTGCGGAGCCCCGAGTTGATACAGTTGCTCAGTGTAAAGTCAATGATGCGGTATTTCCCTCCGAAGGGGACTGCGGGCTTCGCACGTTGGTCCGTGAGTGGAAAGAGGCGCTCGCCTTTCCCGCCCGCCAGGACCATTGTAAAAATATTCTTCACGGGATGAATTCTAACAGGACCACCATGAAATAGAAAGGAAGCGGAATCGTTGACTTCCTCCTTCATGCGGATAATACTAGCCCCAGGCCTCGTCCCCTGAGGCGGGCTGGTCAACAGTCTGAAGCATGATGTAAAGGAGTCAGCATGAAGCGAGATGTTGTTGTCGCCGCGTTACCGCGAAGCACGACGAGGCGTGTGGTGAAGCTCTCGGCAAAGCCTTTGGCCAGTCCCGTGAGCGACTTGACGTGGCGGCTAGAGCGGCTGGAAAGCCAGATGCAAAAGCTGTCTGAACTTGTCCGGGATCATGCCGAAGATATGGACCGTCTGGTCAGGATCGTCGCAGAAAATAGCGACATCCTCCGCCGACAGCTGCTGCGTAAGCACCATGAGAAGGTTCGGGTGAGGAAGCATCTGCGAGCGGCTGATGCGGCAATAGAGTAATCGCCGTTACTTTTTGAATGCGTGCCACTCTGTCCTGCTCCTACCGTTTTCTGAGTGCGGCTGCTGGCCAACCATCCGTCGCCTGTTCTAGATGGCGATCTAGAGATTGAAGTATGCTAACTAAAACTAAAGGAGGGGCAAGGATCGTGATCAAGTCACTGAGCATTGCCGCGGCGATTATCTCCGGATTGGCGGGGGCAGAAACTCTCCAGGCTTTCTCTGATCAGAGTGTTCCGATGTGGCACATCCAAATGCCCTATGATGCGCCACCAGCAAGTCAGGATGTACCGGATGTCTCAATCCCGCCGAATACCAATCCGCTAGGTCCGGAAGAACTGCAACGCGCGGAGGCGTTGCTCCCGTTGTTGGAAGGGAAACAGGAATTTTGGGCCATGGGAGAGTTCGTGCATCTTGGAGAATCGTCTGTGCCAGTCTTGGTCAAGGCCTTGGCGATGCCCAGCCCGCGGATCCGCTACAATGCAATCGAAACCTTATTAATGATGAAGGGGGTGGCAGGGGTTCCCGCGCTCCTTGCGACCGCGAAGGAACCCAACGAAATCCCACGAGTGCGCGAACATGCGTTACGGGTTGCAGTCCGGTTGAGTCCAGCTCAAGCGCCGGAGGCCATTGAAGTGATGGCGAAGGATCTTAATCCATCAGTCCGGAAGAGTGCGGTCTTTGAAGCCAGGTATGTGCGACAGAAGGCCATCATTCCTATCTTGATCCAGATGGTGAGCGATGACGAGCGCTTTGTGGCGCTATCGGCACTGCAATCACTGTGGATCCTGACGCGCCATGAGACCGAATTTCATGATTGGGAAGCATCGACCAAGCAGGATCGCGCGGCATGGTCGAGCGAATGGATCGAGTGGTGGGAAGACAACAAAGACGTGTTTGAGATTCCCGAGCCGAAACGGCCGAGACGGATTTCCTAGTGCCCGACCGGGAAGTTGCGGGCCAAAACACTCCTATGGTACGAATATAAAGATATGAAGACCAAGACAGGGGCTATGCTTAAAATTGCCAAGCTCGGGAATCCGATCCTTCGGAAAATCGCGACCCCGATCGATTCCCGGGAGATCAAGTCGTCGGATATTCAACGGTTGATCGACGACATGCTTGAAACGATGTACGACGAGCCAGGCATTGGGTTGGCGGCACCGCAGGTTTCACGCTCGATTCAATTGGCCGTCATGGGGTGTAAAGGCGAAGGCGGATTTCCAGAAACGGTCCTCATCAATCCGTCGATTGTGTACTATGGGCCTGAACAGGTCGAAAACTGGGAAGGCTGTTTGAGCGTCGACGGACTTCGAGGGAAGGTCACACGACCATCCTTGGTACGCGTCAAAGCGCTTGATCGGAAAGGGAAAGCACTAGATTTTGAAGCAACCGGCCTCTTTGCCGTGTGCATTCAACACGAGCTTGATCACTTGATCGGTAAGGTATTTCTAGACCGTATGACCGACATGTCCACTCTGACACAACTGGATGAGTTTACGCAGTATTGGCAAAAAGAGCCCACGAACGTGATTTGATGCCTGCCGTGCCGGATCTATTGTGAAATCCCTTTTTCGCGTTCTGCAATATCTCCGTCCCCACCGTCGTCTCGCGATCACGACGTTGATCTGCGCGGGTTTCGCCACGGCGATGGAATTGGTTCCTCCCTGGGTCATCAAAATCATCATCGACGACGTAATTCAGGCGAAGCAGGCCTCGCTCCTCCCATGGGTGATCGGGCTGCTGATCGTCGCCTATCTGTTCAAGAATGTGTTTGCTTCACTGCGCATTAGGCTCAACAATCAACTTGAGCAGAGGGTCGTTCACGATCTCCGTCGCCAAATCTTTTCCGCTCTCCAACGCCTATCGATCACCTATTTTGAGAATCGATCGACGGGCGAGATCATGTCCCGAGTGACGAACGACACGGAACATGTCGAGCGGATCTTTATCGATGGCCTGGAAGGGATGCTGACGGCCTTGCTCACGCTGATCGGGATCACGGGACTCCTGTTCATGCTTAATTGGAAGCTAGCAGCGCTCTCTCTCTTACCGATCCCTGTGCTTGCTTTATCAGCGAGTTGGTTTACGTCGAAGGTGCATGGATACTATCGAGAGACTCGCCAAAGTGCCGCTGAATTGAACGGCTATTTACAGGACGCCTTGTCCGGTATCAGGGAAACGATGGGATTCGGACGCCAAGGACATGAACAGGCGAGATTCAACCGGCTGAGTCAAATCTATAGCGACAAGAATCTCAATGCGATGGTGTTGTGGTCCGTGTATTCGCCCGGGATGATCCTTGTCGCCGCCTTGGGGACGGTGCTGATCCTTTGGTACGGAGCCGGTGAGGTGATTGAAGGCCGGCTCACCCTCGGGGAGCTGGTCTTGTTTCTCTCCTACTTGGCGATGTTCTACGTGCCGATCAACCAGATTCATTCCGTCAATCACATGTTGCAACATGCCTTGGCGGCGAGTGAGCGAGTGTTCGATGTGTTGGACACGGTCCCAGAAGTCGTCGATCGTCCTGGATTGGTGGCTCCAATTCATCGTATTCATGGAGAGGTGCGATTTGACCAGGTCCGATTCCATTACCGGCCAGACGTTCCAGTCCTGAGAGGGTTCTCAGCCGTTGTGCCGGCAGGTGAGCGTGTCGCTTTGGTGGGAATGAGTGGGGCGGGGAAGAGCACGCTTCTCAAACTGCTGATGCGGTTTTATGACGTCACGGACGGGGCGATCTGTATTGATGGAACGGATATCCGCGATCTGCCGATTGCGTATCTACGGCAACAGATCGGGTTCGTACAACAGGAGCCATTTTTGTTCAACGGAACAGTCAGAGACAACCTGCTCTACGGTGATTTGCAGGCGGGTCAAGATCGGCTGGAGGCAGTGGCTCATGCCGCGCGAGCGCACGACTTCATCGCGGCGTTACCGGAAGGATATGATACCTGGATCGGGGAACGAGGAGTGAAACTGTCGGTGGGGCAGAAGCAACGAGTCTCCATCGCCCGGGTGTTGTTGAAAGATCCCCCCATCGTGATTTTTGACGAGGCGACATCCAATATCGACACGGAGACTGAGGTGAAAATTCGTGAAGCGTTGAACGAACTCACGGTGGGCCGGACCACGTTCATTATTGCCCATCGATTGTCCACGCTCCATGATGTTGATCGGATCTTGGTGCTCGATAGAGGACAACTGGTGGAAGATGGTCGTCATGATGAATTGCTCAGCCGAGGAGGAGTCTATGCCGGTCTCTATGAAGCGCAGTTTCAGGTGTAGCGACGAGAGCGCGAGATCGGGCTGATTCTGTTTTCGGTAGTTGCGGGTCTGAGGAGGCAGCCGGTATACTCCCTTTGAGCGAACAACCGGATAAGGTCGATTGATGGTGCTGCTATACGAGAGTGATCCGTTGGATGATGAACATGCGCGCGGGCGTTTTTACCACGTCTGCCGAGGTCGGATCGATCGTACTCCGTTGGACGTGCCTGCAGTCGAGAGTCCGTACGAATGTCCGCAATGTGGGATTGATCTCGAAGCTGAAGATTTTTTCGTGGCCCTTCAAAAAGGATCGGTGTAGCGAATGGGAAGTGGCGGAAGGAAAACAGTGGCGGTCTCACGCGGACTCATCATGTTGTGCGATACCTGCCATGATCAGGTGATGGCTGAGAAGCTGCCCAACGAGAAAAATTTCGTCGCCGACTTTGAAGCGCTCTTCGATACGATCTGCATCGGTTGCACCGACATCAACCGCCCTCTCATCGACGACATGGCCGGCAGCGGCGAATAGCTGGCCCGGCGTGGCTCACTTCACATTGATCTGAGCCCTTCTTCTACTTACACTCGTTTCCATTAAAATACATACAGGTCGACTCGCCTGATTTGACCTTCCAGGTTTTGATCACGGGCATGTGCTCGTCGCCCTTCCAATCAACCACAAAGTCCACGAGCCCTGAAACCGGAAGTTTTTCCATATGGGGGCGCGCAATGTCCGGGACGTCGATGTAGAACACCCCACCGAGTTGAGAGATCAGGATGCGGTGATTTTCGACATCGACATAGATCACAGGGCTATAGAAACTCTTGTCCTCAGCCTGGCTCAAGCTGGCCATCCCAATAGCCAGCAGCATTGTGAACAGCATGGCCCGCAACAGTCGCATAATAGTCGCTCCGTCCGAGGAATGTTGCTGGTCCGACAGTAGCATATCTCACGGCAGAGAAGAAGACCGAGCAGGTCAGATCAGCGGACTGCGAAAGCAGCGGGGGCAACTTGTTCAGATTTGATCCAGTAGCATCGCACATCCGGAGTAGGATTCATGAGCGAGACGAGAAGGTAAGCGGGAATCGGGAGATTGATCTTCGGCCAAATCTCTTCGTAATCGGTGGCGATTTTGATGTCGGTGACCGATGGACGAGCAGGATCGTGAGGATGCGAGTGATAGACGACTTGAAGATCGAGCCCGTTGTTCCGCATGTCTTTCTTGGCGGCGGAGAAGTCCTGCATGTCCATCACGAAAGCAATCTCTGCACGTTCCTCAGGAGAGAGTCGTTCAAGGTGCGCAACTTTGGCTGGGTCGAATGACGAGAGATTTTGTGCGCCTTCCATCGCGACGATATTCTTAATGCGATAGATGCGGCTGACGACCCCGTTGGTTCCCGCCAACAATCCACAACATTCATGCGGAGTGAGCTCGTTCGCGTGGGCAATGATGTCGTCGAGAATAGTTTTGGGAATGATGAGGTCCGCCACGATAGCCGACTAGTGCAGAGTTTCGTAAATACGTTCGTGGTGAGCTTGTTGAACCATGAACGAACTGCCTGACGTAATACGCACTTCGACAGGCTCAGGGCAAACGGATTCTGATAAGAACTTGTCCGGTGCTACATTAAATGGTGCAACTGACTGCATAGTCCAGGCTCAAATCCTTGATCTTAGGATTGGGTCCGCACAGCGGACAGGCAGGATCTTTCGGACGGCTGACTTTTCGGAACTTCATGTCGAGTGCGTCGTAGATCAAGAGTTTATCAGCGATCGTTTCTCCGATACCGAGAATTTCCTTGATGGCTTCTGAAGCCTGGAGAATACCCATCGTGCCCGCTAACACACCGAGGACACCGGCCTCCTGGCAGTTCGGCACTAGTCCGGCTGGAGGAGGTTCGGGATAGAGGCAGCGGTAGCAAGGATAGCCCTGATGTGGCTTGATGGTCGTCAGCTGGCCTTCAAACCGAAACATGCTGGCTGAGACCAGTGTTTTCTTAGCAAAGAAGCAGGCATCGTTGACTAGGAATCGAGTCGTGAAGTTATCGGAGCCATCGAGCATCACGTCGTATTGCGAGACGAGAGGTAGGATGTTGTCGGCATCGACCAGCTGATGGTACGTGTTGATGGTAATGTCCGGATTAATGGCGGAAAGAGTTTTTCTGCCCGACTCCACCTTTGGTTGTCCAAGCGTTGCGGTCGAGTGCATGATCTGCCGCTGCAGATTCGAGAGGTCGACGACATCTCCATCGACGAGGCCGATCGTGCCGATACCGGCGGCGGCGAGATATAGACCAGCTGGAGAACCGAGCCCGCCCGCGCCGATCAACAGGACTTTGGCCCGCTTGAGCTTGAGTTGCCCCTTACCACCGACATCTTGAAGAATGATATGCCGGCTGTATCGTTGGATTTCTTGCTCGGTGAGTTCCATTGTGTCGATTGCGAGTTGCTAGTGATGAGTTTCAGGTTCAACATGAAACCTGAAACGTTAAATTCGCCACTACTTACTAGGTGCGCTTCACGTTCTGTTATTCCACCACGTTCAATTCAATCGGATCGACGACACAGCCCTTCGTTCGTAGACCGGTGATGGCTCGTTCAATTTCCGCAATGTCACCAGAAAACTCTACATCCGCCCAGCCGGTGGTCTCGCGAACATCGGCTCGTCTGACATCGGTCACCACGTTATATTCACGCCCGATCTGATAGATGATCGGCTCTCTGATCTTGTCTTCAGGAAAACGAATATGGAAACGCAAATGTGCCATGGTTATCCTCCCGCGATTGCTGGGACGATGGAGACCTCATCACCGTCCTTCAGGGAGGTCTCTTTTCCTTTGAGAAAGCGAATGTCTTCTTCGTTGACATAGATGTTCACGAAGCGACGAAGTTCTCCTGTTTCATCACAGAGGCGATCCTTGATGCCGGGATGCGCGCCATTCAACGTTTCGATCATTTCCACTACGCTACTGGCCTTGGTCTCGACTTCGCCCTGGCCTTTGGTCAGGGGGCGAAGCGGAGTCGGAATACGAACTTTAATCATTTGTCACCACCACCATTCTTTCCCATTTTGAACGTCTTTTCAAAGTCGACCAGGCTGGGCTGAATTCGAACGGGACGACCAACTGAATCGATCACCGCTTCCTGCGTCTTCAATCCATTGCCGGTGACGTACGCCACTGTGACCTCGTCTTTCTTGATGACGCCCTGCTTGACGAGTTTCTTGAGCACGCCGATCGTGACGCCTCCGGCCGTTTCTGCGAAGATGCCCTCCGTTTGAGCCAGCAGTTGGATGCCCTCGACAACTTCTTCATCCGTCACCATATCCATGGATCCATGACTCTCAGCTGTGGCTTTGAGCGCATAGTACCCATCGGCCGGGTTGCCGATGGCAAGCGACTTGGCGATCGTCTGCGGTTTCACCGGCTTGAAAAAGTCTCGCCCCGCTTTGAACGCCGTCGAGATCGGTGAGCAGCCTTCGGCTTGGGCGCCGTTGATCTTCGTACGAACCTGATCGATCAGGCCCAAGGCCTTCATCTCATGGAGGCCTTTCCAAATCTTCGTCAGGAGCGAACCGGAGGCCATCGGAATGACGACTTGATCGGGCGTTCTCCATCCCAATTGTTCGACTGTCTCAAAGGCCAGTGTTTTGGAGCCTTCGGCATAGTAGGGACGAATGTTGATGTTCACGAACGCCCAGCCGTGTTCGCCTGCAATCTCGCTGCACAGCCGGTTGACGTCATCGTAGTTGCCTTCTATCTCGACGACGTGCGGCTTATAGATCAAATTACCCAATACCTTGGCGGCTTCAAGATCTCCGGGAATAAAGACATAGCAATGCAGATTGGCGGCGGCGGCATGGGCGGACACCGAGTTCGCCAAGTTGCCTGTGGAGGCGCAGGCCACTGTTTCAAACCCAAGTTCGCGCGCGCGTGTCAACGCGACGGCGACGACACGATCCTTGAACGACAGCGTCGGATGGTTCACGGTGTCGTTCTTAATATAGAGCTCATCGAGCCCAAGATACGCGCCGAGGTTTTTGGCTCGCACGAGCGGAGTGAACCCGGCGTGTGGGCCGACGAAATTTGTGCCCTCGACCGGGAGCAAGTCGAGATAGCGCCACATGCTATGTGGGCCATCTTCGATCTTTTTGCGAGAAATGGTCTTCTTGATTTCGTCGTAGTTGTACTTCACTTCGAGGGGGCCGAAGCACATCTCGCAGACATGGATCGCTTTCGTTGGGTATTCCTTGCCGCACTCTCGGCAAACCAGCGCTTTCATTTTGCTCATCGTTGCACCACCTTGTTACTCTCTATGCTGATGGACGCACGGCGCATCCGGCATAGGGATCCCCATCGTCGAACAGCTCGGTGATCGTGGGATGTTCGCCGCAGAGCGCACAATTCGGGTTACGACGGACTTTGATCTCACGAAATTGGGTTTTACGAGCGTCGAAGTCGAGCAACCGATCCGTGAGAGGCCATCCGATACCGAGCACGAGCTTCAACGCTTCCGTTGCCTGAATCGTCCCGATGATACCTGCCAGCACCCCAATAACTCCAGCCTCCTGGCAGGAAGCCACCAAGCCGGGTGGGGGAGGTGCCTTAAATATGCACCGATAGCAAGCCGATTTCTTTGGGATAATGGTGGTAACACGGCCGTCGAATCGAAGAATGCCTCCATGAATCAGCGGTTTCTCGGCGAAGTAACAGGCATCGTTGATGAGAAACTTTGCCGGGAAATTATCGACGCCATCGATCACGACATCATAGTCGCTGATAATCTTGAGCGCATTGCCGGCCGTGAGCCGCTCCTCGTACATCGAAACAGAGACATCGGGGTTCAGTGCTTGGATCTTTTCCTTTCCGGAAAGGACCTTGGGACGTCCCACGTCCGGAGTATGGTGAAGAATCTGACGTTGAAGATTGGTCAGGTCCACCACATCACTATCGATCAAACCAATGGTGCCGACTCCCGCTGCAGCCAGATACAGTGCAGCCGGGGAACCGAGACCGCCGGCACCGACGAGAAGAATCCTGGATTTGGCGATCTTCTTCTGTCCCTTGCCGCCGACTTCCGGCAACAGAATATGTCGGCTGTAGCGGTTGATCTGGTCTTCAGTAAAGTCCACTTCGTCGCTCGTAAAACGTGAAGCGTCCGAAAGATTCTGCGAGTACGCTTCACGAGGCGCGATTCACGCCTCTAAATATTAAAATACTTCTCAATGCTGATGTAACGCTCGCCCGTGTCGCACAGGATGGTGACCACATTTTTACCTGGGCCCAGTTCTTCAGCGATCTTTTGGGCGGCAAACACATTCGCCCCGGCTGAGATGCCGACCAACAACCCTTCTTTCTTCGACAATTGTTTCGCGGTCTGATAGGCCTCGTCATCCGTCACGGTGATCACGCGGTCGAGAATAGTTCGGTTGAGGACCTTGGGAATAAAGCCCGCACCGATCCCTTGAATCTTATGCGGTCCCGGATCACCACCGGACAACACGGGTGAGCCGGCCGGTTCGACCGCGATGACTTTAACGTGCGGGTTCTTTTCTTTGAAGACTTCACCGCAGCCTGTAATGGTCCCACCGGTTCCGACGGCAGCCACGAAGGCATCGATCTTTCCCTCCATCGCACTCCAGATTTCCAACGCCGTCGTGGCTTTATGCATCGACGGGTTGGCAGGGTTCGAGAACTGATCGGGCATGAAGTACGATGGATTCTGTGCCAGGATACTTTCCGCCTCTTTGATCGAACCCTTCATGCCTTCCCACGCTGGTGTCAGCACCAGCTGTGCTCCATACGATGACAGTAAGCTGGCCCGCTCCATGCTCATGCTCTCTGGCATCACGAGGATCAGTTTGTACCCACGCACTGCCGCGACCAAAGCCAGACCGATACCCGTATTTCCGCTGGTCGGTTCGACGATGGTTCCACCCGGCTTCAGTTTGCCCTGTTGTTCTGCCTCGTTGATCATGTTGAGGCAGATCCGATCTTTGACGCTACCACCAGGGTTGAAAAACTCTACTTTTCCATAAATTGTGGCTGATCCCTCTTTCGAAAGGCGGTTCAGCCGTACGAGCGGAGTATTGCCGATCAGTTCGGTAATATCGTTGTACAAGCTTGCACTCACCGACCACCCCCCATGTAGAAGAGAAACTCCACCTGGTCTCCTTCATTGAGGTGGGTCGCGGCAAGATGGTCGCGTTCCAGCACCTTGTCGTTTACTTCGACGGCGACCATCTGGGGCTCGATGTTCTTCGCTTTCAATAAATCCAGAACCGTTCCCCCCTGAATCTCTTCAGGCTTCCCATTGATCTTGACCTGCACAAATTCTCCCAAGTTGGCTTAGAGATTGAAGAATTTCACAATGTAGCAAAGCAGAGCTCTTCTTGTCAAGGCTGGCCCATAGCGCATGAGAGGCAGGAATCGCCGAGAGGATTCATCGAGAAAGGAATCGAATCTTCTACGAGAAGGGCAGGTATGGTGACTTGACTTTGGTTCGTCTGGTCGCCACTATGCCACCTGCAGGACGCTGGGATGTGGAAAAAGAACTTCCTCTTTCGTGCCACGGAATCGACACCCTTAACCCAGTCTGAGAACGAGCTGTTCCATGACACGGAACCGGCGCTGGACAGCGCCGGCCTTGTCCTTGAGAAGTTTCTCTCTGTCTGGGTACAGGGCGAAGGGTCTGAAGAAAAGCCCTCCGCCTTCACCACCATGTATGTCCGGACCGCGATGCTGGATATCAACAAGCATGTGAGCCTCCTCCAGCCGCTCCAAGGCCGATCTCACCAGATCAAACAGCTTCTCCTGCCCGAGCAGAAACAGTTTCTCCGACAATGGCTTGAGGTGCATGCTCCACAGGCCTGGGAATCTTCCGAAGACCATTTTCGCGATCTCTTCGAGCTGGAATGAGGTGGAGCTTGCTGCCCCAGCTGTGGAAGCCTTTCAACATGGGACTTTTCTGCGTGCTGGTCATCCCCATTCTTGTTGGGGCGAGCCCAGGACCTACGATCGCAGCGGTGGAAGTGTGGTATGGACCGGATGATCGACCGCTCGAACATCTTGTGCAGATGTATGATCGTGCGAAGCGATACATCTTTGTTGCGGCCTACGGATTGACGTCCCCTTTATCGGTCAAAGCTCTGGTCGGGGCGAAAAAACGTGGAGTGGATGTTCGGGTTCTCACAGACCGAGAACGGTTGAATGATCCGAAACAGCAGACGGCGCTCTCGGCGTTGCGGGAAGCCGGGATCCCCATCAAGATCAATCGACACGATGGGCTTATGCATCTCAAGCAGACCGTCATTGACGACGAGGTGAATACCAACGGTTCGATGAATCAGACGACCAGTGGAAATCGCTATAATGATGAGCGGCTGGATATCATCAGAGACCATGCAATGACAGTCAAAGCTCGTGAAAAGTTTCTCTTGTTGTGGAAAGACCAAGAACGATTCCAGGAGTGGAAATAGCGAGAACGGCGATGGTTGAGGAAACAGACATTGCGGTCGTCGGAGCCGGTGGAGGTGGGGCTGTCCTGGCTCTGGCGTTGGCCCAGAAGGGGATTAAAACTATTGTTCTCGAGCAGGCGCCTGGACCGCCGCAGGGCTTGCGCGGCGAGATTTTGCAGCCGAACGGGCAGCAGGTCCTCGACCAGCTGGGCATTTTAAGTAACTTGCCCAGTGAATCGACCTGCGCGGTACGCAAGTTTCATTTCTGCCGCGTCGGCGGCGAGCGGTTGTGCACCGTAGATTATGGAGATCTTCCGCCTCCCTATAATCGTGCGGTAGTCACACTTCCCAATGTGGCGCACCATGCCATTCTCGACGCGATCGAACGCGAGCCTTCTGTCTCACTGCGGTACCGATCGATGTTTACAGGATTGCTGCGTGAGAAAGACCGAGTTGTCGGATTGACCTCCAAGCAGGGCGAAGCTCCGTTCTCTATACAGGCCAAGGTGGTCGTCGGCGCTGATGGAGCATTTTCAAAAGTTCGGGAAGCCCTGCAGATTCCAGCCGAGCTGCATCTCTATCCGCAGGGATATTTAATTGCCATGCTAGACGCTGCGCTTCCTATGGATGAGGCCAAGTATTTTGTCGGGAAGCGGACGATCCTCGGGATGTTTCCCGCTGCTGGAAACAAAGTGTACGCCTTTTACATGATCAAAGCCGGTTCGTATGACAGTGTGAAAGCGCAAGGTCTTCCATCTCTCCAGGAAGCCTGGATCAAGATCGATCCGTCCAGTGAGCCAATATTCAGAACGCTGACAGACTGGAAGCAAACTGCCTTTATGCCGACCGGGCGGGTTCGTACGCCGACGTGGGTGGCCGACGGGGCGGTGCTGATCGGAGATGCCGCGCATGCCATGAATCCACATGCCTCGCAGGGTCGCATGCAGGCGATGGTTGATGCGATGACGTTGGCGGACCTCTTGCCTGAGTGTTTGGCGGCGAACGAGTATTCCGCCACAACACTCAAGACCTATGAAACCGCACGCCGGCCTCAGGTGACGATGCTGCAGAAGTTGGCTGACGAACAGGTGTTGTTTTGGAATACGGCAAATCCGGTCGTTGGGTTTCTCCGCGACCGTGTTTTCAGCACATTGGATCGCAATGCACGACTTCGATACCGTGTCTTATCGACGACAGCCGGACTTCGCAAGGACCCTCCATTCGGCATGATGGACCGCCTCATGGCGGCTGGATTTTTGCCCGATCCGTCCGCTCGCGACATGGCAGCGGGAGGGGTTCGGTAACGCGATGCCGCCGACTGACTGGAGCATCGACGGGTTGTTGGAAGACACACAGAAACTCTTAAAGTCATATGTGAAGGATGTCGTAAAAGTATATGGAAATGAATTGGAAGGCATCATCCTCTATGGCAGTTCTGTGCGTGGAGAATTCTTGCCTGGTCTCTCCAACCTCAACGTTCTGTTGATATTGTCCTCCTACGATCTCTCGGTCTTGAAACAGTACGACAGCCTTCACACACGTTGGAGCAAGGAGCATGTCGTCGTTCCTTTGTTCCTCACGACAGCTGATCTGAAATCAGCCTCAACCGTATTCCCACTCGAGTACCAAGAGATCCTGGATTGTCACCGATTGCTCTGGGGGCAAGATCCCTTTGTTGGTCTCAAGATCGACGCGCGGTATTTGGCTGCCGAAGTCGTGCAGGGATTACGTGGAAATTTGTTTCGTCTCCGTCAACGTCTGGTGGAAGGACGAAGCACCGAGGAGGCCATCACCATCCTGTTACCGATGTCCGTTACTGCGCTGCTGCCGGTGCTTCGAGGCTTACAGCGGTTGGTGGGTCGGCCTGTCGTTGCACATGGGGAACCGCTCTTGAGCGACATCGAATCTCATCTTGGGATCGATCTTTCCGGCCTTCGTGACGCGCTGGCGCTCAAGCGAGGGCACATCTCCCCCGGACAGAAAGAGATCCCGAGGCTGATGGATCGCTATCTCGAAAGTCTGAGCCGACTGGTTACGACCGCGGAGGCACGTCTCACGTGATCGGGTTCCGATTCAGTCGCCAAGGCATCTGGGCAATAGTCTCGCTTGGGTTGATCGTCGTGCTGTCGGCAGCGGACGCACCGGCCTCGTTGTATGAGCGGCCCAAAGAGCGTGTGCCGCTTCCCAATCCCATGGGGTATGTCAGCGATCACGCGCAGGTCGTGGATGGAGAATGGAAAGAGCGCATCCGTTCCGTCTGCATCGATCTCGAAAAGAAGAGCGGCGTGGAAATGGTCATCGTGACTGTGCCCAGTATGAAGCCCTATCCGACGGCCCGGGACTATGCGAACGCGCTGTATCAAAAATGGCAAATTGGCTCGACGCAGCAGGAGCATGGGGTGATGGTCTTGGTGGCCGTGGAAGAGCGGCAGGCGGCGATGGCTTTGGGGCGCAGGATGTTTCCGGTCATCACCCCGGCTGTCCGAAACGAGGTGAGCCGTACCTATCTTCAGCCTGCGATTGAACGAGGAGATTTCGGAGAAGGGCTCTATCGCACGTCGGTTGCGCTGGCGACACCGGCGCAAGAAGTCAGGCTCGATACTCCGTTGCGGCCTCGAATCAAAGGGCTCGGGGTCTGGATCACACTGGGGACTACCGGTGCCATTGTGGCGTTCTTTTGGTTGATCAGCCGGCCCGATCTCCGGCATCCCTATCGGCGTATTCAGAAGGGGGAATATTGGGGAACCGGACAAGGGGGATTCGGTGGAAACTGGGGTGGGTTTGGCGGCGGCACAAGCGGGGAGGAGTGGAGGTAATTGGGGAAACACCACAGGAGATTTATCCATGAACAGTCATCTTGTCTGTGGCCGCTTACTATTTTCACTGAGTATCCTGATCATCTTCCCAATGTTTGTGACTGGTTGTGCAACCACGGCCAATGAAACCAAAGGTGTGCCGGCCTCCGTGGAGAATCTTACGGACGCGGCAATCGAGCGATACATCCGTAGTCATCCGGAAGTGATCGAGCAGTCGTTACAGACCTTGGATGCGAAGCGCGAAGCGGAGCAACGCGAGCGTCAAAAAATAGCCCTCCAGACCAAACAGAACGAGTTGCTTCACGATCCCGCGTCACCAGTCAGCGGGAATCCAAAGGGCGAGATCACGTTGGTTGAGTTCTACGATTACCGCTGTGGCTTCTGCAAACGAGCGGCATCGGCTGTCACGGAACTCCAGAAAGTCGATTCTCGAGTGCGGGTGGTCTATAAAGATTTTCCCATTCTTGGTGAACCGTCGGAGTTCGCAGCCAAGGCGGCGCTCGCATCCCAGGCGCAAGGCAAGCACCAAGCCTTCCACGAGGCACTACTCGCCTCACATGCCGACATGACGAAGGATGAGGTCTTGAAGATCGCAGTGAGTGTTGGCCTCAACGCCAAACGTCTGGAAGCCGACATGGCCAATCCCAAATGGCAAGCCGTCATCGACAAGAATCGGGTCCTCGCCCGTGACCTTGGCATTTCGGGGACGCCCGGCTTTATCGTCGGTAACGAATTGGTGCCGGGGGCGCTGGATCTGAATGGGTTGAAAGAGTTAATTGGGCGGGCGGGGCATGGACGGTGATGAGTCTCAATGGCGCTTGACGGAGTCTGCGATCTGGCTGAAAATGTGCTGAAGCTCCGTTGCGTGTGCGGAGCCAACAAATACTGTTGAGGTGAAAGAGCAACATAGTATGCCCACGATTTCCATGTTTTACGGGATTCTTATTCGGATGTTTTTAAGAGATATCGATAAGCATCATTTGCCGCACATACATGCTGAGTACCAAGGCCAAGTGGCTGTGTACTCAATTTCCGACGGAACAGTTCTGGCCGGTGCTCTGCCCTCGAGTAAGCACAAACTGGTCGTCGCGTGGATCGAGATTCATCAAGATGACTTGCGTGCTGACTGGGACTTGGCAGTCAACGGTAAGACGCCATTCCCAATTAAAGGTCTTGACCAATGAGAATTGCTGAGCTGCGAACAGAACCAAACTGGGTGCTCTCCCTTGTGGCGGACGATGGCCGTGTTGGTCGGTTTGATGTGACCCCCTACCTTCAGTATGAAGCCTTCGAAGCCCTTCGAGATCAGAACGAATTTACGAAGGTAAATAATGGCGGGTACTTTGTCGAATGGGACTGTGGCGCGGACTTGTCAGCTGACACGATCGAGGCACGGTGGGAGATTGTTGGAAACGTAGCCCGACAAAGAAGTGCATAACCAAATCCCCTGCAGCCTCCGGTAATAGTTGCCAGCCAAGCTTCAACGATATCTCCATCGGTCTCAATATCAAATGCCTGGAGCCAGACATGGCCAATTCAAAGTGGTAGGCTGTTATTGCCAAGAACCGAGCCCTCACCCAGGAGCTCGGCATCTCGGGGCTCCCCGGCTTCATTGTGGGCAACGAACTGGTTCCTGGAGCGTTGGATTTGAATGGGCTGAAAGAGTTAATTGCGCGGGCGGGGCAGGGACGATGACGGATCCTTGAAATGTACCGAAATGGTTATTCGACTTGGCATATTCCCCCGAGCTCATAGCATCTCTGACACACGAGTCTCAAGCGCTCCAGGGCGAATTTGATCGTCTGCTCGGACGGGCAGTACAGACGGGTCAATCACTTGATGTCCGAGCCAAGGAATACATGCTTCACGGCGTCGGACGTCGATTGAAGTTACTAGGTCGATGTGTAAGGAATGTCTTCCATCTGTTTCCACCGTCGAGAACGATCCCACTTGCCAGTGATGATCTTGATGAAGTCCAGATCAGTTTGCACGCTTTTGTAATGAACCTCTATGGCTTGTTTGAAAATCTGGCATGGGCATTTGTACTTCGCCACGACCTAGAGAAAAAGCTTGGAGACCGACGGAGGATTGGCATGTTCCTCAGCACAACACAGCAATATTTGCCGAAGCCGCTAAAGAACTATCTAACCTCTGAAACACTCCTGAAATGGCATAAGGATTATCTCAAGAACTATCGTGATGCTTTGGCGCATCGAATACCACTATATATTCCTCCAGCGACTTATAGCCCTGAGCAGGCCCAAGAGCATGAGACGTTGAATCAGTCAGAATGGGATTACATCTATAGCCACAAATGGGACGAACTGGAACAGTTGCGGGATCGTATGAATACGCTGGGATCAGCGTGTCCCATGTTCGTCCATTCATTTGGTGATGAGGCTGGAGGGAAACCCATATATCTTCATCCACAGATGATCTGCGATGCAAAAACCGTCGTGGAATTTTGCGATCTTTACTTTACACATTGGCACGAGCACAACGAAGCTGCTGACCCTCGTATTATCGATTAGTGCAATGGTGCTTAGTGGAGGCTGAAGCAACAACGGGGCAGGACTCTTTGTCTATGTTTGGATGGCTCAGTAGCTTGCCCCTATCACGCCATCTATACAAACTGCGCGCTCGTTGTACACTTCTGCCATGTCTCCTCTGATCTGGTTTCTCCTCGCGTTGTTGGGCGTTGGTGGTCTCAGCGCAATCTTGTTTGGAATTGAAACCAGGCGTCGCATGCGCGAATCACGGGTAAGAACACGAGCATACCCTCGCCACTCGGAGATATTGAGTTCAAAAGGGGAGGGGCTGGTGTTCCTGTTCTTGTGGTCCACGGAAGCGGAGGAGGGTACGACCAGGGTGAACTTATCGCGACAGCGATTCTAGACGAACGGTTCGAGTGGGTCGCACCGTCTCGCTTTGGGTACCGCGGCTCGACTTTCCACGAGGGCGCCACGTTCGACGACCAAGCCAAGGCCTATGCCTTCCTTCTCGACCACCTTGGAATAAAGAGAGTTGCGGTCCTGGCAATGTCTCATGGTGGTCCATCAGCACTTCTTTTCGCGGCGCTCTATACAGAACGTGTCTCCTCACTGGCGCTGCTGTCCTGCGGTGTCGCCTCCTCTTCAGCCGTGAGTCAAGCGGCAGCGAACCAAAAGGGCGACACGCTGACCATGATCTTCAAGTACGAGATTCTCTACTGGCTTGTTAGGACGTTCATGCGTAAGCGGCTGATGCGCTTGATGGGGGCCAGCGGCAGGGTGATCGCAAGTCTCACGGAAGAGCAGCGTACGCTGGTGAATCAGGTGATCGACTACATGGCTCCGGTATCCCCTCGTTACGAGGGCGTCGCGTTTGACAACAAAGCTACCATGCCAAATGAGCGGGTGGCCGCCATTCGCGTCCCGACGCTCATCGTCCATGCGACGGACGACGCACTGCAACTCTTTCACAATGCAGGGTACGCGGCGGCTCATATTCCCGAGGCCCGCTTGGTTCCGTTCAATCGGGGCGGCCACTTCCTACTTGTGGTCGAACAGTCGGCTATTCAGACGGAAGTCCGGCAGTTCATGTTGGCCCACGCCGGATGATGCCTGGTCGCATGGATGCGCGACCTGACATTTCGTTTCGAACCTGGGACATTCCTTGCAAGGCCTCGGTGAATCAGCAGCCTGTCCTCATTGTTTCACCTTTTCAGCCTGATCCCTCCATATTGCACCTCTGTCTGGTGATACGTATGATTGCGCGGCTTCATTCTTGAGGAGGTGTTATGGCGAAAATTACCGAGATCGCTCCAGACCTATTCCGCATCACGACATTCGTTGCGCCGTTCAATATTCAATTCAGTCAGTTCTTGGTGCGTGATAATGAACCGCTGTTGTTCCATACCGGCCCTAGAGCGTTGTTTCAAGAGGTTCAAGCAGCGGTGGCCTCGCTCATTGATCCACAGACTTTGCGCTGGATCGGGTTCAGCCACTTCGAGTCCGACGAATGTGCGACAGTCCCGGAGTGGCAGCATCTGGCTTCGAATTCAGAAGTAGTTTGTAGTCTGGTGGGTAAGATGGTGAGCGTCGACGATTGTCTGGCGATTCGGCCAGCCAAGGGGATGGTCGACGGCGAGGTGCTTGAGACGGGACGATACCGCTTCCGCTTTCTTGCGACGCCGCATGTGCCGCATTGCTGGGAAGCAGGACTACTTTTCGAGGAGAGGGAGCGGACGCTCCTGTGCTCGGATCTTTTCCATCAAGACGGGGACGTCGAGCCGATGACGGAATCGGACGTGATCGGTCGCTGTCGGAAGACGCTGGTGGACTATCAGCAAGGTCCGTTGGCGAATTACGTGCCATATTGTTCTCTGACTGATGCGACGCTGGACCGTCTGGCATCACTGCAGCCGAAGCGGCTGGCCACAATGCATGGCTCGGTCTATGTGGGTGATGGCAGTCAAGCGCTGGATGATCTGGCCGCGGTCTGGCGGGATGTCCTCAGCCCAGAGTCATAATTCGAAACGACTCATGATTTGGGAACTCAACGGCGCTTGACCGGAGGCCGTGAACAGGCCGAGAATGTGCCTCGGATTAAGGATTCGCAACTCAGGTTAGTTTAGCGAGGTATCGTTAGACTCTGATACCAAATGCGAGGAACATGAAAACTTCCATCATCGGAGCCTCGGCTGGGATTGGGCTGGAGACCGCACGTCTTGCACTGGAACGTGGGCATGACGTGACCACCTTGTCACGCCGGATTGTTCCACTTCCCAACCACGCTAAACTGAAAAGAGTGCAGGGCAGTGCGACCAACCCAAGCGATGTCAGGGCGGCAGTGGAGGGGACCGATACGATCCTGGTGACGCTTGGTGTGAAGAGTCCGTTCGCTACTACTCTGTTTTCCGATTCGGCGCGCATCCTGCTGCAGATCCTCAAGGAGACCGGCTCATCTCCAATGCTTATCGTGCTCACTGGTTTTGGTGCAGGCGACAGCTGGAGCTACAATTCTTTTCCTATGAAGCTCCTCTTCACGCTGCTCCTCAAGGCTGTCTATGCAGACAAGAGCGAGCAGGAACGGCTGATCGCCGGTGGGTATTCTCGCTGGGAGATTGTACGTCCAGGCCGCTTAACCAACGGCGCGATGACAGGTCGCTACCGTGTGCTGGAGGAAATTGCTGAAGGCATGAAGGTAGGGGCAATTTCTCGTGCTGATGTGGCGCACTTCATGGTGGCGCAGGCGGAAAACCCGACCTGCTTGGGCAAATACCCCGCGCTGACTTACTGAGTCTCGTGCATTGAGACTCGTCTGGGAACGACTCGCCCTTCTTCCAAGTCTTGCAAATCCGACCAGGCGGTGATGTCAGTGCGCGAGGGATCGATGGCAGCTAGATATTTCTTGAACCTGGCTGCGCTCTCGGAAGAACTCGGTCCCCGTGTCAGTAACTTCTGATTCCACTCGTCTAGTTCAGTTGGTTGGTGTGGCTTGGCCTTCCTCTCAAACCACGTGATGACTCCTTCATCGGCCTGGTTGGCGTTCACGGCAGCTGTAAACTGTTCACTGGTGATACCCGCAAACTCGAGCAGCCGATCGTCCATCGGGCAGGGGTAGATATATTCGCCCTCGGTTCCCGCAAGGACGGCTCGGCATTTGTCGATCATGCGAGCTAGATGAGCATAACCGGCTAGCTGAAATCGCATGCTGCGAGGGAAGTGCTTTCGCAAATCCATAGTCAGAGCAACGTGTGATTCTTGAAGGTCAGGTTTTTGACCACGACCTGGTTGTCCGCATACGTGATGATCCGTCTGGTGGCCGGGAGATCGCAGGCACCGACACGGACATGAGTGTCCGTGAAACTTTCGACATTGGTGAGTTTCCCATCGGTGGGTGAATAGTAGTAGACGGTGTATTTGATCGTGAGATTTTTTTGGTCTTGCGTGACGGCGCTTTCTTCCACGTTGATCGTAAACGCAAACGGATTCATACCCGGATGGGCCATTGTGCGGTTGATCTGGGTGATGCGGTTGTCCTTGACCCGGTAGAAGGAATTGGAGCCATGGATGTTGAGCTTCGTCCCGAAAGGGTGGCCATCCTCTTCCATGGTGAGGGAATACTTGCCGTCTGATTCTTCGAAGCTCCGTGGGCCACGATGGACCGCGATCATCCCGAGTTGTTCCTGAGCCCACTTTTGGGTCTCGCCGTCACTGAGTTGAACGGAAACTTCACGGGGGCTTTTGACCATGACTGATCCGCTGGTTTCTTTGCCATTCACATTGACGGTGAGGTCGGCGGTAAATCCTGGAAAGTCTTTGGGCCAGCGAGCGGTCGCTTCAAAGGCTCGGCGAAGGAGCTCGCGAGCCTGAGGGTCGTCTGCCACGGTCGAAGGTTCTTGTTGTGGTTGCATTAACAATCTCCTCTCAGAAAAAATAACTTGATTGTCTGTAGTTATACCGGGATCGTGAGAGAAGGCTCAAGTCTCATATCGAGATGGTCGGAAGTTTCTTAGCCGCGAAGGCAAGGTGCCGTCGTAAGTGGGCACAATATTTGATGTTCCCAAGAATCCCAGGACTCTGATATACTCCAGCGATTTTCTTAGGACCGGGCATTGATTGAATAGTAGAAACCCTGGTCGGCCGTCGGCGTTAGTCGAGAAAGGATGGGCATGGAACGGCGAGCTGCTTCGCATACCGAAGAAGAAGAGATGAACCAACGCCGGAAGCTTCTGAATGCGGCGAGACGAGGCGATACGAAAGCCATCAGCAAACTCTTTGAGCTTTATCAAGTGCGTGTGCTTAGTGGAGATCAGTTGGCCAAGGTCAATCGGACCTCCACCTATATGGTTCCAGTCAAGCCCTCGCAGAGCGGTAAGTCGAGGTCATCAGGAAAAGGAAAAAAGTCGACTCCTCCATCACCAAAGGGAGATAAGAAGTCGGCCAAGGTAACGATGGCCAAGCCAGCAGTCAACGTTCTTGTCAAAACTGCTGGTAAGAAGCGTGCAGAAGCAGTCAAGACACCAGCGAAAGGTAAAGCCAGGTCTAAGAAGTAACGGAAGGGTAGGTTACTGCACAGCCACCTTGAGCCCACCTCCTGCGAGTTTTGCCGCGATGTTTTCGGCTTGCTCTGTTGCCCCGCTGAAGACGATGGCTTCCCCGTCATGATCGATTCGATAAGCCAACTCAAAAGCCTTCGTCGATGTCATTCCGGGAATAAACCGGCAAAACAGCTCGATGACCTGCTGGTAGGTGTGGCAGTCGCAGTTGTAGACGATTACACGGGACTCGAACCCCGTGCCTGAACTGGTTTGAATATCCTCGCTGATACTGGGAATGGTTTCTGGTGTGGCAGGTGTCGGCATGCAGTGGGAATTCTAGGGAAGTTGAGGAAGCCGAGTCCTGTTTGAGCTGCACCATTTCATCGCATCCAACCCACTCTTACACTTTGTCCATATCGATCACTTCAGTGGCGTCCCATAGATTCTTCAGCTCGGCATCGGCCAACTCTTTCTCTCGGTCCTGATCGGTCTCTGTGCCAAAGGCTGTGTCTGCCGGTGGCGAGGCTCTGTCTGTGTGCGCCTCCTGAGGAGTTGGTTCCGTCGTCCGTTGGGAGCGACGGCGTTTCTTTTCAGGATCCATGTTCACTGGCATTGTAACCCTCTGAGACTACAGCTAGTCTCCTCCGATTGCGCGTGTCTTGTCAATCGGACGGTGGTCGGATGAATGAGAAATCGCTCATTCTGGAGTTTTAAAGGAAGCCGGACAAGTGAGCGCGTGTTCTGCTCAAAACAGGGTCTCTGCTACGGTATCAGCGTATCGGCGTCCCAAGGGAGTCAGCCAGAAACGATCATGATCCGAATCGAGTAGGCCTTTCGCCAACAGTTCGTCAATCTGGCGATCTCGCTCTGCCGCTCGAGTTATTGGTCTAGGGACACCGCGGAGGAGGCGTAAACCAAATATGAGTGCATCTCGCTGTCGTTCGGAAGTCGAAATGGTTGTGTAGTCTACGATCGGCAGATGATGGTTGCCCAGTGTTTCCACATACGATTCAAGATTCGCCATTTTCCCGAACCGGGTTCCCTCAAGATAAGACTGCGCGCTGGGGCCGAGTCCAAGGTATTCACCGCCAGTCCAGTAGAGGAGATTGTGGCGACAGGCATATTCCGGTTTGGCATAGTTGGAGATCTCATAGCGAGCAAATCCCGCGTTGGCAAGGATCTGTTCCGCCGCGGCCTCCATCTCAATCTGTAGCGCATCATCGGGTGGTGACACGATCTTCCGCGCGATGTCCTGAGCCAGTCGTGTGTCTTCCTCTACGGTCAGGGCATAACAGGAGATATGAGTTGGTTCAAGCGCCACAAGCGATTCCAGCGTGTCGCCCCAATCTTGTAATGATTGGGCAGGCAGTCCGTACATCAAATCGAGGTTGATATTCCTGAACCCAGCGCGGCGTGATTCGTGAACAGCCGTCGTCGTGTCTCGGACACGTCCAAATCGCCCGATGGAGGCGAAATCCTGGTCTTTCATGGATTCTGCTCCGAGGCTGATTCGATTAAACCCGGCCTGAGCTAATGCTGTGAGATCTGTAAAGGTGAGAGAAGAGGGGTGCGCCTCCAAAGTGATCTCCGTGGTCGAGCTGGTCGGCCACGTCGTTTGAATCAGGTTCAGAAGTGTCGTGAGGTATTCAGTGGGAAGAGACGTGGGCGTCCCTCCACCAACATAGATGCTGTGCAAGCAACGTCCGTGTAAAAAATCATGTTGGGCGTGGAGCGCAATCTCCTGTAGGAGGGCAGACTGAAACCGTGCTATCCGATCGGGCTGAGCGATCTCCAGATAAAAGGCGCAAAAGTGGCAGCGGCGGCGACAGAAGGGGACATGAATGTATAGGCCGATGGCTTCCGAGGAGATCATCTGTCGAATGGAAAGAGAACAGGTTTTGAGTAGTCTCTGGTTAGGACGATCTCGATCTCATCCGCTGGAGACACTCCGCGGTTCCGGATGTGCGAGGTCCAGCCTCCATGCCGGCGAAGAGATTCAAACACCGACTTGATCAATTGCGGTTTGATCGTGGCTTCCCACTCGCGAACCCAATTTCGTTCATCTTCGTCACCGGCGTATTCGTCCGGAAACGACGCTTCGAGCGTGAAGCGGAGGGCAAACGTTTTGTCTTCCTGGTACATAAGTTCCCTGTCGTTGCGATTCGGTAAAGGTGATCTTATAATGCGCCAGTACTTGAAAAAGGAGTCCTTGTTTATGCCTATCTTCGAATATGTCTGCGGTGAATGCAATCATCGTTTTGAGCTCCTGATCCAGGGATCCACAGAGGCGGTTTGTCCACAGTGTAAGACGACCAAGCTCGATAAGCAGTTTTCAGCCTTCGGTGTCGGAGCTACGGCCGGTTGGGGCGCTTCAGATGGCCCTGGCGCTTGCGGAAGTTGCGGCGACCCCCGTGGCCCTGGCGCCTGTTCAATGAACTGAACGTCCGATGGGTTCGCCAGGTGAACAGGCGCTGCAAGGCGCAATCTCAGCCATCTCGCAATCCGATCCGCTGATCAAGCTGTTGCAGCAGGTTCGGTTAGGTCGTATGAAACCGACAGATGCCGGGTTGCTCGCTGTGACCGAATCTTGGCTTGATGCCTATGAGAAGGCGCTCAATACGGAAGGACTCACGCAGTTCGACCTTCGCCGACTCAACCCCGCTCCTCGGCTTATGGTTCTCTTTGAGGTCGGTGTGCTCACGGAGGATCATCCAGGCGTGATGTCCTTGAAGGGTTCCTATGATCGAGCGCTGGCTCGTGCTGCTGATGCCGATAGGGGATGAACAGCTGGAGGTTCTTGTCAAAGACCCACAGACCGCCTGATCCCAACTTGGCGCTGTCGTCTACACTAAGTCTACCAAGCCACGTTGCTGAAGAGTCGATTCCCTCAAGGACGGATCACAATGCGTCCTTTGCACATCGAAATCCAGTACCGCTTGGACGGCTGTCCATCGTTCCCCAATCACGATCACTTGTGCGGAGACTCCGAGCCGGCTTCAGCCATGATCCGCCGCGCATAGCCTTGATTGCGCCTCGGTTTGGACCGGATGGATCACTGAGAAGTGCCTGTGGATAATAATTGGGGTCGTACCAGTCTTGTACCCATTCTGCGGCATTCCCCGCCATGCCGAAGAGCCCATAGGGGCTGACCGAGTGTGGGAAACTGTCCACCGGCATCGTTAAGACTTCTCCCTGTATCCCCTTTTCTTTGGCTATGCGAGCACCGTCGCCTTTGACCCAGAAGGCATCCCAATCAGCTCCGCTAGTGAACTCAATCGTACGTTGTGCCCAATAGCTTGCGCTATTGGCCCTGCTAAAGTCCCACTCGTTTCCCCAGGGATAGCGCCGACCATCGGTTCCTCGCGCGGCCTTTTCCCATTCGGCTTCGGTGGGCAGGCGGTTCCCGACCCAGCGACAATAGGCAGCGGCATCGTCCCAGCTCACATTGATGACGGGATGCTGTTCGATGCCTGGTACGGGTTGATTGTTTACCCAGAGCGTCGCAGCACGGTTTGAATTCTCCGGAGCGCGATGACCGGTTGCGTGGACGAACGCGGCATAGGCTTGGTTGGTGACCTCGAAGCGATCAATGAGGTACCCACTCAGATACACACGACGTTCGGGGTGTTCGTCGGGAAACCCATCCCTTCCCTCAGGCGTTCCCATCGTAAACTCTCCGGGAGGAATGAATGCCATGTCTGACGAGATTCCTGCACTGCTTATCGACGGCGAGAATCCAAGGACGATGAACAGGACGCACAAGTAGGGGAAGGACTGCATTATGAAGACTTGGGGATACCGCAAGCTTTGGCGACAGCATCTCGATAGTTTAACCATAGGGCTAAGCTCTTCGTGACGCTGGCCAGGACCACAGGTCGAAGCGCTCGTGGTGTGTAGTTGACGACCATGTCATAGGCATCGTGTCGATGGCCTGCTTCAACCAGTTGGTGGGCTCGAACCAGGCCCATATGTTTTGGCGAGACTCCATGATATCGGACGAGTGGGTGACGACGAACGATGGAGTCAAGATCCTTGGCATGGCTCTTCTTGGAAGTGGTACGAAGTTCTTGGCGATCCTTCACACTGCCCTCAACGAAAACGGTGAACGTCGCCGCGGCAACTACCCAGTCTCTGTGGCGAGACATCCTGTCCAGCCAGCCTCGATAGGTTCGGGCTGCAGGTACGAGGCGGTCATGCTCAAAGTCTTTGCGGCTGAACCCTAATCCTTCCATCATCGTCAGGAAGAGTTCGGGATGGGACTGTCCCAGTGAGAGTCCACCGGTTTCTTCCTCGTAGATGTTCTCTGCCAGCATATGGCGTACTGAAGGAGGAGGGTTCTTTCCCAAGATCCGCGCTAAGAAGACAGGAAAGTCTCGAACATATACGGCGTACTCATGTTGAAAGTGAGCTTTGAGCTGGGCCTTGCTGAGCCGGCCTGAGGGAAAATATTCCCATGCCCAGTGATGTTTCCCATCCATGATGGTGAGGAGGGATTCAAGGAACGAGGATTTTTTCATGCCCGTAGCCACAATCGCTTGCCTTCTCTAGTGGTGCCTCGTTAGAATTCCCACCACATACAAACAGCCGATGAATCCACTAACTGTACAGAACCCAGACGAAATCCTCACCATCTTAGCCGATGTGACGCTCCGAGGAATCGGTTTTACGACGGAATCCTTACTCGACTATGTCTTAGAAGAAGGATTTACAGAACCTATCTTCCTCAATGCGAGCGGCGAGGACCCTACTGCCTTCTTTCAAGGGCAGCCGAATGCCTGGGCCATCTACCAAATTCGCGAATGGAAACGCGTGCTCACGATTTCTGGCGGCCCGGGACAGGAAAGGCGCGCGCGCATTACGGAAACGCCGTAGCCCGAGTTCGAGTGTAAAGAGATGGGCAGTAAAGTGCAATCACAGAGCTGGTTTCAACCGTAAAGAGGTGAGTAGGGAAGCTCATCCGGATGATTCATCCCACGAAAGCCTGTATTCGGATGTGCCGTTTTGTAAGCAGAATCTTGGTAGGTGAGTCCCACCAGGCGCGTGCAGACGTATGGCTCAGCCCGCTTTCACCCTCCATCCGCGAAGCTTCAGTTTGAATTTTTAACTTCAACGGCTAGGTAGCGCGTCCTTCATATTTCGTCAAATGCGGGAATTAGGGTTGAATTCGTGGGTGAGGTTTCTCTGCAGGTAAGTCGCGGAAATGACGTTCTCGCGTTCCCTCGTACCATCCTCCAATGAGGATCCCTTCTTCAAAATAGAGATAGCGATGGCGGACGATCGCTGAACTCTGCCAATCTTCGAAAATCCATTCTTCCTGCCGGATGCCGTCTTTCGTGAAGGTCGTATTGATTGTCTGCGGCCCACCCCACGATTGCAGGACTTGTTCTTTACTCATACCAACCATCACACGATGTTGTTCGATGTGCTTCTCAAATTTTGGGTCGCTGAGCTGAACGATCATCGGCCAGATCACTGCCATGAGGAGAAAGAGTGCAAGCCCGACATAAATGATAATCCTCACCGGGCGGCGCCGAATGAACGACGGTTCTTCAGTGTTGGGATCGAAGGGAAAGGGTTGAGATTCGGTATTCATAAGGAATGAGGGATGAATGCTAACAAGTGCGTTCTCTATGAGTCAAGGAGGAGGAGTCAAGCAAGCTTCCATAATAGTCAGCAAAATCAAAATGATGCGACGAGGCGCTATACTTAATCTAGCAATTTACGATCCCACCCCATACATTTATGGATGGCGCCGCAACATGCAATACCGGATCTTACTAATATGTCTTTGTGTTGTGCTTGGGCATGGTACTGTTTCCGAACTCTGGTCTGCGACCATCTACTCCTACATTGATGACCAGGGCAATCCTGTATTCACCGATTTGCCGGAGACGATACCAGAAAAATATCGGACGAAAGTGAAGCTTCATGAACAACCGGATTCTGCGACGGAAACGCCCTCTAAACTGCCATCAGTGCAACAGAAACTTCAGGGCGAAGCGAAGTCTCTTGGATGGAATATACCGTCGTTTCAGGGCGAGATGAAGAATCTACGCCTGGGCGAGGCGCCTATTCTGAACTACGCCGGAATCGCAACAATTGTGTTGTTGCTCATAATGTACTTCAGCAAGGAAAGCCCCATGATCCGGTTGTTGGCCTTGGCCCTCCTGATTGTCCTTGGCATCGGGACTCCGGTGCTCATGTATTTGGGTGATGATGGGCCAATGGGGATGATGAAGAAAAAGGCCGCTGCTTCGGGCCAAGCTCGCCAAGATCGTCTTCAGCAAGTTCCGCAGTAAGTCTCCCTCAGACGCTCTCTGCCGACTATTCCTCGTATTGGGGAACCGGGATTGGTTTGGGTAGTGGACTGGCGGGAATCGTTTCTAGTTCGACGTATTCATCGTAAGGATTGGAAATTGGTTCATGGGTGTGCCGTTGACGACGCGTTACTAATTGCAGGCTCTGCGTACTGATTTCCATGCGGTCGATCAACGGACTGGGTGTGAGGGGAGTAGGAAGCCCCTGCATTGAGAACAATTGGAAGCAGAGGCTCCAATCAAGCTGATCCTTTCCGTTCTCCCTCACGATGAAGCGAGCCGCTGATGAAGGAGGGCCTTTGAACAATAGCAGCCAGATATTGGATCGAAAGGCGGGGGATCTGGAATCCGTTGAGGGCTGAAACTCTGGAACTAAGGCCGGAATGCGGTGGATCGGAACGGCCTGTGAAAATTCAATGTCCACGAGTCGAACGATCAGTGGGCGATCCTCATTCTCATCGTTCGGGTCGACGGCATAGCTGAATGAATACCGGACATCGATGCCTTCGCGTAAGAAGGTGTATACATCTTCTCCATTCTCAGGCGAGACCAGTTTGCTGAAATACTTGGACCAATCAGTAATGGGGTAATAGGTGAAGACGCGCAGTGCGGATTTTCGATCCCGCACGGCCTGCGGCATGCCGAGTTTGGTGTGTAATTCTTTCTGGGAGAGGCCGAGAAACCCGTCCTCAAAGTAAGGTTCGGCAAGGGTCTGGGAAGGGTCTACCGGTAGAGCGGTGGCACAGAGAACAATAATGAGAGTCGTGATTCGTAAGGCTGATGGATACGACATCACTTGGCATCGTATCTAGGGCATCAAATGCCTGTCAAGAAAGGGCAGCCAGCTTGCTCGCCATGAAGTCCTTCCAGTATGATCGCGAACGCAGTGCGGCTCACTCACATCTTTAAATAAGGTGATCATGTCGATACATCACGCGGCGTCCATCCAGTCTCTCTTGCAGGAGCGTATCCTGATCCTCGATGGAGCCATGGGCACGATGATCCAGCAGCGTAAGTTGGATGAGGCTGCGTTCCGGGGCGAACGGTTCAAAAACTGGACGAAAGATCTAAAGGGCCACAACGACCTGTTGAATCTTACCCAGCCCACAATCATTGAAGACATTCACCGACAGTACCTGGAGGCTGGTGCGGATATCGTCGAGACCAATACGTTCAATTCACAGGCGATCTCTCTGGCCGATTATGGGATGGACAGGCTGGGCTATGAACTATCTAAAGCTGGAGCAGAATGTGCCCAGCGGGCGGCAGCGGCGGTACAACGGGCGCAGCCAGGACGGTGTTGTTTCGTAGCGGGGGCGATCGGTCCGACGACAAAAACGTCGTCGATTTCCACTGATGTGAACAACCCCGCTGCTCGCGGGGCAACCTATGACGAATTGGTCAACGCCTACAGTGAGCAGGTTCGGGGTTTACTCGATGGCGGTGTCGATCTTCTACTTATAGAAACGATCTTTGATACGTTGAATGCAAAGGCTGCTTTTTTTGCGGTCCAACAGGCGTTTGCCTTCGGCGCGCGCCAGGTTCCGATCATGGCGTCTGTGACGTTCATTCAAGCCGGTAGCAATCGGGGCGTGACCGGCCAAACCGTCGAAGCCTTTTGGAATTCTATCTCTCATGTGCCGTTGCTCAGCGTGGGGATGAATTGTGCGCTGGGTCCAAAGGAAATGCGTCCTCTGATTGAAGAATTATCGCGCATCGCGCCGATCCATATCAGCGCACACCCTAATGCCGGCCTTCCAAATCCGTTGCTGCCGACGGGATTCCCCGAGACTCCGGAAACCTTGGCGCCTCAGCTGCGTACTTGGGCAGAAAATGGATGGCTGAATATCGTCGGAGGATGCTGTGGGACGACACCGGCCCATATCAAACGCATTGCCGAAGCCGTGCGTGGCGTGAAGCCGCACGCGCTCTCGAAGGTCGAACCATACACGCGATTGAGTGGGCTTGAAGCCGTTACCATCAGACCTGAATCGAATTTCGTCAATATCGGAGAGCGAACTAATGTGACGGGTTCACCTGCATTCGCCAAGCTGATTCTGTCCGGGGACTATGAGACGGCCCTATCGGTGGCGCGCCAACAAGTAGAGGGCGGGGCGCAGGTCATCGATATCAATATGGATGAGGGCATGCTCGATTCGAAAGCCGCGATGGAAAAATTCCTTCGTCTGGTGGCCTCCGAGCCGGATATCTGCAAAGTCCCCATTATGGTCGATAGCTCCAAGTGGGAGGTATTGGAGACCGGGCTGAAGAATATTCAAGGTAAGGCTATCGTCAATAGTATCAGCCTCAAGGAAGGCGAGCAGAAATTCATCGAGCAGGGAACACTCGTCCGGCGCTATGGTGCGGCGGTCGTCGTCATGGCCTTCGATGAGAAGGGACAAGCGGACACCTTGGAACGGAAGAAGGAGATCTGTGCACGGTCTTACAAGATCCTTACCGAGCAGGTCGGTTTTCCTCCGCAAGATATTATTTTTGACCCCAACATTTTGACCGTTGCGACGGGGATTGAGGAACACAACAACTATGCGATGAATTTCATCGAAGCGACCCGCTGGATCAAGCAGAACTTGCCTGGTGCAAAGGTCAGCGGAGGGATCAGTAATATCTCGTTTTCCTTCCGTGGCAACAACATCGTTCGTGAGGCGATGCATGCGGCCTTCTTGTACCACGCCATTAAGGCTGGGCTTGATATGGGCATTGTGAATGCCGGGCAGCTCGCTGTGTATGAAGAAGTTCCCAAAGATCTACTCGAACTTGTCGAAGACGTGTTGCTCAACCGTCGTCCAGATGCGACGGAACGCTTGGTGACGTTTGCTGAGACAGTGAAAGCGAAAGGGAAGGTGGTCGCGAAAGATGACGAGTGGCGAAAGGGCACCGTTGAGGAGCGGTTATCCCACGCGCTCGTGAAAGGCATCACCGACTATATCGACGTCGATACAGAAGAGGCCCGTCAGAAATACCCCAAGCCGTTGGAGGTGATCGAAGGGCCACTGATGGCAGGCATGAATATCGTCGGCGATCTGTTCGGGTCAGGCAAGATGTTCTTGCCGCAAGTCGTGAAGAGCGCTCGTGTGATGAAGAAAGCCGTCGCCTATCTCATGCCCTTCATGGAAGAGGAGAAAAAGCGAACCGGCAATTTCCAGGCGCAGGGAAAGGTGTTGCTCGCGACCGTGAAAGGTGATGTGCATGACATCGGGAAGAACATCGTCGGGGTCGTGCTTGGCTGCAACAACTATGAAGTGATCGATCTCGGCGTGATGGTGTCCTGTGAGAAGATTCTCGCCGCCGCCCGAGAGAACCAGGCCGACATTATTGGTCTGAGCGGGCTCATCACGCCGTCACTCGACGAGATGGTGCATGTGGCGAAGGAGATGACGCGCGAGGGATTTGATGTCCCGCTCTTGATCGGCGGGGCGACGACGAGTAAAGCCCATACGGCGGTGAAGATTGCACCATCCTATCAGCCTGGTGTGGTCCATGTATTGGACGCTTCACGTGCAGTCGGTGTCGTGGGCAGCCTGGTCAGCCAAACGCAGCGGCAAGAGTTCGTGAAAAAAGTGAGAGACGATTATGAGCGAGTACGGCAGTCTCATCACGAGCGGGGCACCAAGTCTCTCCGCTCGTTTACCCAAGCACGCGCCAATCGTCTTCAATCTGACTGGGCCAAAACCGATATTCCTACACCGGCCAGGCTGGGCATTCAGACAATTCCCGATCAATCCCTGGTTGAGCTGATTCCCTATATTGACTGGTCGCCGTTCTTCCATACGTGGGAGTTGCGAGGACGCTACCCGACGATCTTCGATGATCCAACCGTTGGTCCAAAGGCGAAGGAGCTGTATGACGATGCGCGCCGTCTACTGGACGAGATTGTCCAGCAGAGACAGCTCAAGGCCAAGGCTGTGTATGGTTTTTTCCCTGCTGCCAGTCTGGGAGATGATATCGAGCTTTATCAGGATACGGCTCGCAAGGCCGTGCTCACGACGATACACCATCTGCGGCAGCAATCGGAGAAGCCGACGGGCCAACCCAATCTCTCACTAGCTGACTATGTTGCACCGAAGGAATCCAGCCGGCAGGATTATATCGGAGCCTTCGCGGTTACGGCCGGCATCGGACTCGATGCGCTCTGTATAAGGTTTGATAGGGATCATGATGACTACAACTCCATCATGGCCAAAGCCCTCGCCGATCGGCTGGCTGAGGCGTTTGCCGAATTTCTCCATGCACGAGTCAGGACAGAGTGGGGCTACGGAAAGGATGAACGACTGACGAACGAAGATTTCATCCGTGAGCGATACCGTGGGATCCGTCCCGCGCCGGGGTATCCGGCTTGTCCGGACCATACGGAGAAGCAGCTCCTGTTCGACCTGTTGCAAGTCGAAAAGAATACCGGTATCACCTTGACCGAAAGCTTCGCGATGCTGCCGACTGCGGCTGTAAGCGGGTTCTATTTCGCCCATCCGGAGGCTAAGTACTTTGCCGTCGGCAAGATCGGTAAAGATCAAGTCGAAGACTATGCCCGTCGGAAAGGAATGGATCTGCGCACGGTTGAACGCTGGCTCTCGCCGAACCTGAATTATGAGCCCGAGTGAATCTGGAAATCTGCGCGAACCGTCTGGCTCGTCCCAAAGCTCGTCAGGATCGATACCGCTCTGAAGTCAGCAGCGAAGACATCTTCCTCTAGGGCTGATCTTCCACTACAATAGGGCCGCACGAATCTGTATCCAGGGGAGTCCATGCAGGCACGCGTTCTCATCGTCGACGACGATCCCGATATCCTGACATCACTCACCAAACGCTTGACGTGGATGGGGCATGATGTGCTCACGGCTGAGAACGGTGAACAGGCGCTGAGACTAGTAGCTGAGGATCAGCCCGATCTGATGCTGCTCGACATCGAACTGCCGGGTCTCAGCGGACTGGACATTCTCAAGCGCCTGGCCGAAAAACGTTCGAACGGTGTGACACAAACTCTTCCGGAAGTGATCGTTATTACGGCGTTCGGAACGATCGGTCGGGCGGTGGAAGCCATACGGTTGGGTGCGTGCGAGTTCCTTACGAAACCGTTCGAACCTAACCACCTCTCGATCGTAATCGAAAAGGCGATGGCGCAGGCGGCCATTACACGTCAGATCGGTCTACTCCAAGCGGAAGTGCAAGCACGGTATGAGTGTATTGTGGGACCCAGTCAGCGTATGGAGCAGCTCCTTGAGACGGCACGGCGCGCGGCCGCCTCTTCAGCTACAGTTCTGTTGCTGGGTGAAACGGGCACTGGCAAGGAGGTGATGGCACGCGCGCTGCATCGGTGGAGTCCCCGCGCGGGAAGGCCCTTCGTGGTTGTGAACTGCGCAGCCTTGCCGGAGAGCTTACTCGAAAACGAGTTGTTCGGCCATGAAAAGGGCGCGTACACAGGAGCTGTGACGCGAGAGCCTGGGAAAATTGAGGCGGCGGCGGGCGGTACGGTGTTTCTCGATGAGATCGGTGATATGCCGGCTGGGCTCCAGACCCGGCTCCTCCGCGTGTTACAGGATCAGGAGTTTTATCGTGTCGGCGGCAATCGACCGATTCGCACCGATGTGCGCTTTGTGGCGGCGACGAACAAGGATCTCAAAGACGCGATTGAGAAGGGTCTGTTCCGAGAGGATCTCTACTATCGCCTCAATGTGATTTCTCTGACTCTTCCGCCATTACGGAAGCGGAGGGAGGATATCCCGGCGTTGGTAGACTATTTTATCCACCGCCAGAGCGCTGCCTTGGGCCGTCGTTCTTTCAGGGTGAGTCACGATGCACTGAAAATAATTCTTGAGTACTACTGGCCTGGAAACGTGCGCGAACTGGAAAACGTATTGTCTCGGGCCGCCGTACTCTGTCCCGAGGACTGCATCGAACCCGAACATCTCGGGATTAAGGCCCAGCGGAAGTTGCCGTTTGAGACCGATGTATCGGAGGAATCTAGTCTAAATTACCATGCTGTGATGGCGGTCTACAGCCGGAAGATCCTCGAGGAAGCGCTGCGCCGAGCAGGATGGAATCAAACGAAGGCAGCCGAGTTACTCGGTCTGCAACGAACCTACCTCACCAGACTCATCAAACAGAGAGGCGTATCGACGAAGCCATCTTTTATGTAGGCATGGCACGAGCATGCTGGCAGCCTTCGTGCTATTTCGGTCGGTGGTTACTATCGGATCGTGTGAGGGTAGGGGGAGATCAGTGGGAGAGCTTGTGCCATAGGAGATCGTCTGGTTTGAATCGAGTGCAGCGTGAACGAAAAGCGACTGCCACATCCAGGCACAGTCTCGACCCACAGTCGGCCGTGATGCAGTTCGACGAGCAATTTGGCGATCGCAAGTCCTAGGCCCGCTCCCTTTGATTTCTTTCCTGTGGTGGATACCCGATAGAAAGGTTGAAAGATCTTTTCTGCATCCTCCAACATAATCCCAGGTCCTGCGTCCGACACCGAAATCTGGACAGTACCGTCCGACAACGGAGCGGCTGAGACGTCGACCGTCGTGTCAGAACGTGTGAACTTCACCGCATTGTGGAGGAGGTTCAACGTAATCTGATACAGCTTATCGGGGTCAGCCGATACCTCGGGAAGATCGGATGCCAGCGTGATGACGACGTTCACTCGACGTTCGGAAGCCATGGGGTAGACATCTTCGACGGCCTTGACGATCACAGTCCCGACTGCGACCGGTTTCACATGTATGGCAGTTTGTCCCATCTCAATCTGTGACAGATCCAGAAGATCATCGATGAGGAGCTGAAGTCGCGACAGATTGGCCTCGACACGCGCCAGTGATCGTCGTTGCTCGTCCGAGACGGCGCCATCAATTCCATCGCGCAGGTTGGCCACATGGACTTTCATCGAGGTCAGCGGTGTCCGGAGTTCGTGCGAGGCCGTGGAGACGAAAATGGATTTACGACGATCGATTTCTTGTAATCGGGCGTTGGCCGCGGCGAGCTCCTCCGTTCTGGCCTTCACGCGATCTTCAAGGGTATGGGCCAACTCACGCAACTCCCGCTCACGGGCATGCAACCTTGTGGCCATGTTGTTGAAGACTCCTGTGAGCGTGCCGATCTCATCGCGGGTCCGTATATCCAAGACCGGCACCGTCTCTCCACCGGCGAGTTTTGTGGCTGCGAAAGTGAGGCCTTGTAACGGAATAGTGATGCGGCGAGCCAACAAGACCGCGATACACAACCCACCTGCCAGGGTGCTCAGCGTAATCATCACCGCTTGCCACAACAGCCGCCGCAGACCATGCTGAAGACGGGATGTCGATAATCCAATCTGCACCAGAGTTGGCGCCGGCGGAGTACGCGCCATGCTTTCTTCAGACCGATCCAATCGCTCTTCAAGCGTGAGCTGCAATGCAGGATCCCAACGCGGCACCAGTGCATAGGATGGGACGTGAACGGTAATGTCATAAAAGATGGGGAGCTCGGCCCCTCCCACAAGACTCATGAGTTCTCCTGGCGTCAATTCGAGTCTCTGTCGGAGAACCGGGCCCTCAGTATTCAGGTTGATGGCACTGACGAGCGGCTCGCTCGTTATACCCGTACGATGACGTGGCAGTAACAATGTCGTTGCAGAAAATTGTCGCTGGCCGGTTGCTTGCTGGGAGAATTGATCTTCCCACGCGCCTTTCCCAAACCCGGTTTGGAGCTTACCGTTTGGAGAGATGACCGCAACATACGCCACTGGATTAACGGCAAGAATCTCCTGAATAAGCTGGTTCAGTCGAGGAATGTCCCTCTGCACGATACTGGATCGTCCCATGTGTGCCAGATGTTGTGCGAGGAGTGTGCCGCTCTGCACCGAGCTCTCGGCGGTTGATCGTACCTGTTGTTGAATGAACAGCCAACCGAGGAGAAGACATGCAATGATCAGGATGATCGCGGTACAGAACACGAGCTTGGTCCGGAGCGTGATCGAAAATCGATGAGGAGTCAGTGTGCCAAGATTAGTCATCGTTCGTGAGACTAAGGGATGAGATCAGCCGCATGGGGATTTTTCGCTATGGGCACTGATCCACCAAAGACATGGCCGGCCAATCGAATCTGCTCAGGACTCAACGCAATGTGTAAATACTCTGCGGATCGTAGGTTTAATGCCCAGTGCGAGTGTTCCGGCGCTTCAATGATCCCTGCGGATGTGCCGGTATCCCGGAGGCGTGCCAGTGAAAGCCGGGCTGCCTGTTGTCCCACAGCCCAAGGATCCAACACTAAGGCGCCGACCGCTCCCTGCTGAACTAATGTGGACGAAAAGGTAAAGATGGGCACTTTGGCATTCAAGGTCGATTCCAAGAAGAAAGGTATAGAGGATTCAGAGACAACGACCTGGTCTTGAATCAGCCACAAGACGTCGATCTTAGGTAGCAACCGAGAGGCGGCACGAGGGATGTCTTCTTGGCCGCGGACCGCGACCGATACGAGTTCAAGGCCTTGCTGGCTCGCGACTTTGATCGCCTCTTGTACAAAAGCCCCCGTTTGTTCCTCATCGTACAGCACGCCGATGCGTTGTCGATTCGGCATGAGAGAGTGAATGGCTGCAAGCTGAGTCACCGGTGGCGCCCGGACGGCAATCCCGGTCATGTTGGAGGTGGGCAGGCCGTGTGCGTCGGGATTCAATACCATACAGAACACAACCGGAGTGTCGAAGATTTCCAGCTTAGCAGCAATGGCCGCTTTGAGTCCGACGGCCAAGACAAGCTCGGGTGGGGAGGCTCGCAAGGACTTGCCGACCTCTCTGCCTCGTGTGAGCTGACTGTCTAGGTTGTATTCTTTCACCTTCGTCATCGGTGGGAGGCCTGCCCTGAATCCTAGAATCGCCTGGTCGTAGTACGGCAGGTCGGCCGATTTGAGGATGGCTATTTCGGCTGCGTCGGCCCTGTTCCAGGGGGTTATGACGAAGAGTAAAACCAGGAGAGCTGAAAGGAGCAGCATGAGGGTATCCAGATTCAATCGACTAATTAGGTATCATAGATGATACCTACGTTCGCTGCCAACGATGCCAATGATCGAAGAGGATGTCGACTGCATAGGTGATATGGGAAGCAATTATTGGGCCGCAGGATTTGTTTTAGAGAATGGATCAGAGTCTCACGGTCAACCATCCCATTACCCTGGTTCCGAGTAAGTCGCCGAGGGGATGTTCGCGGTGAGTATCGTTCAGGGCATTGAATACGGAAAGTGCCAGTTCAGCTTCCCGTACGTTGTCGCCAGATTGTTGCTGCCAGATGAGATATCCAAGCCGGAGGTTTACCAAGTTGTAGGCGGGGATCTGTTCTTGGGGAATGATCGTCCCGGCGGGGAAAAATGGAGTGAGATTCGTGAATACGTCGGCCGATGGATAGGATGCATCTCCCACATGGTGATACAGCACTTCCCCCTTGAATGGGCTCCAATTCATGCGAAGCCCAACATTCACCTTATGATGGGGGAACCCTCGGCGGCTGAATCCGCTGGAGGTTTGTCCGACTTCTTGGTACGCATAATTGGCGAACCCAGAGAGCCAGGATGTCATCAGGAGTTCCGCGCCAACTTCCCCACCGTAGATATCAGCAGCGCCGCCATTGAGAGGACGGACAGTGTTCAACGGGACGTCCGATACGGTTCGGAATGCGATGAGGTCTGAAATATGGTTGAAAAACCCGGTGACTCGCGTCCTCAAGCGGTGCTCCCACCACCAGCCTTGGTACCCGATTTCATAAGAAACAATCTGTTCTGGCTTGACGTCGGTCCATCCCAATATGGAAGAAGGTATGGATGGAAATCCAGGGAGCGTCACTGAGTTCAGCATGTTGAGGCCGACCTCGGTGACAGTTGGGGGGCGATAGGCAACGGAACCGGACAGCCGAAATGCATGGTTGGCATTCACATGGTAGACCAAGGCGCCACGAGGGGAGAGTGTAGGTGTAATGAACGTATCAAGATCATAACGGAGCCCAACGCTTGCCTCCAATGAGGGGAGCACCAGCCAGTCTCCTTGCGCATAGAGCCCAAGACGATTCTCGGCTACCCGGTTGCTGAGAATATTCGATGAGTGAACAATGTGGCGAAAGTTGGCGCCGATATTCAACGTAAGTGTCTCAAATGGACTGAATCGGTACCGTGTTTCAGTATCATAGGTGTTCAAGGAGTGATCGGCATCCGTTCGTCCCAATCTGTCGGTGAGCCTGAGCAATGGGATCAGCGGAGGAAACAAGCGAGAGTTTGTTTCAGAGAACAAGCCGTTCCACCAGCCACGGATCAAGAGCCCACCCTGTTCGTAGCTGACAAGCGCATAGGTCTGGGAAAAGTGATTCTCACCAGTGGCGGTTTGATTGACGATATCGTTGTAAGGGTTCGAACGTGTGAGCCCCGCCTCGGCCCTGACCTTTCCATCGCCTGAGAAGCGATATTCGGTGACTCCCCCAATTCGTTGGCCATTGAGTGCCGGAGCATCACGGTTAGACCAACGCTGTGTCTGCTCGTGTCCGCCTGAGATGCGATAGCTCCAGTTGCCTATCGTTCCGGCGTGGACTGCATTGGTGAGTAGAGTGCCGATCTCACCACCTGCCACTTGCAGCGTGGTTCCTTTCATCTCTTCAGGGGATTTCGTGATGATGCTCACCACCCCGTCGAAGGCATTGAACCCATACACGGCCGATGCTGGACCCTTCAGAACTTCAATCCGCTTGATCTCCATCAACGAGATCGGCAGCTGTTTCCAGAAGACAGTGCCGGATTGATCAATGTAGATGGAGCGGCCATCAACCAGGACCAACAGCTTATTCGCTGCCAACTGATTATTCCCACGGACGCTGACATTGAAATCGACGGCGTTCGTTTGCATGATTTCCATGCCTGGGACTTGGCGCAGTGCCGTCGGGATGTCGGTTGCTCCTGAGTTGCGGATGTCTTCATCGGTGATGACGTAGACATCCGATGGGGCTTTAGAAATTGGTTGTTCGTACCGGCTCGCGATGCTGACGGTTTCCTCTTTCAAGTAGAGTGTTTCTTCCTGGATTTGCTGTTCTGTCGATGAGGATGTCCGAGGGATGGGGAACGACGATTCGGCCCAGCCCTGGAACGGATCACTCAACCAGCCGGCTACAAAGACAACGCCGATACTCCATCTCCTCGCTGCGTAGAACGACTTGCTCGAGATATTCAGCTCGGTCTTTGTGTCCATGCGCGGACGAGATGTATCAAACAAACTGGTGGCAGTAAGAAATCAAGGCTGGCAAATGTACGTCAAGCCGCATAGGGTAGCAACACTTGGGAATCAGTATGGTGTACTCACTCCTCGAGCTGAATCGAAATGGATACTGAATCGAATTAGATACATCTTCGCGTGAACGCCGGGTCGGCGCGAGTAATCACAGTGTCAAGAGTGTCCGTATAGACATTCCTTGCTCTGTGGTTAGCCTATCGTGGTAGCGGTTTCCCTGCGGTGAGCTCTGTTTTAGGAATGGAACTCGCAGTGGCCTACAGTCTTGGCCATTGAACGAGGCACGTTCGTCGAACAGAGGGGAGTGCGTGGAGCAGTCACGAGAAATTCGACAACAGGCCCGTGTGTTGTTGGTTGATCAATCGGATCTTGTCCTTCAAAGGCTTAAGGCGACGCTCTCAAAGAGCAGCCGCTTGGTTGTAGTCGGCACCGCAGATACCCAGAGTGAAGCAGGTGCTTTATTACGAACGTGTCAGCCCGATGTTGTTGTCCTGGATACTGAAGTGGGGTGCGCGAGCGGTATTGACCTATGTCGGATTATTCGCAAGACATACCCGCACGTCGCTGTTCTTTTCTTTACCGCCAATGACGACAAGCGTCTTCTCAGGTCTGCGATTCTTGCCGGGGCGCAGGGGTATCTACTTAAGAGGGCGTCGGGTGACGCGGTGGCGAAAGCGATCGAGATTGTCGCTGCTGGACAAGCCATCATGGACTCGCAACTGACACAGGAGATTTTTAAATGGATACGAGATAAAACGCGGCCTGCGCAACGCAGGAGAGTGAACAATCGCTCAGAATTCGACAACCGAGTGCTTCCGCTCATTGTAGCGGGTAAGACTAACCAGGAGATCGCGCGCCAACTGAATTTCACGCCAAGGGTCCTGTTAGCTCGACGTCGGATCATTTACAAGCAGTTGAATATCTCAAGAAAAGCAGACGCAGCCAGTTATTCTGCACAACGAGAAAAGGGCCGCTGAGTAGTACGTGAATCCAATTGGATACTGCATCCATTTCGATACTCTTGGCTTGTCCTGGGCGATATCCGGTAGATCTGATGTGAGGCTGATGACGCCATTATGAATGGATATATAGGCAGGTGTTCTCTTGGTCATGGTAGCACAGAGACGAGTATCTATGGAACGAAACTAGCATGTGCTCGGTCGCAGCCATATGCGTGAAGATACGTATCGCTCTATAGGAATTGCCGGTGTGGTTCTCCTGCTTGCCTGCGGGGGATGCGGGTTGGCTGGATCCAATGAGGGAACTGGTACCACGATCCAGCCTCAAACGATTCCCCACGAGGTCTCCACTCTGCGGACGCCTGAAGTCCTGTCCGCTGCAAGTGTGACCACGCAGAAGACCACACTCGAAGAGCCGGAATCCCAGAGTCCGACATCTGAACAGAGTGACGACCACAATAAGTCAGCGGACTCCTCTCTTCCTGATGATGTGGCTCAGAATCTCACCTCACTGGATGCGCGCGTTCGCTACCAGGCTCTGGATCACTGGGATGCCAAAGGCGGTCCTGCGCCACTCGACCCAGTGTTTGAAGCGATGGAGGATGAAGATCCCGGTGTGCGGGCCAGGGCTACGGCGATTGTTGAACAGGCCTGGGCAAGCGAAGAGGAGCAGGAGGGAAAGTAACGAGATTTTGTCATGGGCCAGTCTTTCTCGTCGGGCTGGCTTTGTTGCAGTGGTGTTTCAGGCGAGGATAATCATAAGGAGGTCAGAATGAAGTATGTTCGCGCGCTACCGCTGATTGCTGGACTGATGTTTAGCACAGCAAATCCGGCATTCGCTGCCGACCCAGTCAACTTTAAGGTGACCGACATCCCAGGGCATTTCTTCGATACCGGGGTAGAGATTGCCGGAACCCGTTCCTTGGCCATTGTTCCACCTGGTACCCAAATTAATTTCCTGCAAGACATCGATGGCGTCAAAGTCGCCGAAAGCAAGCACACGGTGACGAGCTTGATCTGGCCCTCCAATGCCTTGGCCAGTGAGAGAATCGACCAGGACAGTGCGAATCAGGATAATCATTCCGTCACGCTGGCGACTCCAGGATTGTATGTCTATGTGTGCAAACTCCATCCCTACATGCTTGGGGCTGTCATTGTGGACGATCCAACGACCAAGACGGCGACGGGTGACCCGGCGTATGATATTGGTGAGCAGCTTACGTTGCTGGTGAAGCGAGAAGTCACCGATGCATCGAATCTGACGTTCGATAGTAACTCCAATCTTGGGCTGCGGGCGCTGCGCGCATTTTTCATTGTGACCAACCCAGAGAATTGGAAAGACTATACCAAGGTCGGACAAGCCTACAAGCCGAGCTATCCCGCTGTGCCCGTCGTCGTCACCGGTAGAGCGGTTGTTCCCGATCTGAACGCAGCGCTCCAGGCGACATTCGATGGCGAAACGATTCAGGCCCAGAAGAAGCCGCGTATCAAGGGGATTGGGGAAATCTGGGTCGACACCCAATTCGAGTTGACCGAGGACAAAGGGCCGAGCTTTCCTGGAACCATGACCGTCGTATCGGCTAGAAGTTGGGATGTGAAGCGCAAAATCGCATTACCTGAGCAGAAGATGAATAACGGACATAATTTCTGGCCCAGCCACGATCAAAAGGAAATCTATCAGACCGAGTGGCAGGGTAATAGTCTCTATGTCATCAATCGTCGTAACGGGGAGCTCCTTCAGGAGATCGATCTCGTCAATGGACCTGAAGTGGCGAGTAAAGGGATCAAATGCCATGACCCTGCCCATGTGATGACTCGGGTGGATACCCAGCAGGTGCATACGGGGTGCAACGGCGATGATGGGGTGCTGGAACTGAACCGGTTGCCCAATGGCATGCTGGAAGTCAATCGGCTGATCTCGATGCAAGATCCCAACAATCCGACCAAGCAAACTCAGCCCCATGCCCACTGGATGGGGTTCGATGGCCATCACATGGTCACGCCTAACTCCAATTCGGCCGATTCCACGCTATATGAGTTCACCGGCCTGACGACGGGGCAGGTCCTCTCAAAGCAAGACACCGGAGCGGTGTCCATCGCGAGCGGCTTTATGCCGGACTCGAGCAAGTACTACGTGACGAACTATCTGGGCCATTCAATCTCGGTGATGAACGGCCCGGTGACATTGACGAATTATACTGGCATGGGTGGCCTCAAAGGCGCTGGACCGTATGAGCCAGGAGAAAAGATCAAAGACATTAACTTGCTCGAAGGCTATGATCCGAAAACCGGATGCACGGAAGCCTGCGTGGATGGTTTGATCGGTGGATTTCCCGTGCAGATTCCAGTCAGTCCGGACGGCAAATTTGCCATCACGGGGAATACCCTGGGCGGGACCATTTCCATCGTGGACACGGCCACCGATACCCTGGTTCGGCTTATTCCCTGCGATCCAGGTTGCCACGGGGTCAACTTTGGAGCCAAAAAAGGCGGCGGGTACTATGCCTATATCACACCAAAGTTTGCCAACCGGTTGATCGTGTTGGACTACGATCCAGACAACAACGGGAAGGTGGATGATGCGGAAATCGCCGGCTGGGTGGTGCTAGCCAACGACAAGGTTTGCAAAGACGACAAAATTACAGGAAACAGAGGCCAGGGATCACAGGGTGTGTCACCGATACCGAATGTGTATAACGGCTGGGTGCAGGAGCTGCCGACCGGCTATAAGGCCCAGCTCACCAGGCAACAGCGAAATCCGATCGGGCCTCTCCCTGGGAAGAAACCGCATGGACACCATCCGCATCGGAAGTAAGGCGATGTAAGGAACAAACTGCGTAGCCAATCAATATAGAAACTCCCGGTGGCAATGGGATCTTCCGTTGCCGCCGGGATATCTCTTTCCTCCCCGTGTCGCGACCATCCGAGAAAGTCACTCATACTCTACCAATGTGCGTGTTGAGATACGGGGCTATAGCTGTGAAATCTGGCTTGTTGGTCAAGATGGTGGCGACGGCGAGGGACCGGGACCTAAACTGCCGACTTGAGTAAGTCGGCTTCTATATCCATCATGGCGCTCCGTAGAGCATTCACAAGCTGCCGGTAGCGCTCTTCGGCCCACCCGTTGAAGGACTCGGCGTCTGGGAACACAAGGTCCCATGCTTTGGCAGCATCTAGTACGAGAAGCTTTTGAGGTTTGTGACGTCCGGGGAATAGGACAAGGAGAACGGCCGAGTTACCAGTGAGGCTGATGTCGGTGAAGATGTGTAGCATAGAACCTGAGGGAAGCATGACGTCTCTCAAGGCGGCCTCCACTATCGGTTGGTAGAGGCGATGCAGCAATTGCGCGGTGACCTCGTGTGGGTTCAATGGCGTCAATAAGCGTGGATTCGGTTTTTCACCGAACAAGTTTTCAGTCAGGTATGTCGCGGCTTCCCAAGTCGGCATGGCGCCGGAGGTGACTAGAGCTTCGCACAGATAGGCGATCCAGTTTCGAACTCGAGGTCGTTTACGAACCGCAGTCAGCTTTTTCGGCATACTCAACTATCTCTTCATTCGACAGGCTTGATTGGTGGAACAGACCACATAGTCTGAAAAGTTAGAAAAGTATAGGGGTGAACCAGCAATCGGTCAACGAATCGTTAAGAATCAAGCGCGCGTGAGAGAGGGCGAGTGCAGGATCACAGTTCGTTGAGGGGATCCGAATTAGCACGGTCTGCATATTGCTCATGGATCCTCGCGAGTTCGTCACTCGAGGCAACGAAGATATCCAATAACTCCGGATCGAAGTGTTCACTTCGATGTTTGAGCATGAGTTCAATCGCGTGGCTAAGTTCAAAGGCCGGTTTGTAGACACGCTGTGTTGTAAGCGCATCAAAGGCGTCGGCAATGGCCGCGATGCGGCCTTCGATTGGAATGGTTTCGCCCTTCAAGCCTCGTGGATATCCGGTGCCATCGAAGCGTTCATGGTGGGTATAGGCAATCACCGCGGCAACTTTCAGCAGTTCAGCATCCGACCCGCTCAGAATCCGGTAGCCGATCTCTGCATGCTGCGCGATCACGCCGAATTCCTCCTGCGTGAACTTTCCCGGTTTTAAGAGTACATGATCCGGCGTGCCGATCTTGCCGATGTCATGCATCGGGCTGGCCGTTCGGATCAAGTCACATCGATCGGGAGAGAGCCCGGCCTTGCGCGCGAGCAATTCGCAATAATGACTCATGCGCTGGATGTGTTTGGCGGTGGCATGGTCTCTGAATTCCGCGGCAATGGCAAGTCGCTGAATGGTCTCCTCCCGCGACAGGCGGAGCTCTTTTTCCGTGCGTTCCAGCCAGTCCAATGCCTGCTGTAGCGCAAGTGTTCTCGTGCGGACGATGTCTTCCAGATTTTCGCGATGGAGACGATTTTCCATTTCGAGCCGGCGGCGGCGAAGCGCGTTCGCGACGTCGATCAGTACTTCGTTGGATTCGAACGGCTTGACGATGTATCCGAATGCGCCTACCTCGAGCGCCGCATTGGCCAGAACTGAGCTGTCGAGTCCTGTGACCATGATCGCGGCCGTATGCTTATGTTCTGTAACAGTGTGACGCACGAGGTCCATGCCGGATTCTCCAGGCATGTTGACATCGCAGAGCATCAAGGCAAATGCTTGCTCTCCGAGCTTCTGTCGAGCCTCCCGTGCGTCCCCCGCACCTTCTACCTGATAGCCATGAGATTGGAGAAGATATGCGAGGAGGCGTCGGATCGGCTCTTCGTCATCGACGACCAAGATATTGCGATTGTCGAGGAGCGCTTGATGGGTAGTCTGATCGAGGAGTGTTGCCATGAGTGGAATCGTGTATGTCTGGTTGGGGCCGAAGATTGTCCCGTTTCTTCTTCTTTATCGGCTCATTGGCGTCAAACTTAAAGGTGGCAAGATGTCTACGGGGCCATGCAGCGTTTGTGCCATTGATTCTTACCTAGGGGGCTAACTGTCTCTGTCCTGGATCATTCGTTGTTCCAAGTGAGCAATGATGGAATCGACGCAGCTGGAAAGGCTTTGTGCAGTTCCGCGTTGTGCATGGATTGCGTTCCTTCACTATGCCAGGAGCCGCCGGCCCGTCAAGGAATTGTACAGATTTCGCCAAATCCGATGGGCTGGATTTGTACAGCACGAGCGTGCATGAGCTCATTGCCCCATCGAATGCGATCGTTCTACAGGCAGTTTGCGCTTTCTCCGAGCCTTCACTATAATTCGCCTCCTAATTCTTGACGAAGGGGCGAAAGAACATGAGTGGAATCTCTGGGCTAGTACGGTTCGATGGGCGTCGGAAGGACCAGGTCCGTCCCGTGAAAGTGACGAGGCACTTTATCAAACATGCGGAAGGCGCGGTGCTCATCGAAATGGGGGATACGAAGGTTATCTGTACGGCATCAGTTGAGGAGAAAGTCCCTCCATTTCTGAAGGGAAAAGGAACGGGATGGGTTACTGCGGAGTACGCGATGTTACCACGGGCGACTCATGAGCGATCCCCTCGAGAGGCAGTCAAGGGCAAACAAGGCGGCAGAACGTTGGAAATTCAGCGTCTGGTCGGGCGCGCCCTACGCTCCGTTACGGATTTATCGAAACTGGGAGAACGGTCCATTTGGGTCGACTGCGACGTGATTCAGGCGGATGGGGGGACGAGAACGGCATCCATTACAGGCGCTTTCATTGCGTTGGCGGATGCCTGTGCCGTATTGAAAAAGAAAGAGCTATTGAAGACGATCCCATTGACTGACTACCTGGCCGCGATTAGCGTTGGAAAGGTCGGTGGCGAAGTCATGGTGGATCTGGCTTACACCGAGGACTCGATGGCCGAAGTCGACATGAATGTGGTGATGACCGGTCGAGGGCAGTATGTTGAAGTGCAGGGAACTGCCGAACGCACCCCTTTCGCCAAGCAGGACATGGACGAGTTTTTAGCGTTGGGGTGGCAAGCGATCCAACGGTTAACGGCCATCCAGAAAGAATTGATCGGTGCGCTTGCTTGAGTCGGTCAACGAGATCGTTCTTGCTACGCGCAACCCGGATAAGGGACGAGAGCTCGGGGCCCTACTCGGAGGGATTGGCATACGTATCCGAACGTTGAAAGACTTTCCGACCGCACCAGAGGTGGAGGAAGACGGAACGACTTGTGAAGCGAACGCGATAAAAAAAGCGAGGGAGATCGCCAGGGCCACGAGAGTTCCTGCACTTGCCGATGATACAGGACTAGAAGTCGATGCATTGGAAGGTCGACCTGGAGTCTATGCCGCACGCTATGCGGGGGAACATGCCACCTACGAGGATAATTGTCGGAAGCTGCTTTTGGAGCTCGCGGGCGTTCCGCCTGTGAACCGGAAGGCAAGATTCCTGACGGTTGCCGCGATTGCATTTCCTAGTGGCGATGTTCATGTCACACAGGGTATTCTAGAAGGAGTGATCACAGAACAGCCGATTGGAGAGCGCGGATTCGGGTATGATCCGGTGTTTTTCGTGCCTGAATTCAACAAGACGCTGGCTCAGTTGACGATTGAAGAAAAGAATCGTATGAGTCACCGTGCAAAGGCGTTTACACAAATGTGTGCTTGGCTAAAAGAACGTCCAGTAGCCTAAGGGCTATCATGCGAGTCTCTGCGGAACTATGCAAAGCAACGGCCGTCCACTATCCAGATAGCATTCGACAAGTCGGGGCGTAGCGCAGCCCGGTAGCGCGCCTGCTTTGGGAGCAGGATGTCGGAGGTTCAAATCCTCTCGCCCCGACCAAACCGCACTTCGTGCGTACCGCTGGCTATTCATTGCTTTATGGAAAATGGCGCCGGCGGATAAAACCCACCAGTAATCTTACTCTTTCCCAACACCAAGCTTGCTCGACCCGGAACCTAGAAATTGAGGCGACGGGATAAAACCCACGAGTGATCTTAATTTATGAGCGCATGCGCGGCACAGACTATTATTGGTGGATTGCAAAGCGGTACTCCCTAGAAAAATTGGACGGGGATGATTCGAGTTCGTGCTTGAGCTGTTCGATGCGAGCCGGAGGGGAGGGCCCACTCATCCCGGCTCGCATCCAGATCCATTCCTCACGACGAAAACCTCTTTGGTCAGGGATCAAAGCCGCACGCATCACCACGATTACTCGCGCTCAGGCCGAAACGTCCCATACATGAGGAACAACGCACCGATCACCAGCACTACAATGTTCAACAACATCAACAGCAGTATCATCGCCTCTCACCCCCTTTCATGAAGCGTTCGGCGCAATGCTGCGCCGTGCAAGATTGCGACAAACCTAATTCTCACGCGTCACGCCTTGCGCTTAAACATCGTCTACATCATCACTGCAAAATTATCGCGCCCGAGATCGTCAACATGGGCCATCTCATTACTCATCATATCCATACCCATTCTGTCTGTGTCTCCATCGTGGTTCATTCACGTGGAGCACGAGTGGTATGCTCGAAATCCGACGATAAAATCCGAGTTCTAGGTAAAACCGCTCTGCATCGAGGATCCTCCAGCCTTTCTTCATGACAAGCACTGTGCATGTCTTATGCCCCACACGATCAAAATCTAACTCGCGGTATCTTCAGCGCCTACGCAGATGCACGCATAGCGTGATGGCTTTTCCCCTGAATCAGGATGGATTCGAGGTGGATCAAATTGGATGCGGATAAGTGGGAACGGTCAGTGGATCTGCGGCTGTTCTGGAAGGGCGAACTAGGAGATGAGAACCACTTCAGAATGCCGCCCACCGGAACGTGTCAATGAGTTTGGGACACTTGCCGGTGGCATTTAGTGTAGCACCTCGTCTGTCGGAGACGCGGTCGCGTACGGCGAGCCGACCACGGGCTCCGACCCCACGCCGATCCCCTCAACATTCCGTGCGACCCGT